>NZ_JBEPKK010000003.1:0-552563 GCF_040544675.1 Variovorax boronicumulans
AGAACTGCAAGCCGTTCACATGGACAGCAACGGCCAATTCGATCCTCGAAAAACTCACCCGCCTATGCGGGCGAATTAACGGGACAGGACACTAGTGCGCGCCCGGCAGTGCGTTGTCGACGACCGTGGCGCGGCGCCCGCGCAGCGCCAGCAGTTCGTTGAAACCCAGCGCGCCGATCACCAGCGCCCCGCCCGTCAGCACGCTCGCGGCGGGCTCTTCACCCGCGCCAAGCCAGGCCAACGCAATGCCGAAGATCACTTCGAGCAACGCCAGCAAGGCCACCTCGGGCGCCTTCAGCACCTGCGCGCACAGCACCGACAGCACGCAGGGAATCGCGAGCTGGAACACGCCGAGAAACGCCAGCAGGCCGAGATCGGGCGCACTCGCCTGAAACGGCAAGGCGAAAGGCAAGGTCAGCAAGGCGCTGAGCACCGCGCCGATGAGCACGGCGGGAACCAGGTCGATGTCATGCCCCTTGGCGTGCGCATGCTGCACGACGGTCCAGTTGGTGGCCCCGGCCAGCGGCACGCAGAGCGCCACCAACGTTCCCAGCAGCGAGCCGCCCGCGCCGCCGCCGCCGCCCTGCATCAGCTGCGTGCCGTACATCCAGCCGATCCCCAGGCCCGCCACGACGATGGCCGCCCAGGTGCGCGCAGGCAGGCGGTGACCGATGAAAATGCGCGCGGCCAGCGCGGTGAGCAGCGGCCCGAGCGCCATCGTGACCAGCACGCTGGCCGTCGAAGCCAGGGTGAGCGCCACCATGAACGCCGTGAACATCACAGCCCAGCAGACGCCCGAAATCCAGAGTTCGCGCCCGCCGCTGCGAAGTTGCGCGAACACGGCACGTCCCCGCCAAAGCGGCAAGATCACCAGCAGCGCCAGCATCGTGAAGAGGCTGCGCCAGAAGGTGATCTCGAAACTGTGCGCCTGTGCAAGGTGCCGTGTGACGACGCCCGCCGTGGCCCACATCAGGGTCACGACGACCATCAGCCAGACGGCGCCGCCGTGCGTCAGGCGCATGAGGGTGCGAAAAGCCGCTGAGCGTGAGAAAGGCTATCAGCCCATCGACGTGTCGCGGCCGGCGCGCTTGCGCTCGTGTTCCTTCAGGAAACGCTTGCGCAGGCGCACGCTCTTGGGCGTGATTTCGACCAGCTCGTCGTCCTCGATGAATTCCACGCCGTATTCGAGCGTGAGTTCGATCGGGGGCGTGATCTTGATCGCGTCTTCCTTGCCCGAGACACGGAAGTTGGTCAGCTGCTTGGTGCGCGTGGCGTTCACCACCAGGTCGTTGTCGCGGCTGTGGATGCCGACGATCATGCCTTCGTACACCGGGTCGTTGGCGCGCACGAACATGCGGCCGCGGTCGTCCAGCTTGCCCAGGGCGTAGGTGAAGATTTCACCGTCGTCCATGGAGATCAGCACGCCGTTCTTGCGGCTGCCGATGTCGCCCTTGTGCGGCTCGTAGCTGTCGAAGATGTTGCTGATGAGGCCCGAGCCGCGCGTCAGGTTCAGGAATTCGTTCGTGAAGCCGATCAGGCCACGCGCCGGAATGCGGTATTCCAGGCGCACGCGGCCGCGGCCATCCGGTTCCATGTTGACCAGTTCGCCCTTGCGCTCGCCCAGGGCCTGCATCACGCCGCCCTGGTGCTGGTCTTCGATGTCGGCGGTCACCAGCTCGATGGGTTCGTGCTTCTCGCCGTTGACGGTGCGGAACACCACGCGCGGCTTCGACACGGCCATTTCATAGCCTTCGCGGCGCATGTTTTCCAGAAGGATGGTCAGGTGCAGTTCGCCGCGGCCCATCACTTCGAAGATGCCTTCTTCGTCGGTCTCGTTCACGCGCAGCGCGACGTTGTGCTGCAGTTCCTTTTGCAGGCGGTCCCAGATCTGGCGGCTGGTGACGAATTTTCCTTCGCGGCCGGCCAGCGGGCTGGTGTTCACGCAGAAGTTCATGGTCAGGGTCGGTTCGTCGACCTTGAGCATCGGCAGCGGCGCCGGGTTGGTGGGGTCGGTCACGGTCACGCCGATACCGATGTCGGTGATGCCGTTGATCAGCACGATTTCGCCCGGGCCGGCTTCGTTGGTCTGCACGCGGTCCAGGCCCTGAAAGGTCAGCACCTGATTGACGCGGCCCTTGACGGCCTTGCCGTCCGGACCTTCCATGACCACCACGTCCATCATCGGACGCAGCGTGCCCTGGCTGATACGGCCCACGCCGATGCGGCCGACGAAGGTCGAGAAGTCGAGCGCGGAGATCTGCAGCTGCAGCGGCGCTTCAGGGTCGCCCTTTTGCGCCGGAACGTGCTTCAGGATGGTGTTGAACAGGGCCGACATGTCGGGACCCCACTGCTCGCCGGGAGCGCCTTCTTCGAGCGAAGACCAGCCGTTGATGCCCGAGGCGTAAACCACCGGGAAGTCGAGCTGTTCGTCGGTCGCGCCGAGCTTGTCGAACAGGTCGAAGGCGGCGTTGACCACCTTGTCGGGGTTCGCGCCGGGCTTGTCGACCTTGTTCACGACCAGGATCGGCTTCAGGCCCAGGGCCAGCGCCTTCTTGGTCACGAAGCGCGTCTGCGGCATCGGGCCTTCCTGCGCGTCGATCAGCAGCACCACGCCGTCGACCATCGACAGCGCGCGTTCCACTTCACCGCCGAAGTCCGCGTGGCCCGGGGTGTCGACGATGTTGATGTGCGTGCCTTCCCAGGTCACGGCGCAGTTCTTGGCCAGGATCGTGATGCCACGTTCCTTTTCGATGGCGTTGTTGTCCATCACCGTGTCGACCACCTTCTCGTGGTCGGCGAAGGTGCCGGACTGGCGCAGCAGCTGGTCAACCATGGTGGTCTTGCCATGGTCCACGTGGGCAATGATGGCGATATTGCGGATTTGCTTGGTACTCATGGTGTCGCTTCGGTCTGTTGTGCGTTCAAAAGAATTTGCTGAATTTCGATGGGGTTCAGCAAGCGCCCCGGGATCAGTTCGTTGGCGGCGATGTGCGCCGTCCCCAAAAAGGCGGGCGGCGTGTCGCCGAACACCGCCACGTGGTCGGCATCGGGCCAGGCGCCACGGCGGCGCAGGCCGGACAGAAAGCGCCCCGCATCTTCGCTGCCGAGCGTGACGCCCGTATGGCCCTCGACCAGGGATTCGGCAGGCAACAACTGCGCCAGCCGCTCTTCCTCGCCCATGGCTTCGAGCGCCTCGAGCGTGATGCACTGCGCCACGCCGAAACCGCCGGTGGCCGTTCGGCGCAGCGATGTGAGGTGCGCGCCGCAGCCCAGCGCCTCGCCGATGTCTTCGCCCAGCGTGCGGATGTAGGTGCCCTTGCTCACGGAAGCCACGATGCGGATGGCGTTGCCCGCCGATTCGGAAGCGGCCTGCGTGATCTTCAATGCATGGATCACCACGTCGCGCGGCGCGCGTTCGATCTCGATGCCTTCGCGGGCGTATTCGTAGAGCGCCTTGCCGTCCTTCTTGAGGGCGCTGTGCATCGGCGGAACCTGGCGGATCGGGCCGGTGAACTGCGCCTCGGCGCGGGCAAGGTCGTCAGCGGTGACGTGCACCGGGCGCTCGGCAATCACCTCACCCTCGGCGTCGCCGGTCGAGGTCTTGATGCCCAGGCGTGCCGTGGCTTCGTAGGTCTTGTCGGCGTCGAGGTGCAACTGGCTGAACTTGGTGGCCGCGCCGAAGCACAGCGGCAAGACGCCGGTGGCCAGTGGATCGAGCGTGCCGGTATGGCCCGCTTTTTCGGCACGCAGCAACCACTTGGCCTTTTGCAGGGCCTGGTTGCTGGAAAGTCCCAGCGGTTTGTCGAGCAACAACACCCCATGCACAGGGCGCCGCTGCACCCTTGTGCGTGGCGCATTCATCGCTAGTCGTCTTTCGAACGCGAAGCGACGGCCTGCGCGATCAGCGCATTCATGTCGGCCGCACGCTCGGTGGTGCGGTCGAACAGGAAGTGCAGCGTCGGCACGGTGTGGATGTGGAGGCGCTTGAACAGGCCGTTGCGCAGGAACCCTGCAGCCTGGTTGAGCGCTGCGGTGGTCTCTTCAACGTCGCCCGTGAGCATGCTGAAGTAGATCTTCGCGTGCGCATAGTCGGGCGTGACCTCGACCGCCTGGACCGTGACCATGCCCACGCGCGGGTCCTTCAACTCGCGCGCGATCAGTTCCGTCAGATCACGCTGGATCTGATCGGCGACCTTGAACGCGCGGTTGGGAGTGGCAGCTTTTCTTTTGGGCATTTGATCAATCACTAGCGTCGCGAGATCGGGCTCAGTGCAAGGCGCGCCGTCGCAGACAGTACTTCAAGTACGGCAAGACGGCTGCAACGCGGCAATGAGCTCGATATCGCGGCGCGCGTTACAACGTACGCGCGATCTCCTTGATTTCGAAGAATTCGAGCTGATCGCCTTCTTTGATGTCGTTGTAGTTCTTGAGCTTGATACCGCACTCAAAACCTTCGCGGACTTCGCGGACATCGTCCTTCATGCGCTTGATCGAGTCGACTTCGCCGGTGTAGATCACCACGTTGTCGCGCAGCAGGCGGAAATGCGCGCTGCGGTTGACCGAGCCCGAAGTGACGTACGAACCTGCGACCGTACCGATCTTCGAAGCCACGAACACCGTGCGGATCTCGGCCGAGCCGATGATCTCTTCGCGGCGCTCCGGTGCCAGCATGCCCGACATCGCAATCTTGATCTCGTCCACGGCGTCGTAAATGATGCTGTAGTAGTTCAGTTGCACGCCGTTGTTCTCGGCCAGCTTGCGCGCACCGGAATCGGCACGCACGTTGAAACCGATCACGATGGCCTTGGAGGCGATGGCGAGGTTGATGTCGCTTTCGCTGATGCCGCCGACGCCGGCGTACACCATCTGGACCTTGACTTCCTCGGTCGCCAGCTTGAGCAGCGACTGGGCCAGTGCTTCCTGCGAGCCTTGCACGTCGGCCTTGATGATGATCCGCAGCGTCTGCACTTCGCCGGCCGAGAGGTCGGTGAACATGTTCTGCAGGTTCGCGGCCTGGGCCTTCGCCAGCTTCGTGTTGCGGAACTTGCCGGCACGGTAGGTGGCGATTTCGCGCGCACGGCGCTCGTCGGCCATCACCATGAACTCGTCGCCCGCTTGCGGCACTTCGGTCAGGCCCTGGATCTCGACCGGAATCGAAGGACCCGCGGTCTTGATGGTCTTGCCGTTCTCGTCCAGCATGGCGCGCACGCGGCCATAGGTCGAACCGGCAAGCACCACGTCGCCCGCCTTCAGCGTGCCCGACTGGATCAGCACCGTCGCGACCGGGCCGCGGCCCTTGTCGAGTTGCGCTTCGATGACCAGGCCCTTGGCAGCGGCATCCACCGGCGCCTTGAGTTCCAGCACTTCGGCCTGCAGCAGCACCTGCTCGAGCAGGTCGTCGATGCCCTCGCCCGTCTTGGCCGACACCCGCACGAACGGCACATCGCCGCCGTACTCTTCGGGCACGACCTCTTCGGCCACCAGTTCCTGCTTCACGCGGTCCAGGTTGGCGTCGGGCTTGTCCACCTTGTTGATCGCAACCACGATCGGCACACCCGCCGCCTTCGCGTGCTTGATGGCTTCCTTGGTCTGGGGCATGACGCCGTCGTCGGCCGCCACCACCAGAATCACGATGTCGGTAGCCTGCGCACCGCGGGCACGCATGGCGGTGAACGCCTCGTGACCCGGGGTGTCGAGGAACGACACCATGCCGCGTTCGGTTTCGACGTGGTAGGCACCGATGTGCTGCGTGATGCCGCCGGCTTCGCCCGCTGCAACCTTGGCGCGGCGGATGTAGTCCAGCAGCGAGGTCTTGCCGTGGTCGACGTGACCCATGACGGTCACGACCGGGGCGCGCGGCAGAAGCTCTGCGGTTTGCGCCGACACGTCCTCGTCGGTGAAGGCTTCCGGATCGTCCAGCGCGGCAACCACCGCGTTGTGACCCATTTCCTCCACCAGGATCATCGCGGTGTCCTGGTCCAGCGACTGGTTGATGGTCGCCATCTGGCCCAGCTTCATCAGATGCTTGATGACTTCGCCGGCCTTGACGGCCATCTTGTGCGCGAGCTCGGCCACCGTGATGGTTTCCGGCACGTGCACTTCCAGGATGCGTGCCTCGACCGGTGCGGCCGGTGCGTGGTCTTCATGACCCCCGCGGTCGTTGCCACGGCGGCCGCGCGGGCCTCCGCGCCAGTTGCCGCGACCGACACCGCCGCTGGCATCGCCGCGGGTCTTGATTTCCTTCTTCTTGGCAGGATCGCCAGCCCAGCTCGACGAGAGCTTGGCCGACTTGACTTCCTTGCCGGCACCGGCGGCGCCAGGGGCTGCAGCAGCACCCGGAGCGGCGGGCGCGCCTGGACGTGCCGCCGGCGTGGCCGGCTTGTGCAACGTGCCCTTGACCGCGGCCTTTTCGGGCTGCGGCTTCTCGGGCGCCTTGTGCGGCACCAGCACGCGGGCCGGTGCGTTCATCATGGCGCGGATGGCTTCGGCTTCGGCGAGGGCCTTGCGGCGACGCTCGTCCAGGTCCTTGGCGCGGGCGGCTTCCTCGTCGGCACGGGCCTTCGATTCGGCGGCGGCCTTGGCCTTCGCGTCTTCCTTGGCCTGGGCGGCGGCGGTCTGGGCGGCCAGCTTGGTGTCGGCGGCCAGCTGCTCGGCGGCGGCTGCGGCGACAACCGCGGCATTTGCCTCGACCGGCTTGGCGGCTTCCTTGGCAGGCGTTGCGGCGGCTGCGGCAGCGGCCTTCTTTTCGGCGGCGGCGCGTGCGGCTTCCTGCTCGGCCTGTTCCGCGCGCTCGGCCTTTTCGGCCTGCTCGCGTTCGCGGGCTTCGGTTTCTTCACGCAGGCGGCGCTTTTCGACCAGCTCTTCTTCCTGGCGGCGGATCAGCTCGGCCTGGCGACGTGCCTCTTCCTCGCGACGGGCCAGTTCGGCTTCGTCGATGTGAGGCACGGCTGGCGCGGCTGCCCGTGCTTCGGCGACCTGCGGGGCGTGTTCGGGCGTTGCCGGGTGGCCTTCATCGCGCTGGATGAAGGTGCGCTTCTTGCGCACCTCGACCTGGATGGTGCGGGCGCGGCCGGTGGCGTCGGCCTGCTTGATCTCGCTGGTCGACTTCTTGGTCAGCGTGATCTTCTTGCGCTCCGGCTCGACAGTGCCGTGGCTGGCCTTGAGGTGGCCGAGCAGGCGCTGCTTGTCAGCCTCGGTGAGCGCATCGGTGACGGCCGCTTTGGGCACGCCTGCGCTCTTGAGCTGGTCAAGCAAGGTTTCGGGAGTCTTCTTGAGCTCGTTCGCGAACTCGGCGACAGTGGTACTGGACATATTGGTTTCGTGCCTCCATGACCGTCACTCTTGGCCGGCGAACCAATGTTCGCGGGCTTTCAAGATCAGGGCTTTGGCGTCATCGGCGCTGTGGCCGGTGATCTCGGTGAGTTCATCGACCGCGAGGTCGGCGAGGTCGTCACGGGTGTTCACACCCGCTTCGGCCAGTTTGGGAATCAGCTCGGGGTCCAGGCCTTCGAGGTCGCGCAGGTTCTGCGATACCTCCGACTGGGTCTCTACGCCTTCTTCCTTGGCGATTTCCATGGTGAGCAGTGCATCCTTGGCACGCGTGCGCAGCTCGTTGATGGTGTCTTCGTCGAAGGCTTCGATTTCCAGCATTTCGGAAATCGGCACATAGGCGACTTCTTCGAGGCTGTTGAAACCTTCGGCGATCAGGATGTCGGCGATTTCCTCGTCCACATCGAGCTTTTCCATGAAAAGCTTGCGGCTGGCATCGGTTTCGACGGCCTGCTTCTGCGCGGACTCGTTGGCGTCCATGATGTTGATCTTCCAGCCGGTGAGGTCGGAAGCCAGGCGCACGTTCTGGCCGCCGCGGCCGATGGCGATAGCGAGGTTTTCCTCGTCGACCACCACGTCCATGGCGTGCTTTTCTTCGTCCACCACGATCGAGGACACGTTGGCCGGGGCCAGGGCGCCAATCACGAACTGGGCCGGGTCTTCGCTCCACAGCACGATGTCGACGCGCTCGCCGGCGAGTTCGTTCGTGACGGCATTGACACGGGTGCCACGCACGCCGACGCAGGTGCCGATCGGGTCGACGCGCTTGTCGTGCGAGAGCACGGCGATCTTGGCGCGCGAACCCGGGTCACGGGCGCAGCTCTTGATTTCGAGCAGGCCTTGTTCGATCTCGGGCACTTCCTGGCGGAACAGCTCGATCATGAATTCGGGCGCCGAGCGCGACAGGATGATCGGCGCGCCGCGCAGCGTCAGGTCGACCTCCATGATCATGGCCCGCACGCGGTCGCCGTTGCGCAGGTTTTCCTTGGCGATCATTTCGCTGCGGCGCAGGCGCCCTTCGACACGACCGGCCTCGACGATGATGTCGCCCTTGTCCAGCCGCTTGACGGTGCCCACGAAGATCTTGTCGCCGCGCGACATGAAGTCGTTGAGCAGCATCTCGCGCTCGGCGTCGCGGATCTTCTGCAGGATGACCTGCTTGGCGGCCATGGCGCCGATGCGGCCGATAGGCACCGAGTCCACCGCTTCTTCGATGTACTCGCCGACCTCGATGTCCGACATTTCTTCCTTGGCTTCGAACAGGAGGATTTCCTGGTCGGGCAATTGCAGGCCGGCCTCATCCGGAACGACGTGCCAGCGGCGGAAGGTTTCGTAGTCGCCGCTGTCGCGATCGACCGCGACACGGATGTCCACATCGCCCTGATGGAGCTTCTTGGTGGCTTGCGCCAGTGCGGATTCGACCGCGCCGAAGACAACGTCGCGCTCGACGTTCTTCTCGCGCGAGATCGCATCCACCAACATCAACATTTCGCGATTCATGCCACCACTCCTCTGGTCAGTCCGGAACGTTCGTTCCGTCGTCAATATCCGAAAAACCCGGTTGGGTTTTGGCCTTTCGGCCCTTGAAATCCACAATCGGCGCGAGCCGCGCATCGCGCAGCTCGTCCAGCACAAAGCCCAGCGCCCGCAACGGTGCAGGCGCGCGCTTCTTGCTCACTTTTTGACCCGGCTTGGGTTCGGGCGCATCGCTCCAGACGATTTGCCATCCCCGGGCACCGTCGGCGCCCTCGACACGCTCCAGCGTGCCGCGAAACTTCTTGCGCGTGGCCGACACCTGGCCCGCCGCCGCGGCACCCATGGGCGCCTTGAGCGTGAGGTCGATCACATGGCCTGCAAAACGCTCGAAATCCTGCTCGTTGCGCAGCGGCCTGTCGATACCGGGCGAGGACACCTCGAGCCGCTTGTATTCGACGTTTTCAACCTCCAGCGCGAACTGCAACTGGCGCGTGACCTTCTCGCAGTCCTCGACCGTCACGAAGGGCTCCGGCACGCCGGCAGCCACAGCTTCGGAGGTGGGGGCCGTCCAGGGCAAATCAATCGTCACGCGCAGCAATCCCCCGGCCGAACGCTCGGTTTCGACCAGGTCGTAACCGAGACCGGCCACGGTTTGTTCAACTACTTGCTGCAATGCCACGTGTTCGAAAGTGCCTTTATTAATTACCGAATTCGCTGAATTCGCCTCATCCCGACAGCCGGGGCCAAAGAATCCCCGGTGGCGAATTGAACGATCAAGAATGCATAGACCAAAAAAAACGGGCGGTTGGTACCCGCCCGTTTGGTCGTGAGCCTCGAATTATATGCTATTCGTGTGATAAATGAAGGGCCATTGGGGCTCAGGCGGCCTTCAAAGCGCGAGATTTCGACCAGACCACCGCAAACAGCAGCGCGCCGAGCGCCAACGCCACCGCCGCAACCAGCAGCGGAAGCTGAAACGAGCCGGTGCGCTGGGCCAGCGGCGCCGCAAACAGCGGCCCGATGATCTGCCCCACCCCGTACGACGCCGTGGCGTAGCCGATCAACCCGGCCGCCGAGTTGCCGCGCAGCCGACGCGCCTCCCGCATCGCGAAAAGCGTGATGGCGGTAAAGGGCATGCCCAGCAGCAGACTGCCGAATGCAAAGCCCACGACCGTGGGCCACGCTACCGACAGCAACACGCCGAGCGCCTGCAGCGCATAGGCGGCCGCCAGCAACAAGCGGTTGTCCCAATGGGCCGGGGCGCGGGCGCCGATCAGCGCGCCCGGAATGATCGCCGCACCGAACAGCGGCCAGAAGAAGTCGGGCCAGGACGACCCCGGCAGCGCATGGCGTGCAATCACCGGCAAGAAGGTCGCCGTGATGATGTAGCCGAAGCCCGCAAGCCCATAAAGCGCAACCAGCCAGATCGCGTCGCTGCGAGCGGCCCCCGAAGCTCCGCCAGCGGCACTGGCCGCGACAGGTGCGCCAGCGGCAGCGCCGGCCACTGTTGCCGCCTCGCCATCGTCGAAAACCCGCCAGATGACAGCGATGAGCACCACCGCCAACAGCCCCAGGCCGATCCACCCTGCTTCCGATCCCCAGCGCCCGAGCGCACCACCCAGCAGCCCGGTCATCGCGATGCCGATACCAGGGCCCGTGTAGATCACACCGGCCAGCATCGGAGCGTTCGTTTCAGCCAGCCGCCGCATCCCCCAACCCGATGCGAACACGAAGACCCAGGCACTCATCACCCCGGCAGCCGCGCGCAGGATGCCCCAGCCCGTGAAGCTGTGGAACAAGCCCATCCCGATCAGCAAGGCCGCCGTGGCGATCAGTCCGCCGCGCACCATGCTCGACGCCTTGATGCCGATGGCCGCGCAGCTCACGGCGCCGAAAAAGTAGCCCAGGTAGTTGAGCGACGCCAGCACCCCGCCTCCGGCGAGCTCCAGCTTCCCCTCGCCCAGCATGATGGGCAGCATGGGCGTGAAGGCGAAGCGCCCGAGGCCCATGGCCACCGCCAGCGTGACCATGCAGGCCAGCGCCGCGCGCCAGGCCCCGCGGCGGCCCTGTCCGTATCCCGACATCTCTTGTTCTTTCTTCGTTCTATTCCAGCAGCGCGGCGGCCACCAGTTTCTGTGTGTAGGGGTGCTCGGGCGCATCCAGCACGCGCTCGACCGGCCCGGCTTCCAGGATGGCGCCGTCCTTCATCACGATGACCTGGTGCGCCATGGCGCGGATCACCTCGACGTCGTGCGTGATCAGCAGGTAGCTCAGTCCGCGCTCCCGCTGCAGCCGCTGCAGCAGGCCCAGCACCTGCTTCTGAATAGTGACGTCCAGCGCGCTGGTGGGCTCGTCGAGCACCAGCAGTTGCGGATCGACGATCAGCGCCCTGGCAATCGCCAGCCGCTGGCGTTGCCCGCCCGAGAACTCGTGCGGATAGCGGTCGAGCAGCGCGGGAAACTGGGCCTCCGTCAAACCCACGTCGGCCAGCGCCGTGAGCGCACGGGCACGGCGGGCCTGGGCATCGAGTTGGGGCGCATGAACCCGCAGCCCCTCCCCCACGATCTGCTCGACCGTCATGCGCGGCGAGAGCGAGGAGAACGGGTCCTGAAACACGACCTGCATCGTGCGCCGAAGCGCCAGGTCCGATGCACGGTCGACCGCCCAGCCCTTGCCGCCCACCTTCAGCACCCCTTGGTGCTTCAGCAGCCCGAGCGCCGCCAGCGCCAGCGTCGACTTGCCCGACCCCGACTCGCCGACCACACCCAGCGTTTCTCCCGGCAGGATGCGGAAATCGGCGCCCTGCACAGCGACGAACTCGCCCCTGCGGAACCAGCCGGCGAATCCGGGTCTTACGACCGGATAGCCGACGCGCAAGGCATCGGCCTGGAGCACCGGCGCCGCATCCGGGCGAACGGCCACCGGGGCCACATCGCGCGTCGGATGGCTGTCGATGAGCTTGCGGGTGTAGGCATGCTGCGGCGCGTCGAACACGGCGGCCACGGCGCCCTGCTCGACGATGTGGCCGCTTTCCATCACTGCCACGCGGTCGGCGAAACGGCGAACCAGGTTCAGGTCGTGGGTGATCAGCAGCACCGCCATGCCGTACTTGCGTTGCAGTTCGGCCAGCAGTTCGAGGATCTGCGCGCGCACGGTCACGTCGAGCGCCGTGGTCGGTTCGTCGGCCAGCAGCAGGCGCGGCTTGCAGGCCAGCGCCATCGCGATCATGGCGCGCTGGCGTTGGCCGCCGGACAGTTGGTGCGGGAACGACCTGGCCCGCCGCGCCGGCTCGGGAATGCCGGTGTCGGCGAGCAACTGGACGGCCGCCGCCTGCGCTTCTTTGGCAGACAGGCCCTCGTGCAGCTCGAGCACCTCGGCGATCTGGTCGCCCACGGTGTAGAGCGCGTTGAGCGCCGTCATCGGCTCCTGGAAGATCATCGCGATCTCCTTGCCGCGGATCCCGCGCAACTCGCGCTCCGGGATGGCCAGCAGGTCGCGCGCGTTCTGCGACGCCCCGTCAGCGCCGAGGAATTTCGCGGCGCCGGTCAACTCGGCGTTCTGCACCAGCCGAAGCAGCGAGAGCGCCGTGACGGTCTTGCCCGAGCCCGACTCGCCCACCAGCGCCAGTTTTTCGCCGGCAGCAATCTGGAAGTCGATGCCGTGCACCACCTCCTTGCCGCTGAAAGAGACGCGCAGGCCTTTCACGTCGACCAAGGGAGTGTTCGTTGCCGCGGCGTTCACTTGTCGGCCTTCCGCGGATCGAGCGCATCGCGCAGCGCGTCGCCCATGAAGGTCAGGAGCATCAGCGTGACGACCAGCACGGCGAAGGTTGAGAGCGAAATCCACCAGGCATCGATGTTGGCCTTGCCCTGGCTCAGCAGTTCGCCCAGCGACGGCGTGCCGGGCGGCACGCCCAGCCCCAGGAAATCGAGCGAGGTGAGCGCAAGGATCGCGGCGCTCATGCGGAACGGCAGAAAGGTGACGACCGGCACCATGCTGTTGGGCAGGATGTGGCGCCACATGATCTGCATGTTGCTCACGCCGAGGGCGCGCGCGGCGCGCACGTAGTCCATCTGGCGGTTGCGCAGGAATTCGGCGCGCACGTAGTCCGAGAGCGACATCCAGCCGAACATGCTCAACAGAATGAGCAGCAACGAGACACTGGGCGTGAAGATCGCGCTGAAGATGATCAGCAGGTAGAGCTCCGGCATGGAACTCCAGATTTCGATGAAACGCTGGAACGTCAGGTCGGTCTTGCCGCCGAAGAACCCCTGCACCGCACCGGTGACGATGCCGAGCAGCACCCCGATGGCGGTGAGCGCCAGCGCGAACAGCACGCTGACGCGGAACCCGTAGATCAACTGCGCCAGCAGGTCGCGCCCCCTGTCGTCGGAGCCCAGGAAGTTCTCGCTCGACGGCGCGGCCGGATTGGGTTGCGTTGCAAAGTAGTTGAGGGTGCGCGGACCGTAGCGATTGGGCGCATAGACCGCCCAGTTGGCGCCTGCGGTGATGCGATCACGGATGAAGGGGTCCAGGTAATCGGCCGGCGTTTCGAAATCGCCGCCGAAGGTCTTCTCGGAGTAGTCGCGCAGCACCGGGAAATAGGTCTGTCCTTCGTAGCGCACGACCAGCGGCTTGTCGGTGGAAATCACCTCCGCAAAGAGACTCAGCACCACGAGCGTCGAAAAGACGACAAGGCTCCAGAAGCCCAGCGGATTGCGGCGAAAGCGCCGCCAGGCGCGAAGGCGCGGGCTGACCGAGGTGACGACGGGCGCGCTAGTCAAACTTCACCCTCGGATCGACCCAGACATAGCAAAGGTCGGAGATCAGCTTGGTCACCAGCCCGATCAGCGTGAAAAGGTACAGCGTGCCCAGCACCACCGGATAGTCGCGGCGGATCACGCTTTCATAGCTCAGCAAGCCCAGGCCGTCGAGCGTGAACAGCGTTTCGATCAGCAGCGCCCCGGTGAAGAAAGCGCCGATGAACGCGGCCGGAAAGCCCGTGATGATCGGAATCAGCGCGTTGCGAAAGACATGCTTCCAGAGCACTTGCCGTTCGGTGAGCCCCTTGGCCCGGGCCGTCAGCACGTACTGCTTGCGGATTTCCTCGAGAAAGGAGTTCTTGGTCAGCATGGCCGTGACAGCAAAGCTGCCGAGCACCATCGCCGAAACCGGCAAGGCGATGTGCCACAGGTAGTCGACGATGCGGGCGCCCCAACTCAGGGTCTCCCAGTTGGGCGAGGTCAGCCCCCGAAGCGGAAACCATTGCAGCGTTCCCCCGAAGACCACCAGCAGCGCCACGCCGAGCACGAAGCCCGGAATGGCATAGCCGATGAGCACGATGAGCGTGGTGACGAAGTCGAAGCGCGAACCCGCCCGCACAGCCTTGGCCACACCCAGGGGAACCGCGATGAGGTAGCTGATGAAGAAGGTCCAGAGGCCCAGGCTGATGGAGACAGGCAGTTTCTCCTTGACCAGGTCCCATACGGCCTTGCGCTGATAGAAGCTGGTGCCCAGATCGAAGCGCGCAAACGACTTCAGCATGGTCCAGAAGCGC
Organism: Variovorax boronicumulans; assembly: GCF_040544675.1. GTDB lineage: Bacteria > Pseudomonadota > Gammaproteobacteria > Burkholderiales > Burkholderiaceae_C > Variovorax > Variovorax boronicumulans_D. Next base: position 14,363 of record NZ_JBEPKK010000003.1, read on the forward strand.
TCATGCGCAGGTTTGTCGAAACCATAGAGCACCTTGATTTCTTCGATGCGCTGCGGATCCAGCCCCTGGCGGCCGCGGTACCCGGCGCCGCTGGCAGCCGCGCCCTCCCCGCCCGAGTCCCTGCCTTGGAGCTGGGAAACCAGCTGCTCCACCGGTCCGCCCGGCACGAACTGAATCACGGCAAAGGTGACGATCAGCACGCCGAGCAGCGTGGGGATCATCAGCAGCAGGCGCTTGAGGATGTAGCTCGCCATGGGTATTCGTGCCTGACTCTACTTGTTGGAAGGCGAAGCCCACCAGGTCGACAACGCCCAATCGTCGGCCTGGTAGTACGGCGGAATCGTCGCAGGCAGCACAAAGCCGCGCGGACGGTATCCGATCAGGAATGAATTGCTGTAGTACTGCGGGATCGAGTAGTAGCCGTTCGATAGCACGCGGTCGAGCGTGCGCATCGCGGTGGCGAGTTCCTCACGCGTGGTGGCCGTTGCCACCTTGCCCAAGATGGCGTCGACGGCCGGGTCGGCCACGCCCCATGAGTTGGCCGAGCCCGGGGTTTCCGCCGCCTTGGAACCGAAGAACTCGAAGAGCTCGCCCCCCGGAGCGTTGCTGCCGGGCAGGCGTCGCGAAGTCATCTCGAAGTCGAAGTTGTCCATGCGCTGCTGCGCCAGCGAGAAGTCGACCGTCCGGAAGGTCATCTCGATTCCCAGCTTGCGCAGCGCAGCCTGGAACGGCGTTGCCACCCGGATCAGCGACGGCTGGTCGTTGAGGAACTCGATGGTGAACGCTTCGCCTTTCGCATTGCGCAGGGCGCCGTCCTTGTAGTTCCAGCCGGCCTCGGACAGAAGCGCGCGCGCCTGGCGCAGGTTTTCGCGCAGGCTGTGGGGCGGCACGGTGCTCGACGGCACGGGCGCCGGGCCGAAAACTTCCGGCCGGAGCTTGCCCCGAAGCGGCGCCATGAGTGCCAGCTCGTCTGGCTTAGGCAAGCCTTCGGCGTGAAACTCGCTGTTGGGAAAGTAACCTTGCACCCGCGTGTAGATGCCGTAGAAAAGCTGGCGATTGAGCCACTCGAAATCGACCGCGAGGCCGATCGCCTGGCGCACGCGAACGTCCTTGAACTTCTCCTTGCGCGCATTGAAGACGTAGCCCTGGAAGTCCCCGGGGTTGTTGTTCTTGAACTCGCGCTTGAGGATCTCGCCGCTGTCGAACTGCTTGCCCTTGTACTGCCGCGCCCAGTTGCGCGACGTGAATTCGCGCATGAAGTCGAACTCACCGGCCTTGAGTCCCTCGAACCTCGAGGTTTCGTCAAGGTACACCTTGTAGGTGACGCGGTCGAAGTTGAACTGGCCCTTGCGCACCGCGAGGTCTACACCCCAGTAGTCCGGGTTGCGCACGTAGGTGATGTCGCGGCCCAGCCGGTCGCTGACCGGCCGGTAAGGCCCGGAGGCGATCGGCACCTCGGTCGTGATCTGGTCGAAAGGCTTGCCCGCCCCCCACTTGCGGCTGAACACGGCCATGCCGCCGACCACCAGCGGCAACTCCCGGTTCGGGTTGGCGAAGTCGAAGCGAACGGTCCTCTCGTTCAAGGCGCTTGCACCTTTGACTTCGGCGTAGATGGTGCGATACACCGGCGAAGCAAGCTTGCTCGTCAGGGTCTTGAACGAATGCACGACGTCGGCGGCAAGCACCGGCGATCCGTCGTTGAAGCGCGCCTTGGGGTTGATGCGGAAGGTGGCGGAAAGCCGGTCAGGCGCGACTTCCACATCGTCGGCCAGCAGGCCGTACACGGTGGTCGGCTCTTCCATGTTGCCGATGAGCAGGCTCTCGAACATCAGCGGGCCCAGCCCCGAGGGCGCCGTGCCCTTGAGCGTGAAAGGGTTGAACTTGTCGAAGTTGGTCGGGCGGGTCGGCGGCACCATGCGGATCTCGCCGCCCTTCGGTGCCTGCGGGTTCACATAGTCGAAGTGCGTGAACCCGGCCGGATACTTGATATCCCCAAACTGCGCGTAGGCATGGGCAGCCCACGAAGGAGCCGCCGAGAGCGCCAACACCATCCAAAGCAGCCAACCTCGCATGCGAGAATTCTGCCCAAGATTTTCACGAGGCAACGTCATGGGCTTTCTTTCCGGCAAAAAACTGTTGATCACCGGCGTGTTGAGCAATCGCTCGATCGCTTACGGCATTGCCAAGGCGTGCCACGAACAAGGCGCGGAGCTCGCCTTCGGGTATGTCGGCGAGCGATTCAAGGACCGTATCACCGAATTCGCCGCGGATTTCGGCTCCAAGCTGATTTTTGATTGCGACGTGGGCGACGACGCGCAGATCGAGAAGCTCTTCACCGACCTCGCGCAGACCTGGCCCAAGTTCGACGGCTTCGTGCACAGCATCGGCTTCGCCACGCGCGAATCCATCGCAGGCGACTTCCTCGAAGGCCTGTCGCGCGAAGGCTTCCGGATCGCGCACGACATCAGCGCCTACAGCTTCCCGGCCATGGCCAAGGCGGCCCTGCCCTACCTCAACGACAAGTCGGCGCTGCTGACCCTGACCTACCTGGGCGCCGAGCGCGCGCTGCCCAACTACAACACCATGGGCCTGGCCAAGGCCTCGCTCGAAGCCTCGGTGCGCTACACCGCCGCCTCGCTCGGCCCCAAGGGCATGCGGGTCAACGGCATCAGCGCCGGCCCGATCAAGACGCTGGCCGCGAGCGGTATCAAGGGCTTCGGCAAGATGCTGGCCGCCGTGGCCGACGCCTCGCCGCTTGGCCGCAATGTGACGATCGAGGAAGTGGGCAACGTGGCCGCCTTCCTGCTGAGCGACCTGGCCAGCGGCGTCACGGCCGAGATCACCTACGTGGACGGCGGCTTCAGCAACGTCGTCGGGGGCATGGCAGAGTAATTTCTCAACCGGGGCGCGCGTGCATGCGCTCCCCGGGTTTGCGCATATCGCGACCTGTTTCACGGCATCGTGCTGAATCGACGCTCCCTTCTGCTCGCGGGCCTGGGCCTGACCCTGGGGCGCGCCACGTTCGCGCGCAACGCGGCGCCCTCGCTGATGCTGGCCGAGGTCTACCGCCCCGGCATGTCGCTGGACGACTACTGGGTCAGTGAAAAATACGACGGCCTGCGCGGCTACTGGGACGGCAAGCAACTCTGGACGCGCGGCGGCGAGCCCGTGGCGGCGCCGGCCTGGTTCACGGCCTCGCTGCCCAGGCAGCCGCTCGACGGCGAGTTGTGGGCCGGCCGTGGCCGGTTTGCGCATGCCATGTCCACCGTGCGCAGCCAGACGCCCAACGATGCGGCCTGGCGCGAAATGCGCTTCATGGTGTTCGACCTGCCGGCTCAGCCCGGCGACTTCACGACGCGCCTTGCGGCCCTGCGAAAGCTGCTGCCGATCACCGATGCACCGTGGGTCGTCGCCGTGCCGCAGGAGCGCGCCACCACGCACGCCGAACTGCAGGCCCTGCTCGACAAGACGATGAAGATGGGCGGCGAAGGCCTGATGCTGCACCGCGGCAGCTCGCCTTATCGCAGCGAGCGCAACAACGACTTGCTCAAGGTCAAGCCCTACGACGACGCCGAAGCTCGCGTGGTCGGCCATGTGACCGGCAAGGGCCGCAACAGTGCGCGGCTCGGCGCGCTGATTGTCGAAACGCCCGAAGGCAAGCGGTTCAGGCTCGGCAGCGGATTGACCGATGCCGACCGCGAGAACCCGCCGGCCATCGGCACTTGGGTCACGTACCGCTTCAACGGCACCCACCCGAGCGGGCTGCCCCGGTTCGCGCGCTTCATGCGGGTGCGCGGCGACGCCCCGCACTCCTGAACGACCGATCCGGTCAGGCCGGCTTGCGAACGCAGTCTGCGTAGTAGCGCTTCTTGCCGGTCGTCTCGTCGATGCGCGCCACCAGCCCGTGGATGTCGGTCTCGAAACCCGGGCACTGCGAATTGAACTCGCGCGAGAACCGGAGGTAATCGACGATCTTCTTGTTGAACACTTCGCCCGGAATCAGGAGCGGGATGCCCGGCGGGTACGGCGTGATCAGGCTGGTGGTGATGCGGCCTTCGAGCTCGTCGATCTCCACGCGCTCGGTCTTCCGGTGCGCGATGTGGGCAAAGGCGTCGCTGGGCTTCATGGCCGGCGTGAGGTCGCTCAGGTACATCTCGGTCGTGAGGCGCGCCACGTCGTAACGCGCATACAGCTGGTGGATGTGCTGGCACAGGTCGCGCAGGCCCAGGCGCTCGTAGCCGGGGTGCTGCTGGCAGAACTCCGGCAGGATGCGCCACATCGGCTGGTTGCGCGCGTAGTCGTCCTTGAACTGCTGCAGCGCCGTCAGCAGCGTGTTCCAGCGGCCCTTGGTGATGCCGATGGTGAACATGATGAAGAAGCTGTAGAGACCCGTCTTCTCCACGATCACGCCGTGCTCGGCGAGGAACTTGGTCACCACGCTGGCCGGGATGCCAGTTTCGGCGAAGTTGCCTTCGAGGTCGAGGCCGGGCGTCACGATGGTCGACTTGATCGGGTCGAGCATGTTGAAGCCGTCGGCCAGGTCGCCGAACCCGTGCCAGTTGCGCGGCGACTTCTTGCTCTTGGCGCGCTTGGAAGGCTGGGCGTCCTTCTCGCCCGTCATGATCCAGTCGTCGGCGCGGCCGATGCCCTCTTCGACGAGCTTCTCGGGACCCCAGACCTTGAACCACCACTCGTCCTTGCCGAACTCTTCCTCGACCTTGCGCATGGCGCGGCGGAAGTCGAGCGCCTCGAGGATGCTTTCTTCCACCAGCGCGGTGCCGCCGGGCGGCTCCATCATGGCGGCGGCCACGTCGCAGCTCGCGATGATCGCGTACTGCGGGCTCGTGGACGAGTGCATCAGGTAGGCCTCATTGAAGAGGTCGCGGTCGAGCGCGCGATTCTGCGAATCCTGCACCAGCACGTGGCTGGCCTGGCTGATGCCGGCCAACAGCTTGTGGGTGGACTGAGTGGCGAACACCAGCGATTCCTTCGGGCGCACGCGGCGCTTGCCCATGGCGTGGTAGGCGCCATAGAACGGATGGAAGGCCGCATGCGGCAGCCACGCTTCGTCGAAGTGGAGCGTGTCGACGTAGCCGTCGAGCATGTTCTTGATGGTCTCGGTGTTGTAGATCACGCCGTCGTAGGTCGACTGCGTGAGCGTCATCACGCGCGGCTTGACCTTGTCGGGGTCCACGTCGGCCAGCAGCGGGTTGGCCTTGATCTTGGCCTTGATGGCGCTCTGCTCGAACTCACTCTTGGGAATGGGGCCGATGATGCCGAAGTGGTTGCGCGTGGGCTTCATGAACACCGGAATGGCACCGGTCATGATGATCGCGTGCAGGATCGACTTGTGGCAGTTGCGGTCGACCACCACCACGTCGTCGGGCGCGACCGTGTGGTGCCACACCATCTTGTTGCTGGTGCTGGTGCCGTTGGTGACGAAGAAGCAATGGTCGGCGTTGAAGATGCGCGCGGCGTTGCGCTCGCTGGCCGCCACCGGGCCGGTGTGGTCGAGCAATTGGCCCAGTTCTTCCACCGCATTGCAGACGTCGGCGCGCAGCATGTTCTCGCCGAAGAACTGGTGGAACATCCGGCCCACCGGGCTCTTGAGGAACGCCACGCCGCCCGAGTGGCCCGGGCAGTGCCAGGAGTAAGAGCCGTCTTCCGCATAGTCGATCAGCGCCCTGAAGAACGGCGGCTGCACGCCTTCCAGATAGCTCTTGGCCTCGCGGATGATGTGGCGCGCCACGAACTCCGGCGTGTCCTCGAACATGTGGATGAAACCGTGCAGCTCGCGCAGGATGTCGTTGGGAATGTGGCGCGCGGTCTTGGTCTCGCCGTAGATGTAGATCGGCACGTCCGCGTTCTTGCGCCGCACTTCGCCGATGAAGGTGCGCAGGTTCAGCACGGCCGGGTCGAGGTCGGGGCCGACCGTGAATTCCTCGTCGTCGATCGACAGGATGAAGGCGCTGGCGCGGCTTTGCTGCTGCGCGAACTGGCTCAGGTCGCCGTAGCTCGTGACGCCCAGCACCTCGAAGCCCTCGCTTTCAAAGGCCTGCGCGAGCGCGCGAATGCCGAGGCCCGAGGTGTTTTCGGAGCGGAAGTCCTCGTCGATGATGACGATGGGGAAACGAAATTTCATGAGCGGGGCTCCGGACAGGCAATGAGGCGCGAAGTGTACGGAATTCAGATGAAGAATTCGGTCAGCCCGGCGCAAGACTTCCGGGCGATGCGGACAAGCAGCGCCCGGATGAAGACAGTACCCCTACATGAGGCAAGCGCTTGGGGCCGTATGCATCAGAATGGCGCACATCCAACAAGCAAAAAAGAGGAGTTGTCATGGCGAATTCCACCATCTGGTGGCTGATAGCGGGCGCCGTCATCGTGGCCGAGCTGGTCTCGGGCACGGTCTACCTGCTGCTGCTGGCTGCCGGCTTCGCGGCGGCAGCGATCGCGGCGCACCTGGGCTTCGGCATGGTGACCCAGCTGCTCGTGGCGGCCGTCATCGGCGTGGGCGCGGTGCTGGTCTGGCATTCGATCCAGCGCAAGCGCCCCGCCGAACCTCCTACCGAAGCCAATCGCGACGTGAACCTCGACATCGGCGAAAGCGTGTATGTCGACAACTGGAACCCGGACGGCACCGCCACCGTGCGCTATCGCGGCGCCCAGTGGACCGTGGTGCAGCGCGCGGGCCATGCGCCCTCGACCGGCGAGCACCGCGTGGTCGAACTGATCGGCAGCCGCCTGGTCGTCGACAAGATCTAGTCAGTCAGAACTCAAGAGCTTAGAAAAGGAAGAGCACCATGGAATTCTCGGTCCCCCTCATCATCCTGGTCATTGCGATCATCTTCATCAGCCAGTCGGTCAAATTCGTGCCGCAGCAGAACGCCTGGGTGCGCGAGCGCCTGGGCAAGTACCACGGCACCATGACGCCCGGCCCCAACTTCCTGATCCCGTTCATCGACCGGGTGGCCTACAAGCACAGCCTGAAGGAAATCCCGCTCGACGTGCCCAGCCAGATCTGCATCACGCGCGACAACACGCAGCTGCAGGTCGACGGCATCCTGTACTTCCAGGTGACCGATCCGATGCGTGCGAGCTACGGCTCGTCCAACTACATCGTGGCCGTGACGCAGCTCGCGCAAACATCGCTGCGCAGCGTGATCGGCAAGCTCGAGCTCGACAAGACCTTCGAGGAACGTGACGTCATCAACGCCCAGGTGGTGGCCGCCATCGACGAGGCTGCGCTCAACTGGGGCGTGAAGGTGCTGCGCTACGAAATCAAGGACCTGACGCCGCCGAAGGAAATTCTGCTGGCCATGCAGGCGCAGATCACCGCCGAGCGCGGCAAGCGCGCGCTGATCGCGGCTTCGGAAGGCCGTCGCCAGGAACAGATCAACATCGCCACCGGCGAGCGCGAGGCCTTCATTGCCCGCTCCGAAGGTGAAAAGCAGGCCCAGATCAACAACGCCCAGGGCGAGGCCGCCGCCATCACCGCGGTGGCCACCGCGACCGCAGACGCCATCGAACGCGTGGCGGCCGCCATCCAGCAGCCCGGCGGTGAACAGGCCGTGCAGCTCAAGGTGGCCGAGCGCGCCGTCGACGCCTACGGCAAGGTCGCGGCAGACTCCAAGACCACGCTGATCGTGCCAAGCAACATGAGCGAGACCGCGGCGCTCATCGCCTCGGCGATGCGCATGGTCCAGGCCGGCAAGCCGTCGAATCCGAGCTGAGCGACTGCTATAATCGAGAGCTTCGGAGCGGTGGATGAGCGGTTTAAGTCGCACGCCTGGAAAGCGTGTGAGGGTTAATAGCCCTCCGCGGGTTCGAATCCCGCCTGCTCCGCCAGAGATGGATTGTTCGTAATCGTTCGCGAACATGCAGTGAATCAAGAAGCCCAGGTCGCCACAAGCACTTGGGCTTTTTTGTCGTCTGTTATGTCGTATGACACGTTGCTTAGCAACAACCGGGGTCATGAACGCAAGTATCTTGTCTGGCGTTACGATCCAAAGGTTTTACTTTTCACGCCCGCATAAGGAGCCTTGATGGCTGCACAACCCCACACCTCGCCGCGCGGCAAGACCTCCCTCGACAAGACACTTCAAAAGAGCGAAGAAGTCGCCGCCGACGTGCAACGGGCGTCGGACAACCTGGCGGTCGTGAGCACCGTGCTCGAACAAGAACTGCCCGAAGAGGTCCAGGTCGGCGAAGTGGCGCAAGCCATCGAGCACACGAGCCAGCTCGAGGAGAAGCTGGCCAAGTCGGCCGAGAAGCTGGCCGAGGTGAATGCGGCGCTGAGCGAAGAAATCGAGAAGCGTCGCGAGGCGACGGCCGAGCGCAACGAAAGCCAGGCGCTTGCCGAGAAGCTCAAGACCAGGCTCCGTTCGGAGAGCACCGACTGAGCGTTCCAAGCGACGCCTCGCGACAACGGCCTCCGGTCCGTATCCTTTCTCCTACGCTCAGGCGACGTTCGGCACGCTACGCTATTGGTTCTCACATCGAAACCACGGCATGGCCCTCATCACGTTCCTCGTCGAGGACAACAAGACCATCAGGGATAACCTGGTCCCCGCACTCGAGGACCTGGTCAACGGCCACGTGGTCGGCTTCGCCGAAACCGAGTCGGAAGCGCTCGCGTGGCTCGAGGCCCACCCCGACGACTGGCAGCTCCTCATCGTCGACCTGTTCCTCAAGGAAGGCTCCGGCCTCGGCGTGCTGTCCGGATGCGGGGCGCGCAAGGCAGGCCAGCGCGTCGTGGTGCTGAGCAACTACGTGACCGCAGACATCCGCGCCCGCTGCAAGACGCTGGGTGCCGACGCCGTGTTCGACAAGTCGCGCGATCTCGATGCCTTCATCGATTACTGCAACACCGACCGCCCCTCGGGCCTGGTCCCGCTCTGAATCTCGCGCAACGACAGGCATGAAAAAAGGGCCCGAAGGCCCTTTTGCTTTGAAAGGCAGCCGTCGTGCGGCTGCCAACCAACAACGCAACGATCAGCGCACCACGGCGATCTGCGTGCGGACGCCGCCCTTGTACGTGTACAAGGTCAGCGCGCCGTTCTTGATGTCGCCCTTTTCGTCGAAGGCGATCGGGCCGGTCACGCCCTTGTATTCCAGCTTGCCGATTTCAGGCAGGTACTTTTCCGGCTCCGAAGAACCGGCCTTGACCATGGCTTCGGCCAGCACGTTGACCGCGTCGTAGACGTACGGTGCATAGATCTGCACGTCGACGCCGTTCTTGGCCTTGAACTTGGCCTTGAAGTCTTCCAGCGGCTGCTTGAAGTCGCCGTCGACACCGCCGGCTTCGGCGCAAACCACCATGTCTTCGCCGATGGCATCGCCAGCCAGCTTCGGCAGTTCGCCGGTGCACAGGCCATCGCCGCCCATGAACTTGACGTTCAGGCCGAGCTGCTTGACCTGCTTGAGCATCGGGCCGCCAACAGCGTCCATGCCGCCGAAGAACAGAACGTCGGGCTTCGCGGCCTTCAGCTTGGTCAGGATGGCGTTGAAGTCGGTCGACTTGTCGGTGGTGAATTCGTGGCCCACGATGGTGCCGCCGGCGGCCTTGGCGGCCTTCTCGAATTCTTCGGCAACGCCTTGGCCGTAAGCCGTGCGGTCGTCGATCACGGCAATGTTCTTGCCCTTGAGCGTGTCGACGGCGTACTTGCCCAGCGTGCCACCCAGTTGCGTGTCGTCGGCCACCACGCGGAATGTGGTCTTGAAGCCTTGGCGCGTGTACTTGGGGTTGGTTGCCGACGGCGAGACCTGCGGAATGCCGGCGTCGCTGTAGAGCTTGGAAGCGGGAATGGTGGTGCCCGAGTTCAGGTGGCCGACCACGCCGTTGACCTTTTCGTCGACCAGCTTCTGGGCAACGGCCGTGCCTTGCTTCGGATCGCCTGCGTCGTCTTCAGCCACCAGCTCGAACTTGGCAACCTTGTCGCCGATCTTCAGGCCCTTGGCATTCAGGTCTTCGATGGCCATCTTGGCGCCGAACTCGTTGTCCTTGCCCAGGTGGGCGATGGGACCGCTGGTCGGGCCGACGTGACCGATCTTGACGACCAGCGCGTCGGCGGGAGGTGCTGCGGGTGCGGGGGCGGCTGCCGTGGGCGCCGGCGTTGCCGCGGGTGCGGCAGCTTCTTCTTTCTTGCCGCAAGCCACCAGCGTGAGTGCAGCCAGTGCGACCGCAGTCCATTTCAATTGCATGGGAAACCTCCAGAACTTGGATGAAAACAATAAAAAACCGGTCGTGTGATCCGGGCGCGCAAACCTCGCAAGTTTCGCGCCGCGGACCAGCGGCACCCTCACGCCATTCCGACCTGCGGCGCAGTTTAGCCGAGGATTTACACGCCGGAAGCTGGCGTAGACCCTGTGTTTTCGGAGAGTTCGGCGGCCATCGATTCGATGACCAACGCGCGCAGCACGGCCTCGATTTCGCCCCGCAGTCGCGGCACCATGTCGTCGAGTTGCTGCTGCACCGCGGCCGACACGGCATCGCTCAAACGCTCCTCCAGAGAGAAGTCGACGCGCTGCAGCACACGATGCAAAAGCTGCTCTTCGAGGCTGACGATTTCCGCCTGCGACAGCTGCGCCGCCACGGGCAATGCGACGGCACCGGCCGGGTCGGGCCGGGGTGGCGGTGTATCGGCCGCCCCGTGCGTTTCGGCTCCCGCGGGTTCGGCCGGAATTTCGAGCACCGTGGTCAGTGTGGGAACAAACCGGGGCGGCGTGCGCAGTGTGCTGGCCATCAGGAGGCGCTCCTTGCGAAATCATGCGGCTGGATGGTGTAGCCGCGATCGGCATAGTGGCGCCAGCGCGACCGGCCGACCTGGCGGTCGTTGGTTTCGTCGCTCACGATGTCGATGAGGCGCTCGAACCGCTCGAAGCCCGCCGGCACGTCGAGGCCCAGATTCACGAGCATCTCGCGATGCGGCAACGAGGCCGCATCGGCGCCGCCCGCGGAAAGAATGACGGGCGACCGCGCGACCACATGGGCCTGCGCGTCGCTGCGGCAATGCGCCACGAAATCGACGGGCGACAGTTGCCAGAGCGCCACATCGACCGCATCGAGCATCTGCGGATCGCCGACCACCACCACACGCAGGCCGCGCGCATTCACAGCCTTGCGAACGAGCCGGCAAGCGTAGTTGAGCTTGTCCGGCGCGTTGAAGTGAAAACCAATTTCCGTCACTTCGCGGACCGGGCCTTTCGAGCCGGTGCCTTGGCGGGTGCGGCGCTGTCGGTGGCCGCCTTCTCGGACGCGCCATCGGCATTGCCGTTTCGCGCGCGGGTCGTCAGGTAGGACACCAGCAAGCCGACGGGCCGCCCGGTCGAGCCCTTGGCCGCCCCGCTCTTCCACGCGGTGCCAGCGATGTCCAGGTGCGCCCAGGCGAAGTCGCCGACAAAGCGCTGCAGGAACTTGGCCGCGACGACCGCACCGCCGGCACGCCCGCCGATGTTGGCCACATCGGCGAAGTTGCTCTTGAGGCCTTCGGCGTAGTCGTCGTCCAGCGGCAGGCGCCAGCAGCGGTCTTGCGACTCCTCCCCGGCGGCCTGGAGTGCCGCGGCCAGCGTCTCGTCGCTTGCAAACAGCCCGCTGCGCACGCCGCCGAGCGCCACCACGCAGGCACCGGTGAGCGTGGCGATGTCGATCACGGCGGCCGGATCGAAGCGCTTGGCATAAGTGAGCGCATCGCACAGGATGAGCCGGCCTTCGGCGTCGGTGTTGAGCACCTCGATGGTCTGCCCGCTCATGCTGGTGACCACGTCGCCGGGCTTGACGGCCCTGCCGTCGTTCATGTTCTCGCACGAAGGAATGAGGCCCACGACGTTGATCGCGGGCTGGATCTCGGCCAGCGCGCGGAATGTGCCCAGCACGCTCGCGGCGCCGCACATGTCGAACTTCATCTCGTCCATCTCGGCCGCGGGCTTGAGCGAAACGCCGCCGGTGTCGAAGGTGATGCCCTTGCCGACCAGCACCACGGGCGCCTCGTCCTTCGCCGCCCCCTGATAGCGCAGCACGATGAAGCGCAGCGGCTCGGCCGAGCCCCGGGCCACCGCGGCGAACGAGCCCATGCCGAGCTTCTCGACCTCCTTGGGGCCCAGCACTTCGCACTTGATTTTGGGCAGCTTGGCCAGTTCCTTGGCCACGTCGGCCAGCAGCGTGGGCGTGGCGTGATTGGCCGGGCGGTTGCCCCACTCCTTGGCCAGCTCGATGCCCAGCACCGTGCCGCAGGCCTCGTCGAAGGCCTTGCGCACGCCGGCTGCGTCGGGCACGCCGAGGGTCAGCGCGCGGATGCTGCGCGGCTCGGCCTTCGACTTGGTGGCGGTGTAGACATAGCTGGCATCGGCCGCGGCCGTGACCGCGCAGGCCACCGCCGCCGCCTCGGCCGGCTGCGCGAAGACGACGACGACCCGCTTGGGCCGATGGGCCTTGGCCGCATTGACGGCCGCGATCACGCCGCTGCGCACCGATGCGGGCGTGCCGTCGCCGACGGCCGCGAGCACCACGCGCGAGGCGACCACCTCGTCGGGGCGGTAGAGCGCGAGCAGCTTGCCGGCCTTGTCGGGAAAGTCGCCGGCCTTGCGGGCACTTGCGGCGAGGACGGAGAGTGCGTCCTTGGCGGTGATCGGCGCGCTGCCGACGAGCACGATGAGGACATCGGATTTTTCGGCTGCGGCCTGAGCGACAGAGAGGGTCTTGAGTTGAAAGTCCATAATCCTTTTTTTCCTCGAACGATGTTATTCCATTCTTCCCTACGCAAGGAGCTGTCCCGCAGCTTCGGAGCGACCCTCGTGGTCCTGGTCACCATCGTGATGACCATGATGCTCATCCGTACCCTCGGGCTCGCGTCCAAGGGCAGCGTGAACCCGGCCGACGTCTTCATCGTGATGGCCTACACGGTGCTGGGCTACATGCCCACCATCCTGAGCCTGAGCCTGTTCATCGCCATCGTCGGCACGCTCTCGCGCATGTACCGTGACAGCGAAATGGTGATCTGGTTCTCCAGCGGCCGCGGGCTGGTCGACTTTGTGGAGCCGCTGTTCCGCTTCTCGTGGCCGGTGCTGGTCCTGATCGCCGCCATGGCGCTGGTGGGCTGGCCCTGGGCCAATTCGCAGACGATGGGCATGCGCCAGCAGTACGAGCAGCGCAGCGACATCGAGCGTGTCACGCCCGGCGAATTCCGCGAGTCGTCGGGCCGGATGCGCGTCTTCTTCATCGACAAGGACACCCCGGACGGCGCCACCGCCACCAACGTCTTCATCTGGGCCATCGAGCGCGGCCTGCAGATCACCACCTCGGCGCGCAGCGGCCGCATCGAAGACATCGGCCCCAACCGTTTCCTGATGCTGAGCAACGGCCAACGGCTGGAGCGCCCGCTGCTGCCGACCTCGGGCCTCAAGATCAGCGAGTTCAAGACCTACGGCACCCGGGCCGGCGGAAGCTCGGATGCCGGGACCAACGCCACGCCGGCGCGTGCCCGCACCACGCTGTCGCTCTTGCGCGACCGCAGCGACGCCAGCCTGGGCGAGCTGGGCTGGCGCGTGGGCATGCTGCTGGCCGCCATCAACTTCGTGCTGCTGGCGCTGACCGTCTCCAGCGCCAACCCGCGCGTGGGGCGCAGCGGCAACCTGCTGCTCGCGCTGTTCGCCTTCGTCATCTACTACAACCTGCTGAACCTCGGCCAGAGCTGGGTCAGCTCCGGGCGCTACGGCATGGGCAGCTTCATGCTGCTGCTGCACGGCGGGGTTTTCCTCATCGGTACGGCGTGGCTGGTGCTGCGCAACAACAACTGGGGACAGCGCAGGAAGAAACCCGTGCGCACGATCGCCGGCGGCCTGCCGACGCCCAAGCCCTCCAAGATCGATCCCACTTCGTGAAAACCATCAGACGACTGATCTACGTCGAGGCACTGAAGGCAGTGGCTTTCGTGACGCTCGGCTTCCTGAGCCTGTTCTTCTTCTTCGACTTCGTCGACGAACTGCAGTCCGTCGGCAAGCCCGAGAGCATGGCCTACGGCCCGATGCAGGCGCTGGTGTATGTGGCGCTGCTGATCCCCAGCCACCTCTACGAGCTGCTGCCGATCACCGTGCTGATCGGCTGCATCTTCGTGATGGCGCGCCTGGCGCAAAGCTCCGAATACACCATCCTTCGCACCAGCGGCCTGGGCCCCTGGCGTGCGCTGCGCACGCTGCTGCTGCTGGGCCTGGGCTTCGTCTTCCTCACGTTCGCCGTGGGCGACTACATCGCGCCGCTGTCGGGACGCACCGGCCAGTTGCTCAAGTCGCGCTACCAGGCCCCCTACACGCTGGTGGGCAACACCGGCGCGTGGCTCAAGGAAAAGCGCGACAACGTCTCCTATGCGGTGAACGTGCTGTCAATCTCGCGCGACGGCACGCTGCAGAACACGCGTATCTTCGAATTCGACGCCAACGGCTATGTGAGCAAGCAGCTGGTCGCCAAGTCCGCGCGCATCTTCGACGGGCACTGGACGCTGGCCGACGTCGAAAAGCAGGACTACGAGACGCGCAGCGCCGACAAGGCCCGCATCGTCACCACCGAAATCCCGCAGATGGACTGGAACACCTCGCTGACCGCCGAAATGGTGTCGGTGGCGCTGCTTCGGCCAGACCGCATGAGCACCATCGACCTGTTCGACTACATCCGCCACCTGGACGCCAACGGCCAGACCGCACAGCGGTACGAGATCGAGTTCTGGCGCAAGGTTTTCTATCCGCTGTCATGCCTGGTGATGGTGGTGCTCGCCCTGCCCTTCGCTTACCTGCACTTCCGCCAGGCCGGCATCACCACCTACGTATTCGGCGGCGTGATGATCGGCATCAGCTTCTTCCTGCTGAACAACGTGTTCGGCTACCTGGGCAACCTGAGCAACTGGTCGCCCTGGCTCACGGCGGCGGCGCCGGGAATGATCTATTCGGTGATGTCGTTGACAGCCTTCAGCTGGCTGGTTCTTCGAAGATGACCGCGGCCGTGGCATTGCGGGGCATCGTGCTCCTGGCACACGGCTCGCGCGACCCGCGCTGGCGCGAGCCCATCGAGGCCGTGGCTGCGCGCGTTCTGCAGGACGACCCGGCGGCGCGCATCGTCTGTGCCTACATGGAGCTGGCCGCACCCGACCTTCACGCTGCCGCAGCCAGCCTCATTGCGGACGGCGCCACCGCCATCCGGCTGGTTCCCCTGTTCCTCGGAATGGGCAAGCACGCCCGCGAAGACCTGCCGCTGCAGCTCGAAACCCTTCGAAAAACCTGGCCCGACACCGACTTCTCGCTCGCCCGCATCGTCGGGGAAGAGCCCGAACTGGTCGCGCTGCTGGCCAGAATCGCAGTCAAAAACTGACGATCGGGCAATTTCGATAGACTCCGAAGGCATAATGAATTCCGCAATAAGACGGAATTTGATATGAATCTGCACCAATTCAAGTTTGTTCAGGAAGCCGTACGGCGCAACCTGAACCTGACCGAGGCAGCCAAGGCGCTGCACACGTCGCAGCCCGGTGTCTCCAAGGCCATCATCGAACTCGAAGAAGAGCTGGGCGTCGAGATCTTCGCGCGCCACGGCAAGCGCCTCAAACGCGTGACCGAGCCGGGCCAGCATGTCATTGCCAGCATCGAACTCATCATGCGCGAGGTCGGCAACCTCAAGCGCATCGGCGAACAGTTCAGCGCGCAGGACAGCGGCACCCTCTCCATCGCCACCACACACACCCAGGCGCGCTACGTGCTGCCGGTGCCCGTGGCCAACCTGCGCGAGGCCTACCCCAAGGTCAACGTGAGCCTGCACCAGGGCTCGCCCGACCAGGTGGCGCGCATGGTGATCGACGAAATCGCGGAGATCGGCATCGCCACCGAATCGCTGGACGGCTACGCCGAGCTCGTGACCCTGCCCTGCTACGAATGGCAGCACGTCCTGGTGCTGCCCAAGGACCATCCGCTGGCCGCCAAGGAGCGCATTTCGCTCGAAGACCTGGCGCTGGAACCCATCATCACCTACCACCCGTCGTTCACTGGCCGCACGCGCATCGACCACGCCTTTGCGCAGAAGAAGCTCTCGCCGCGCATCGCGCTCGAAGCCATCGACTCCGACGTGATCAAGACCTACGTGCGCCTGGGACTGGGCGTGGGCATCGTGGCCGAGATGGCCGTGCGCGACGAGTCGAACGCCGACCTCGTGGTGCGCCCCATGGGCCATGTCTTCGGCCAGAACATCGCGCGCGTCGCCTTCAAGCGCAGCGCGTATCTGCGCAACTTCGTCTTCAAGTTTGCCGAGTTGCTGTCCGACCGGCTGGACCGCAACCTGATCGCCAAGGCCCTGAGCGGCCACCCACAAGACTACGAGCTATGAGCACAGTTCAAACCCCACGCACGCCCGAGATCACCACCAAGCTGCCCGCCGTCGGCACCACCATCTTCACGGTGATGTCGGCGCTGGCCGCCGAGAAGAACGCGGTCAACCTCGGCCAGGGCTTTCCGGATTTCCATTGCGACCCGAAGCTGCTCGAAGACGTGACGGCCGCCATGGCCGCCGGCCACAACCAGTACCCGCCGATGCCGGGCATTGCGGCACTGCGCGATGCCATCGCCGCCAAGATTTCGGCGCTTTACGGCCACAGCTACAGCGCGGCCACGGAGATCACCGTGACCGCGGGCGCGACGCAGGCCATCATCACCGCCATCCTGGCCATCGTGCGGCCGGGCGACGAGGTGATCGTGCTGGAGCCCTGCTACGACAGCTACGTGCCCAATATCGATCTGGCCGGCGGCAGCGTGGTGCGCGTGCCGCTCACCCCGGGCACCTTCCGCCCCGACTTCGACAAGATCGCCGCCGCGCTCACGCCGCGCACGCGCGCCATCATCGTCAACACACCGCACAACCCGAGCGCCACCGTGTGGACCGAGGCCGAGATGCGCAAGCTCGAAGAGCTGCTTGCCCCGACCGATGTGTTTGTGATTGCCGACGAGGTCTACGAGCACATGGTGTTCGACGCGGCACGCCATGAAAGCGTGGCCCGTTTTCCGGGCTTGGCCGCGCGCAGCTTCATCGTCAGCAGCTTCGGCAAGACCTATCACGTGACCGGCTGGAAGGTCGGCTATGTCGCCGCGCCCGCGCCGCTGATGGCCGAGTTCCGCAAGGTGCACCAGTTCAACGTGTTCACCGTCAACACGCCGATGCAGCACGCGCTCGCGCAATACATGGTGCAGCCCCAGCCCTACCTCGAGCTGCCGGCCTTCTACCAGCGCAAGCGCGACCTGTTCGCCGCCGGCCTGGCCGAGAAGACGCGCTTCAAGCTGCTGCGCAGCGAGGGCAGCTACTTCCAGTGCGTCGACATCTCGCCCGTGAGCGACCTCTCCGAGGCCGAGTTTTGCCTCTGGCTCACGCGCGAGATCGGCGTGGCGGCGATTCCGCTGTCGGCTTTCTACGGCAACGGCTTCGACCAGCGGGTGGTGCGCTTCTGCTTCGCCAAGAAGGACGAAACGCTCCACGCGGCGCTGGACCGGCTCTCCAGAATCTGACGGCGGGCCACCCGCCGACGCCCGCGGTAGGACAGCCCTGACCGCCGAAGTGGCGGCTCTCCCGCGCCTGGCGCGCACCGGGACGCCGAGCATCAATGCTCGTCACAACAAACGTCCCAGGAGAAAACCATGTCCCTCTCGCTCATTTTGCTGATCGTGCTGATCCTGATCCTCATCGGCGCGCTGCCGAGTTGGGGCTACAGCCGCTCCTGGGGTTACGGGCCCAGCGGCGGTGTCGGCCTTGTGGTCGTGATCGTCATCATCCTGGTGCTCATGGGCCGCATATAGTCCGCGTCCGCACCAGAACGGAGCCCGCCTCAATGGCGGGCTTTTTCATGCCTGCTTTTCAGGCCTGCTCTCAGGCCTGCAACTGGGACCAGGCCTTGTCCAAACGCTTGACGCTCACCGGCTGCGGCGTGCGCAGCTCCTGCGCGAAGAAGCTCACGCGAAGCTCTTCGAGCAACCAGCGGAATTCGAGCATGCGGTCGTCCACCACGCCCTTGCGCTCGGCCACCAGCCGCCAGTAGCGCTGTTCCTGCGGACGCAACTCGGCCAGCTTGGCGGTGTCGCGCGCGGGGTCGGCGCGCAGTTTGTCCAGGCGCAACACGATGGCCTTGAGGTAGCGCGCAAAGTGCTGCAGCTGCGTCCAAGGTGAGTCGGCGATGAAACGCTTGCCGACCAGCTTCTGCAATTGCTGCGCGGCGTCCTGCACGGCGTCGGGCTGGATCTTCGTGTCCTTGATCTTGCGCGCGGCGGCCGCGTACTCCACGAGGATGACCGACGCCAGCCGCGCCACTTCGTTGGCGATCAGCGTGAGCCGTCCCCGGCCCTCTTCCAGCCGGCGCTTGAATGCAAATTCATCCGTAGGCAGCGGCTCCTGCAGGAATGCGCGGTCGATGGCCACGTCGATGATCTGCGCGCGCAACTCTTCGGAAGTGCCCAGCGGCATGTAGGCCACGGCCATCTTCTGCAGGTCGGGGATGTTTTTCTCCAGGTACTTGAGCGCATCTTTCAGCTGCAGCGCGAACAGCCGGCGCAGGCCCGCGCGGTGCCTGGCGGCGGCCACCGCGGGCTCGTCGAACACCTCGATGGTCACCGCGTCGCCCTCGTCACGCAGCGCCGGAAAGCCGATCAGCGATTGCGCGCCGCGCCGCACTTCCATGAGCTCGGGCAGTTCGCCGAAGGTCCAGGCCGTGTAGCGCTGCCCGGCGGGCAAGGCCGGCGTCGCCTTTTCGGGCGCGGCGCTTTTGGCCGGGGCCTGCCCTTCGCCGTCCGCCGCAGCCTTGGGCGCCGGCGACGCCTTGACGTTGAGCCCCGCCAGCGCCTGGAACGCGCCGCGCGCCTGCGCGCCCAGCTCGGCCTTCAGCGCGCCCAGGTTGCGGCCCATGCCCAGCTGGCGGCCATGCTCGTCGACCACGCGCAGGTTCATGAACAGGTGCGGCGGGAGCATGTCGAGCTTGAAGTCGGCACGCTTGACGTCGATGCTCGTCATGTCGCGCACGCGCTTGAGCAGCACATCGGTGAGCGAGCCCGTTCCGAAGATCTCGGGCACCGAGAGCGCCTCGGCCAGCTTGGTCGCCGACTCGGGCAGCGGCACCAGCCGCGAGCGCGGGCGCTGCGGCAGGCTCTTGAGCAGCGCCTGGATCTTGTCCTTGAGCATGCCGGTCACCAGCCATTCGCAACGCTCTTCGTTGACCTGGTTGAGCACGAAAAGCGGCACGCTCACCGTGAGCCCGTCCTTCGCATCGCCGGGCTCGTGCAGGTAGGCCGCGGCGCAATCGACACCGCCCAGCCGCAGCGTGGCCGGGAACGACTGCGTCGTGATGCCCGCGGCCTGGTGGCGCATCAGCTCTTCGCGCGTCAGGTACAAGAGGCGCGGCTGGTCCTTCGAGGCATGGCGGTACCAGTTCTCGAAAGTGATGCCGCTGGCCACATCGGCGGGCAGTTGCGCATCGTAGAAGGCGAAGATCAGCTCTTCGTCGACCAGCACGTCCTGCCGGCGCGCCTTGTGTTCCAGCCCCTCGACTTCCCGCACCAGCTTGCGGTTGGCCGCAAGGAACGGGAACTTGCTTTCCCATTGCCCGCCGACCAGCGCCTCGCGGATGAATATCTCTCGCGCGGCAATCGGATCGACCTTGGTGAAATCGACGCGGCGCCCGCTGTAGACCACAAGGCCATACAGCGTCGCGCGTTCCAGCGCCGAAACCTGCGCGCCCTTTTTCTCCCAGTGCGGATCGAGCAACTGCTTCTTCAGCAGATGGCCCGCCACCTGCTCCAGCCATTGCGGCTCGATGTTGGCAATGCCGCGCCCGAAGAGGCGCGTGGTCTCGACCAGTTCGGCCGCGACGATCCAGCGCCCGGGCTTCTTCTTCAGATGCGCGCCCGGGTGCTTGTAGAACTTGATGCCGCGCGCGCCGAGGTAGGCCTCGTCGTCTTCGAGCTTCCAGCCGACGTTGCCCAACAGGCCCGCGAGCATCGACAGGTGCAGCGGTTCGTAGCCGGCCGGCTCCGCGTTGATGCGCCACTTGTGCTCGGTGACCACCGTCAGCAGCTGCGAATGGATGTCGCGCCATTCGCGCACGCGGCGGATGTTGATGAAGTTCTGGCGCAGCAGTTGCTCGTACTGGCGGTTGCTGAGCTTGTGGGTGTCGCCATGGCCGCCGCGCGCGTCGGCGATCCATTTCCACAAACGCAGGTAGCCGCTGAACTCGCTCTTCTCGTCGTCGAACTTCGAATGCGCCTGGTCGGCCTGCTGCTGCGCTTCCATCGGGCGGTCGCGCACGTCCTGCACGCTGAGGGCGGAGGCGATGACCAGCACCTCTTCGAGTGCGCCGCGCGTGCGGGCTTCCAGAATCATTCGGCCCACGCGCGGGTCCAGTGGCAGCCTGGCGAGTTCGGCGCCGGTGGCGGTGAGCTCGTTCGCATCGTCGACCGCACCGAGTTCGTTGAGCAACTGGTAGCCGTCGGCAATTGCGCGCGGCGACGGTGCCTCCAGGAACGGAAAGCGCGCCACGTCGCCCAGGCGCAGCGACTTCATCCGCAGGATCACGCCCGCCAGCGAGGAGCGCAGGATTTCCGGGTCGGTGAAGCGCGGGCGGCCCGCGAAATCCTTCTCGTCGTAGAGCCGGATGCAGATGCCGTTCGCCACGCGGCCGCAGCGGCCCGCGCGCTGGTTGGCCGCGGCCTGGCTGATCGGCTCGACCAGCAACTGTTCGACCTTGCTGCGAAAGCTGTAGCGCTTGACGCGCGCCGTGCCGGTGTCGATGACGTAGCGGGTGCCCGGCACCGTGAGCGAGGTTTCGGCCACGTTGGTGGCCAGCACGATGCGTCGGCCCGAGTGGCTCTCGAAGATGCGGTCCTGCTCCGGCCCCGACAGCCGCGCAAACAGCGGCATGACTTCCGCGTTGCGAAACAGCGGCTGATGGCTCAGGTGGCGGCGCAGGTGATCGGCGGCTTCGCGAATCTCGCGCTCGCCGGGCAGGAACACGAGGATGTCGCCCGCGTTGTGCGGATCGCGCCAGAGCTCGTCGACGCCGTCGGCAATCGCGTCGTTGATGTCGTGCTCGCGCGATTCCTCGAAGGGACGGTAGCGCTGCTCGACGGGGAAAGTGCGGCCCGACACATAGATGATCGGCGCAGGCCCCTTGGTGGACGCAAAGTGCTGCGCAAAGCGGTCGGCATCGATGGTCGCCGACGTCACGATCACCTTCAGGTCGGGACGGCGCGGAAGGATCTCGCGCAGGTAGCCGAGCAGGAAGTCGATGTTCAGCGAGCGCTCGTGGGCCTCGTCGATGATGAGCGTGTCGTAGGCCTTGAGCAGCGGATCGGTCTGCGTTTCGGCCAGGAGGATGCCGTCGGTCATCAGCTTGACCGAAGCGTCGCGGCTCAGGCGGTCCTGAAAACGCACCTTGAAGCCGACCACGTCGCCCAGCGGCGTCTTCAGTTCTTCGGCGATGCGCTTGGCCACGGAGCTCGCGGCGATGCGGCGCGGCTGCGTGTGGCCGATGAGCCGGCCCTTGCCGGGTTCGGCGTTCATCTTGCCGCGGCCCAGAGCGAGCGCAATCTTCGGCAGCTGCGTGGTCTTGCCCGAGCCGGTTTCGCCGCAGACGATCACGACCTGGTTCGCCTGAATGGCGGCCATGATCTCGTCGCGCCTGCCCGAGACAGGGAGCGATTCGGGGAACTCGATGCGCAAGGGGGCGGAGGGTGTCGTGGTCGTCAAGGCAGAGCAGTCGGCAGCAGCAGGCGGCGGGCAAACCGTCGATTATCGGCGCGCGCCGCGGCTGTTGCACGGCGTCGCCCGGCCCTGCCCACCGGCGGGCGCGCCTGTACGTTGCGCGCATTGGCCTGCCTCGTACGAAATGCTTTTCGAGAATGCACAATCACGCCCCATGTCCACCGTCTTCAATTTCACCTTCGTGCCCTGGTTCCGCTCGGTCGCGCCCTACATCCACACGCACCGCGGCAAGACTTTCGTGGTCGGGCTCGCGGGCGAAGCGATCGCCGCGGGCAAGCTGCAGAACATTGCGCAAGACCTGGCGTTGATCCAGAGCATGGGCGTGAAGATCGTGCTGGTGCACGGCTTCCGCCCGCAGGTCAACGAGCAGCTGGCGGCCAAGGGCCACGAGGCGCGCTACTCGCACGGCATCCGCATCACCGACGAAGTGGCGCTGGACTCCGCGCAAGAGGCCGCGGGCCAGTTGCGCTACGAGATCGAAGCGGCCTTCAGCCAGGGCCTGCCGAACACGCCGATGGCCGGCTCCACCGTGCGGGTGATCTCGGGCAACTTCATCACCGCGCGTCCCGTGGGCGTGGTCGACGGGGTGGACTTCAAGCATTCGGGCCTGGTGCGCAAAGTCGATGCCTCGGGCATCCGCCGTACGCTGGACTTCGGCGCGATGGTGCTCATGTCGCCCTTCGGCTTCTCGCCCACCGGCGAGGCCTTCAACCTCACGATGGAAGAAGTCGCCACCAGCGTGGCCATTTCGATCCAGGCCGACAAGCTGATCTTCCTGACCGAGATTCCCGGCATCCGCATGGACAGCGAGCTGCCCGAGAGCGAAGACAACCCCATCGACACCGAACTGCCGCTGGACGCCGCCGAGAAGCTGCTCGCCTCCCTGCCCCCCGCGCAGAAACCCACCGACACCGCCTTCTATCTGCAGCATTGCGTGAAGGCCTGCAAGGCCGGCGTGGAGCGCAACCACATCCTGCCCTTTGCGCTGGACGGCTCGCTGCTGCTGGAGGTGTACGTGCACGACGGCGTCGGCACCATGGTGATCGACGAAAAGCTCGAAAGCCTGCGCGAAGCCACCGTGGACGACATCGGCGGCATCCTGCAGCTGATCGAACCCTTCGAGCGCGACGGCACGCTGGTCAAGCGCGACCGCACCGAGATCGAACGCGACGTGGGCCACTACACGGTGATCGAGCACGACGGCGTGATCTTCGGCTGCGCGGCGCTGTACCCGTACCCCGAGGGGAAGACCGCCGAAATGGCCGCGCTGACCGTCTCGCCGCTGTCTCAGTCGCAGGGCGACGGCGAGCGCATCCTCAAGCGCATCGAGCACCGCGCCAAATCGATGGGCCTGGAAAGCATCTTCGTGCTCACCACGCGCACGATGCACTGGTTCCTGAAACGCGGCTTCCAGCAGGTCAACCCCGACTGGCTGCCTGAAGCCCGAAAGCGCAAGTACAACTGGGACCGCAAGAGCATGGTCCTGGTCAAGAAGATCTGAACGACGCGCCGAGGGAAACACCGCGATGACATTCGCCACCGCCCTGCTGTTTGCCGTCGTGGCCTTCGCGGCCATCGCAACACCCGGTCCCACCGTGCTGCTGGCGCTGAGCAACGGTTCGCGCCATGGCGTGCGCCGGGCGCTGCCGGGCATGCTGGGCGCGGTGCTGTCGGACTTCGTGCTGGTCGGCGCCGTGGCGCTCGGCCTCGGCGCGCTGCTGGCGGCGTCGGAGTTCTGGTTTTCGATGCTCAAGTGGGTCGGCGCGGTCTACTTGGCCTGGCTCGGCCTGCGCATGCTGCGCTCCAAGGGCGGCTTCCAACTGCCGGACGCCGACGCCGCAGCCACGGTCACGGCGGGCGAAAACCGGCGCATCTTCTTCAAGTCCTTCCTCGTGGCAGTGACCAACCCCAAGGGCTACATCTTCTGTTCGGCGCTCCTGCCGCAGTTCATCGACCCGACGGCCGCGCAGGCGCCGCAGTACCTGATCATTGCGCTGATCTTCGCGGGCCTCGACATGCTGGTGATGCTGGGCTATGCCTTCGTCGGCGCCCGCGCGATCCGCCTCCTGACGATTTCGGCCACGCGCTGGATCGACCGCGCCTGCGGCGGCATGCTGCTGGCGCTGGCGGGCTCGCTCGCCTTCTACCGGCGCAGCGCCGCCTGACCCCTCGACCGCTGTCCTCAGGCAGCGGCGCCCCTCCCCACGATGTCTCGCGCGAGCCGTGCCACGGCTTGCCTTTGCTGTTTTCTTAACGGAGGAAAAGAAAGAATGAAGTACCACACCCTTTTGGGAGCCACCCTCGTCGCCATTTCGGCGCTCGTCGCAGGTTGCGGCGACAAGGCGGACAAGACCTCGCAGGCACAGGCACAGGCCCAGGTCAGCGCCAAGCAGTCCAGCAACGAGCAGCAGCTCATCGAAAAGTACAACATCTACGTTGACGTTTCCAACAACCTGCGCACCTCGTTCCAGGAAGCGCGCGAGAGCTACGTCGATAGCCAGGTGCCGCTGCTCCAGGCCAAGGCGCCGCTGACCAGCCTGCGCATCCAGAACGACATCCTCGTGGACCGCTCGGCCAAGAAGCTGGACAGCGCCGCCGCCATCGCCGCGCCGCTGCCCGAGATCGATGAATCTGCCAAGGCGTTCTCGGCCGCGCTCAAGGTGCTGTCGCCCCTGAGCCGCGAGCTGAACGACTACGCCAACTCCAAGGGCTACCTCGCCGACAACGGCGACAAGGCGCGCCAGATGAACAAGGACTACCTGGCCGCGCTCACCACCGTTGCCGAGGCCGAAGCGGCCTTCGACAGGGGCCTGAGCGCCCGCGACCAGGCGCTCACCAAGGAAGCCTTCGAGAAGGCGCCCAAGGACACGGCCGCCTACTACCGCGCCGGGCTCATCTATCACGGCAAGTTGAACCACGCCGATGCCATGACGCTGTTCGCGGCGCCCAACGATCCGAAGGCGCTTGCCGCCTTCGAAGCCTCGCTGGCGCTGGTGGCCGACTCGGCCGCGGGCTGGAGCAAGAAGATGGCCGAGCAGTCGACCCAGAGCGGCAAGAGCTGCAGCGGCGGCATGCTGCAGATCAACGAGTTCATCGGCCAGTCGCGCTCGATCGTCAAGGACATCAAGAACGGCGTGTTCGCTCGCAAGGAGACCGGCGCGATGGCCAAGATGCCGGCGTACATGCGCAGCTCCAGCATCGTCAGCTCGGCCAACCGCTACAACCAGAACTTCGCCAACATGATCGGGCAGTTCAACCATCCGCTTTGCTGAGGCGATTCAGGCCGCAGTTCAGGCCGCGGTATCGACCACGATGCGGCCGCGGGCCTTGCCCGATTCGACGGCCTCGTGGGCGGAGGTAGCCTCGTCCAGCGTGAAGCGGCGCGCGTCCATCAGCGGCACGAGCTGCCCGGCTTCGGCCAGCCGCGCCGCCGCTTCCAGGATCTCGCCGTGGTGTGCGCGGCCCCGTCCCGTGATCATCGGCAGCAGCGTGAACACGCCCGAATAGGTCGCCGCGCGGAACGACAGCGGCGCCAGCTTGTGCGTGCCCCAGCCGAGGCAGCTGACGACATGGCCACCGTAGCGGCGGGCAGCGGCGAACGACGCATCGAGCACCGCGCCGCCAACCGTGTCGTAGACCACGTCGAAGCCTTCGCCGGCGGTGTGCTGCGCGACATAGTCTTCCACCGATGTCGTCGTGAAATCGATGGGCGTCGCGCCGAAGCGGCGGATGGTTTCGGCCTGCTCCGGCCTGCCGGTCGCGAACACCCTGGCGCCCAGAGAGCGCGCCAGCTGCACCGCCATGTGGCCGACGCCGCCAGCCCCGCCGTGCACCAGCACCGTCTGCCCGGCCTGCGTCTTCGCACGGTCCACAAGCCCTTCGTAGGCGGTGATGAACACCAGCGGCATGCCCGCCGCTTCGCGCATGCCGAGGTTGTGCGGCTTGAGCGCGATCAGGTCGGCATCGACCGCCGCGTACTCGGCGAGCGTGCCTTGCAGGCCACCGATGCCGCCGGCCATGCCGTAGACCTCGTCGCCGCGCTTGAATCGGGTCACGCCCGGGCCGACCGCTTCCACCACACCGGCCAGGTCCATGCCCAGCACCGCGGGCAACGGCTGTTGCGCGTGCGCGGCCTGGCCTGCGCGGATCTTGGTGTCGAGCGGATTCACGCCGCTCGCGTGGACGCGCACCAGCACCTCGTTGCGGCCCGCCGCGGGACGCGTGAGCTCGGCGCTGCGAAAGGGCTGGCCGGCGGCGTCGAGCACGGCGGCGCGCATGGTTGAAGAGGAAGTCGTCATCGGGAAATCCTTGAAGTTGTGAAGCGATGGGGCGATTGTTCGATCAACACAAATGCAAGTAAATCGACAGAACTGCAGGTTTATCATTCACAAATGAATGACGCCCCCATGGAGTGGAGCGACATCAAGGTCTTCCTGGCCATCGCCCGCACCGGCACGCTGATGGCCGCGGCCCGGCAGATCGGCCTGTCGCAGCCGACCATGGGCCGGCGGCTGAAGGCGCTGGAGGCCAGCCTGTCGCTCACCCTTTTCCAGCGCACGAGCGACGGGTTCGTGCTCACGGCCGAAGGCGAATCGGTGCTCGGCCATGCCGAGCGCATGGAGGAACAGGCGCTCGCGTTCCAGCGCGAACTCGAAGGCCGCGAGCAGCGGCTGGAAGGCTCGCTGCGCGTGTCGTCCTCGGACTGGTTCGGCGTGTACGTGCTCTCGCCGATGCTGGCTGGGTTCATCCGCAAGCATCCGGGCGTGAGCGTCGAACTGCTGACCGACACGCGGCTGCTGAACCTCGCGCGGCGCGAAGCCGACCTCGTCTTTCGCATCCAGCCCTTCGACGAGCCCTACATCCTGCAGCGCAAGCTGATGCGCACGGAGTACGCGCTCTTCGGGGCCGATGGGCGAGAGGCGCCGAAGCCCGGCGATGGCACCGGCACCGCGCTCGTCACGCTCGACACGGCCTACCGCGACTTCCCCGACGTCGTCTGGCTGCGCCGGCTGCTGCCCAACGCGCGCGTTGCCTTCGCGAGCAACAGCCGCGAGGTGCAGGCCCGGCTCTGTGCCGCCGGCACCGGCCTGGCCGTGTTGCCCGTCGCGCTGGGCGACCAGACCCCGGGCCTGCGGCGCCTCGACCTCGGCGAAGCGCCGCCCGGGCGCGACGTCTGGCTGGGCTACCACCGCGACCTGCGGCGCCTCGCGCGGCTGCGGGCGCTCATCGACTGCACGATCGAGGCCCTGGCGTCGTGAAGCAGACACCCCGTCGCCGATAATCCCGCCCATGAATCCCTTGCTTTCCAGGTTGCAGCCGTACCCCTTCGAGCGGCTGAAGCAACTGTTTTCGGGCGTCACGCCCAACCCCGAATTCGCACCCATCAGCCTCGGCATCGGCGAACCCAAGCACGCCACGCCGGCCTTCATCAAGGAAGCACTGAGCGCCAGCCTTGGCGCGCTGGCCGCCTACCCGGCCACCGCCGGCGACCTGAAGCTGCGCAGCGCCTTCACCGGCTGGCTCCAGACCCGCTACGGCCTCGGGCTCGATCCGGCCACGCAGGCGCTGCCCGTCAACGGCTCGCGCGAAGCGCTGTTCTCGCTGGCCCAGACGGTGATCGATGCCACCGTCTCGCCGCAGCCGGTGGTGCTGTCGCCCAATCCGTTCTATCAAATCTACGAGGGCGCCGCGCTGCTCTCGGGCGCCGAGCCGTACTACGTGCCGAGCGTGCCGTCGCGCAATTTCGCGGTCGACTGGGACAGCGTGCCTGACGACATCTGGGCCCGCACGCAGCTGGTGTTCGTCTGCTCGCCGGGCAATCCGACCGGCGCGGTGATGGCGCTGGACGAATGGCAGAAGCTCTTCGCGCTGTCGGACCGCCACGGTTTCGTGATCGCGGCCGACGAGTGCTACAGCGAAATCTACTTCCGCGACGAGCCCCCGCTGAGCGGCCTGGAAGCCTCCGTGAAGCTGGGACGGCCCGATTTCAGGAACCTGATCGCGCTCACCTCCCTTTCGAAGCGCAGCAACGTGCCGGGCCTGCGCAGCGGCTTCGTGGCGGGCGACGCGGCCATCATCAAGAAATTCTTGCTCTACCGCACCTACCACGGCAGCGCCATGAGCGGCATCGTGGCCGCCGCCAGCATCGCGGCCTGGGGAGACGAGGCGCACGTGGTGGAGAACCGCGCCAAGTACCGCGCCAAGTTCGCCGCCGTCACGCCGCTGCTGGAACCGGTGCTCGACGTGCGCCTGCCCGACGCCAGTTTCTACCTCTGGGCCGGCGTGCCCGAAGTGTGGGCTGGCGACGACGAAGCCTTCGCCCGCGCGCTCTACGCTCAATACAATGTCACGGTTCTGCCGGGGAGCTATCTGGCGCGAGACACGACACACGGCACCGAGCGCGCAAACCCCGGCAAGGGCCGCATCCGCATGGCCCTGGTGGCCGAAACGGCCGAGTGCGTGGAAGCGGCCGGACGCATCGTCCGCTTCGTCAACGACGGCCGCCGCTGACGACCGACCCGCCGCCGCCAGCCAGCCATCCGTCACTCATTGCCCCTGGCCCCGATTCTTCACCCGAGACTTTCCTCATGACCCAGCAACTGCAACAAATCATCGACGCCGCGTGGGAAGACCGCGCCAACATCTCGCCCGCCGCCGCCCCCGCCGAAGTGCGCGACGCCGTGGAGCAAGTGATCACCGAGCTCAACAACGGCAAGCTGCGCGTGGCCACCCGTGAAAGCGTCGGCCAGTGGACCGTGCACCAGTGGATCAAGAAGGCCGTGCTGCTGTCGTTCCGCCTGAAGGACAACGAACAGATGCAGGCCGGTTCGCTCGGCTTCTTCGACAAGGTGCCGACCAAGTTCTCGCACCTGTCGGCCGCGGAGCTGAAGGAATCGGGCGTGCGCATCGTGCCGCCGGCCGTGGCCCGCCGCGGCAGCTACATCGCCAAGGGCGCGATCCTGATGCCCTCGTACGTGAACATCGGCGCCTACGTGGGCGAAGGCACCATGGTCGACACCTGGGCCACCGTGGGTTCGTGCGCACAGATCGGCGCCAACGTGCATCTGTCGGGTGGCGTGGGCATCGGCGGCGTGCTCGAGCCGCTGCAGGCCGGCCCGACCATCATCGAACACAACTGCTTCATCGGCGCGCGCTCCGAAGTGGTCGAAGGCGTGGTGATCGAAGAGAACTCGGTGCTCGGCATGGGCGTGTACATCGGCCAGAGCACCCCGATCTTCAACCGCGACACCGGAGAGACCTTCTTCGGCCGCGTGCCGTCCGGCAGCGTCGTCATCAGCGGCAACCTGCCCAAGAAGACCAAGTCGGGCCAGGACTACAGCACCTACGCCGCCATCATCGTCAAGACGGTCGATGCGCAAACGCGCTCCAAGACCAGCCTGAACGACCTGCTGCGCGACTGACCCGCCCACGCTTTCGTCCCCTGAGATAACAACAGCACCCGAGGAGAGAGACCGATGAACATGATGGAGCGAATTCTTCGTTTGATGGCCGAGCGCAAGGCCTCCGACATCTACCTCTCGGCCCACTCCCCGGTGCTGATCCGCATCAACGGCATCTGCGTGCCGATCAATGCGCAGGTGCTGCCCGCGACGGCGCCGCTCGCGCTGCTGTCCGAGGTGGTGCCCGAAGCCCGCATCCAGGAGCTGGAGAGCACGGGCGAACTGAACATGGCCGTCGCCCTCGAAGGCGCCGGCAATTACCGCATCAGCGCCATGCGCCAGCGCGGCACCTATGCGGTGGTGGTGCGGCACATCGCCTCGGTCATCCCGAGCTTTGCCGACCTGAACCTGCCCGACATCCTGAAGACGCTGATCATGGACAAGCGCGGGCTGATCCTGATGGTCGGCGCCACCGGCGCGGGCAAGACCACCACGCTCGCCTCGATGCTCGACTACCGCAACGAGAACGCCAGCGGCCACATCCTCACGGTGGAGGAGCCGATCGAGTTCACCTACACCAACAAAAAGTCGATGGTGAACCAGCGCGACGTGGGCAGCGACACCACGTCGCTGCAGACGGCGCTGAAGAACGCGCTGCGCCAGGCGCCCGACGTGATCCAGATCGGCGAAATCCGCGACCGCGAAACCATGACGGCCGCCATTGCCTACGCGCAATCGGGGCACCTGTGCGTGGCCACGCTGCACGCCAACAACAGCTACCGCGCGCTCAACCGCATCCTGAGCTTCTTCCCGGTGGAAGTGCGCGCCACGCTGCTGGGCGACCTGGGCGGCGCGCTGCGCGCCATCGTGTCGCAGCGCCTCTTGCGCACACCCCAAGGCGCCCGCGTGCCGGCGCTCGAAGTCATGCTGAACACGGTGCTGGTGGCCGACCTGATCGAAAAGGGCGACTTCTCCGCCGTGAAGGAGGCCATGGAGCAATCGATGGCCGAAGGCTCGCAGACCTTCGAGGAAGACATCGCCCGCCTCATCACCGAGGAACGCGTGACGCGCGAAGAAGGCCTGCTGCACGCCGATTCGCCGACCAACCTGCTGTGGCGCCTGCAGAACCGCGCCGCGCCCAAGCAACAGCCACTCGAAGACCGCAGCCTGACGGACCAGGTCGACGAACCCACCTTTACCGACATCACGCTCGACGTGAAGTTCTGAACCACGCCCTTCCGGCTTTTTTTCCGATGTCCCGCACGCTACAGCTCGCCGAACAACTCATCTCGCGCCCCTCGGTCACCCCTGACGACGCGGGCTGCCAACAAATCCTCGGCGAACGGCTGGCGCAACTGGGCTTCACGCTCGAAACCATCGAGAGCGGGCCGGCCGACTTTCGCGTGACCAACCTCTGGGCGGTGCGCCGCCCGATTGATGCGGCAGGCAGCAAGACGCTGGTGTTCGCCGGCCACACCGACGTGGTGCCCACCGGCCCCATCGAGCAGTGGACCAGCCACCCGTTCACGCCCACGCACCGCGACGGCAAGCTCTACGGCCGCGGCGCCTGCGACATGAAGACATCGGTGGCGGCTTTCGTCGTGTCCATCGAAGAATTCCTTCAGGCCACGCCCGACCCCAAGCTCACGCTGGCCCTGCTGCTCACCAGCGATGAAGAAGGCCCGGGCGTCGACGGCACCGTCATCGTCTGCAACGGGCTGGCCGCGCGCGGCGAGGTCATCGACTACTGCATCGTCGGCGAGCCTACGGCGGTGGAGCGCTGCGGCGACATGATCAAGAACGGCCGTCGCGGCACCATGAGCGGCAAGCTCACGGTCAAGGGCGTGCAGGGGCACATTGCTTACCCGCACCTGGCGAAGAACCCGGTGCATGCGGTGGCGCCGGCGCTGGCCGAACTCGTGGCCATCAACACGGCTGGCGGCTGGGATGCAGGCAACGACTATTTCCAGCCGACCAGTTGGCAGATCAGCAATTTCCACTCGGGCACGGGCGCGAGCAACGTAATTCCGGGCCATGCGGTGATCGATTTCAACTTCCGCTTCTCGACCGAATCGACGCCTGAATCGCTGCAGCAGCGCGTGCACGCGGTGCTCGATGCGCATGGCGTCGACTACACGCTCGCATGGACGGTCGGCGGCCTGCCCTTCCTCACTACGCCGGGGGAACTGGTCAGTTCGGTGCAGGCGGCCATTGCCGACGAAACCGGCATCGCGACCGAGCTTTCGACCAGCGGCGGCACGAGCGATGCGCGCTTCATCGCCAAGATCTGCAAGCAGGTGGTCGAGCTCGGCCCGGTCAACGCCAGCATCCACAAGATCGACGAGCACATCGACGTGGCCGAAATCGAGACCCTGAAGAACATCTACAGGCGCACGCTGGAACGGCTCGAAGCCTCGCTCGCCCGATGAGCACTGTCATTGAGCTCATCGAGGCCGGCGCGAAAAGCCTGACCGAAGCCGGCGTGGCTTTCGGACACGGCACCGCCAACGCCTTCGACGAAGCCGCCTGGCTGGTGCTGTGGCGCCTGAAGCTGCCGCTGGACGACATCGATGCGGCGGCTGACACGCCCGTGGCCCCGGCCGATGCCGCCAAGGTGGCCGCGCTGATCGACGAACGCATCGCCACCCGCAAACCCGCCGCCTACCTCACGAAGGAAGCCTGGCTGCAAGGCGTGCCCTTCTACGTGGACGAGCGCGCCATCGTGCCGCGCAGCTTCGTCGCCGAGCTGATTGCCGACGGCAGCATCGACTACTGGCTCGGCGAACATACCCGGCGCGTGCTCGACCTGTGCACCGGCAACGGCAGCCTGGCCGTGCTCGCGGCGCTGACCTACCCCGATGTGACGGTGGACGCTGCCGACCTGTCGGTCGCGGCGCTCGAAGTCGCGGCCATCAATGTCACCCGGCACGCACTCGACGCGCGCGTGAAGCTGGTCGAATCCGACGGCCTGGCCAACCTGCCCGGCCCCTACGACCTGGTGCTCTGCAACCCGCCCTATGTGAACAGCGCCAGCATGGCCGCCCTCCCCGCCGAATACCGCGCCGAGCCCGAGCTGGCGCTGGCGGGCGGCGCCGACGGCATGGACTTCATCCGGCAGCTGTTCGCCGATGCGCCTTCACGCATGAGCGAGCAGGCGGTGCTGGTGCTGGAGATCGGCAACGAGCGCGATCACTTCGAGACGGCTTTTCCGCAGCTCGAGGTGGTGTGGCTCGAAACCTCCGCGGGCGAGGACCAGGTCTTGCTTGTGACCCGCACCGCCTTGCTGGCCGGGGCCGGCGCGCGTTAGCTGCGCCCGCCCGAGCCCCTTTCCGCTTCATTTCCGCCTTATTTCCGCAGCGTGGGCTGCGGTCTCCCTTGACCAGGCGATCCCTTCCTTTCCCCGATTTGCCCCCTGGCGCAAGCCGCCACGGGCCGGGCGGGATAATCGCCCCTACGGTTCCTATTTCATGATTACTCTCAAAAACGTCATTCTTCGCCGCAGCGCCAAGAAACTGCTCGACGGCGCCACCGTCACCCTCAACCCCGGTGAAAAGGTCGGCCTCGTGGGGCGCAATGGCGCGGGCAAGTCCTCGCTGTTCGCGCTCTTCAACGGCTCGCTGCACGAAGACGGCGGCGACTTCTACGTGCCCAAGCAGTGGCGCATGGCCCAGGTGGCGCAGGACATGCCCGAAACCGAAGAATCGGCCACCGAATTCGTCGTCGGCGGCGACACCCGCCTCACCGAACTGCGCACCACGCTCGCGGCCATCGAGGCCGCCTACGCCGAGAACCCCGACGACGCCGACATCGGCATGGAACTGGCCCACGCCTACACCGACCTGGCCGATGCCGGCGAGCATGACGCCGTGCCGCGCGCGCAGGCGCTGATCCTGGGGCTGGGTTTCAAGTCGCACGAGCTCGACGGCGCCGTCAACAGCTTCTCGGGCGGCTGGCGCATGCGCCTGCAACTGGCCCGCGCGCTGATGTGCCCGAGCGACCTGCTGCTGCTGGACGAACCCACCAACCACCTGGACCTGGACGCACTCGTCTGGCTCGAAGCCTGGCTGCAGAAATACGCCGGCACCATGATCGTGATCAGCCATGACCGCGAGTTTCTGGACGCGGTGACAGATGTCACGCTGCACATCGCCAATGCCCAGCTCACGCGCTACGGCGGCAACTACAGCAAGTTCGAAGACATGCGCGCGCTGCAGATGGAACAGCAGCAGGTCGCGTTCTCCAAGCAGCAGGACAAGATCGCCCACCTGCAGAAGTTCATCGACCGCTTCAAGGCCAAGGCCAGCAAGGCCAAGCAGGCGCAAAGCCGCGTGAAGGCGCTGGAGCGCATGGAACGGGTGGCGCCGCTGCTCGCCGAAGCCGACTTCACCTTCGAATTCAAGGAGCCGGGCAACATTCCTAACCCGATGCTCTCGATCGCCAATGCGAGCTTCGGCTACGAGGTGGAAGGCGCCGAGCCCAAGACCATCCTGCGCGGCGTGAGCCGCTCGGTGCTGGCGGGCCAGCGCATCGGCATCCTGGGCGCCAACGGCCAGGGCAAGTCGACGCTGGTGAAAACCATCGCGCGCGAAATGGGCGCCATCGCCGGCGAAGTCACCGAGGGCAAGGGCCTGAACATCGGCTACTTCGCGCAGCAGGAACTGGACGTGCTGCGCCCGCAGGACAACCCGCTGGAGCACATGGTGCGCATGGCCCGCGAACTGGGCAGCGCCGTAAAGGAGGCCACCGGCGAGCAGGCGTTGCGCGGCTACCTGGGCAGCTTCAATTTCAGCGGCGACATGGTCAAGCAGCCCGTGGGCACCATGAGCGGCGGCGAAAAGGCCCGCCTGGTGCTCGCGATGATGGTCTGGCAACGCCCCAACCTGCTGCTGCTGGACGAACCCACCAACCACCTGGACCTCGCCACCCGCGAGGCCCTGGCCGTGGCGCTCAACGAGTTCGAAGGCACCCTGATGCTGGTGAGCCACGACCGCGCGCTGCTGCGCTCGGTATGCGACGAGTTCTGGCTCGTGGGCCGCGGTGTCGTCACCGACTTCGACGGCGACCTGGACGACTACCAGCGCTACCTGCTGGACGAAGCCAAGCGCATGCGCGAAGAGGCCAAGGTCGCCACGCGCGAGGCCATCAGCGCCGCTGCGGCACCGGCAGTGGCCGCAGCGCCGGCTGCCCCCCAACGCAAGCAGGACGCTCAAGACCGCCAGCAGCGCAGCGACCAGGCCAAGCCGATCAAGCGCGAGATCGCACAGATCGACGAACGCCTGGCCGCGGCCGGCAGCGAGCGGACGACGCTGGAAGCACGCCTTGCCCAACCCCTTCCGTCGTCCGAAATCGCCGATGCGGGCAAGCGCCTGAAGGCCTTGAACGACGAAATCGCAAAACTCGAAGAGCGCTGGCTGGCCCTGTCGGACCAGTTGGAGGCGCTGGCCGCCTGAACCCGGCAAACCCATCGAGCCCAACCAGGAGACACGCCGCATGCCGTCCGCTATCGAACTGGCCCAGGGTGACGAAAAGCTCATCGCGGCCATCCATCGCAGCCGCAAGCTGATCGGCCGCAAGGCCCTGATGTCGGCGGCCGCCAGCGCCATCCCCTTGCCCGGCGTCGACTGGGCGGCCGATGCGGCCCTGCTCTCGCGGCTGGTGCCGCAGATCAGCGCCGAGTTCGGGCTTTCGGTCACCCAGGTCGAAAAGCTCGCGCCGCAACAGCGCGAACGCATCCAGAAGGCCGCCACCACCGTGGGGGCGCTGCTGGTCGGCCGGCTGGTCACACGCGACCTGCTGATCCGGCTGGCCAAGCACGCCGGCGTGCGGCTCACTGCCAAGCAGGCCACCAAGTACGTGCCGATTGCCGGGCAGATCGTTTCCGCCGCGCTCGGCTACGCCGCCTTGCGCGCCCTGGGCGAGCAGCACATCAAGGACTGCGTGCGCGTCAGCGCCACGCTCGCTCTAGCGCCGCCCGCACCGCAAGCGACCGTCGGCGCTTAGCGTCGTCGAAGAGCACACAGGCAATCCACACCGCCCCGGCCAGGCCGAACAACGCCAGCCCGGCGACGGCGTGGTCGCCGTTCAGCAGTCCCAGGCACAGCGCTGCCGCGGACAGCAGCGCCAGCAGCGCGCACAGCACGCGGTCGAGCCACAGGCCCGACGACACAGCGCGACGCACCGCTCAGCCATCGATACGGGGCCATTTGAAGGGCGCCGGCGCAGCCGTCGGCGCGGGCGCGGCGACTGGCGATGCGGGCTGCACCGTCATCTGGTGCTCATAGGCGGCCAGCAGTGCCACGTAGTGGCGCGACATGATGTCGCGCACCTTTCCGAGGCCGATCTTGCTGACCGTGGGTTGCGGGATCCCGGTGCGCTCCTGGATCTGCATCTGCGTGAGGCCCATGGCCCTCAGCGCCAGTACCAACTCGCGTGGCTTCATTGACGACTCCCATTTTTATATTTTTGAGTCTAACTGCACTATTCTTCTGAGCTTAAATCGCGCACCATGGAGACTATTGCCAAACGAGCGAAAGCCGCGCGACTGCATGCAGGCCTGACCCAGAAACAGGCCGAGGCCCTCTCGGGCGTCAAGCAAGGGAGCATCTCGAAAATCGAACGCGGGGACACCACCCGCACCATGAGTCTGCTGGCGTTGTCGCGGATCTACCGCGCCGATCCCAACTGGATGGACACAGGCGACGGCCCAGCGCCCTGGGATCCGGTTCAGATCCGCAAGGCCCAGCACAACGCCAACGAGCCGGCGGCCATCTACCGCGTGGTTCGCGTGCCGCCGGAACTCCCCTGCTTTGCGCCGGGCACACCCGACACCGTGCCGCTCATTTCATGGGCGCAGGCGGCCAACTGGACCTCGGCGGGCAAGCAAAGCGCCGACCGCTGGATTCCCTGCGTCGCCCACCACAGCGACCAGACCTACGCGGTGCGCGTGGAGGGCGACAGCATGACTTCGGCGGATGGCGCGCTCAAGAGCTATCCCGAAGGCTCGATCGTCTTCGTCGACACCGAACTCCAAACGCCCGCCGACGGGGAGCGCGTTATTGCGCGGCTGACCGAGAGCAACAAGATCACGCTCAAGGAATTCAAGGACGACGACGACCGCCGCTGGCTGCTGCCGCTGAACCCGAAGCACGAGCCGATCCGCACCGCCTTCGTGGTGCTTGGCACCGTCATCGGAAAGTGGGAAGACGAGGACTGAGCCCGTCGCGGCAGCAACGCCTGCCGCCTGCGGCGCCAGCCGATCGTCGGGTGCGAATCAGGTCGCCGCGCCTGCGACCCGGGGGGAGCGCCAAACGATGCCGCGGCCATTCGCAACCGTTTCGCGCGAGGTCAGGTTGCGTACAGCTTGGCCCGGCATAGTCAAGTCTCTCCCTGTGACCTGCAATCCTCTCTGATCCTCCCTCCTCCAGCAGGTCACCTTCCAGCCCGCCTCGCGCGGGCTGTTTTTTTTCTGATTACTTGGGCAGCAGCACCTTGTCGACCACATGAATCACGCCGTTCGACTGGTACACGTTCGGGATGGTCACGGTCGCGGTACCGCCCTTTTCGTCGGTGAGGGTGATCTTGCTGCCCTTGCTCTTGGCGATGAGCGTGCCGCCGGCCACCGTCTTGAGTTCCGCGGAACCCTTGCCAGCCTTGATTTCCCTCATGAGTTCGGCCGCGTCGAGCTTGCCGGAAACCACGTGGTAGGTCAGCACGCCGGTCAGCACGTCTTTGCTCTCGGGCTTGAGCAGCGTGTCGACGGTGCCGGCCGGCAGCTTGGCGAAGGCCGCGTTGGTCGGCGCGAACACGGTGAATGGACCCGGGCCCTTGAGCGTGTCGACCAGGCCCGCCGCCTTGACCGCAGCCACCAGCGTGGTGTGGTCCTTGGAATTGACCGCGTTGTCGATGATGTCCTTGGTGGGCAGCATCGGTGCCCCGCCCACCATGACGGACGCTGCCATGGCCGAGTAAGCCCCGGCGGAAAGCGCGACGGCAAGGGTGACAGCGGCGAGGCGATGAAGTTTGCTCTGCATGGAGATGCTCCTGTTGACTGAGTACGCAGTCACGAAAATGCGTGACGGCTGCCTTCAATACGGCGCGCGCCCTGCAGCAGATTCGACTTCTGGCGAAAAGACCACTACCTCGGTGGGCTCGTAATCTACAGTTACTATAAGTAACTTGCACCCGATTACAGGACCGCACCAGCATGCCAAAGGGGATCCCCAACTCGCAGCAGATGTACGGCATCTACCGTCGGCCATGGGGTTTCGAGGTGTCCATCGTCCGAAACGGCGAGCGGCACCGCGCGCTGTTCGGCGAGGCCAGCCACGGAGGGCTGGACCAGGCGCTGCAGCACGCCCAGGCCTGGCGCGACGCGCTCGTTCAGCGCCTGCCGCCGCCCCTGCGCCGCGCACGGGCCCAGAAGCTGCGCGTGGACAACAAGAGCGGCATGCCCGGCGTGTTCCGACTGCTGGCGCCCAACGGCAGGCTCCTCGGATGGCTTGCAAAGACCTACATCGCCCACGACCAGATCCTGCGCGCCCTGTTTCCGGTCAGCGGCGCCGGCAGCGCCGCGCGATCCATGGCGGAGCATGAACGCGCCCAGCAGCTCAACCAGATGAAGGGGCGGGCCACGGTCCATCCGGCCGAAGAGGCGATCCGCAAGGCCCCGCCGCCCTCGACGGACGGGCTTGCGCCCAAGCGCTCCCGCTCCGAAGTCGTGCGGCGCACCAACACCAGCGGCGTCTCGGGCGTTGCGTTCAAGTCGCCCCGGCCCGAGCATCCCGGCTATTGGCTGGCCATGACTTACACCACCGGCAAAGGCACGACGAGCAAGGCGTTCTCGGTCGCCAAACACGGCTACGACAAGGCCAAGGAACTGGCGATCGCGGAACGCAGGCGTCAACTGGAAGACAAGCACGAGCAGTGTTGAGGCCCGATTTCGAGCCTGCGGTGCACACGTCTGTGTCTTTTCGTACAGCCGACGGCTCCGTCCGTCTACAGCGAGCAGCACGCTGAGATGAAGAATCGGTCGCCATGATGGCTCTCGATGATCCCGAACCGCACGGCCTTGCCGCCCAGATCGCTCTTGCGGCCGAGTGGCGCCGGCGCGCACTTCGCGGCGACCGGGACGCGCGCGGCATCGCGCACGCGCTCGAAGTGGAAGTGCGGCGGCTGCGCGGCCATGCCCCCGCCGCGAACCATGATCTGGACACGCGCCACCTCGAACTGCGGCAGCCCGCCCGACCGTGGTGGCGGCCGTGGTGAGCTGAGGCCCAGGCTCTCTCGGCAATTCAAGCCAGTGCTACCGGCACTCGCCCTTCATGGGTGAAGTGCGCGGTTGCGGCGCATCGGTCTCCCCGTTTGGTGCAGCACCGGCGAAGCGGTCTGCGGGTGCAGTTCTATCGCCCAGTGCCGATCAAGCCGGCTCAGTTCCGGCGGCGGAATCGGGCAAGCGAGCGCCAGTCGGGCCGCGATTCACGGTTGGCATAGGCCAACGCGACCAGCCCGAGGCCGGCAGCCGCTGCGGCGCCCCAGGCGAATGCGGGATTGCACAGCAGGCGGGTGATCGCCGACCGTGGCTTGGCATTGCCGGCGGCGTCCACGCCGGTGGCAGCGCGTTCCAGCGGCGAGACGGCGCGCAGGGTGTTGGGGTTCTCTTCGTCTTCGAGGACGGCCCTGGAAATTTCGAGGGGCGTGAGTTCGTCGGGGGTGGGGCTTGTAGGGGTGGTGTCGTTGGCGCGCATGAAAAGCTTTTCCTCGCAGGTTGATCTTGAGGACCAGCTTCTCCTACCCGTGAGCCCAACTCGTACAGCCGCCAGCGGGGATCGGCGTAGGTCGATGGCGCATCGATGGCGGTTGCCCGGGCGCCGCATTGCATCGGCAAGACCTCAGAACACCCAAAAGAAAAAAGCCGGCTCTCGAAATGAGAGTCGGCTTTCTTGCGGATGCGGGGTTCTGGTA
Source organism: Variovorax boronicumulans (assembly GCF_040544675.1). Taxonomy (GTDB): domain Bacteria; phylum Pseudomonadota; class Gammaproteobacteria; order Burkholderiales; family Burkholderiaceae_C; genus Variovorax; species Variovorax boronicumulans_D. Next base: position 53,489 of record NZ_JBEPKK010000003.1, read on the forward strand.
GGACGTACTGGATTCGAACCAGTGACCAACGGATTAAAAGTCCGCTGCTCTACCAACTGAGCTAACGTCCCGGAACCATTTTTTTCTTCTTCGATGTTTTGCCGGTGTTGAACCCGGCAAAGCCTAAGATTATAGCGCGGCGTTGCTCGCGATTTTGTCGAGCACCCAACCTGCCGCACATTGTCCGAAGGTCGCGGTCACGCTTACCACCGAGCCGTAGCCGTGGCAGTTGAGCGAACCGTCGCCTTCGATCGCGCAGGACGCATCGGGCGGTGCAACGCTTTCGCGGCTGAAAACGCAGGTGACGCCGATCTTGCGACCTTCACGCGGCGCGCCGTGGTCCTTGCGCAGCCGCTGTCGCAGTTGTGCCAGCAGCGGGTCGTGCGTGACGAGCGAGAGATCGTCGATGTCGACCTTGTGCGCCAGCCGCTTGCCGCCCGCCGCACCGACCGTGACGAAGGCCGCGCTAGAAGTGCTGCGAGCATCTCGTGCCCATGCAGCCATCGCGAGCTTGGCCTTCACCTGGTCGCAGGCATCGATGACCGCGGTGGCCGGACCGTTCGCAGCCTCGGCCGCATCGAGCAATGCCGTCCAGTTGCCGGGCTCGACGAATTCGTCGATTGCAAGCGCCTTGGCGTCGGGGTTGATCTGCGCAATGCGATCGCGCATGGCCTCCACCTTGGCCTGGCCGACGGTCGAGTCGAGTGCGTGGATCTGGCGGTTGATGTTCGATTCCGACACGTGGTCCAGATCGACCAGCGTGAGCCGCCCCACCCCACTGCGCGCCAATGCCTCGACCGCCCAGGAGCCCACGCCCCCGATGCCGACGACAAGTACATGGGCGTTGCGGATGCGCACGGCGCCGGCCACGCCGTAGAGGCGCTCGAGCCCGCCGAAGCGGCGCGCAAAGTCAGGCGCCGCGGTGTCGGTGACGACATCCGCGGCGGCTGGTGTGAACGCTTCAGTGAAAGAACCGGAAGTTGCGCTCAAGCGGATGACTCCGCCCGCATCAACGCAGGCGCGAGAGACGCTCGCGGCCGGCCTGTGCCGCTTCGGACTGCGGGTAGGCCTTGGCCAGGTCTTCCAGCGTGCGGCGTGCCGCGCGCGTGTCCTTCAGTTCGATCTGGCAATTGGCAATCGACAGCACGGCCTCGGGCGCCTTGGCGTGGTCGGGTGCCAGCGAAAGCATCGAACGGAAATTCGCAATGGCTTCGTTGTAATTGCGCGTGGCGTACTGCGCATTGCCGAGCCAGAACAACGCCGAGGCGTTGTAGCCGCTTTGCGGGTAGCGTTTGACGAACTCTGCAAAGGCGGTTTGCGACTGCGCGAACTGGCCCGAGCGGAACACGCCGAGCGCAGCCTCGAAGTCTGCTTTTTCCTTGGGGTCGGCCGTGAACTCGCGGCCGTCGACGCTCACCTTGGACGGCTCGTTCTGCCTGAGCTTGTCGTCGATGGTGGTCTGGCGCGATTGCATTTCGCTCAGCGTGCGCGTGAGCTGCTCGTTCTGGCCGGTCATGCGGGCCAAGTCACCGCGCATCTGTTCGATCTGGTTCTGCAGATCGAGCAGGCTGCGGCGCAGCTGGCCGTTTTCGTCGTTGAGCCGCTGGTCGGTTTGCTGGCGCATGGCCTCGACACGCTGGCGCAGATCGAGGATGGCGCGGCGCGCCTCGTCATCCTCGAACAGCGCGGCTTGCGACCCCGCCGAGGCGCAAAGCAAGGCGGCAGCGAGTGCCGCGCCCCGCATCAATGCGCGTGGCATCACCGGGTGTAGCGGATTTCAGCGCGGCGGTTTTGCGCCCACGCCTCTTCACCCGCGCCCTGGACTGCCGGCTTTTCCTTGCCGAAGCTCACGGCTTCGATCTGGCTGTCGCTCACGCCCAGAAGGGTGAGTGCGCGACGGACGGCTTCGGAGCGCTTCTGGCCGAGTGCCAGGTTGTACTCACGGCCACCGCGCTCATCGGTATGACCTTCGATCGAAATGCGACGCTGCGGCGAAGCCTTCAGGAAACGGGCATGACCGTCGATCAGCGCCTGGAACTCGGGCTTGACCGTGTAGCTGTCGTAGTCGAAGAACACGATGCGATCGACGCCCACCGGGCCTTGCGCCGTGCCTGCGTTCGGGTCGATGGTGACCGGTGCCACGGCGCTTGCGCCGCCTTGCTGGCCCGCAGAACCGCGACCGTCGGTCACAGGCGTGTCGGTCAGCTTGGTGCCCGACGAGCAACCGGCAATAAGGGCCACGATGGCCAGGGAATAAATAGTGCGCTTCAACATTTATCGAACTCCTCAATTAACTCAAATAGATCTGATCATTGCTTCTGAAACGGACCCCAGTCCGGTTCTCTGATGTCTCCCGCCTGTCCCGCCAGGCGTGCCTTTATTTTTCCGTCGAGCGTGGTCGTCATCAGCGCCTCGCGGCCTTGGAGGCGCGTTGCATAGACGATCAGCTTGCTGTTGGGGGCAAAACTCGGACTCTCGTCGGCGGTGGTGTCGGTAATGGCCGTCACGTTGCCGCTTGCCAACTCCATCACGTGGAGTTTGAAGGCACCGCCCACACGCGAGATGTAGGCCAACCACCGGCCATCGCCGCTGATGGACGGAGAAATGTTGTAGGTGCCGCTGAAGGTCACGCGTGTCGGATTGCCTCCGCTGGCACCCATCTTGTAGATCTGGGGCGCGCCGCCGCGGTCGCTCACGAAATAGATCGTGCTGCCGTCGGCAGAGTACACAGGCTCGGTGTCGATGCTCGCGCTCTGGGTCAGGCGCCGTGGCTCGCCACCGGCGGCCGGGATGGTGAACAGCTGCGAGCCGCCGTCGCGGCTGAGCGTGACGGCGAGCGAGGCGCCATCGGGCGCCCAGGCCGGCGCGCTGTTGGAGCCCTTGAAGTTCGCCAGCAGGCGGCGCTGTCCACTTGCCACGTTGTGCACGTAGACCACGGGCTTGCGCGATTCGAAGGACACGTACGCCAGTTGCTGTCCGTTGGACGACCAGCACGGCGAGATGATGGGCTCGGGGCTGGCCAGCGCGGCCTGCGCGTTCTCGCCGTCGGCATCGGCCACCCACAGCGAGTAGCGGCTGCCGCCCTTGGTGACGTAGGCGATGCGGGTCGAGAAGATGCCTTTTTCGCCAGTCAGCTTTTCATAGACGTAGTCGGCGATGCGGTGCGAAGCGAGGCGAAGGTCGCCCTGCGGAACGGTGTAGCTCTGGCCGCCGAGGTCTTGCCCCTTGACCACGTCCCACAGGCGGAACTTCACATCGAAGCGCCCGTCGGCCAGCCGGGTGACGCTGCCCACCACCAGCGAGTCGGCGGTGCGCTGGCGCCACAGCGACAGGTCGGGGCGGGAAGCCTCGTCCAGCGCCTGGCCGGAAGCATCGACGCCGCGGAACTGGCCGCTTCGCTCGAGGTCGGCCTGGACGATCTCGGAGATCTTCTGCGGCGAGGAATCCTGTCCCTTGAAAGGAACGAGCGCGATCGGCAATTGCGTCAGCCCCACGCCCGACACCTCGACCCGGAACTGGGCAAGGGCAGGAAGCACGGGGGTGGCAGCAAGGGCCGCAATGAGCGTGCGGCGTGCAAATAGCGATGATGAAGAAGGAGTTGGAATAGGAGCTGTCAACGGCTTGTTCATGCGGTTCGGAGAGGTTTTCGGACAGAAAGTTTCAGTCCGACGCAACGGGCCACATGTTACACACTGGCTTGGCGCCCCCGTCACAAAACGTTTATCCGGCGATGCGGTCCTACATCGGCCCTCCCCAAGGCCTCTTCAGGGCGGCCCGTAGAATCCGCCGCCATGCAAGCATCCCCTGGCAGCGAGACCGCGCGCCCTCCCCTGATGCGCCGTCTGGCGCGTCTCATGACCTGGTTCGGCAGCTCTCGCAAATGGTGGGCCGTGGGGCTTTGCGGCGCGATGCTGGCGGCGATCACCGAGCCGCTGATGGCCGCTCTCTTGAAGCCGCTGCTCGACCGGGGCTTCACCCGCGGCGAGATGCCCCTGTGGTTCGTGCCCGCCGCCGTGCTGCTGCTGTTCGCGGTGCGCGGCATCGCGCAATTCATTTCGCAATACGCCCTCTCGCGCATCGCCAACGAGGGCATGCAGAAGCTGCGCCGGGTGCTGTTCGAACGCCTGCTGGGCGCCGAACTCGCGCTCTTCACGCGCCAGTCGGCCAGCGCCCTGTCGAACACGGTGGTGTACGAGGTGCAGACCGGCGCGATGCTGCTGGTGCAGGCACTGCTCGGGCTCTCGCGCGACGGCTTCACGCTCATCGCGCTGTTGGGCTACCTGGTCTATCTGAACTGGAAGCTGACGCTGATCGTCGCCTTCCTGGTGCCGAGCATCTCCTGGATCATGAAGGTGTTCTCCAAGCGGCTCTACAAGCTCACCCAGCAGGGCCAGCAGGCGACCGACGAGCTGGCCTACGTGGTCGAAGAAAACGTGCTGGCTCACCGCGTGGTGCGCCTGCACGGCGCCGAGCAGGCCCAGGAGCAGCGCTTCGAGCAACTGAGCCAGCGCCTGAACCGCCTGGCCGTCAAATCCACCATCGCGCAAGCAGCCACCACCCCGCTCACGCAGATGATGGCCTCGCTCGCGCTGTCGGTGGTGGTCATGATCGCCCTCTGGCAAAGCGGCAAGCAAGGCTTCACCGTGGGCGGATTCGTCGCCTACATCACGGCCATGCTGATGCTGATCGCGCCCATCCGGCGTCTGGCCGAAGTGGCCGGGCCCATCACGCGCGGGCTCGCCGCGCTGGAACGCGGGCTGATCCTGGTCGACGAGGTCGCGCCCGAGTCGCAGGGCAGCTTCAAAATCGCGCATGCCGAAGGCCACATCGAACTGCGCAACGTGCAGGTGAGCTACCGCGGCGACGACGAGCAGCGCGCCCTGGACGGCGTGAGCCTGACCATCGAGCCGGGCCAGGTGGTGGCCTTCGTCGGGCCTTCGGGGTCAGGCAAGACCACGCTGGTCAACCTGTTGCCGCGCTTCGTGCAACCCAGCGGCGGGCAGGTGCTGCTGGACGGGCACGACACCAGCGAGTGGCAATTGAAGAGCCTGCGCGCCCAATTCGCGATGGTGAGCCAGGACGTGGTCATGCTCAACGACACGCTGGCCGCCAACGTGGCGCTGGGCTCCGAAATCGACCGCGAGCGCGTCAACGAATGCCTGGTCGCCGCCAACCTGAGCGTCCACGTCGAAAGCCTGCCGCAGGGCATGGACACCGTGCTGGGCCACAACGCCACGCAGCTCTCTGGCGGCCAGCGCCAGCGGCTCGCGATTGCGCGTGCGCTCTACAAGAACGCGCCCGTGCTGCTGCTCGATGAAGCCACCTCGGCGCTGGACACCGAATCGGAGCGGCTGGTGCAGGACGCCCTGCAGCGCCTGATGCAGAACCGCACCACGCTGATCGTGGCGCACCGGCTCTCGACCATCCAGCATGCGGACCGCATCATCGTGATGGAACAAGGCCGCATCGCCGAGCAAGGCAGCCACGCGCAGTTGATGGCGCTGGACGGGCTCTATGCCCGCCTGCAGACGCTGGCGGTGCGCAGCGCCACGCCGGGACAAGACCCGACGCTCTGAGGCTGCGAGCCGTTCTCGGTCAGAGCAGCACGATGTCGTACTGCCCCTGTCCGATGGCGGGCTCGGACTGCAGCGAAATCGGCTTGCCGATGAAATCGCTCAAGCCCGCCAGGTGCTGGCTCTCTTCGTCGAGGAACAACTCGATCACCTGCGGCGACGACACGATGCGGAACTCGCGCGGCGTGAACTGCCGCGCCTCGCGAAGGATCTCGCGCATCACGTCGTAGGCCACGCTGCGCGCAGTCTTCACGATGCCCTGCCCGCCGCAGGCCGTACAGGGTTCGCACAGCATGTGGGCCAGCGATTCGCGCGTGCGCTTGCGCGTCATTTCCACGAGGCCCAGTTGCGAAAAGCCGCCGGCCGTGGTCTTGACGCGGTCCCGCGCCAGTTGCTTGCGAAATTCGGCCAGCACCTGCTCGCGATGGTCGTCGCGGGCCATGTCGATGAAGTCGACGATGATGATGCCGCCCAGGTTGCGCAGCCGCAGTTGCCTTGCAATCGCCTGCCCCGCCTCGAGGTTCGTCTTGAAGATGGTGTCGTCGAAATTGCGCGCGCCGACGAAGCCGCCAGTGTTCACGTCCACCGTGGTGAGCGCCTCGGTCTGGTCGACCACGAGGTAGCCGCCCGACTTGAGTTCGACGCGCCGGCCCAGCGCCTTGGCGATTTCCTCGTCGACCGAGTACAGGTCGAAGATCGGACGCTCGCCCTTGTAGTGCTGCAGCTTGCCCGCCGCCTGCGGCATGAATTCGAGGCCGAACTTGAGCAGCACCTCGAACTGCTCGCGCGAGTCGATGCGGATGGTCTGCGTGTCCTCGCTGGTCATGTCGCGCAGCACGCGCTGCAAGAGGCTCAGGTCCTGGTGCAGCAGCGACATCGCAGGCAGCTTGCTCGACGCATCACGGATGCGCGACCAGGTCTTGCGCAGGTAGCCGATGTCTTCGGCCAGTTCGGCGTCGGACGAGTCTTCGCCGTTGGTGCGCAGGATGAAGCCGCCGGTGTTGACCGGCACCACGCCGCCGCTCTCTGCAGCAGCCGCCGCCTCGATCAGCGTGAGCATGCGAGTGCGCAGCGACTCGCGCTGCTCCGACGGAATCTTCTGCGACACGCCGATGTGGTTGTCCTGCGGCAGGAACACCAGCAGCCGGCCCGCGATGCTGATCTGCGTCGAGAGCCGCGCGCCCTTGGTGCCGATGGGGTCCTTGATGACCTGCACCAGCAGCGACTGCCCCTCGAACACCTGCTTCTCGATGGGCACCATCGGCCCGCCGTTGCGGTGGTCCCGCTCGGGCGCCGGGGCGCTGGGCCGCGAGCCCGGGGTGAACGGCGCCACGATGTCGGCCACGTGCAGGAAGGCGGTGCGCTCCAGGCCGATGTCGATGAAGGCCGACTGCATGCCCGGCAGCACGCGCGAAACCTTGCCCAGGTAGATGTTGCCGACCAGCCCGCGCTCCAGCGTGCGTTCGACGTGCAGCTCTTGCACCGCGCCGTGCTCGACCAGCGCCACACGGGTCTCCTGCGGGGACCAGTTGATCAGGATGTCTTGCATGGAATTCTCAAGTATTGAAACCGGCCAGACCTGAATCGCAAAGCAGTTGCGCGGTCTCGAACATCGGCAGGCCCATGATGCCCGAATAGGACCCGCTGATGTGCTCGATGAACGCAGCCGCCGCACCCTGAATGGCATAGGCCCCGGCCTTGCCGATCGGCTCGCCGCCCGCGGCATAGACGGCGATCTGCTTCTTCGTGATCGCGGCGAACCGCACGCGCGACACGCTGAGCGCCGCATGGCGGCGGCGGCCGTGCTGCAGCGCCACGGCGGTCAGCACGCGATGGGTGCGGCCGGACAGCAGCGCGAGCATGCGCTCTGCATCGCGCGCATCCTCGGGCTTGCCGAGGATGGTGCGGCCCAACGAGACGGTGGTGTCGGCGCAGAGCACGGGTGCGTCAGCCAGGCCGAGGCGTTTGCGTCGGGCGACAGCCGCATCGAGCTTGAGCGCGGTGACGCGCTGCACATAGGCCGTCGGCGACTCGTTGGGCAGCACCACCTCCAGCGCCTCCGCGTCTTCGTCGGGACCGGCCAGCAGCAGTTCATGGCGAACGCCAAGCTGGCCGAGCAATTGCGCGCGGCGCGGGCTTTGCGATGCGAGATAGATGAAGTCGGGCAAGTTCAGGTCTCCGTGATGTTCAGGCCCATGCATGCGGCGAGCGCGCGGGCCGGAACAGGGAATCAAGGATGCGCGGGCATCGTTGCCGCGCAAGGCCCGCCTCACCGGGCCAGGCGACCGGCCGGGTCATTCCCGGTGGTACGGATGGCCTGCGTTGACCGACCACGCCCGGTACAGCTGCTCGACCAGCAGCACCCGCGCCATCGCGTGCGGCAGTGTCAGGTCGGAGAGGCGGATGCGTTCGTGCGCCGCGGCCTTGAACGCAGGGTCCAGGCCGTCGGGACCGCCGATGACAAGGGCCACGTCATCGCCCTCGCCCTGCCAGGCCTGCAGGCGCGCTGCGAGCGCCTTGGTGGTGAGTGCGGTGCCGCGCTCATCGAGCGCCACGATGCGCATGCCGCGCGCAATGGCACCCTCGATGCGTTCGCGTTCGGCGGCGTAGAGCGTCTCCAGCGACTTGGAGCCGCGCGGCTCGGTCTTGACGGCGCGCAACTCGAGCTTGAGCTCGGGCGGGAAGCGCTTGGCGTAGTCGTCCCAGGCAGTCTGCGCCCAATCGGGCATGCGCTGCCCGACGGCGACCACCAGGAGCTTCATGCGCGGCGGGCTGGCGCCTTCTTGGCAGGCGCCTTCTTTGCCGCGGGCTTGGCTGCGGTCTTCTTGGCAGCGGGCTTGCCGATGACCTTGACGGGCGTGCGTGCGGTCGTCGTGGTCTTGCGGGCCGGGGCCTTCTTGGCCGCGGTCTTGGCGGTGGTCTTTCGGGCAGGGCTTCTGCGAGCCTTCTCTTCCCTGGCTTCCTGCTCGGCGGCCTTGATCGCGGTCTTGGCGGCGCTTGAGCGGCGCAGCGAAGGCTCCTTGGCTGCAGGCTTCTTCTTTTTGTCTTCCGGCTCGTCCTTGCTCGACGAGGTGCTGGCGGCAGGCTTGGCGCCGCCGAGCTTGGCGCGCACCGGCTTGTCGCCCCAGATCTCTTCGAGGTGGTAGTACTGGCGGATGGCGGGCTGCATGATGTGCGCCACGGCCGCGCCGCAATCCACGATGATCCACTCGCCGTTGTCCTCGCCCTCGATACGCGGCTTGCCGAAGCCGGCCTCGCGCACCGCGTCGCGGACGCTGGCTGCAAGCGCCTTGGTCTGGCGGTTGGAGGTGCCCGAGGCGACGATCACGCGCTCGAAAAGCGGCGACAGATGCTCGGTGTCGAATACCTGGATGTCCTGCGCCTTGACGTCTTCGAGACCATCGATGATGGCTCGCTGGAGTTTCTGGGTGTCTTTCTTGGCGGCGGCTTCAGTGGTCATCAGGCAGAGCGGTAGAGGTGGTGTTGGTCAATATAGCGTGCAACCGTGGGCGGAACCAGCGAGGAAATGTCCAGGCCCAGTGCAGCGCGCCGCCGAATTTCGGTGGCGCTGGTGTCCATGGCAGCCAGTTCTAGCGCCTCGAAACGCGCGCCAGCCGGAAGGTTGGGCAGCATTTTCGGATCAAAACGGGCAGTGCCGCCCGTCGATAGTGCGCGATACGCTACAGAAACGATAGCGGCGCCGAGTATAGCCTGCCAGCCGTGCCAGCTCGGCAATGCGCTGGCCTGGTCGGCGCCCATGATCAGAATGAGTTGCGCGCCGGGCTGTTCTTTCTGCAACTCGCGCAGGGTGTCCAGCGTATAGGTCGGGCCGTCGCGCAACACTTCGCGGCTGTCGATCACCACCGTGCCCTCGAGATCGCCGAAGGCCAGCCGCGTCATCGCGAGGCGGTCTTCCTTGGGCGTGAGCGTGCGGCTCTTGTGCCAGGCCTGACCCGTCGGAATGATGTGGAGCTCTTTCAGGTCCAGCTGTGCCAGCGCGGCTTTGGCCAGTGCAACATGGGCGTTGTGCGGCGGATCGAAGGCGCCGCCGAAGATGCCGATGCGCGGAGCCCCGCCGGAAGAACTCACAGCCAGTCGCGCCGAACGATGAAGTCGCTGTACAGCGCGGCTTCAGGGGTGCCTGGCTCGGGCTGCTGGCGGTAGGCCCAGCTGGCCAGCGGCGGCATCGAGAGCAGGATCGATTCGGTGCGCCCGCCCGACTGCAAGCCGAAGTGCGTGCCGCGGTCCCAGACCAGGTTGAACTCCACATAGCGGCCGCGCCGGTACAGCTGAAAGTCGCGCTCGCGTTCGCCGCAAGGCGTGTGGCGACGGCGCTCGACCAGCGGCAGGTACGCCGGCAGAAAAGCATCGCCAACCGAGCGCATCAGCGAAAAGCCGTTCTCAAAACCGCCCTCGGCGAAGTCATCGAAAAAGATGCCGCCGATGCCGCGCTGCTCGTTGCGGTGCTTCAAGAAAAAGTACTCGTCGCACCAGGTCTTGAAACGCGGGTATTTGTCGTCGCCGAAGGGGGCGAGTGCATCGCGGCACACGGTGTGAAAGTGCACCGCGTCTTCCTCGAAGCCGTAGCACGGCGTCAAGTCCATGCCACCGCCGAACCAGCAGACGGGCGCGCCGTCCGCGGGCAGTGCAGCCAGCATGCGCACGTTCATGTGAACGATGGGCACATAAGGATTGCGCGGATGAAAAACCAGCGACACGCCCATCGCCTCGAACGGCGCGCCGGCGAGCTCGGGCCGGTTCTGCGTGGCCGAGGGCGGCAGCTTCGGGCCGCGCACCTGCGAAAAGCCGCAGCCCGCGCGCTCGAACAATTCGCCGCCTTCAAGAATGCAGGTCAGGCCGTTGCCCTGCAGCACCTCGCCCGGCTCCTTCTGCCAGGCATCGCGCACGCAGGTGCCGCCATCGGCTGCCTCGACCGCCGCAATGATCGACTGCTGCAGTCCGCGCAGGTAATCGCCGACGGCGGCGGGGTTGGTTTGCTGCATCAAGCTTGAGGGGTGTTGCGCGCATGCACCGCGCGGAATCCGATGTCCTTGCGGTACTGCGCGCCGTCGAAGTTGACACGCGCCGCCACCTCGTAGGCCCGCTGCTGCGCGAGCTTCACGCTGTCGGCCAGCACGGTCACGCAGAGCACGCGGCCGCCGCTGGTTTTGAGTTCGCCGTCCTGCATGGTCGTGCCCGCGTGGAACACCACGGCGTCGGGCGCCTCGGCCGGAATGCCGGTGATGCGGTCGCCCTTGCGGGGCGAGAGCGGATAGCCATGCGCCGCCATCACCACGCCCATCGCCACGCGGCGGTCCCATTGCAGCTCGACCTGGTCGAGCGTGCCGTCGGTGGCGTGCCAGAACACCTCGAACAGGTCGGACTTGAGCCGCATCATGATCGGCTGCGTCTCGGGGTCGCCCATGCGGCAGTTGAATTCGAGCGTCTTCGGATGGCCGGCCGCGTCGATCATCAGGCCGGCGTAGAGGAAACCGGTGTACGGGATGCCGTCTTTTTCCATGCCGCGGATGGTCGGCAGGATGATCTCGCGCATCGCACGCGCATGCACCTCGGCCGTGACCACCGGCGCGGGCGAATAGGCGCCCATGCCACCGGTGTTGGGGCCTTCGTCGCCGTCGAGCAGGCGCTTGTGGTCCTGGCTGGTGGCGAGTGCGGTGACGTTCTTGCCGTCGCACAGCACGATGAAGCTGGCTTCTTCGCCCTGCAGGAATTCTTCGATCACGACGCGCGCGCCGCCGTCGTTGTGCGCCACGCCGAATTTGTTGTCGACCAGCATGAAGTCGACCGCCTCGTGCGCCTCCTGCGCGGTCATGGCCACGACCACGCCCTTGCCTGCGGCCAGGCCGTCGGCCTTGACGACGATCGGCGCGCCCTTGGCGTCGATGTAGGCGTGCGCGGCAGCGGCGTCGGTGAAGGCTTCGTATTCGGCCGTCGGGATCTTGTGGCGCTTCATGAAGGCCTTGGAAAAGGCCTTCGAGCTTTCGAGCTGCGCGGCCGCCTGCGTGGGGCCGAAGATGCGCAGGCCGTGCGCACGAAATTCATCGACCACGCCGGCCGCGAGCGGCGCCTCGGGGCCCACCACGGTGAGCGCGATCTTTTCCTTGATGGCCCACTCGCGCAGCGCGGCGGGCTCGGTGATGTCGATGCAGTCGTAGCGCGCGTCGCTCACGGTGCCGCCGTTGCCCGGCGCCACATAGACGCGGCTCACGCGCGTGGCCTGCAACAGCCGCCAGGCCAATGCGTGTTCGCGGCCCCCACCACCAATAACCAATACCTTCATTCGAGGGCCCTGTTCGTTCGCTGAATTACAAAGAACGCGCTCACTCGGAGAGCGACGCGTTGTGATAAACGTCCTGCACGTCGTCCAGGTCTTCGAGCACGTCGAGCAGTTTCTGCATCCTGGCGGCGTCTTCGCCGGTGACTTCGACGGGGTTCTCGGCGCGCATGGTGACTTCGGCCGCATCGGGCTTCAGGCCGGCGGCTTCCAGCGCTTTCTGGACGGCTTCGAAATCGGCGACCGCGGTGATCACCTCGATGGCGCCGTCGTCGTCGGTGACGACGTCTTCGGCACCCGCTTCGAGCGCCACTTCCATCACCTTGTCTTCGTCGGTGCCCGGTGCGAAGATGAACTGGCCGCAGTGCTTGAACTGGAAGGCCACCGAGCCTTCGGTGCCCATGTTGCCGCCGTGCTTGGAGAAGGCGTGGCGCACTTCGGCCACGGTGCGCACGCGGTTGTCGGTCATGGTGTCGACGATGATCGCCGCGCCGCCGATACCGTACCCCTCGTAACGAATTTCCTCGTAGTTGACGCCTTCGAGGTTGCCGGTGGCCTTGTCGATGTTGCGCTTGACGGTGTCGATCGGCAGGTTGACGGCCTTGGCTTTTTCGACCGCCAGCCGCAGCCGGGGGTTGGCGCTGAGGTCGCCGCCGCCGGCGCGGGCTGCCACGGTGATTTCACGGATGGCGCGGGTCCAGAGCTTGCCGCGCTTCTCGTCCTGGCGGCCCTTGCGGTGCTGAATGTTCGCCCATTTGCTGTGTCCGGCCATGGCTTTCTATCTCGCTGTCTTGTGTTTTCAAAGCAAGCCGCGAGTTTACTGTCCGGCGCACACAACGCTCGCCGCCGCCCCTGAATTCGGGCCTATGCTTTTGGCGATAATCTTTCGATGACGCCATCGCCTACTGTCGAAGCCGGCAATCCCGACATCCTCCCGCCCCACGCACCGCTGCCCCTGTACTACAAGAACGAGGCGGAGCACCAGGCATTCCTTCGCCGCATCTTCGACAGCACCGCCGCGGACTACGACCGCATCGAGAGCGTGCTGGCCTTCGGCACCGGCCCGTCGTACCGCCGCGCGGCGCTGGCGCAGGCCGGCCTCGCAACGGGTGCCCAGGTGCTCGACGTGGGCATCGGCACCGGGCTGGTGGCGCGCGAGGCGCTGAAGATCATCGGCCCCACGGGCCGCCTCGTCGGGGTGGACCCCAGCGTGGGCATGATGGAGCAGGTCAAGCTGCCGGGCGTCGAGTTGCTCCAGGGCGTGGCCGAAGCCCTGCCCCGCCCCGACGCCAGCTGCGATTTCGTGAGCATGGGCTACGCCATGCGCCACATCAGCGATGTGGCCGCGGCCTTCAGCGAGTTCCATCGCGTGCTGCGGCCGGGCGGACGCGTGATCGTGCTCGAGATCACCAAGCCCGAAGGCCGCATCGCGACGGCGCTGCTCAAGGGCTACATGCGCGCCGTGGTGCCCCTGATCGCCCGCGTGGTCGGCCGCCAACGCAACACCTCCGAGCTGTGGCGCTATTACTGGGACACCATCGAGGCCTGCATTCCGCCCGAGCGGGTGATGCAGGCGCTGGGCGCGGCGGGCTTCACCGAGGTGTGCCGCCATCAGAGCCTGGGCGTCTTTTCTTCCTACACCGCCCGCAAGCCCGAACCATCCGCCGAGGCCGCTTGACAGTGCGAGTTCAGGACGCTTCCCCCTCTTCTTCCTCTCATCTGCGCGTCGAGCGCCTGTCGCTGGCCGACAGCCTGGCGCTGGCCACGGGCGGCAAGGCGCCGTTTGCCGCCCTGGGCTACGGCACGCCGAACGGTGTGGCCTGGATGCCGACGGTCAATGCACGGGTGCTGTCGTCGCACGGCGCCATGGCCGACGTCTGGCATGCCATGGGCGCCGATCACATCGAATCGGGCACCACCGGCATCGCGCGCTGGCGCACCGACGGCCACTGGCTGCTGGGCGCCATCGACCTCGATGAAGCCGCCGAGAAGCAGGGCCTGGCCGAGCTCGCTCACCGGGCCTATCGCGACCTGTTCAAGACGCTGGACCAGGCCGGCGCGCCGCACCTGCAACGCATCTGGAACTACCTGCCGCAGATCAACGCCGACGGCGGCGGCCTGGAGCGCTACCGCCAGTTCAACCTCGGCCGGCAAGAGGCCTTTTTCGAGGCCGGCCGCGCAGCCTTCGAGGGCGCGCCCGCGGCCTGCGCACTGGGCATTCACCAAGGCGCGCTGTCGATCCGCTTCCTGGCGGGCCAGACGGCGCCCGTGCCTCTGGAAAATCCGCGGCAGGTTTCAGCCTACCGCTACCCCGAAACCTATGGCCCGCGCTCGCCGACCTTCTCGCGCGCCGCGTTGTCGGACATCGGCGACGGGCGCATCGCGCTGCTCATCTCCGGCACCGCGAGCATCGTCGGGCACGAGACCGTGCACCACGGCGATGTGCGCGAGCAGACGCGCGAGACGCTGCGCAATCTCGAGGCCGTGATCGCCGCCGCCAACGCGCGCGGCACGGCGGTCTTCTCGCTCGCGCAGCTCGATTGCGTGGTCTATGTGCGCCACCCGGCGGACACCGAGGCCGTGCGCGAAGTGATCGAAGACGCGCTCGGCGCCAACGCCCCGATGGCACGCCACGCGGTGTACCTGGAGGCCGACATCTGCCGCAGCGACCTTTTGGTCGAGATCGAAGCCCACACGGTCGCCCCTGGCCGGTTGCATCCGACGACGGCTGCGACCGCTGAGTCGCGTGCCTGAGCGGGCCATCGTTCACTCGACCGACCGATCCTCGGTGACGACGCCCATTCGCCCTTCCATGATGAGCCGCGTGCTGCGCATTCTTACGGCGATCCCGCTCGCGCTGATGCTTTACGCGTTGCTGCTGTTCCTGGGGCTGATCTCCCTGGTGTGGAATTTCGTCGCGATGCTGCTCTACCCGGTGATGCCGGAGGCGCCCGCGCGCACGCTGGGACGGATGACGATCGCCTTCGCCTATCGGATGTTCTGGTGGCTCGCATCCGTCACCGGGATGATGCGCATCGACGCCGCGTGCCTGGACCCGATGCGCAACGAGCCGGGTGTGATCTTCGTGGCCAACCATCCGACGATGCTCGATGCGCTGCTGCTGGTGGCGCGGCTGCCGCGCAGCGCCTGCATCATGAAGGCGGACCTGATGGGCAACATCTTCCTGGGCGCCGGTGCGCGGCTGGCGCGCTACATCAGCAACCGGTCGGCACGCATGATGGTGCGGCTGGCGGTGAACGACCTGCGCAGCGGCGGGCAGTTGGTGATCTTCCCCGAGGGCACGCGCACGGTGACGCCGCCGCTCAATCCGTTTCGCCCGGGCGTGACGCTGATCGCCAAACTGGCGCAGGCGCCGATCCAGACGGTGTTCATCGACACCGATTCGCCGTACCTGGGCAAGGGCTGGCCGCTGTGGCGCGTGCCGCCGCTGCCGATCGTCTTCACCCTGCGGCTGGGCCAGCGCTTCTCGCCGACGCAGGACAGCGACATCCTGCAGGCCGACCTCGAACAATACTTTCGCCAAAACATGGAGCAGCGCGCAACCGACGCGTCCAAAGAATGCCAGACGCCTCGCGCACCCACCTTGTCCTGATTCCCAGCTACAACGCAGGCGAACGCCTGTTCTCGACTGTCCAGGGCGCGCGTGCGCAGTGGAACCCGGTGTGGGTGGTGGTCGATGGCAGCGACGACGGCACGGGCGAGCGGCTGCAGCAGATGGCAGCCAGCGATCCGGGGCTGCGCGTGTGGGTGTTGCCGGAAAACCAGGGCAAGGGGGCGGCGGTGTTGCACGGGCTGCGCGCGGCAAAGGATGCAGGGTTCACGCATGCGCTGACGATGGATTCCGACGGGCAGCATCCGGCCGACCTGATTCCCTCGTTCATGCAGGCCTCGTTGGCCCGGCCTGAAACGATGGTGCTGGGGCGGCCGGTCTTCGACGCCAGCGCCCCGTTGTTGCGGGTGCGGGGCCGGCGCATTTCGAATGGATGGACGCAGCTCGAGACCTTGTTCGCGGGCATCGGAGATTCGCTCTACGGCTTTCGCGTGTATCCGGTGGCCGACCTGATTGCGGTGATGGCGCGGCAGCCCTGGATGCGGCGCTTCGACTTCGATACCGAAGCCGTGGTTCGGCTGGCCTGGCGGGGCATCAAGCCTGTGAACATCGACGCGCCTGTGAAGTACCTGACGGCGGAAGAAGGCGGGGTTTCGCACTTCCGGTATGGGCGGGACAACGTGCTGCTGACATGGATGCATGCGCGATTGATGATCGAGTTCGTTTTGCGATTGCCTGGGTTGTTGGTGCGCAAGATTCGCTCTGCGCCGCCTTTTCAGCCTTAGCGCTGCTTTTTCGGCGGTCGTGCTTCTTTTGGGGAGCACCCGGCCTGCGGTACAGCCCCAACAACCCCACTGTGCCGGCCGCTTTGCGGCTCCCCTGCGGTGCTCGCATTTCGCGGGGTCTCGCAGAACTCGCCTGCGGCTCAAACAGCTGCGAGCCCTGATCCGCGAAACGCTGTGCTCCTCGGCGGCACAGAGGGGTTGTTGGGGCTGTACCGCAGGCCGGGCGCTGCTGTGAGGTTGAGGCCGCCTGCCTCACCCCTGCCCTCTCCCAGAGGGAGAGGGAGTAAGACCAAAAGCGGGCTCCAAAGAGGGGCGATCGACGACCGCGCTCACAGCACCCATCGCCGCAAACCCCCACCGCTACCCACCTACTCAGAAGCAGTAGCAGCAGCCCCACCCAGCGCCTTGTAAAGCGTCATCGTCGCATTCAGCTGATTCAACCGATTCAATGCCAGCGACACCTCCGCGGACCGCCGCCGTTCCTTGGCATCGAGCACCGGTTGCAACGCAGTCGCACCGGCGCGGTAACGCACTTCGGACAAGTTTTCCGCACGTTGCGCCTCCTGCAACGCGACCACCAGTTTTTCACTCTCGTCGCGCAACTGGATGCGTGACGACAAGGCGTTCTCGACCTCCGAAAGCGCCGTATACAGCGACTGCCGAAAACCGAGCACAGCCTCTTCGTACTGCGTCTGCGAGACCGCCACCGTCAGCCGCGCAGTGTTCCATTGCAGAAACGGCAGCACCAGCCCTGCACCCAGCGTGCCGACGGGGTTCCTCAATACCTCGCCCAGGACCGTGCTCGATGTGCCGAGCGAACCAGTCAGGCTTAGCGTGGGATAGAAGCTGGTTCGCGTCGCATCGACATTCGCCACCGAAGCACGCAGACGCTGCTCGGCAGCGCGCAAATCGGGCCGGCGTGCCAACAGGTTCGCAGGCAAACCGGCTTCGATCACGGGCAGATCGATGCTCGGCAACTGCGACGGCTCTTGCGCCGCCGCCTCGGGCGGCCGGTCGAACAGGATCGCCAATGCGTTGCGTGCCTCCACCCGCTGCTGCAGCAACTGCGTGTGCGCCGCCTCCTGGCTCGCAAGGTTCTGCCCCGCCTGCGCCACATCGAGTCCCGACACCGCACCGGCCGCGTATTTCGCCCGCACCAGAGCCAGAATGCGCCGCGCGTCGTCGATGCCCGCTTCGCTCAACGCGATCCGCTGGTTCAAATACCCCAACTGCCAGTACAAGCCCGCCGTGGTGCCCACCAGCGACAACGCGGTCGCCTGCCGGTCGGATTCGGTGGCCTTCAGTTCCCAATCGGCGGCACTGCGCTGCGCCGCCAGCCGGCCCCACAGGTCGAGCTCGTAGCTCAGCGTCACCAGCGACGACGAACTCGATCCGGCGGTGCCCCCGCGCTTCAAGTCGTAGCTTCGACCGGTGCTGGCCTGCGCCGCCACGCCCGGCGTGAGGTTGGTATTTGCGAGCCCGGCCTGCAACTGGGCACGCTGCACACGGATGCCGGCCGCGGCGAGGTCGTTGTTGGTACGCAATGCGCTGTCGATGAGCGCATCGAGTTGAGGATCGTTGAACGCGCGCCACCAGCGCGCCGGGAGCATCGATGCCGCGCTCGGCGTGCCGGGCTGGGGCTGCTGCCACACCTGCGGCACTTCCAGCGGCCGCTGCTCGCGCGGCTCCGGCTGAAACAGCGTGCAGCCGCCGAGCGCCAACGCCAAGGCTACGGCCAGCGAACCCTGAGCAAGACCGGGCTTACTCACGAGCCAGTGCCTCGATAGGGTCCAGCCGCGCGGCATTGCGCGCCGGCAAATAGCCGAACAGCACGCCGATCAGCGACGCACACAAAAAGGCCGACACCACGGCCCCCATCGAAAAGATCATTTGCCATTGCGTCACGAACAACGAAAACAGAAAGCTGATGCCGTACGACAGCACCACGCCGATGAAACCACCCACCAGGCACACCAGCACCGCCTCGGTCAAAAACTGCTGCAGCACGTCGCTCTGCCGCGCGCCCACCGCCATGCGGATGCCGATCTCGCGGGTGCGCTCGGTCACCGACACCAGCATGATGTTCATCACCCCGATGCCGCCCACCACCAGCGAGATCACCGCGATCAGCGAGAGCAGCAGCGTGAGCGACTGGCTGGTGCGCTCGGCCGTCTTCACGATGCTGTCCATGTTGAAGGTGAAAAAGTCCTTGGTGCCGTGACGCATCGTGAGCAGCCGCACGATGCTGTCTTCGGCCGCCTTGGTCGGCTGGTCGTCGCGGATGCGCACGGTGATGCCGTCGAAGTGCTGCTGCCCGAAGATGCGGCTCGCGCCGGTGCTGTAGGGCAGCCAGATGTTGAGCGCCTTGTTCTCGCCGAACACGGCCTTCTTCTCCTGCGCCACGCCGATCACGGTGCACGGCAGGTTGCCGACCAGGATGACCTTGCCGACCGGTTCGGTGCCGTCGGCAAAGAGCTTGCGCCGCGTGTTCTGGTCGATCACCACCACCTGCGACTGGTGGCGCACGTCCTCGGCGGTAAAGACCGCGCCGCTCGCCATCTGCATGTCGCGCACGCGAAAGAAGGCGTCGCTCACGCCGTTCACGTTGCCGTTGATGTCGGCGCTGCGGTAGCGCAGGCGCAGGCTGCGCATGGTGGCGGGCGTCACGCCGTGCACATAGGGCTGCGCCGCAATCGCCTGCAAATCGGGCGGCGTCAGCGTGCGGATGCTCGCGGCCTTGTCGTCGCCGAAATCGCGGCCGGGATAAATGTCCAGCGTGTTGGTGCCGATGGCGCGGATGTCCGCCAGCACGAAGCGCTTGGCGCCCTCCCCGATGGCCACGATGGACACCACGGACGTGATGCCGATGACGATGCCCAGCATGGTGAGCGCGGTGCGCATGCGGTGCGCCATCATCGAGCGCCAGGCCATGCGAAAGGCCTCGGCGAAGCGGGCCCAGCCTGTGCTCAAGCGGGCGATGCCGAGTTTGGGCCGCGTCATCGCCGGTGGCGCTGTCGCTTCCGCGCCTGCCGCTTGCGTGGGCGCCGCGACGGTCGGCACGTTGGGACGGTCGTTCACGATCAGGCCGTCGGCCAGTTCGATGATGCGTTCGGTACAACTGGCCACCTGCATGTCGTGGGTCACGATGATGATCGTGTGGCCCTGCGCATGCAGCTCCCGCAGGATGCCGATGACCTCCTGGCCGCTCTTGCGGTCCAGCGCGCCGGTGGGCTCGTCGGCCAGGATGACCTCGCCGCCGTTCATCAGCGCACGCGCAATGCTCACGCGCTGCTGCTGGCCGCCCGACAGCTGGCTGGGCCGGTGCTCGGTGCGGTCTTCGAGGCCCAGGCGCGCCAGCAGTTGACGCGCCCGCGCGTCGCGCGCCGCACGCTCGGTGCCGGCATACACGGCGGGCACCTCGACGTTGCCGGTGGCCGTCAGGTGCTGCATGAGGTGGTAGCGCTGGAAGATGAAGCCGAAGTGCTCGCGGCGCAGTTCCGCGAGCGCATCGCTGTCGAGGGTGCCCACATCCTGGCCCGAGACGGTGTAGGTGCCGGTGCTCGGCCGGTCCAGGCAGCCGAGGATGTTCATCAGCGTCGACTTGCCCGAGCCCGAGGCGCCGACGATGGCCAGCATTTCGCCGTGGCCGATGTCCAGGTCGACGTCCTTGAGCACCTGCACCTCGGACTCGCCCGACGGAAAGCTGCGGCCGATGCCGCGCAGCTTCAGCAGCGGCTCGGTCACTGGCGCTTTCCTCTGCCGCCACCGCCCTCATTGCCGACGGCCGTCTCGAGCGCCGATGCATCGCCGGTGATGACGTTGTCGCCCTCGTTCAGGCCTTCGAGCACTTGTGCCTGGAAGTTGTTGGCGATGCCCACGCGCACCTTGCGCGTTTCCACGGTGTGGTCGGGCTTGAGCACGCGCACCTCTTGGCGGCCGTCCTTGTCGCGCGCACCGAGCGCGGTGAGCGGCACAGTGAGCGCCTGCTTGGCTTCGCCCAGCAGGATGGCCACTTGCGCGGTCATGTCCACGCGCAGCGTGCGATCAGGGTTGGGCACGTCGAACAGCGCATTGAAGAACACCGCGTTGTTGATCTTTTCGGGCGACGGCTGCACCGCGCGCAGCGTGCCGTGGTAGCGCTTGTCGGGGTCGCCGAGGATGGTGAAGTACACCGGCAGCCCGGCCTTCACGCGCACCACGTCGGCCTCCGACACCTGCGCCTTCACCGTCATGGTCGACAGGTCGGCCAGCTTCATGAGCGTGGGCACCTGGAAGGCGGCCACCACGGTCTGGCCTTCGAGCGTGCTGATGGAGACCACGTCGCCGTCGATGGGCGCGACGATGCGGGTGTACGAAAGATTGGTCTGCGCCGAGGCCAGGGCCAGCCTCTGCTGGCGGATCTGCGCGTCCAGCGAGACGCCGTCGGCGCGCAGCGCACGCAGTTCGGCGTCGGCGCTTTCCATGTCCTGGCGAGGGGCGGCATCCTGCGCCAGCATTTCGCGCTGGCGGGCCCAGGTGAGCTCGGCCTGCTTCACGCGGACTTCCTTGGCGAGCTTTTGCGCCTGCAGGTTTTCGAGCTTGGCCTGCTCCTGTGCCAGCGTGTTCTGCGAGATGACCGGGTCGATTTCCGCGAGCCAGTCGCCCTTCTTCACGGTCTGGCCGAGCACGACCTTCAGCGACTTCAGTTGCCCGCTGACCTGCGCGCCCACCTCCACCTGCTTGAGCGCCTGCAGCACGCCGGTGGCGAGCACCGCGTTCTCCAGGTCGGTGCGCTGAACGGTGGCGGTGAGGTATTCGGGCTTCTTGGCCGGGCTGGCCCAGAGATAGGCGACAACGGCCAGGACGAAAAGCGCGGCGATACCGGGCAAGACTTTGCGCGATCGCCGCGGAGGGGTATTTGGCATGCAATGAGGTGGAGTGGAAGGTGCGGCTGCGCCCAGAACGAGTTGATCCTAGCCCCGCTTTCTGAAGGCCTGCCGAAGCGGGAGTTCCCCGAACGGCCTTTACGCGCGCTTGTTCACTGATTCGCCCAAGGAAGAACGGCATGGCGCGCCGCCCCTTTCAGGACAACGCGCCACGCCGTGGCGGATGCAGCGGAGAAAAAAAGGACTCAGCGCGCGGTGCGCCGGCGCAGAAGCAGTGTGATCAGCATCAGCGAGAGCACCGTGAACGCCACGAACGACCAGTTCGCCAGCGTCAGGCCGAACAGCGTCCAGTCGATCTGGGAGCAGTCGCCGCCGCCGCGAAAGATCATCGGCAGCGCCCGCTTGAGCGGGAAGGTCTCGATCATTCCGTAGAGGTCGCGCCCGCAGGACACGACTTCAGGCGGATACCACTGGATCCAGCTGTGCGAGGCCGCCGTGTAGGCGCCGCCCACCGCGGCCAGCAGCGCCAGCACCCCGCCCGCGACCTGCAGGCCACGGCTGCGGAAGACGGACGCCAGCCCGGTGAAGAGCGCCACCAGCACCAGCGCGTAGCGCTGCACGATGCACATGGGGCAAGGCTCGAGCCCGACCACGTGCTGCAGGTAGAGCCCGAAGGCCAGCATGAGAACGCAGGCCAGGCAAATCAGCGCCAGCGCGCGGCGCGGTGCGCCGAAGTACCAATCGATCAAGGAGACACCCAATCTTCTTCTACGAACACCCTGGCCTTGCGTGGATTGGCAACGACGGTGTCGCCTTCTTTCAAGCCCAGGTCACGGAACTGTTGCGCAGGGAGTTGCGCTTCGATGATGGTTCCGGAGCCCGGATTATCTGGATTCGATTCGGTGGGCTCAAGTTCCAGCCGCGCGGTCGGACCGACCACGATGGCGCGCGACAGGGTCGCGACGATGCCGGTGGCGCCCGCCACATAGCGGCTGATTTCCAGGTCATGCGGCCGCACGTAGGCCATGGCCTTGGCGTCGCGCGCGCCGCTGTGCTCGGGTGAATCCAGGCGCATGCCGTCCAGCTGCACCTGGCCGTTGTCGGCGCGGCCGTGGAACAGGTTCACGTCGCCCAGGAACCCGTAGACGAAGGGGCTCGCGGGCTTGTCCCACACATCCTGCGGCGAGCCGACCTGTTCGATCTGTCCCTTGTTGATGACCACCACGCGGTCGGCCACTTCGAGTGCTTCTTCCTGGTCGTGGGTGACGAAGATCGAGGTGACGTGCAGCTCGTCGTGCAGGCGGCGCAGCCAGCGCCGCAGTTCCTTGCGCACCTTGGCGTCGAGCGCGCCGAAGGGTTCGTCCAGCAGCAGCACCTTGGGCTCCACCGCCAGCGCGCGGGCCAGCGCAATGCGCTGGCGCTGGCCGCCGGAGAGCTGCGAGGGATAGCGGTCGGCCAGCCAGTCGAGCTGCACCAGCTTGAGCAGGTCGGTCACCTTGGCCTTGATCTGCGCGTCGCTCGGGCGCTCCTTGCGGGGCTTCACGCGCAGGCCGAAGGCGACGTTCTCGAACACGGTCATGTGGCGGAACAGCGCGTAGTGCTGGAACACGAAGCCGACCTGGCGCTCGCGCACATGCACGTCGGTGGTGTCTTCGCCCGAGAACAGGATGCTGCCCGCGTCGGCCGTCTCCAGCCCCGCGATGATGCGCAGCAGCGTGGTCTTGCCGCAGCCCGAGGGCCCGAGCAGCGCGACCAGCTCGCCCGACTCCACGTCGAGGTTCACGTCGCGCAGCGCGCGGAAGTCGCCGAACTGCTTGCTGATGTTGCGGATTTCGATGCTCATAATTTTTTACTCTCTCAAGTCGCCGTCGCTTCAGGCGGCCGCTCGGGCGGCAACTCGGCAATCGCCTTCATCTCGCGCTCATGGCGCCATTCGATGATCGTCTTGATCACCAGGGTGACCAGCGCCAGGATCGCCAGCAGCGAAGCCACGGCGAAAGCGGCCACCGACTGGTACTCGTTGTAGAGCACTTCCACATGCAGCGGCATGGTGTTGGTCTGGCCGCGGATGTGGCCCGACACCACCGACACCGCGCCGAACTCGCCCATGGCGCGCGCGTTGCAGAGAATCACGCCGTACAGCAGGCCCCACTTGATGTTGGGCAGCGTCACGCGCCAGAAGGTCTGCCAGCCGGTTGCGCCCAGCACGATGGCGGCCTGCTCCTCGTCGGTGCCCTGCGCCTGCATCAGCGGGATGAGTTCGCGGGCGATGAACGGGAAGGTCACGAACACGGTCGCCAGCACGATGCCGGGCACGGCAAAGATGATCTTGATGTCGTGCTCGGCCAGCCATGGGCCGAGCCAGCCCTGCGCGCCGAACACCAGCACGTAGATCAGGCCGGCCACCACCGGCGACACCGCGAACGGCAGGTCGATGAGCGTGGTGAGAAAGGCCTTGCCGCGAAACTCGAACTTGGCGACAGCCCAGGCCGCGGCCACGCCGAACACCAGGTTCATCGGCACCGTGATGGCGGCCGTGATCAGCGTCAGGCGGATCGCGCTCCAGGCGTCGGGCTCCTTCAGGGCCTCGAGGTACGCATCCACGCCCTTGCGCAGCGCCTCCACGGCCACGGCCGCCAGCGGCAGCACGAGGAACAGGAACATGAACGCGAGCGCAATGCCGATCAGCGTCCAGCGCACCCAGGGCGCCTCGGTGGTGCCGGCCTGCGTGCGGCGAATGATCTTGGAAGGTGCGCTCATGTCAGCCTCCCGAGCGGCGACGCTGCCAAGCCTGCAGGCCGTTGATGAACAACAGCAGCACGAAGGAAATGACCAGCATCACCAGCGCGACCGCCGTGGCGCCCGCGTAGTCGTACTGCTCCAGCTTGCCGATGATGATGAGCGGCGTGATCTCCGAAATCATCGGCATGTTGCCGGCTATGAAGATCACCGAGCCGTACTCGCCGATGGCACGCGCGAAGGCCATGGCAAAGCCGGTGAACAGCGCCGGCCCGATCGACGGAAAGATCACCTTGGTGAAGGTCTGGAGGCGCGTCGCGCCCAGGGAGGTGGCGGCTTCCTCGAGTTCCTTCTCGGCGTCTTCCAGCACCGGCTGCACCGTGCGCACCACGAACGGCAGCCCGATGAAGATCAGCGCAATCACGATGCCCGCCGGCGTGAAGGCCAGCTTGATGCCGTGCGGCTCCAGCAATTGCCCGATCCAGCCGTTGCCCGCGAGCAGCGCCGTGAGCGAGATGCCGGCCACGGCCGTCGGCAATGCGAACGGCAGGTCGACCAGCGCATCGACGATGCGCTTGCCCGGAAACTTGTAGCGCACCAGCACCCAGGCCACCAGCAGGCCGAACACCGCATTCACCATCGCCGCCAGCAGCGAGGCGCCGAAGGTCAGGCGGTACGAGGCCATCACGCGCGGCGCGGTCACGGCCACCCAGAACTGGTCCCAGGTCAGCGTGAAGGTCCTGAAGACCAGCGCCGACAGCGGGATCAGCACGATCAGGCTGAGGTAAAGAATGGAGAAGCCGAGCGTGATGTGGAAACCCGGCAGCACGCGCTTGGCGCCCCCTGCCCGGTTGGCACGCGAAAAAGGCGCTCCCGCAGTTGGGAGCGCCGAAGAAGTCACACCACTCATGATGAGAAGGGTCCGTTGTTGGTCCGCCGGTCCCTTCGCGAAACACCGCGGAACCGGCTTTGCCGGGCCGCAGGTGTTGCCCCCTGCAAGGGGGTTGGCGAAGCGACACGAAGTGCGCGAAGACTGGGGGTGTACTTCACTTCGCGCCGGGCGTGTAGAGCTTGTCGAACTGGCCGCCGTCGTTGAAGTGCACCTTCTGTGCATCGCCGAGGCTGCCGAAGAGTTCCTGCACCGTGAACAGCTGCAGCGGCTTGAAGGTGGCGGCATGCTTCTTGAGCACGGCTTGCGAGCGCGGGCGCAGCGCATGCTTGGCGGCGATTTCCTGCGCTTCTTCAGAGTAGAGCCAATCGAGGTAGGCCTTGGCGAGCTCGCCGGTGCCCTTCTTGGCGACGGTGCGTTCGACCACGGCGACCGGGTTCTCGGCCACGATGCTGATCGACGGGTACACCGAGTCGACCTTGCCGGTGCCGAATTCGCGGTCGATGGACACCACTTCCGATTCGAAAGTGATCAGCGCATCGCCGATGTTGCGTTGCAGGAAGGCGGTGGTGGCGTCGCGGCCGCCGCGCGCCAGCACCGGCACGTTCTTGAACAGCTTGCCGACGAACTCGGCAGCCTGCGCATCGGTGCCGCCCTTCTTCTTGACGTAGCCCCAGGCCGCCAGGTAGGCGTAGCGCCCGTTGCCGCCGGTCTTGGGGTTGACGACGACCACCTGCACGCCGGGCTTGATCAGGTCGTCCCAGTCCTTGATGCCCTTGGGGTTGCCGTTGCGCACGAGGAACAGCATGGTCGAGGTGGTCGGCGATGCGTTCTCGGGGAATTTTTTGGTCCAGTCCTTGGCGACCACGCCGGCGTTGGCCAGGAAGTCGATGTCGGTCGAGGTGTTCATGGTCACCACGTCGGCATCCAGGCCGTCGGCCACCGCGCGCGCCTGGGCGCTGGAGCCGCCGTGCGACTGGTCGATCTTGACGTCCTTGCCGGTGGTCTTCTTGTAGTGCGCCACGAAGGCCGCGTTGTAGTCCTTGTAGAACTCGCGGGCCACGTCGTACGAGGCGTTCAGCAGCCCCGTGCCCTGGGCAAAGGCGGTGCTGCCTGCGAGTGCGGAGGACGCCAGCGCGAGCACGGCGACGAAGGTCTTGATTCTGGAAGTCATGTGATTGCCAAGGTTTCTGAAATTTCTCGATCCGCCGCCCAGGCGGCGGGCTCGTCGGTCAGGGATTGGAGCAGAGCCAGGCCGAGCGGCCAATCGCCATGCCCCGAATCGACGTTGATGTGGCCCGCATTCTGCATCCGCACGAACTCGCTGCCCCAGGCGCGCGCATACGCACCCGCAAGCCGAATGGGGCAATAGGGATCGTTGCTGCTGGCCACCACGATGCTGCGGTACGGCAGCGCCGCATAAGGCACGGGCGCAAAGTCGGACAGCGCGGCGCGGCGCTCGGGGTCGGCAGGTGCGACCAGCAGCGCGCCCTGGATGCGTGCTGCCGCCTCGGCCGGCAGATGCGCGGTGGCGATGCAGCCCAGGCTGTGCGCCGCGATCACCACCGGGCCGGGCGTATCGAGCACCAGCTTCGCGAGCGTCAAGACCCAGGCTTCGCGCCTGGGCGAAGCCCAGTCGTCCTGCACCACACGGGCGGCGCCGGGGATGCGCTCCTCCCACAGGCTCTGCCAGTGGCCGGGACCGGAATCCCTCCAACCGGGCACGATGACGACGCGCGTCTGCATGTGCGAATGCCGCCTGTGCCGCTTACTTGTTGGGCTGCGGCGTGATCCGCAGATAAGGCTTGACCGCCTTGAAGCCCTTGGGAAAGCGCTCGGCCAGTTCGGCCGGGTCCTGGATGCTCGGCACGATGACCACGTCGTCGCCGTCCTTCCAGTTCACGGGCGTGGCCACCTTGTGGCTGTCGGTGAGCTGCAGCGAGTCGATCACGCGGAGGATCTCGTCGAAGTTGCGGCCGGTCGATGCCGGGTAGGTGATGGTGGTGCGGATCACCTTCTTCGGATCGATGATGAACACGCTGCGAACGGTGGCCGTGGCCGAGGCGTTCGGGTGGATCAGGTCGTACAGGTCGGCCACCTTGCGGTCGGCGTCCGCAATGATCGGGAAGTTGACGGTGGTGTTCTGCGTCTCGTTGATGTCGGAGATCCACTCCTTGTGCTTGGTGGCCGGATCGACGCTGAGCGCAATGGGCTTGACGCCGCGCTTGGCGAATTCGCCTGACAGCGCCGCCGTCTTGCCCAGTTCGGTGGTGCACACGGGCGTGAAGTCGGCCGGATGCGAGAAGAACACCACCCACGAATCGCCGGCCCACTGGTAGAAGTCGAGGGGGCCTTCGCTGGAGTCCTGGGTGAAATTGGGGGCGGTGTCGCCGAGACGCAGAGTAGCCATGGTCGCTCCTGGGGGATGGGAGCTTCGGATTGTGCGAACCCGGGCAAGGATGACAAACGAATATCTACTTGTTTGGTTATGTCGTTTTTCGCATAACGGGGTGGGAATTGCAGGGTTCTCCATCCGGCCTGAGCAAAGGCGCACCCTCGATGCCCTGCAGGTGCTCGAACAGGAAATCGATCAGCCGCCGCACCGCCGGCACCAGCGCGCGCCGCGGCGGAAACACCATGTGCGCGATGGCCTCCTCCGGCCCCCAGTCGCACAGCACTTTTTCCAGCCGGCCCGCCTCGATGTCGGCCGCGCACATGTAGCCCGGCAGCAGCGTGGCACCGATGCCGGCGATCGCGGCGATCTGCAGCGTTGCGATGTCGTCCGCCACGTAGCGCGGGGTGTGCGTGTGGACGTAGGCCTTGCCTTTCGGGCCGGCGAGCCGCCATTCGGCGCGGCCGTCGCCGTTGACCGACATCGCCATGGTGTCCAGCCGCGCGAGATCGGCCGGCGTCTCCACCGGCCCCTGCCGCTGCATCAGCGCCGGGCTGGCCACCAGCACCCCACGGCCGGTGCCCAGGACCTTCGCCACCAGCGTGGCGCTTTCCTCGACGACGGGCCGCACGCGCAGCGCGATGTCGAAGCCCTCCTCGATCAGGTCCACCGGGCGGTTGATGACCCGCACGTCGACCCGCACCGCCGGATAGCGTTCCATGAAGATCGGCAGCAACTGGGCCACCCCGCTGTACGCCATCGTGATCGGAACACTCAGCCGCACCAGCCCGCTCGGCTCGTTCTGCACCTGCGCCACCGACTCGGCCGCGGCCTGCGCCGCGTCGCGCATCGCGGCGGCGTGCCGCAGGTAGATCTC
The DNA here is from genome assembly GCF_040544675.1 of Variovorax boronicumulans. Lineage (GTDB taxonomy): Bacteria > Pseudomonadota > Gammaproteobacteria > Burkholderiales > Burkholderiaceae_C > Variovorax > Variovorax boronicumulans_D. Next base: position 81,475 of record NZ_JBEPKK010000003.1, read on the forward strand.
GCCCGCCGGTGTGAGCGACAGGCGCCGGGTGCTGCGCTGCATCAGCTGCACGCCCAGGCGCTCCTCCAGTTCCGCCACGCGGCGGGAGAGCCGCGACTTGGGAATGCCGAGCGCCCGGCTGGCGGCAGCGAAACCGCCGCGCTCGGCCACTTCAGCGAAGAAAACCATGTCGTTGAGGTCTTGCATGGCGTCGATTGTCCTGCAATCAGGACGATCTATGCAAATTTTGGCTACTTATCAATTACTCGACCCAAAAATAGAATTCTCGCAACGCCGGCCACTTTTGAGCGCCGACACCATCCACACGAAAGTGATTGATATGAAGCTGCTCCACATCGACTCCAGCATCCTCGGTGCCTATTCGACCTCCCGCCTGCTGACGGCGGAAATCGTGGCCGCCTGGAAGGCCGCCCACCCCGACACCACGGTCGAGTACCTCGATCTGGCCGTCGACGCCCCCGCGCACTTCAGCGCCGACGCCCTCGCCATCAAGACCGGTCCGCAGGCCGAGCCGACCGAAGCCCAGCAACGCGAGAACGCGCTGTCTGAAAAGCTGGTGAGCCAGTTCCTCGCGGCCGATGTGGTTGTGGTGGGCGCGCCGCTCTACAACTTCACGATCCCGACCCAGCTCAAGGCCTGGATCGACCGCCTCGGCCAGGTCGGCCGCACCTTCAAGTACACCGACAAGGGTCCCGTGGGCCTGGCCGGCGGCAAGACGGTGATCGTGGCCTCGAGCCGCGGCGGCGTCTACTCGACCAGCGACTGGGGCCAGGGCGCCGAGCACCAGGAGAGCTACCTCAAGGTGATCTTCGGCTTCTTCGGCATCACCGACGTGCGCATCGTGCGCGCCGAGGGCGTGGCGATGGGCGACGAGCCCAAGGCCGCCGCACTGGCCGCCGCGCGCACCGACATCCGGGCAGCGACGGCCGAAGCCGCGAACCAGCAGGACGTGGCCCAAGCCGCCTGAGCCCGGGGGTTCCGCCAAAAAAAAGCCGCCCTGGAATCAGGGCGGCTTTTTCATGCGCGTCGATCGCGCGGGCCGTCAGGCGGCCGAGTGGCTCTTGACCCAGGCGACGTACTTGTCCATCCAGCCCTGCAGGAATTTCTTCGTGGCTTCGTTGCCGATGTGGCCCTTGTCGTCGAACAGGTCGTCCTTGGCCTGCAGGAATACTTCGGGCGAACCGAGCGTGGGCACGTCCAGGTAGGCCAGCACATTGCGCAGGTGCTGCTGCGCCAGCGCGGTGCCGATGGCGCCCACCGACACGCCCAGCACGCCGGCGGGCTTGCCGCCCCACACGCTCTGGCCGTAGGGACGCGAGGCGTGGTCGATCGCGTTCTTGAGCACGCCCGAAAACGAGCGGTTGTATTCGGGCGTGACGAACAGAAGGCCCTGCGCCGCCGAGATCTCGCTTTTCAGGCGCTTGACAGCCGGCGCCTGGTTGCCGTCGTCGTCCTGGTTGTAGAGCGGCAGGTCGTCGATGCGCACATGCTCGAAGGTGCAGTCCGAGGGCGCGAGGTGGGCCAGCGCGAGCGCAAGCTTGCGGTTGAACGAATCCTTGCGGAGGCTGCCGACGACAACGGCGATCCGGGTCTGTGCCATGAGTGATTCCTTGAACGAGGGTTGGAGGGAAAGGCGAACGCGATTATGCGAATCGCCCAAGACCTTTTCTGCAAAAGCTCATGCGGCATCGCGCCCACGCGGGCATCATGGACGCCGAACTTCTGCTTTGGGGAGCAATGCGCGATGAGATTTCTGATGGTGGGTGCAGGCGCACTCGGTGGTTACTTTGGCGGCCGTCTGCTGGAGGCGGGACGCGACGTCACCTTTCTGCTGCGTCCGCGCCGCGCGGCGCAGCTCGCCCGGACCGGCCTGGTGGTGCACAGCCCTTTCGGCAACCTCGAGCTGCCCGCGCCCCGGCATGTGCTGGCCGACGGCATCGACGGCCCCTACGACGTGGCGGTGGTCGGCAGCAAGGCCTACGACCTCGATTCGACGATGGATTCGTTCGCGCCCGCGGTCGGCCCCGGCACCGTGATCCTGCCGCTCCTGAACGGCATGAAGCACATCGACCGGCTGGTCGAGCGCTTCGGCCAGGAGCGCGTGCTCGGCGGCCTCTGCATGATCTCGGCCACGCTGGACGACGAAGGCCGGGTGCTGCACCTCAACGACATGCACGGCCTGAGCTACGGCGAACGCGCCGGCGGGCGCTCGGCGCGCGTGGACGCCATCGCCGCTCAGTTCGAGGGCGCGAAGTTCGACGCCGCCGCCAGCGAAACCATCGCGCAGGACATGTGGGAAAAGTGGGTCTTCATCGCCTCGGCGGCAGGCCTGACCAGCCTGATGCGCGCCTCCATCGGCGACATCGTCGCGGCCGGCGGCCAGGACGTGGCGCTGGCCATCTTCGACGAATGCTGCGCCATCGCCGCGCACAACGGCTTTGCGCCCCGCCCCGCGGCCCTGCAGCGCGGCCGCGCGGTGCTGACCGCGGCCGGCTCGCCGATGACCGCCTCGATGTACAAGGACATGGTGCGCGGCGCCCCGGTCGAGGCGGACCACATCGTGGGCGACCTCCTCCGCCGCGCGCCCGGCAGCAACTCGCAACAGCTGCCCTCCACACCCTCGGTATTGCGCACCGCCTACGTGCACCTCAAGGCCTACGAGGCGCAACGCGCCCGCGAGGCCGGCTGACGCCGCCGAACCGTATGGCCGATGCGCTCGCATTCCTCCACACGGCACAGGCGCATGTGCAGACCTTCGACCGCCTGGCCCGCCAGCTTGCGCCCGACCTGAAGGTGGGCCACCTGGTCATGGAAGAGCTGCTGGCCGATGCGCGCGTGGCCGGCACCGACAATGCCGCGTTGGTTTCGCGCGTTCATGCGGCCATGCGCGAGGCCGCGTCCGACGGCGCAACGGTGGTGGTGTGCACCTGCTCGACCATCGGCGGCATCGCCGAAAAGACCGCGACCGGCGGTGCTTTCTCTGCCCAGCGCATCGACCGCGCCATGGCCGACCGCGCGGTGCGCACCGGCCCGCGCGTGCTGATCGTCGCGGCCGTCGAAAGCACGCTGGAGCCTACAACCGCGCTGATCGTCTCGGCCGCCACCCAGGCCGGCGTGGGCACCCGCCCAAGCGCGCTGCTGGTCGCGCACGCCTGGCCGCACTTCGAGGCCGGCGACCACGGCCGCTATGTGGAAACGCTGGCCGAGGCGATCCGCGGCGCGGTCGGCAAGGCGGATGTCGTGGTGCTGGCACAGGCCTCGATGGCGGCGGTGACGCCGCTGCTCGCGGACCTGGGCGTCGACGTGCTCAGCAGCCCCCATCTGGGCGTGGCGCATGCGGTGGCGACACTGCGGGCTTCGCGCACGGCGTGGGGCTGATGCTCAGTTGATGCGCGCGTTGGTCAGCCGCATGTCTTCGAACCGGCTGCCCGTGAAATCGACCTGCTCGCCCTGCAAATCCACACCGGTGATCCGCGTGCCCCTGCACGCCAGCACCTTCACGCGCGACCAGCGGCCGGCGTCCAGGCAGAGGCTGGTCCAGGTGCAGCCGGTGAAGCTGCAGGCGCTGAACTGGCTGGCCTGCAGCTGCGATTGGGAAAAGCTGCAGTTCACGAAGGCGCAGGCGGTCATGCGGATGCGCTGCATGTCGCAATGGCTGAATGAACAGTTGTTGAACTGGCACGCGCCCCAGGCGGCGTCCTTGAAGGTGGTCGAGACAAAGCTGCTGCCTGCGAACACGCACGAATCGAAGGTGATGAGGTTGAGGTCCAGGCCGGCGTAGGCATTGCCGTCTGACTGGTTGGCCAGGCCGGCCGGCGCGCCGCCGAGGCCCCTGCGCCACTTGTCGTGGTCCTGGATGATCTGAATTGCGCTCATTGACTGTTTACTCCCTGAATCCGCTCCCGTGGATCGGGAGTCGCGCGGCGGATTGTGGGAGGCGAGCGGCGTCTAGTCGCCTGTGGGAAAAGATCTGTCAATCATCCCGCTGCGGGCGGCGTGACGGACCGCACGCTCTCCCCGCTGGATGATGCAGGCCGAACTCAGTCGGCCTTGAGCACCGTCTCGCCCTTGAGCAGGCCCATGTCGCGGGTGTTGAAGCGGTGGCGCTTCCAGCCCCGCCAGCTGCGGCGAATGTGCGTGACCGAGATCACGTAGTAGAGAAACTTGAACATCCCCAGCGCGCGCCACATCGGCTTGCCGCTGTAGATGTCGCCGGCCAGCAGCGACATCAGGCCTTCCTTCACGCGGAACGGATTGCCCGGGTGCATGAACATGTCGCGGATGGTCGGGTTGGTGGCGCGGTAGATGAACCACGAATACTCGCGCGGCCCCTTGCGCGACATGGCCTCGAAACCCTTGCGCGCCAAGGCCAGCTCGGCCGGCCGGTCGAGCGCCGTTTCAATCAGCTTGGCGCCGTCGAAGGCGTTGGTCATGGCCAGGTACACGCCCGACGAGAACATCGGGTCGATGAAGGTGAAGGCGTCACCCAGCATCAGGTAGCGGTCGCCCGTGGCGTGCGTGCTCGAGTACGAGAAGTTGCCGGTGGCATGCACCGCGTCGTCGACCAGCGTGGCGTTTTTCAGGCGCTCCACCAGCACCGGGCACAGCGCGATGGTGTCGTAGAAAAACTCCTTCAGCGGCTTGTCGCGCGTCTTCAGGTAATACGGCCAGCAGACCGCGCCGATGCTGGTCGTGCCGTCGGCCAGCGGAATGAACCAGAACCAGCCGTGCGGAAACCAGCAGATGCTGATGTTTCCTTCTTTCTTGCCTTCGAGCCGCTCGGCATTCGTGAAATGGCCGAACAGCGCGGTGCTGTTGTGGTCGGGGTTCTTTTCCTTGCAGCGGAATTTGTTGGCCAGGAAGGTGTCGCGGCCGGTGGCGTCGACCACGAAGCGGGCGCGCCAGCTGCGCCTGGCGCCGTCGTCCATTTCGGCCTGCACCGTCGCGCCGTCGTCGTCGAAGGCCACGTCGCGCACCTTGCAGCCCTCGATGGTCTGGGCGCCGCGCGTGGCCGCATTGCGGAACAAAATTTCGTCCAGGTCGGAGCGGCGCACCTGCCAGGCGGAATCGAGCGTCTTGTCCAGGCCCTCGGCAAACTCCACATAGCTGCGGTGCTCATGCTCGGGCGAGACAAACTCGATGCCGAATTTCGGCATGCCGATCTTCTCGACCTGGTCGCGCACGCCGAGCTTCTCGAACAGCTCGACATTGCCCGGCAGCAGCGATTCGCCGATATGAAAACGCGGGTGGTGCGCCTTTTCGAGCAGCACCACGCTGCGGCCCTGTTGCGCCAGCAGCGCCGCCACCGTCGAACCGGCGGGGCCGCCGCCGATGACGATCACGTCGCAAGATGCATCGGTGCCCAGGCCGGCTTTGAGGGTTTCAGTCGATGACATGGAAGCAGGTGACTTTGTTGACAATGGCGTGCAGCATAACGCCCTGCTTCCGACGCGCACACCCCATGCAACTGCTTCGCTTTGCCGCCCTGGTGGCCCTGTTCTGCCTGTCGGGCATGCCGGCCCATGCCGCGGGCTTCACCTTTCTTCAAGTGCCGGCCGATGCCGACGGGCCCGCGCTGCGCGGCGCGGTCTGGTATCCGTGCGATGCCGCGGCCGCCGCTGCCGCATCCCCCGCGCCCCTGGCACTCGGCCCGCTGATCACGCTGCAGGTGGCCAAGGACTGCCCGATCCAAAGCGGCAAGTGGCCGCTGATCGTCATCTCGCACGGTGCGGGTGGCAGTTTCCTCGGGCACCGCGACACGGCCGCCGCGCTCGCCGACGCCGGCTTCGTGGTGGCCGCCATCAGCCACTCGGGCGACAACTTCGAGGACATGAGCCGGCACCGGGACCTCTCGGTCTTCATCAGCCGTCCGATGGACATGAAGCGGCTGGTCGACTACCTGCTGCGCGTGTGGCCCGAACGCATTGCCCCCGCACAGATCGGCTTCTTCGGTTTTTCGCGGGGCGGCTACACCGGCCTCGTGTTGGCGGGCGCCGTACCGGACTTCCGCTCCGGCCTCACATGGTGCGAGAAAAATTCGACGGTGCCCATGTGCGTGCAGGCCCGCCGCAACGAGCTGCCGGTCGCACCGCCGGTGCGCGACGAACGCATCAAGGCCGCGGTGATCGCCGATCCGCTGAGCTTCTTCAATGATGCGCAAGTACTCAAGGACGTGAAGATCCCGATCCAGCTCTGGGCTTCGGAGCGGGGTGGAGACGGCGTGATGCCGGCACGGGTGGAGGCGGTGCGGCGCGGCCTGCCGTCGCCGCCCGACTTCCGGGTGCCGGCCGACTCCGCGCACTTCGCCTTCCTGGCGCCCTGCTCCGAGGCGATGGCCAAGGTCTTGCCGGAGATCTGCAACGACGCCGGGGGCTTCGACCGCGTGGCCTTTCACGAGAAGCTGAACGCAGAGGCGATCGCCTTTTTCAGGCAGCAGCTTCGGTGAAGGCTTTCATGGCGCGCTGGCTTTCGGTGCGTTCTGCAGGCTGGCCTGCGTCACGCTGGCGCCCGGCTTCACGTCGTCGGTGATCCACACGTTGCCGCCGATGACCGCGCCCTTGCCCAGGGTGACGCGGCCCAGGATGGTTGCGCCCGCGTAGATGACCACGTCGTCCTCCACCACCGGATGCCGCGGCAGGCCCTTCTGCAGGTTGCCCTCGGTGTCGGTGGGAAAGCGCTTGGCGCCCAGCGTCACGGCCTGGTAGAGCCGCACACGCTTGCCGATAACGGCCGTCTCGCCGATCACGACGCCCGTGCCATGGTCGATGAAGAAGCCCGCATCGATCTGCGCGCCGGGGTGGATGTCGATGCCGGTCTGCCCGTGCGCCAGCTCGGCGACGATGCGCGCGAGCAGCGGCAGTCCGAGCTTGTAGAGCTGGTGCGCGAGGCGGTGATGGATCATCGCGAGCACGCCCGGGTAGCACAGCAGCACTTCGTCGACGCTGCGCGCGGCCGGGTCGCCCTGGTAGGCGGCGAGCACGTCGCTGTCGAGCAGGCGGCGCAGGCCCGGCAGTGCATTCGCGAACTGACGCACGGCTTCGGTGGCCGCGTCGTCGATCTCGCTGGCGGGGCGCGGTTGCAGGCGGGCATTGAAATTGAGTTCCAGCCGTGCCTGCACCAGCAGCGCCTGCAAGGCGGCATCGAGCGTGTGGCCGACGTAGAAGTCCTCGCTCTCGTGGCGCAGGTCCGGCGGGCCGAGCCGCATCGGAAAGAGCGCGCCCTTGAGCGACTCCACGATCTGCGCGAGCGCATCGCGCGACGGAAACTCGCGCGCACCGGGCTCTCGCGAGCGCTGCTGCGAATCGCGCCACTCGTTGCGCACGCCGTGCAGCGCGCGCACGATCTCGCTGACTTCGAAATGGGCCATTGTTCTTTCTCCAGTGAAGGTCTTGATGACCAGCACTGTAGGAGCTTCGTCCTGAAGCGCAAACAACTGAAAGGTCGGCCCGGGTGCGGCTGGCCGCGTGCGAACAACATCTTGCGCCTGGGTAGCATGGCCTTGGAAAGGCTTTCGCAGTTCCTCATGCCCTTCGACTCAGCCATGTTGGGTATATCGAGCTGCGCAAAACATCGGCACAGTAGCGCCATGGATCACAAAGTCATCACCCTCATCAAATGGCTGTTCCTGGCCATCGGCCTTCTGCTGCTGGTCGGCGCGATCTTCGTGGACCCCGAGGCCAAGCTGGCTCTCACGATCCTGGGCGTGATCTTCGCGGGCGTGGGCGGCGGCATCATCGCCTTCGGCCGCTGGAGCGCGCAGAAGGAAGCGGACCTGCGGCAGAACGGCCAGCTCATCGAGGCCGAGTTCCAGTCGGTCGAGGTCAACGGCAGCATCGAGGTGAACGGCGAGCACCCCTACCGCATCGTCGCCAAGTGGCACGACACCTCGACCCACACCCTGCACCTGTTCCGCAGCGCCAACCTCTGGTTCGACCCGACCGACTATGTGCAGGAGTGGATCCCGGTCTATGTCGATCGGAACAACCCCAAGCGCTATCACATGGAGACTTCGTTCCTGCCCAAGCTGCGGTGAATCAAATTAAGAAAGCTCGCATGCGGAGAACCGGCATTCGAAGACAACGCCGATCCTCTAAGGGCAAAGGGCCTTCTAGGCTGACGAACCTCGCCGCATTTGAATCGACATGACAGTGAAGTGCGAGTCGCCGAATGAACCTTTATCGTTTCCAACCAATTGACTGAGAGATTGAATAAATTACGCACCTTGCTTGCCAAGCATTTCAATCAATCTTTTCAAGCGCTCAAGCAGATCGTCATAAGTAATGATCTTCACAGCTCTGTTCAAGTTGATATTAAAAAGTGTATCTACCTGCTCGCTTGTCAGATCTTTTCTTCTACCTACAACTACCGCTCCTTCGGGGACAAAGCTTCCGTCAAGCCATCCCGGCATTGGTTTTGCGCCCTTTCGGATTGCCTGTATCCAGTCTTCAACTTGTTGAACGGCGTGATTGATTTTGTGCCGAAGGCGATTGGATTTCTTAAAAATCTTCTCATCGTGGCGCTCCAGCTCCACCAACCACACGCGCTTGTCCAACTGTTCATATCGAACAACGAGATCGGCCCGATATGACCCTATCTGAACTTCACTGTATATGGAGGCAAGGTAGCTATCAACTATTGCTGGATTTTTCGCAATAAAATTATGAAGATCTTTCTCGGCAGTCTGGCTGTCAGCCAACAAGCGAGTGAACGCAATGTAAAGCGCCTCAAGTCGATCGGTCGAGGTTGGCGTCGGAGGTGCAAATATCGCTAGCTTTTGTTGTAAGCGAAGTTGATCATCTTCATCTACAACCCGCAGTTCTTTAACACCTCCTCTTTGGACGCCGACGGGCGGCATGAGTTCACTGAAACCCTCTCGAACGATCTTGATTCCTTTTCTGTTGAATGCACCAATCACAACAGCAGGAACCTCCTTTACCAGCAACGCCCGATAGGCGAGGTAAATTAAGTAGTCGTCGCCACTTACCAGCCTTCCATCTCGTTCATAGAGTAGTAGCTCCAATGAATTTCCAGTATCGGCAACATGAGACATCGAATCCTTGATGATCTCAGAAGGAATCTGAAGTGCGAACTTTGTATCTTCGAGCTCAATTAAATCTAGCCCGATTAAAATCTTGGTGCACGGAATTTTGTTCTTATACGCGTCGATGAGCAGTCGGTCAAGGACGCCTTTAGTAGGAGGTACGAGATTGGCGGATCCGATTTCTATCTGGTCAATCGGAATTTTTTGATATCTGAATTGATGCTGTGCGGCAAGGCATCGAATAACGAACGACGCACGTGCGTCTTGAGATGCTTCTGCTCTTGTGAAATGAATCCACCCCTCAGCAGTCAAAAAAACGATGAATGGCTCAGGCTCACCAGCAAAAGCTCGCAGTTCCGCACGCGAGACAGCATTGAACTTTGTATCCAATGTGAAGATGGTAATTGCGTAGACCCATCCACCAACTTTTAGCCTTTGCCTCTGCATCAAGACGCCACGCACATCGCCCTCTTTGAGAGTGACAGACAGAAAGCAGTCCCTTGGCAAGGGCCGTTCCTCAAGCATCGGCAACAAATCAAGCGCGACGCTTAGTTCAGGCAACTCCATCTCAGCGAAAACCAAGTCTTTCTTAACAAGAAGGAGCGACTCGTACATATCCGCGACATCGGGATTGATTCGATATTGCTCGAGCCTCCAATTTCGAATCTCTTCGGAATTTGGCACTCGCTCCTCACCGCCCGAAATTTCCAACAAGAGGTGCCGTCGCAATACCCCCAAAATCGGAGTTGAAGGTAGTCTCCGCGAATGCTCTTTCTGCACTTTCTTCAAGGCAGTTCCCCTCGGGCAAAAGACGTACTGTAATAAGGAATGTGCACAAGAAAAAAACCCGGCGTCGTTGAAGACGCCGGGTTGTTCGCAAGTGCCCGAGGGTCCGTCAGAGCTTCGCGATCGAAACTTCCGTCGATTTCACCAGCGCGACCACATCGGAGCCGACTTTCAACTGCAGATCGTCGATGGAGCGCGTGGTGATCACCGAGGTGACGATGCCCCAGGCAGTTTCCACATCGACTTCAGAGACGACGTCGCCGCGGATGATCTCGCGGACCTTGCCCTTGAACTGGTTGCGCACGTTGATGGCTTGGATGGACATGATGGGTTTTCTTTCTTCAGGGTTGGTTGGATCAGGGGTTGTTGGGGAATGACGCGTTCATTCAGGATGCGGCGGCTGCGAGCGCCACGTCCAGGTCGGCGATGAGGTCGTCGATGTGCTCGATGCCCACCGACAGGCGCACGGTGTCTTCCGTCACGCCGGCCTTGGCAAGCTCTTCGGGCGAGAGCTGACGGTGCGTGGTCGAGGCGGGATGCGTGGCCAGCGAGCGCACGTCGCCGATGTTCACCAGCCGCGTGAAGAGCTTGAGCGCATCGAGAAACTTCGCGCCGCCTTCACGGCCGCTGCCGATGCCGAAGGTCAGCACGCCGCTCGATTTGCCGCCGAAGTACTTCTGCGCCAGTGCATGGTCGGGATGGTCTTCGAGCGCGGCGTAGTTGACCCAGTTCACGGCCTTGTGCGTCTTCAGGTGCTGCGCCACTTTCAGCGCGTTGCTGCTGATGCGGTCCATGCGCAGCGCCAGCGTCTCGATGCCCTGCAGGATCAGGAAGGCGTTGAACGGCGAGATCGCCGCGCCGGTATTGCGCAGCGGCACCACGCGCGCGCGGCCGATGTAGGCGGCCGGGCCCAGCGCCTCGGTGTAGACCACGCCGTGGTAGCTCACGTCGGGCTCGTTCAGTCGCTTGAAGCGCTGCTTGTGCTCTGCCCACGGGAACTTGCCCGAATCGACGATCGCCCCGCCGATGCTGGTGCCGTGGCCGCCCAGGTACTTGGTGAGCGAGTGCACCACGATGTCGGCGCCGTGCTCGATGGGCCGGCTCAGGTACGGCGAGGGCACGGTGTTGTCCACGATCAGCGGCACGCCGTGGCGGTGCGCGATCTCGGCGATGGCCGCGATGTCGGTCACGTTGCCGGCCGGGTTGCCCAGCGATTCGACGAACACCGCCTTGGTCTTGTCGTCGAAGAGCTTCTCGAAACTGCTCGGATCACGATGGTCCGCAAAGCGCGTGGTGATGCCGAACTGCGGCAGCGTGTGCGCGAACAGGTTGTAGGTGCCGCCGTAGAGCGCGGTGCTGCTGATGATGTTGTCGCCGGCCTCCGCGATGGTCTGGATCGCGTAGGTCACAGCCGCCTGGCCGGAAGCCAGCGCGAGCGCCGCGATGCCGCCCTCGAGCGCGGCCACACGCTGCTCCAGCACGTCCTGCGTGGGGTTGTTGATGCGGGTGTAGATGTTGCCCGGCACCTTCAGGTCGAACAGGTCGGCGCCATGCTGCGCGCTATCGAAGGCGTAGGCCACCGTCTGGTAGATCGGCGGCGCGACAGCGCGCGTGGTGGGTTCGGGCGAGTAGCCGGCGTGGACCGACAGGGTTTCGAATTTCCAGTTTTGCTGAGACATGCGGGGGCCTTTCGGGAAAAGAGGAAGGAAAACTCAGATCGCCCAGCGCAGTGCATGCGCCGGGGTACCGAGCCAGCTGGCGTCGGTGCTGCTGTCCGCCTCTTCGGGCTTTTGCAGCACCCTGTCGAGGATGCGTTTCTCGATGGCCGCGAAGGCCGGGTCGCCCTGCGAGCGCGGACGTGCGAGTGCGATGTTTTCGTCCAGCGCGATGCGGCCGTCTTCGATCAGGATCACGCGGTCGGCGAGCGCCACGGCTTCCTGCACGTCGTGCGTCACCAGCAAGGCGGTGAAGCGATGGCGCTGCCAGAGGTTCTCGATCAGCCGGTGCATCTCGATGCGAGTGAGCGCGTCGAGGGCGCCCAACGGCTCGTCGAGCAGCAGGAGTCGCGGGTGATGCACCAGGGCGCGTGCCAACGCCACGCGCTGGCGCTGCCCGCCCGACAGGCGCGCCGGCCATTCGTTCTCGCGGTCGGCCAGGCCGACTTGCGCGAGCACTTCCTTGCCGCGCGGCTTGGCGTCGTTCGCCAGGCCCAGCGTCACGTTGTCGAGCACGCGGCGCCAGGGCAAGAGGCGCGCCTCCTGGAACATGATGCGGGTATCGTCGTGCAGGCCGTGCACCGCCTTGCCGTCGGTGTAGAGGCCACCGGAAGTGGCTTCTTCCAGCCCGGCGATCAGCCGCAGCAGCGTGCTCTTGCCGCAACCGCTGCGCCCCACGATGGCGATGAACTGGCCCGGCTCGATGGTGAGCTGGGTGTTGCGCAGCACGTCCCGCGTGCCGTAGCGCTTGTGCAGGCCCCGCGCTTCGAGGCGCACACCGCCTGCGATGGCGGGACGATCCAGGACGGCGCTCATTTCAGGCCTCCCTGGAATCCTCCAGGAACACCGCGGGACCGGCTTTGCCGGACCGCTGGTGTTGCCCCCTGCAAGGGGGTTGGCGAAGCGACACGAAGTGCGCGCAGACTGGGGGTGAACTTCATCCTAGGCTCCGGGTTTGAACAGCGCTACGTCGAGCGCATTGAGTTTTCGGGGCAGCAGCTTTTCGCCGAAGAACGCATCGGCGATGCGCTGCTGCTCGACGAGGCCTTCGGCCACGACCGGGCGCACTGCATAGCTGCGGCGGCTGTTGGCCTGTTCGATGGTGGCGGCGTCCAGGCCCCACACGGGCGACAGCGCCGCAGCCGCTTCCTTGGGGTTCTGCTTGACCCACTTGCCGGTCTTCTCCAGTTCGGCATAGATGACGCGCAGCACATCGGGCCGCGCCCTCGCGAATTTGGTGCTCGCCAAGTAGTAGCGCTGGTACGACGCGATGCCCGCGCCATCGGCCAGCACGCGCACCTTCGACTGGCGCTGCGCGGCGGCAAGGAACGGGTCCCACACCACCCACGCGTCGATCGCGCCCTTCTCGAAAGCCGCGCGGCCATCGGCTGGCGTGAGGTAGGCGGGCTCTATGTCCTTGAACGAGAGGCCGGCCTTCTCCAGCGCGGCGATCAGCAGGTAGTGCGCGCCGGCCGCTTTCGCGAAGCCGACCTTCTTGCCCTTGAGATCGGCCACGGTCTTGAGCGGCGAGTCCTCTTTGACGACGATGGCCTGCGCCGCGGGCGAAGGCGCCTCCTGCGCGATGAAGGTCAGCTCGGCACCGGCCGCCTGCGCGAACACGGGCACCGTGTCGGCCACGTCGGCGCTGATGTCGAGGTTGTCCAGGTTCAGCGCTTCGAGCAGCGGCAGGCCGCTGGTGAACTCGTGCCAGCTCAGCGTGGCGTTGAGCGGCGCGAGCTGTTTTTCGAGCGTGCCCTGCGCCTTGAGCAAGGCAGTGAGCGTCGACGACTTCTGGTAGCCGAAGCGCACGGTGACGGGCCGCGGTGCAACACCCTGTGCCAGCACGGCACCGGCACCCAGGGCACCCAGGGCACCCAGCGTGGCGATGGCTGCGCGGCGGGAAATGGAATGCTTCATCTGCCCTGCCCTCACTTCGGCTTCTTCTGGTAGCCCGGGTGCCAGCGCAGCCACCACTGCTCCAGTCCGCGTGCGAACAGGTCGGCCAGCTTGCCGAGCAGCGCATACAGCAGGATGCCCACGAGCACGATGTCGGTCTGCAGGAACTCGCGAGCGTTCATCGTCAGATAGCCGATGCCGGCCTGCGCCGAGATGGTTTCGGCCACGATCAGGATCACCCACATCAGGCCCAGGGAAAAGCGCAGCCCCACGAGGATCGACGACAGCGCGCCGGGCAGGATCACCTCGCGGTACAGCTGCCAGCGCGTGAGGCCGTAGGTGCGGCCCATCTCGATGAGCTGCGGATCGACGTTGCGGATGCCGTGGAATGTGTTGAGGTAGATCGGGAAGAACACCGACACCGAGATCAAAAACAGCTTGGCCGATTCGTCGATGCCGAACCACAGGATGACCAGCGGAATCAGCGCCAGCGCCGGAATGTTGCGCACCATCTGGATGGTCGAGTCGAGCAGCGTCTCGGCGAACTTCACCGAGCCCGTGAGCAGGCCCAGTGCCAGCCCCGCCCCGCCGCCGATGGCCAGGCCCGCAAGCGCACGGCCCGCGCTGACCTTCACGTGCGTCCACAGTTCGCCGGACACCGTGAGCGACCACGCGGCCTTGACCACGTCGACCGGCGCCGGCAGCACCCGCGACGACAACCAGCCGAGCGACGACGCGATCTGCCAGAACACGATGAGCCCCACGGGCACGAGCCAGGGAACGAGACGGCCTGCGACGTTGAGGCCGAAGGCCTTGAACGCCTTGCCGGCGCCTGCGCCTTCGTCGGTTGGAGCCACCGGAAGCTCCTGCACTTGTTCAGTCATGGATTTCCTTGTTCAGCTTTGCGAGACGAGACGCGAAGGCGCGTCGAGGTTGGCGACGACCTCGCCGAACGGCCCGCTCAGCGAACCACCGGCCAGCCGCGACTGCGCCTTGCGCGAGAGCAGCGGGAACACCAGCTCGGCGAAGCGGTAGGCCTCTTCCAGATGCGGGTAGCCCGAGAGAATGAATTTGTCGAGGCCGAGCGCCGCGTACTCCTCGATGCGCGCGGCCACGGTCTTCGCGTCACCCACGAGCGCCGTGCCCGCTCCGCCACGCACCAGGCCGACGCCGGCCCACAGGTTCGGCGAAATCTCCAGATCGGCGCGCGAGCGCTTCGCACCGCCGGCATGCAGCGCGGCCATGCGGCGCTGGCCTTCGGAATCCATGCGCGCGAAGGCGGCCTGGGCGCGGATGACGGTCTCGTCGTCCACGCGGCTGATGAGTTCTTCGGCGGCCTTCCAGGCGGCGTCTTCGGTCTCCCGAACGATCACATGCAGGCGGATGCCGAACTCGACGCGACGGCCCTGCTTCTCGGCGCGGGCGCGCACGTCGGCGATCTTCCTGGCGACCTCGGCGGGCGGCTCGCCCCACGTCAGGTACGCATCGACCTGCTCGGCGGCGAGGTCGTGCGCGGCGGCCGACGAACCGCCGAACCACACGGGCGGGTACGGCGTCTGCACCGGCGGGTACAGCAGCTTGGCGCCCTTCACGCTCAGGTGCTTGCCTTCGAAGTCGTAGCTCTGGCCTTCGTGGCTGCGCGCGAGGATCTCGCGCCAGATGCGGATGAACTCGGCCGATTGCTCGTAGCGCGATGCGTGATCCAGGTACACGCCGTCGCCTTCGATCTCGGCCTGGTCGCCACCGGTCACGAGGTTCACCAGCAGGCGCCCGCCCGAGAGCCGGTCGAAGGTCGCGGCCATGCGTGCCGCAAGGCTCGGCTGGTGCAGGCCCGGACGCACCGCGACCAGAAACTTGAGCTTCTTCGTCGCGCCGATCAGGCTCGAGGCGATCACCCACGGGTCTTCGCACGAGCGGCCGGTGGGAATCAAGACGCCTTCGTAGCCCAGGTTGTCAGCCGCGCCGGCAACCTGCTGCAGGTAGGCCAGGTCGACGGGCCGTGCGCCCTCGGTGGTGCCTAGGTAGCGGCTGTCGCCGTGCGTGGGGAGGAACCAGAAGATCTGCATCACGCCACTCCCGCGCCGGCGGCTTCAAGCACATTGATCTTTTTGGGGATCAGCTTCAGCGAGAAGAAGGTGTCGGCGATCTTTTGCTGCTCGGCCAGGATGGCCTTGGTGATGGCGGTGGTGCCGTAGTCCAGGCGTTGCACGGTCGCATCGGCCACCGGCTTGGGCAGGCCCCAGAGCGTGGCCAGTTCGCCCGCCACATCGCTCCTGTTGGCGGCGCTCCAGACGTCGAGCTTGCTGATCTCCTCGACCGCGATGGCCAGCACATCGGGGTTCTTTGCCACGTAGTCGAGCGACGAGAAGTAGTAGCCCCGGTTGCCCACCACGCCCGTGGCATCGGCCAGCAACTGCGCATCCAGCGCCTGCTGCGCGGCGGCAAGGAACGGGTCCCAGATCACCCAGGCATCGACCGATCCTTTTTCGAAGGCGGCGCGCGCATCGGCCGGCGGCAGGTAGACCAGGTTCAGGTCGCTGTACGACAGGCCGTGCTTTTCAGCCAGCTTGACGATGAAGTAGTGAACATTCGAGCCCTTGTTGAGCACGATCTTCTTGCCCTTCAGGTCGGCCACGGTCTTGATGGCCGAGCCCTTGGGCACCAGCACCGCCTCGGAACGCGGGCGCGGCAGGGTCGCCGCCACATAGGCCAGCGGGGCGCCGGCGGCCTGCGCAAAGATGGGCGGCGCTTCGCCGACGTCACCGAAGTCGATGGAGCCGACGTTCAGCGCTTCGAGCTGAACAGGGCCGGCATTGAACTCGGTCCACTTGACCGCGACGCCCAGCGGCGCGAGCCGCTTCTCGAGCGTGCCGCGGCTTTTGAGGATGTTGAGCGGCCCCTTCTGGTTGCCGATGCGCAACTGGCGCGTCGGCGCCTGTGCCAAAGCGGCGAAGGAAGAAGGCAAGGCGATGGCGGCTGCGGCGCCCTGGATCAGGCGTCGCCGGGGAATGGAGATTCGGGTCATGGCTGTGTGCGGGTGTTGAGGCGCCGTGCGTTCACGCGGCGGAAATGAAGCTCACGATCAACGCGATGGCGCTGACCACGATGGTGCTGACCACAAGGTCGCCCAGCGCGCGCCAGAGGGGGCGCGGCGGCGAGTCGGTCACTGCGTCTTCGGTGGCTACGGGGTTCATGCGAGGTTCCTTGGTGCAAAAACTTTGGGCAAAGCTGTCCCCTGGCCGCACGCAGGCGGCTTCGGAAAACGGGGATGGGGATGGGTCTGGCGAGGCCGGGCTCTATGAAGAACCCGGCGTTCAGACGCTACATCGCACGCGGGAGAAAGGCACCGGTTCGAAGCCGTGTGTCGCGGGCAATTTGAGGCCCTCGGTGGCAAGCACCTCGGCGGCCTCGTTCAGGCGCTCGGCCAGGTCGGCGTGCACCTGGTAGGCATTCTCGGGCGTCAGCGCGATCTGCGAATCGCTGGCGTAGACACCCGGCAGGATGTGGCGCGCCGCCAGCGACTGCAGCACGGGCCGCAGCGCATAGTCGAGCGCGAGCATGTGATGGGGGCTGCCACCGGTGGCCAGCGGCAGCACCGTCTTGCCCTTGAGCGCGTTCTGCGCGAGCAGGTCCAGAAAGACCTTCAGCACCCCGCTGTAGGCCGCCTTGTAGACCGGTGTGGCCACCACGATCACGCGGGCCGCCGCCACCTGGGCAATGGCACGCTCGATGGCCGGATGGGTCCACTCGGCCAGCAGCAGCGCCTGCGCCGGCAATTCGCGGATCCAGAGCCGCTCGATGCGGGCATTGCGTTTGGCCAGCCGCTCGCCCACGGCCTCGAGCAAGGCGGTGGAGCGGGACGGGGCCGAGGGGCTACCGGCAATCAAGAGAACGGACACAGGAGGCTTTCGGTTTTCTTCGTAGATTCGGGGCGTGCCGGGTCACGGCGCCCGCGGAACGGGCGCCTTGAGGACCAACTCGGTACCGCGGATTACTTTTGTTTTGTGGTGTAGATCTGGTCGAAGGAGGCACCGTCCGCAAAGTGCTCCTTGTCGGCCTTCGCCCAGCCGCCGAAGGCCTGGTCGATGGTCACCAGCGTGAGCTTGGGGAACTGCTTGTCGTACTTGGCCCTGGCCTTCTCGGCGGTCGGGCGGTAGAAGTTGCGGCCGGCGATGTCCTGGCCTTCGTCGGAGTACAGGTACTTCAGGTATTCCTCGGCGACGGCACGCGTGCCCTTCTTGTCCACGACCTTGTCGACCACGGCCACGCTGGGCTCGGCCAGAATGGAGATCGACGGCACGACGATCTCGAACTTGTCGGTGCCGAATTCCTTCAGCGCCAGGAAGGCTTCGTTTTCCCAGGCCAGCAGCACGTCGCCCACGCCGCGCTGCACGAAGGTGATGGTGGAGCCGCGCGCGCCGGTGTCCAGCACCGGCACGTTCTTGAACAGGTTGCCGATATATTCCTTGGCCTTCGCATCGCCGCCGTACTTGCGCTTGGCGAACTCCCATGCCGCCAGGTAGTTCCAGCGGGCGCCGCCCGAGGTCTTGGGATTGGGGGTGATCACCTGCACGCCGGGCTTGACCAGGTCGTCCCAGTCCTTCAGGCCCTTGGGGTTGCCCTTTTTCACCAGGAACACGATGGTCGAGGTGTAAGGAGCCGAATTGAGCGGCAGGCGTTTTTGCCAGTCGGCGGCGACCAGGCCGCCGTGCTTGGCCAGCGCATCGATGTCGCCGCCGAGCGCCAGCGTGGCCACGTCGGCGTCGATGCCGTCGAGGATCGAGCGGGCCTGCTTGCCCGAGCCGCCGTGCGATTGCTTGACCGTCACGTCCTGGCCCGTCTTGGCCTTCCAGTACTTGGCGAAGGCCTGGTTGTAGTCCACATACAGCTCGCGCGTCGGGTCATAGGACACGTTCAGCAACGTGACCGGGCCCTTGGCGGCGGCGGCGCCTTGGGCAAACGCCGGCAACGCCGACAGGGCCATGGCTCCGGCCACGCCGGCACCCAGGGAAAGCTTGATAAAGTCGCGGCGAAGGCTCATGGTGTCTTGCTCTAAAAAGGCATATCGATGAAGCTGCGTATTCTCAATAAGGCATATAGAAACTGGAACGACCAAGTTCTCAGTTCTAAATAGCCAAATCAACTAAGCAACTCGCTTACCCCACCAAGAGGCATCAAAAAATGGCACGCATGGTTCAGTGCATCAAGCTCGGCAAAGAGGCCGAAGGGCTCGACTTTCCGCCCTACCCCGGCGACCTGGGCAAGCGCCTGTGGGAAAACGTCAGCAAGGAAGCCTGGGCCGCCTGGCTCAAGCAACAGACGATGCTGGTCAATGAAAACCGGCTGAACCTGGCCGACCTGCGCGCCCGCCAGTACCTGGCGCGGCAGATGGAAAAGCACTTCTTCGGCGAAGGCGCCGACGTGGTCCAGGGCTACGTGCCCCCGTCCGCGCCCTGAAGCGCCTTGCCGCCGTGACCGCTGAGCCGGTGGCCTGGCGTGAAGACGGCGTACCGCGCAGCGAACGCTTCGACGACACCTGTCACACCGAAACCGGGGCGCTGGGGCGGTCGCGCCACGTTTTTCTTGGCGGCTGCGGCCTGCCGCAAGCCTGGGCCAACCGGCCCCGATGGCTGATTCTGGAAACCGGCTTCGGGCTGGGCCTCAATTTCCTCTCGACCTGGCAAGCGTGGCGTTCCGATGCGAACCGGCCACGGATGCTGCACTTCGTCTCGGTCGAGGCGCATCCGGTCGGGCCCGACGATCTGCTGCGTGCGGCGGCTTCGTATCCCGAACTGGCGCCGCTCGCCGGCGAATTGGCCGCGCAGTGGCACGGGCTGCTGCCGGGCTTTCACCGGCTGGCTTTCGACGAAGGCCGCGTGCTGCTCACCCTGTGCATCGGCGACGTGCAGGCCATGCTGCGCGCCCAGCGCTTCGAGGCCGACAGCCTCTTTCTGGACGGCTTCAGCCCGCAGCAGAACCCTGCGATGTGGTCGCCCGACACGCTGAAGGCCGTGTCGCGCTTTGCCCGCCAGGGCACGGGCCTGGCGACCTGGACCGACGCGCACGCGGTGCGCGACGCGCTGGCGCAGAACGGCTTCCAGCTCGACAAACGGCCGGGGCTGCCACCTGGGCCCGATGGCCTCAGCGGCGTTTTCGCGCCGGCCTGGACCGTGCGGCGGCGCGGCCCCGCAGCCGAACACATCGAGACACCGGGGCGCTGCGCCGTCATCGGCGCCGGCCTGGCGGGCGCTGCGGTCGCGTCCAGCCTTGCGCGGCGCGGATGGCAGGTGACAGTGCTCGATGCGGCCGCGCAGCCGGCAGCCGGCGCCTCGGGTCTGCCCGTCGGCATGCTGGCGCCGCATGTCTCGCCCGACGATGCACTGCTGTCGCGGCTTACGCGCGCAGGCATCCGTGCCACATGGCTGGAGCTGCAACGCCTGCTGCAGGAAGGCCGCGACTGGCGCGCCACCGGCGTGCTGGAGCGTCGGCCCGAGGGCGACACGCGCGTGCCCGCCGGCTGGACCGCCCACGGCCACAACGAATCGTGGCCCGCCAGCACCGGGCAGTTGGCCGAGAACGGGTTGCCGGGCGAGGCACCGGCGCTCTGGCATGCGCGCGCGGCCTGGGTGCGGCCTTCGCGGTTGATCGAGGCCTGGCTGCGCGAGCCGGGCGTTGCGTTCCGCGGCCATGCGCCGGTGGCTCGGCTCAAGCCCAGTGCCCACGGCTGGCAGCTCTTCGATGCGGCCGATGCCTTGCTGGCCGAAGCCGACCGCGTGGTCATCGCGGCGGGTTTCGAGTCGGGCCGCTTCGCCACCGGACTGCCGCTGCAACCTGTGCGCGGCCAGGTCGCGTGGGGCCGCATGGCGAACAGTTCCGGGTTGCCGATCACGCCCCTCAACGGCGACGGTCATTTGATCGCCCACGTCCCCGATGCCGAAGGCGCCCCGCTCTGGCTGGCCGGCGCCACCTTCGACCGCGACAGCACCGACCTCGCCCCCACGCCCGCCGAGAGCGCGGCGAACCGCGAACGCCTCGCCCGCCTGCACCCGGCCGCCGCCGCTGCGCTGGGCCCGGCCTTCGAGCGCGGCGAGGTCAACACCTGGGTCGGCGTGCGCTGCGCTTCGGGCGACCGCCGCCCCCTGGTCGGCCCGCTCGATGCGGACACCACGGGCCTCTGGGCTTGTACTGCCCTCGGCTCGCGTGGCCTCAGCTTCGCGGCCCTGTGCGCCGAACTGCTGGCCGCGCAATGGCACGGCGAGCCGCTGCCCTTGCCTGCCACGCTGGCCAAGGCGCTGGGCACGCAGCGGCTCTGACGCCTCCTCAGTCTGGCGCCGAGCCGGACGGCAAAGGCGCCAGCAGGTGGTCGATGCGGCTGTCTCCATAGGTGCGAAGCACTTCGGAAATCACCACCTTGTAGCCGTCCAGCCACTTCGCCTGCGCCGCCTTGGCCTGCTGGTGCGCGGGGTGCCGGATCAGCGCCTGGAGGCTGTCGAGCGAATCCCAGTAGTACACGTTCGAGACCAGCCCGTTGCCGGTGTTCTCCCAGGTCTCCTCGCCCAGGTAGCCGGGCAGCGACTTCGCGACCGCGGCGATGGCCTGGTCCAGGCGGTGGAATTCGTCGTCGAACTGCTTCGTGGCGAAGATGAAGGTGGCGGAGTACATGGCGGCCGGAATTTCCTTGAAAGCCCGCTCCAAGCGCGAGCGGGCGCCGATTCTGCGGCATTCGCCCACAAGAACAGACCACTGCGCGCCCCGCGAACGCGTGAGAATGCCCCATGGCCATTCAGTACGACATCACGCACACCACCATCTACCGCTACAACAAGCCGGTCACCTTCGGCTTGCACCGTGTCATGTTCCGGCCCCGCGACAGCCATGACCTGCGCGTGCTCGCCACCGACCTGCAGGTGAGTCCGCAGGCCTTCACACGGCTCATTCAGGACCCGCACTCCAACTCCGTCGCGCTGGTGCAGCCCATGGGCGAGGCGACCGAGCTGCGCATCGTGTGCTCCTTCACCATCGAGCATGTGCCCGCGCAGCAGGACCAGCTGGCGCTGGACCCGGCCGCCGAGTTCCTGCCCTTTGCCTATTCGGTGCAGGAGCGCCTGGACCTGGAGCACTACCTGCGCCCGCACCACGAGGACGACACCCAAGGCACGCTGATCCGCTGGGCCCACCAGTTCCTGCACACCGACAAGCCCAACAGCACGCGCGACGTGCTCGCGCGCATGAACGCGCACATCGGCCAGAGCCTCGAATACAAGGCGCGCGACGAAGAAGGCACGCAGACGCCGCTGGCCACGCTGGCGCTGGGCAGCGGCAGTTGCCGCGACTACGCATTGCTGATGATGGAAGCCGCGCGCCGCCTGGGCATTGCCACCCGCTTCGTCTCGGGCTACATCTACGACGCCGCGCTCGACCGCGCCGCGCAGGCCCCCGGCGAGTCGATGACCGGCGCCGGCACCACGCACGCGTGGCTGCAGGCCTACCTGCCCGGCATCGGCTGGCTGGCCTTCGACCCGACCAACAACCTGATGGGCAGCGGCCAGCTCATTCGCGTCGGCGTCACGCGCGACCCGGCACAGGCCGCGCCGATCGCAGGCAGCTGGTACGGCGATGCCGAGGCCTACGAGGGCCTGGAGGCCACGGTGGTGGTCACCCGCCGCAAAGGCTGAGCGATCTCTCTTCGGGTGTCGCGCAGGAGATAGCAGCTACGGGAAAGCCCGGGCCGACGCGCCCGGCATCGCCCCTACGCTGCCCCGCCGGTCCAGCGAAATAGCACGGTCGTTCTCCACGCTCTGCACGGGGGCGGCCGTTCGAGCCGCGCTGCGCCGGTCTGCTTCCCCGCACACACCACAAGAACGGAGAGAGACATTCCATGCATTCCGCGCGCCTGACACTTCTTGCCCTTGCCACCAGCCTTGCCGTCGCATCCTGCGGCGGCGGAGGTGGCGGCAACGGCTTTGCCTTCACACCCCTGCCGCCGGCTCCCGCGCCCGCGCCGCCGGCACCGCCGCCGCCCGCACCGCCGCCTGCGCCCGAAGAAACGCGTGTGCAGGACACCCGCAATTCCTTCGCGCCCGCCGACCCCGCGGCCACCACCTTCGCGGCCCTTGCCAGCGACGCCAGCGACACGGTCGACAACACCACCACCAGCCGCTGGAGCGGCATGCTCGGCGGCGCGCAGTACCGCGTCGAAGTGCCGGCCAACTGGAACGGCAAGCTCGTGATGTACGCGCACGGCTACGCGGGCGAAACCAATGTGCTGTCGGTGACCAACCCGTCGATCCGCCGCTACCTGATTCAGAACGGCTACGCCTGGGCCGCCTCGAGCTACAGCAAGAACTTCTACGACGTGCGCGTGGGGGTCGAAGACACCAATGCGCTGGCGCTGGCGTTCAACAACATCGCCAAGGCCAACGGCCGCGAACTCGCAGCACCGACAAGGACCTACATCACCGGCCATTCGATGGGCGGCCACATCACCGCGGCGGCGATCGAGGACGAGGCCTTCGCGACCGCCAATTACAAGGTGAAGTACACCGGCGCGGTGCCCATGTGCGGCGTGGTCGGCGACACGGAACTGTTCGACTACTTCGCCGGCGCGCAGGTCGCGGCCCAGGCGCTGGCGGGCCTGCCGAAGTACCCGACGCTGAACTGGTCGGACATCTCCGCGCAGGTCACCGGCACGCTGTTCACCACCTTCCCCTCGGTGCCCACGGCAACGGGCGTGAAGTTCGCGTCGGTGGTGAAGAACCTGACCGGTGGCGAGCGCCCGATGTTCGACCTCGGCCTGGCTGCCGGCGGCTCGTTCGCGGCGGTGTGGGGCGTGTTCGGCAGCGACGGCACGGTCAACGGCATCCTGAACAGGAACACGCTGGACACCAACCGCTTCACCTACACGATCGACGGCGACGTGCCGGGCTCCACGGCGCTGAACGGCTCCGTCATCAAGCTCACCGCGGCCGAGGACGCCAACCGCCTGCGCAGGGACGGCCTGCGCTGGATTCCCAAGGCCAACGGCGAATTCAAGATCCCGGTGGTGTCGCTGCACACGCTCGGCGACCTGTACGTGCCTTTCAGCATGGAGCAGATCTACAACAAGCGCGTGGCCGCCAAGGGCAACAGCGACTGGCTGGTGCAGCGCGCGGTTCGCGGCATCTCGCATTGCGACTTCACCGTGGCCGAGCAGGTCGAGGCCTTCGATGCAATGGTCAAGTGGGAGCGCGACGGCGTGAAGCCGGCGGGCGACGACGTGGTCACGGCCGCGACCGTGGCGGACCCCGCCTACGGGTGCACGTTCACACGCCCGTTGAGCGCGCTGGACGAAAGCGGCACGAGCAAACAGACGCGTCCGGGCGCGGCTGCGGCACGTCCCTGCCCACCCTGAGCGACGAGTGATCAGCGCGCGGGCGGCACCGCCGCCCGCGCCGCTGCGAGCTTGGCCTCCAGCTCGGCGACGAGCGCCCTCGCCTCGTCGCCTTCCGGAATGTCCCGACCGCTGTCGCGCCATGCGACAGCGCTCTTGAACCCCTCGGCCTCCGCCTGCCTGCGAAACCACATCCCCTCCGGGTTGTGCCGCGTGATGCCGTCGAACACAGTCGCGAACATCTGGGTCTGCTCCAGCCCCATCGAATGCCACACCTGGTTGACGACCAGCTTGTGCATCATCAGATGCGAACGCGGCACGCCCGCGATGCGCTGCGCGAGCTTCAGCGTGGCGTCGTCGAGCCGGTCGGCCGGCACCGAGAAATTGGCCAGGCCCCATTCGGCCGCCTGCGTGCCGGGAATGGTGTCGCCGGTGAACATGAGCTGCTTGGCGCGCATGGCGCCGAGCCGGTAGGTCCACATCGCCGTCGTCGGGCAGCCCCACACGCGGGTGGGCATGTAGCCGATGCGCGCGTCGTCGGCCATCGTCAGCAGGTCGCAGCACAGCGCGATGTCGCTGCCGCCGGCCACCGCGTAGCCGTGCACCTTGGCGATGGTGGGTTTGCGGCAGCGCCACAGGGCCATGAAGTCGTCGGTGTTGCGCTTCATGGCGGCGTAGTCGAGCATCGGGTCCCAGGGCGTTTTCTCCTGCCGGCAGGGGTGGTCGCCCTGGCCTTCGCGGCCGTGGCCTTCGGCGTAGTCGCCCAGGTCGTAGCCGGCGCAGAAGGCGCGGCCCGCACCTTCGACCACGATGACGTGCACCTCGTCGTCGGCCTCGGCCCACTCGACTGCCTGGCGGATTTCAGAGGGCGTGGTCTCGCCGATGGCGTTGAGCTTCTCGGGCCGGTTGAGCACGAGGCGCGCAATGCGCGGATGCTGCGGGTCCTTGTCGATCAGGACGGTCTTGAAGGCGGGCATGGTCTTGTGTCTCCTGGGGTTGGGTCTCCATGCTCTTGTAGCATCGCCTCCAGGCCAACCGGCACAGGCAAACCACGGGGGAGCAGCACACGATGACCGCGACATTCAAGATTTCCGAAGACGACTACGTCGACGCGATGCGGCTCTACGGGCGCATGCCGCGTCTCGCGCGATGGGTGGTGATCGCGATCGCCGCCGGCCTGCTGCTGACGGCGATCTTCGGTTCGCGACAGATCCAGTCGGGCGCGCTCGGCGGTCTCGTCGGTGGCACGCTGGTGCTGCTGGCCTTGCGCTACCTGGTCCTGCCAATGAGCGCACGCCGCCATTACCGCAAGTACAAGGGGATCCAGGACGAGTTCTCGGTCGAGCTGCAGGACGACTGCCTGCGCCTCTGGGCCGCGCACGGCGAGAGCCGGATCATCTGGACGAACCTGCTCAAGTGGCGCCAGGACGACCGCTTCGTGCTGCTCTACCTGATGCCGCGCCTCTTTCACGTGCTGCCCAAGTCGGTGGCCTCGCAGGGCTTCGATGTGGACGCGCTCGTCGAGCGGCTGAACCGCCACCTCGGCCCGGAGACCTGACGCGCTTCAGGCGCCCTGCGCGCCGCCGAGCTGAAAGCGGAACACCGCGCCCTTGCCCGCCTGCGGCACCAGCCGGATGTCGCTGCCATGCAACTGCAGGATGCGCTGCACGATCACCAGCCCCAGTCCGCCGCTGCTGGAGCCGTCGCTGCGCGCGCCGCTCATGAACACGGGCCGCACGAAAAGCCCCTTCTGCAGCTCGCCCGGAATGCCCGGACCCGTGTCGCTCACCTGCACTGCCACACCGGCCACACCGGTGTTTGCGGGCCGCAGCTGCACTTCGATTTCTCCGCCGGCCGGCGTGTGGCGGATGGCGTTGTCCAAGAGGTTGGTCAGCACGCGCTCGATCATCCCGAGGTCGGCCGACACCACCGGCAGGCCCGGCGCGATGTCGGGCTTGAGCTGCTGGTGGCGGGCCTCGGCCGCGAGCTCGAACTTCTGGAACACGTCCTGCACCAGGTCGGCGAGCGCGAAGTTTTCCTTCTCGGGCTTGACCACGCCGTACTCGAGCCGCGCCAACTCGAACAGCTCCTGCGCGAGCCGGCCCACCTTGCGGCTCTGGCCCAGCGCGATCTCCAGGTAGCGCCTGCGCTCTTCGTCGCTGAGTGTGCCGGCCTTGAGCAGCAGGGTTTCGAGATAACCGTGCAACGATGTGAGCGGCGTGCGCAGGTCATGCGAGATGTTGGCAAAGAGCTCGCGGCGCTGCTGGTCCTGCAGCGTGAGTTCGCGCCATTGCTCGGCGATGCGGCGCGTCATCTGGGTGAAGGCCTGGCCCAGCAGCGCGATCTCGTCGCTGCCATGCGAAAGCCGCTCCAGCGTGGGCGTTTCATTTTCGAGCGAGGCGATGCCCTCGGTCTCGAAGCGCTTGACCGCCTTCGTCAACTCGCGCAGCGGCCGCGTGATGAGCCGGAACGCCGCCAGCCCTGCGATCAGCCCGAGCAGCGCGACCAGCCCCATCGACCACAGCGTGGTGCGCAGCACGTTGTCGGTCGCGACGTTGGCCGCGAGCGCGTCGTAGTCCTCGCCCTGCAGCACCACGTACACATAGCCGGCGTCGCGCCCGCCCATCTTCAGCGGCGCGGCGCTGAACACCTTGGCCGCATTCGTGCTGCGCGGATCGTCGCCCACGATGGGCAGCGGCGCGCCCGACAGCAGCTTGCGGATCGGTTCCAGGGCGACACGGTCACGCTTCATGTGGCCGGGCGGCGCGGCCTGGGCCTCGATGCGGCCATCCAGGCCCAGCAGGTAGACCTCCACGCTGGGGTTGACGGCCATCAGCTTGTCGAACAGGTCCTTCACCGCCGCCTGGTTGAGGCCGCCGGGCTGCATCAGCTCGGAGTTTCCGGCGATGTGCGCGGCGAGCCCGCCCGACAGACGCTGCACCACCTCCTGTTCGTGCAGCCCGCTCGCCCGCATCTGCAGCCAGGCCGAGGCGCCGCAGCAGGCCAGCAGCAGCACCGCGAACACCGCGGACAGGCGGCGCGACAAGGTGGCGCGCATTGCCCAGGCTTTCATGACACCCCCTCTTCGGCGCCGGTGGGCGAGAGCTTGTAGCCCCGCCCCCACACCGTGAGGATGCGCCGCGGCGCAGCCGGGTCGGCCTCGACCTTGGTGCGCAGCCGGTTGATGTGCGTGTTGACCGTGTGCTCGTAACCGTCGTGCTGGTAGCCCCACACCTGGTTGAGCAGATCGAGCCGCGAGAACACCTTGCCGGGGTTGCGCGCAAAGAAATACAGCAGGTCGAACTCGCGCGGCGTGAGCTCGATGAGCTTGCCGTCCACGCGCACCTCGCGCGACAGCGGCTCGATGTCGAGGTTGCCGAGCGTGAGGCTGCCCGACTCCATGCGCGCATTGCGCGCCAGCGCGTCTGTGCGCCGCATCAGCGCCTTCACGCGCGCCACCAGCTCCAGCACCGAGAACGGCTTGGCCAGGTAGTCGTCGGCGCCCAGTTCCAGGCCCAGGATGCGGTGCACTTCGCTCGACCGCGCGCTGATGATGATGATGATCGGCGTGTAGCGCGCCATGGCCCGCGCGCGGCGGCAAATCTCGAGACCGTCCACGCCGGGCAGCATCAGGTCGAGCACCAGTGCGTCCCAGTTGCCGCGCTCCAGCTCGCGCAGGCCGGCGTGACCATCGGCCGCGTGATGGACTTCATAGCTCTCGTCGCGCAGGTGCATGCGCAGAAGTTCGGCGATGTGGGCGTCGTCCTCGACGATCAGCACGCGTTTGGCGGTGTCCATCCCGCGATTGTCCTGCGATACCGGCCCGGGAGTTATCACGATTAATTGAACTTTGCGTGATGAATCGGCCATGGGGTGCGTCCAAGAATTCACCCCATGAACAGCACCGCCCTCGCAAGCATTGCACCCGATGCCCGCCCCATCCACCCGCTGTGGATGCGCATCACCCACTGGCTCAACGCGCTGGCGGTGCTGGCGCTGGTGACCAGCGGCTGGCGCATCTACAACGCGGCGCCGTTCTTTCCATTCAGCTTTCCGAACGCGATCACGCTCGGCGGCTGGCTCGGCGGTGCCTTGCAGTGGCACTTTGCAGCAATGTGGCTGCTGGTGTTCAACGGCTTCGTGTACCTCGCCATCAACGTCGCAAGCGGGCGGCTCGCGAGCAAGTTCTTCCCGGTCACGTCGGCCGGCATCTGGCATGACGCGCTGGCCGCCCTCAAGGGCAAGCTCTCGCATGCCGACCCGCGCCGCTACAACAGCGTGCAGCGGCTGGCCTATCTGTTCGTGATGCTCGACATCGTGGTGATCGTGCTGTCGGGCCTGGTGCTGTGGAAGTCGGTGCAGTTCGCAGTGTTGCGTGACCTGCTGGGCGGCTACGAGTTTGCGCGCCGCATCCACTTCTTCGGCATGGCCGCGCTCGTTGCCTTCGTGGCCCTGCACCTGGTGATGGTGGCGCTCGTGCCCCGCACCCTTCTGACCATGATCCGCGGCCGCGCACCGAAAGCCTGACATGAGAATCTTCAAAGCCCCCAAGATGACCGGCATCGACGGCGATGCCGTGGTGCGCGAGGCCCGCACGCTGATCGCGAAGAACCTCGACCAGCCCGCGCGCCGCGCCTTCCTGCAGCGCTCGCTCACGCTGGGCGGCCTCTCGCTGCTCACGGGATGCAGCATCAGCGACGACAAGAACGTCGAAGCCGCGCTCTCGAAGATCTCGCGCTTCAACGACAAGGTGCAGGGCCTCATCTTCAGCCCTACGCAACTGGCCGAGACCTACCCCGAATCGATGATCACGCGGCCCTTTCCGTTCAACGCCTACTACGGCGGGGACGAGATCCGCGAAGTCGACGAAGCCACCTACAAGCTCGAAGTGACCGGCATGGTCGCCGACAAGCGCAGCTGGACGCTGCCCGAGCTGCGCGCCATGCCGCAGCACGACCAGGTCACGCGGCACATCTGCGTGGAAGGCTGGAGCGCCATCGGCAAATGGGGCGGCGTGCGCTTTGCCGACTTTCTGCGCCTCATCGGCGCGGACACCACCGCCAAGTACGTCGGCTTCAAGTGCGCCGACGACTACTACACCAGCATCGACATGCCCACCGCACTGCATCCGCAGACGCTGCTCGCGCTGACCTACGACGGCGAGACGCTGCCGCCCAAGTACGGCTTTCCGATGAAGCTGCGCATGCCCACCAAGCTTGGCTACAAGAACCCCAAGCACATCAAGGCGATGTTCGTCACCAACACCTACACAGGTGGCTACTGGGAAGACCAGGGCTACAACTGGTTCGGAGGGAGCTGAGGCGTCCGCAGGACGACTCGACTGCCGACGAAAGCGCGAGGCCGTGTTCCACCGGGACCGTGCCATTTTTGAAGAACGAAACCCCGAAACTCAACTCAAGGACTACCCAATGAACAAGCTCACTGCAACCCTCCTCGCCACCTGCATGGCCTTTGCCGGCGCCTCGGCCTTTGCCGCGGACACCATGGCCAAGGACGGCATGGCCAAGGATTCGATGGCCAAGGACGGCATGAAGAAAGACTCGATGGCGAAGGACTCCATGTCCAAGGACGCCATGAAAAAGGATTCGATGTCCAAAGACAGCATGGGCAAGGACGAAATGAAGAAGTAAGCCGCCCGGCATTGACGGTCGATGGATTCGGCGGCAATGTCGCATCCATCGGCGTCAGCGACCCCACCGCCTTCAAAGGACAACCACACATGAAATCCCTTGCACTCACCGCAGGCGCCATGGCCGCCGCAGCCCTCGTCTGGTACGCCGTGCCCTCGTTCGCCGAACCGGCCCGGCGCGTGCCGGCCCCCACGGCCGATCTGGTGGCGCCCGCCGCCGCCAAGACAGAAACCGCGGTGTTCGCTGGCGGCTGCTTCTGGGGCGTGCAGGGCGTGTTCCAGCGCGTCGTGGGCGTAAGCAACGCGGTGTCGGGCTACTCCGGCGGCGACGCCAAGACGGCACGCTACGACGAAGTGGGCTCGGGCCGCACCGGCCATGCCGAATCGGTGCGCATCACCTACGACCCCAAGCAGATCAGCTACGGCAAGCTGCTGCAGATCTACTTTTCGGTGGCGCACGACCCGACTGAACTCAACCGCCAGGGCCCCGACACCGGCACGCAGTACCGCTCCACCGTCTTCGCCGAGAACGCCGAGCAGGCCCGCATCGCCAAGGAATACATCGCGCAGCTGAACCAGGCCAAGACCTTCGGCAAGCCGCTGGCGACCACCATCGAGATGGCCAAGCCCTTCTACGCGGCCGAGGACTATCACCAGGACTACCTCACGCTCCATCCGAGCCAGCCCTACATCGTGATCAACGACATGCCGAAGATCGACGACCTGAAGAAGCTGTTTCCGGAGAGCTACAAGGCCACGCCATCGCTGGTGCGCACGGCAAAGGCCGGTTGATCAGAGCAGCTTCGCGCGCTTCGCCTGTCCGGTGAGGTCCTCCCGGAACTTCGGATGCGCGATCGCAATGAGCTCCTGCGCCCGCTGCTTGGCCGACTTGCCGCGCAGCTGCGCCACACCGTACTCGGTGACCACGTAGTTGATGTCGTTCTTGCTGGTGCTCACATGGGTGCCGGGCGAAAGCGAAAGCACGATGCGGGAAATGCTGTCGTCCTTTGCCGTCGAAGGCAGCACGATGAACGCCTTGCCCCCGCGCGACCGGTTGGCCGCGCGCACGAAGTCCGATTGCCCCCCGGTGCCCGAGTACGGTGCATGCCCCAGGCTCTCGGAGCCGCACTGCCCCAACAGGTCGATCTGCAGGGTTGCGTTGATCGCAATGAGGTTGTCGTTGAGCCCGGCGAGCGCCGGATCGTTGGTGAAGTTGACCGGATGCATCTCCAGCGACGGGTTGCGGTCCATGTAGCGGTAGAGCTTGGCCGAACCCAGCGCGAAGGTGGCAACGGTCTTGCCGGGCAGGTAGTTCTTGCGCCGGTTGGTGACCGCCCCGCATTCGATCAGTTTCAGGATGCCGTCGCCGATCATCTCGGTGTGGATGCCCAGGTCGTGCTTGTGCGTGAGCTGCATCACCACCGCATCGGGAATGCCGCCGTAGCCGATCTGCAGCGTGGAGCCGTCGTCGATCAGGTCGGCCACATGCTTGCCGATGGCTTCCTGCACCGGGCCGATTTTCGGGAGGCCCACTTCCATGACCGGCGCATCGCTTTCGACCAGCGCCGCCACCTGCGAGATGTGCACATGGCAGTTGCCATGCGCGAAGGGCACGTTCGGGTTCACCTCCAGCACCACCGCGCGCGCCTTGGCGATGGCGGCCATCGTGTAGTCGGCGCCCAGGCTCACGGCGAAGTAGCCGTGCGCGTCCATCGGCGAGGCCATGCTGAAGACCACCTCGGCGGGAATCTGGCCGCGCTCGATCTGCGCGGGGATCTCCGAGAAGTAGTTGGGAATGAAGTCGATCCAGCCCGCTTGCCCGCCCGCGCGCGTGGCGCCGCCGAAGAACAGCGCGACGTGGCGCACATGCTCCACTGTCTCGGGGTCGATGTAGGCGTACTTGCGCATCGCGAGGATCTGCGCAACCTTCACGTCGCGGAAATCGCGGCGCTGCTCCGACAAAGCCGTGAGCAACGCGGGTGGTTCGCCGACGCCGGTCGGCACGACGATCATGTCGCCGTTGCGCACCAGGCGCACGGCATCGGCGGCGGAAACGCGCTTCTGCGCGTACAGGTCCTGGGCAGTCATTGCTTCTTTCGGTTCATCGCGGTGCGTCGGCCTGCGCGTCGTAGGTACCGCGTCGCGCGGCCTGGTTGCAGCGCGTGCGGAACACCAGCGCCTCCTGTGCCTGCGCGACATTTGCGGGCTGGCCTTTCCAGAGGTCCAGTGCCGGCTGCTGCACGGCGCGCGAGAACGAAAAGCTCAGCGCCCAGGGCATGCGCGACCTGAACTTCGCATTCATCGCACCGAGCCGTGCGGATGCCAGCTGTGCCGATTGGCCGCCGGACAGGAAGGCGATGCCCGGCACCGCGGCAGGCACCGTGCGCAAGAGGCAAGTCACCGTCGCCTCGGCCACCGCGTCCACGCTGTCCTGGGTCTGGCTGCCCTGCCCCGGCAGCACCATGTTGGGCTTGAGCAGCATGCCTTCGAGCAGCACGCCCTGCGCATTCAGCTGGACGAACACCTCGCGCAGAACCGCTTCGGTCACCTCCGCGCAGCGCGCGAGCGAATGGCCGCCGTCCATCAGCACTTCGGGCTCGACGATGGGCACCACGCCGGCTTCCTGGCACAGCGCCGCATAGCGGGCCAGCGCATGGGCGTTGACGTCGATGCAGGCCCGGCTCGGCAGGCCGTCGCCGATGGCGATCACGCCGCGCCATTTCGCAAAGCGCGCGCCCATGGCGACGTACTCGGCCAGCCGCTCGCGCAGGCCGTCGAGGCCCTCGGTCACGGTTTCGCCGGGATGGCCGGGCAGCGCCTTCGCGCCCATGTCGACCTTGATGCCGGGCACGATGCCCGCGTCGGCCAGCGCCTGGGCGAAAGGCTTGCCCGCGTTCGTGGTCTGCCGGATGGTTTCGTCGAACAGGATCGCGCCGCCGATGCTGTCGCCAAGACCCGGCGCGGTGACGATCAGCTCGCGCCAGTCGCGCCTGGCCTCCGCCGTTTGCGGAATGCCCAGCGCCGCGAAGCGCTTGTTGCAGGTGGCGTTGCTCTCGTCCATCGCGAGCAAGCCCTTGTCGCCGGCGAGCAGCGCCTGTGCGGTCGCTGTCAATGTCTGTGCAGTCATGGAGGTACCTCTCTGGCGGGCATGGTACGCCCCTGCCTGCGGCGCACCTAGATGACGTTCTTCTCGAGCAACGGCCGGTTCTCCAGGATGCGGGCAAACGAGACCGGCGAAAGATCGAGGCTGCGGTACTCGCCGAAGCGGATCAACTCGGCGATGCCGCGCCCCGCCGCCGGGCATTGCTGCAGGCCGTGCCCCGAAAAGCCGTTGGCAAAGAACAGGTTGTCGCAGTCCGGGTGCAAACCGAGGATCGCGTTGTGGTCGAACAGGTTCATCTCGTAGTAACCGGCCCAGGCGCCGGTCATTCGGATGGCCTCGAAGGCGGGCACGCGTTCGGCCAGCGCGGGCCAGATGAATTCGTCGAAAGCGCTGTACTCGACTTCGAGCGGCGCGTCGTCGGGGTCCTGGTCTTCGGGCGGCGCGAAGCCGCAGATGAACTGGCGGCCCTCGGGGCGCAACCAGATGCCCGAGGTGTCGATGATCAGCGGGCAGCCGGCCAACGTGTCGGGGCACGAGAAGCTGAACACGCTGCGGCGCCGGCCGCGCACAGGCAGGTCGATGCCTGCCCACTCGGCCACCTTCGCGGCCCAGGCGCCTGCTGCATTGACGACGACGTCGGCTGCCAGCGTCTCGCCGCTGTCGAGCTGCACGCCGGTGACTGTGCGCCCGTTGCGCCGCAGCCCCGTCGCATGCGCCTGCACATGGCGGGCGCCCTGCGATGCGGCCTTCTTGCGAAAGGCCTGCAGCAGGCTGTAGCCGTCGTACCAGCCTTCGCCCGACAGGCCCAGCGATGCGAGTTCGACACCCTCCGTCGAGATCCACGGAAAGCGCGCCTTCAGTTCGCCGGCCGTCATCAGCGCCACATCGACCGCGTGCGTCTTCTGCATCGCGTGGTTCTCGCGCAGCACGTCGGCGCCCGCAGGCGAGGCCAGGTAGAGGTAGCCGGGTTCGACCAGGCCGATGTCGGGCACGTCGTCGCCGACGCGCAAGGTCTCGCCCAGATGGCGAAAGAAGTCGATGCCGTAGAGCGACATCTGGATGTTGATGGCGGTGGAGAACTGCTGCCGGATCGAGCTCGCCGACAGGGCCGACGACGCCTGCCTGTATGAGAAGTCGCGCTCGACCACCGTGACATCGAAGGCTTCGCCCTCGGATGCCCGAGTCAGAAAATAGGCAATGGCCGAGCCGATGGCCCCGCCGCCGACGATCACCACACGACGCATGAGATGCCTTTCCTTGCTGCCCGCGCGCAGGGAGGGGCGCGCGCGCCACGCAGAATAGCGCCATGAGAAAAGACATTCCCAACCTCGGCGCGCTCCAGGCCTTCGAGGCGTCGGCGCGGCTGGGGAGCTTCACGCGCGCGGCGGCCGAACTGGCACTGACGCAAAGCGCGGTCGGGCGGCAGGTGGCCATGCTGGAGCAGCGCCTGGGCGTGCCGCTGTTCTCGCGCGTGCGCCGCAGGCTCACGCTGACCGACGTGGGGCGGGAGTACGCCGCGCGCATTCGCCGCCACCTCGACCAGATCCGCCGCGACACGCTGGAGATCAGCGCGGGCCATGACATGGGCTTTGTGCTGGAACTGGCCGTGGTGCCCACCTTTGCCACGCAGTGGCTGATTCCGCGGCTGCCCGATTTCAGCCGGCTGCATCCGAACATCACGGTGAATCTGTCGGCGCGTTCGCAGCCCTTTTCCTTTCAGGAGAACGCCTACGACGCGGCCATCTATTTCGGCGACCAGTTCTGGCCCAACACGCGCGGCGGGCTGATCTTTTCCGAGGGCGAGATGGTGCCCGTATGCAGCCCCGCCTTTCGCGATGCCCACGGGCCGTGGGACGAAGCGGGTTTCGAGCGCTGCCGCCACCTGCACCTGAGCACGCGCGCGCATGCCTGGCGCGACTGGTATGCGCAGCAGGGGTGGGACTACACGGTGCATGCCTCGCGCGGCCCCCGCTACGAGCTCTTCACGATGGTCGTGGCAGCCACGGCGGCCGGCATGGGCATCGGCCTGGCGCCGCGCATCCTGATCGCGCACGAGCTGCGCACCGGCGAACTGGTGATCCCGGTGGACCGGCATCTCGATGTGACCCAGGGCTACTACTTCGCGTACCCCGAAGGCCGTCCGGCCTCCGGCGCGCTGGAGCATTTCAAGCAGTGGGTGCTGGGACTGACACCGGCTTGAACCCGTTCACACCGGGTTCGGATTGCGCTCCAGAAATCCCTGCTGGTGCCAGTACGGATAGGCCCGCGTCGTCGCGCTGGCCGCATCGAGCTCGGCGACCTGCGCGGGCGTGAGGTTCCAGCCCACCGCGCCCAGGTTCTGGCGCAGTTGGGCCTCGTCGCGCGCACCGACGACCACGCTGGACACCGTCGGTCGCTGCAGCAGCCAGTTGAGCGCGACCTGCGGCACGGTCTTGCCAATCTCGCCCGCCACTTTCTCCAGCGCATCGACCACGCGGTACAGCAGCTCGTCGGGCACCGGCGGGCCCTGGTCGGCCGTCACATGCAGGCGGCTGTTGGCCGGCAGCGGCTGGCCGCGGCGGATCTTGCCGGTGAGGCGGCCCCAGCCGAGCGGGCTCCACACCACGGCGCCCACGCCCTGGTCTTGCGCGAGCGGCATCAGCTCCCATTCGTACTCGCGGCCGACCAGCGAGTAGTAGGCCTGGTGCGCCACATAGCGCGAATAGCCGTAGCGCTCCGACACCGCCAATGACTTCATCAGGTGCCAGCCCGAGAAGTTCGAGGCGCCCACATAGCGCAGCTTGCCCGCGCGCACCAGGTCGTCGAGCGTGGACACGGTTTCCTCGACCGGGGTGCTCGCATCGAAGCCGTGCAGCTGGAACAGGTCGATGTAGTCGGTGCCCAGGCGCTTGAGCGCGGCGTCGACCGCCTGCACCAGGTGATGGCGCGACGACCCCACCTGGTTCGGCCCGTCGCCACTGCGGAAGGTGGCCTTGGTCGAGATGATGAGCTTGTCGCGCGGGCGGCCCTTGATGGCCTCGCCGAGCACCGATTCGGCCGCGCCGTCGGAGTAGATGTCGGCGCTGTCGAACATGTTGACGCCCGCGTCGATGCAGATGTCGATGAGCTTGCGCGCCTCGGCCACGTCGGTACTGCCCCAGGCGCTGAAAAATTCGCCCTTGCCGCCGAAGGTGCCGGTGCCGAAGCTCAACACGGGGACCTTGAGGCCCGATTTGCCCAGATGACGGTATTCCAAAGTGGTTCTCCTTCAAGCAATGGATGGATGGATGACGCGGCAGGCCTGCCTGCCTGTCTGTCTGTCTGTGTTCCTGCGATGGGAGTCATTGTTGGCCTTGGCGCTGAACCGCGTTGCGAGTCGGGCTTTGTCGGCATCGGCCATTGGTTAGCATTTCGCCCGATGCAGATCTCACTCGAAAACCCCGACCAGCCCGATGTCATCCAGCTCATCGACGACCTCGATGCATACCAGAAGCCGCTCTATCCGCCGGAGAGCCACTACGGCATCGACATCGCCGCGCTGAGCGCGCCGAACGTGCTGTTCGCGGTGGCGCGCGACGCGCAGGGCACGGCCCTCGGCTGCGGCGCCATCGTCGTCGCGCCTGAATACGGTGAACTCAAGCGCATGTTCGTGCGGCCGCAGAACCGTGGGCAGGGCATCGCCGCGAAGGTGCTGGCCTTTCTAGAAAGCGAAGCCGCGGCGAGGGGCTGCACCGCATTCATGCTGGAGACGGGCATCAGCCAGCCCGAAGCGCTGGCCTTCTATGCGCGCGCAGGGTATGCGCGGCGCGGCCGGTTCGGCGACTACCCGGACGATCCGTTCAGCGTGTTCATGCAAAAAGCGCCGTAGTCGATACGGCATACTCCCCTCCCCCCTAACTCGCCACAAGAAACCCGCCGAATGGACAAGGAAGTCGACCCCAAGGTACTCGCCGTCATCGATGAGATGCGCCTCTCGGGCCCGCGGCTCACGCCGGTCGAGATCGTCGCCAAGATGGGGGTGTTCGACGCGCGGGAAAAGCCTTTCGATTCCGCTTGGCTCGCCACGGGCGACAACGTCATCGCCACCATCTGGGCCGAACTGGTGAACGTCGGCGCCGGCGGACGCTGGTTCTGCCTCGAATCGCTGGACACCCAGCACCGCGAAGGCGGCGGCCCGCGCAGCGCCCACCAGGTGCAGCGCGCCAAGGACCGCGTGACGTTGCTCAAGAAGACCTTCGACGCGGACAAGGGCTTCCGGGCCGTGCTGCAGACCAACCGGGTCGCCATCGTCGAACTGGAAAGCAACAAGAACGCCAAGGTGTCCACGCGCGTGCGCGACGATTCCGAATGGCATGTGGCCAGCTGGAATTCCGACCAGTTGCTCGCGGTGCTGGTGCGCGGTCCGCGCGGCTGGGTTCCCAGCGAAGAAGAAATTCAGGCGGCCGCCAAGGCACGGCGCAAGGTTGCGGATGCGACCGAGCCGGAAGACGAAGAACCCGAGCAGGTCTCCTCGCCCGAAGAAGTGCAGGCCGCCGCGACGGACTACGTCATGCGCCATTTCAAGGGCTACGGCTACAAGGCCGAGGACGTGACCGCGCAGAACCTGGGCTACGACATCGAGGTGTCCAACGCCAAGGGCGCAACGCTGCTGCGGGTCGTGGTGAAGGGCACCTCTTCGTCGGTGCCGAAATTCGGCCTCACTGCCGAGCAGAACGCCAGTTCCAAGAGCGAGCCGCTCTGGCGCTTGCTGGTGGTGGCCGACGCGGTCGGGCCTGCGGCGCAGCACAAGATCTACAAGCCTTCCGAAGTGCAACAGGCCCCCGGCTTCGAAGCGCAGGGGTAGCGGCGAGCGCAACAGCGCTTACTTGAAGATTCGCGCCATGGCGTCATCGAACGCCAGAACATCCGTTCCCACGTGGGTGGAATTGAACTCGGTATCGATCAGTTCCAGCCCCGCGTAATGCCGGTCCGACATGCGGCGGTACATCGCCTTCACAAAGAGTTCGTTGCACCCGCTCACGCAGTGCGCGAGGATCAGGGTGACCGGCAGCGGCCTGCCCGCCAGGGCATCGAACATCTTCTTTTCCAATTCGTTGTTCTGGCCCTCTTGCTGCCAGAACGCGGCCTCGACGGAAATGAAATACGAAAAGACCAGGTTGTCCGGCGCCTCCAGGAACAATGCCGTGGCTGCCAGGTTGCCACTGGTCGACAGGCCCGTGAGCATCCGCTTCTTCGGGTCGGCCCGGTACTTCGATTCGATGTAGGGAACCAGCTCCTTCACGAGGAAGGTGTGGTACGCATTGGCGCCCGGAAAGTTGTAGTCCTCCTGCCGCCGCGCGCTGTTGCCGATGCCCACGAGGATGGCCTTCGTTCCACGCTTGAGCAAGACGTTCTTCAGGTTAGTGAATCGCGTATCGGGCAGGCCGTTCGTGGCGTCGCCGTCCAGGGCATAGATGATGGGAACCGCATCGCTGCTGCTGTCGTAGGCGGCTGGGATGAAGACCTCGATCGGATAGCGCACGCCGTTCGTGCTTGACGAGAAGGTTTCGGTCAGCACGCGACCGTTGGCCGATGGTGCCGGCTGAACGGCTCCGCCGCCCGTCGGCGGCAGTATCGGCAGGCCACCACCACCCCCGCCGCCGCCCCCGCCACCACAGGCGGAGACGCCAGCCAGAACCACGCAGCTGCCCAACACCGCGAGCGCGCGGCGAAGCCATTCAAGACGCATATCGATCCCTTTTTTGCTCCGGCGCAAAGACGCACCGGTCGGGATACTCACCGCACACCGTACGTAGCGTCAACGTCGCTATGCATTTGGCGAAGTCGATTAATTCCTTTGTTTTCGTTGCGACGATTCAAAGGCGCCCCTCAAGCCAGATGACGAACTCTGCGAACTCGGTCGCGGTCCAGAGGGCATCGGCATCCACCCCCCAGCAAGCGCCCGGCCTGCGGTACAGCCCCAACAGCCCCTCTGTGCCGCCGAGGAGCGCAGCGTTTCGCGGATCAGGGCTCGCAGCTGTCTGAGCCGCAGGCGAGTTCTGCGAGACCCCGCGAAATGCGAGCACCGCAGGGGAGCCGCGAAGCGGCCGGCACAGCGGGGCTGTTGGGGCTGTACCGCAGGCCGGGCGCCCCCGCCAAAGCCCACAAAGTCCCCTGTCAAAAAGCCGCCTCGCCATGGCCCGCATTTTGCGTACTCAACCAAAAATGACAGTAAATTTTCATTTCTGACTTATATTTGTAAACTGCCTTACATCAAACCGCACCCCAAAAAGGTGCACCGCCCCCGCATGAGCACCAACGTCGACACCCCAGGCACCACCGTGGCCCAGCGCATTGCGCAGGCGCTGCCGCGGCTGACGCGTTCGCACCGGCAGGTCGCCGACTTCGTGCTGGAGCACCCGCTGCAGGTCGCCACGCTGCCCATCGACGAGCTCGCGGCTGCGGTCGGCGTCTCCGTGGCCACCGCCAACCGTTTCGCCCGTGCGCTCGACTTCGACGGCTACGCCACCTTCCGCGCCGAGCTCGTGCGCGGCTTCGAATCGCTGGTGGCGCCCGTCGAGCGGTTGCGCGGCAACCTGGAGCACCCCACCACCGTGGCCGAGGTGTTCGCCACCGCGCTCGACGAGAGCCGCCGCAACATCGAAGCCACGCGCCAGACGCTGGACTACACCGCATGCGAAGCCGCGGTGGAGCGCATCGGCCAGGCGCGATCCATCTACATCGCGGGCTTCGGCGCCAGCGGCTGGCTCGCAGGCCTGCTGCAGCACGGCCTCGACAGCAGCTGCCGCGACGTTCGCCTGCTCCCGGGCGTGAGCGGCGTCACGCATGCGGCCCGCGCACTGATGCACGCCGGCCCCGAAGACGTGTTCATCGGCCTCACCTTTCCGCGCTACCTGACGGACACCGTGATGCTCGCGCAGATTGCACGGCAACAAGGCTGCGGCGTGGTCGCGCTCACCGACCGCCCGACCTCTCCGATCGCGCCGCTGGCCGACGTGGCGCTCTACTGCCAGACCGAAACCAACTACCGCCCGAACTGCGAGACCAGCGTGCTCGCGCTGGTCGAGGCCTTGACCAGCGCGGTCG
This sequence comes from Variovorax boronicumulans, assembly GCF_040544675.1. GTDB lineage: Bacteria > Pseudomonadota > Gammaproteobacteria > Burkholderiales > Burkholderiaceae_C > Variovorax > Variovorax boronicumulans_D. The sequence continues at coordinate 121,099 of NZ_JBEPKK010000003.1, forward strand.
CGCTGCGCGCACCCGACCCGGTGCAATCGGCCCGCCGCACGCTGCAAGTGCTGCGGCCCTGGTTGCACGGCGCGAACGGGCTGCCCCGCATCGACGGCGCGGCCGCGCGCTCCCCCGATGCCATGGCGCCGAACGACACCGCCAAGAAAAAGAAGAAAGCTTCCCGATGAAGAACACCACCCCCGTCATCGCCATCCATGGCGGTGCCGGAACCATCAGCGCCGCAACCACGAGCACCGCGCAGGCGCAGGCGTACCACGACGCGTTGAACAACATCGTGCGTGCCGCGCAGGCCGCGCTGCTCAAGGGCGCGTCCGCGCTCGACGCCACCTGCCTCGCCGTCGAGATGCTCGAGGACTGCCCGCTCTTCAACGCGGGCCACGGCGCGGTCTTCACGCACGAAGAAACCCACGAGCTCGATGCCGCCGTGATGGACGGCGCCACGCTCGCCGCAGGGGCGATCGCCGGCGTGAGCCATGTGCGCCACCCGGTGCGCGCCGCGCGCGCAGTGCTCGAAGACGGCGCGCATGTGCTGCTGGCCGGCGCGGGCGCCGAAGCCTTCGCACGCGACCACGGCCTCGAGATGGTCGAGCCCTTCTTCTTCTCCACCGAGGCGCGCCGCCAGCAGCTCTACCGCGTGCGCGACACCGGCCGCGTGGTCACCGATCACGAAGGCGCCGCCATGACGCCGCCGCTGGACGAAGACAAGAAATTCGGCACTGTCGGCGCCGTCGCGCTCGACATGCACGGCCACCTCGCCGCCGCCACGTCGACGGGCGGCATGACCAACAAGCGCGTCGGCCGCATCGGCGATACGCCGTTGATCGGTTCCGGCACCTACGCCGACGACCGCACGGCGGCCGTCTCTTGCACCGGCAGCGGCGAAATGTTCATCCGCGTTGCCGCCGCCTACGACATCTGCGCGCGCATGGCCTACGGCGGCGCAACGCTAGAAGCGGCCACGCACGCGGTGGTGCAGCAGTCGCTGCCCGCCATTGGCGGCACCGGCGGGTTGATTGCCGTCGACCGCCACGGCAACCTGAGCCTCGCCTTCAACACCGAAGGCATGTACCGCGGCCACGCGCGCGGCGACGAAGCGCCCATCACGGCCATCTTCGCCTGACCCACACGCCCTCTTTCTTTCACACCGCCATGTCCTCCCCTGCCCTCAACCTGCCGGACGGCCGCGTTCTCGCCGTCGACGACCTCACCGTGCGTTTCTCGACCTCGGAGCGCACCGTCGATGCCGTCAAGAAGCTCTCCTTCCACGTCGACCACGGCGAAACGCTCGCGGTGGTGGGCGAATCGGGCTCGGGCAAGTCGGTCACCTCGCTGGCGCTGATGCGGCTGGTGGAGCACGGCGGCGGGCGCATCCTCGGCGGGCGCATGGCGTTTCGCCGCCGCAACGGCGAAGTGCTCGACCTGGCCCAGACGCGCGACGGCACGATGCGCGGCATCCGCGGCGCGGACATCGCGATGATCTTCCAGGAGCCCATGACCTCGCTGAACCCGGTGTTCACCGCCGGCGAGCAGATCGCCGAGGCCATCCGCATCCACCAGCACAAGGACAACACGGCCGCGCGTGCCGAGGCACTGCGCATGCTCGAACTGGTGCGCATTCCCGAAGCGCGCAACGTGCTCGACCGCTTTCCGCACCAGCTCTCGGGCGGCATGCGCCAGCGCGTGATGATCGCGATGGCGCTGTCGTGCAAGCCGCAGTTGCTGATCGCCGACGAGCCCACCACCGCGCTGGACGTGACGATCCAGGCGCAGATCCTGCAGCTCATCCGCGAGCTGCAGAAGGAGATGCGCATGGGCGTGCTCTTCATCACGCACGACATGGGCGTGGTGGCCGAGATTGCCGACCGCGTGCTCGTGATGTACCGCGGCGACAAGGTCGAGGCAGGCAGCTCCGACACCGTGTTCGCGGCGCCGCAGCACCCCTACACGAAAGCACTGCTGTCGGCCGTGCCCAAGCTCGGCGCGATGCAGGGCACGGACCTGCCGGCCAAATTCGAACTGCTGCGCACCGAGGGCAGCCCCGACACCGTGCCCTGCACCAACACCACGCCGCAGACCACCGTGCGCGAAGAGGCCGGCCCGATCCTGCGCGTGCGCGACCTCGTCACCCGCTTCGATGTGCGCAGCGGACTCTTCGGCCGCGTGAAGCGCCGCGTGCATGCGGTGGAAAAGATCAGCTTCGACCTCTACCCCGGCGAAACGCTGGCGCTGGTCGGTGAATCGGGCTGCGGCAAGTCGACCACCGGCCGCTCGCTGCTGCGCCTGGTCGAAAGCCAGAGCGGTGCCATCGAGTTCGGCGGCCAGAACATCCGCGAGCTGCCCACGCGCGAGCTGCAGGCGCTGCGCCGGAACATCCAGTTCATCTTCCAGGATCCGTTCGCCTCGCTGGATCCGCGCGTGACGGTGGGCTTCTCGATCATGGAGCCGCTGCTGATTCATAACATCGCCAAGGGTGCCGAGGCGCAGAAGCGCGTCGATTGGCTGCTGCAGAAGGTGGGCCTGCCGCCGGAAGTGGCGCAGCGCTATCCGCACGAGTTCTCGGGCGGACAGCGGCAGCGCATCGCAATCGCGCGCGCGCTCGCGCTCAATCCCAAGGTGGTGGTGGCGGACGAATCGGTGTCGGCGCTGGACGTGTCCATCCAGGCGCAGATCGTCAACCTCATGCTCGACCTGCAGCGCGAGCTGGGCGTGGCATTCCTTTTCATCTCGCACGACATGGCCGTGGTCGAGCGCATCAGCCACCGCGTGGCCGTGATGTACCTGGGGCAGATCGTGGAGATCGGCCCGCGCCGCGCCGTGTTCGAAGCGCCGCAGCACGCCTACACCCGCAAGCTGATGGCGGCGGTGCCGGTGGCCGATCCGTCGCGCCGCCACAAGCCGCGCGCACTGCTCGAAGGCGAAATTCCCAGCCCGATTCGCGCCGTGGGCGATGAGCCCGATGTGCCGCCGCTGGTGCAGGTGGCACCCGGCCACTTCGTTGCGCGGCACGCCATTGGCGGCGCCTTCTGACGCTCTGAACCCGAACTGTTTTTCAACCCGCAGGCCCTCCTGCTTTTTTCTCGAACCGACTGGAGTTCTCCCATGAAGCCATCTTCTTCCTCCCTGCGATGGGCATCCGCACTGCTGGGCCTGGCCGTGCTCGCCGCATCGGGCACGGCGCTGGCCGCCAAAGACGTGGTGCTGGCCATCGGCTACCAGCCCGAAACGCTGGACCCGTACAACACCAACACCACCATCACCACCGCGGTGACCAAGACTTTCTATGAAGGCCTGTTCCAGTTCGACAAGGACCTGAAGGTGCAGAACGTGCTCGCCGAGAGCTACGACGTTTCCAAGGACGGCCTGGTCTACACCATCAAGCTGCGCAGCGGCGTCAAGTTCCATGACGGCACCGACTTCAACGCCGAAGCCGTGAAGTTCACGCTCGACCGCGTGCTCAACCAGGACAACAAGCTCCTGCGCTACAACCAGTTCAACCGCGTTGGCAAGGTCGAGGCGCTGAATCCGACCACCGTGCGCATCACGCTCAAGGAGCCCTTCGGCCCCTTCATCAACTCGCTGGCCCACGCATCGGCCGCGATGATTTCGCCCACCGCGCTCAAGAAGTGGGGCAACAAGGACATCGCCTTCCACCCCGTGGGCACCGGCCCCTTCGAATTCGTGGAGTGGAAGCAGACCGACGCGATCAAGGCCAAGAAGTTCGACGGCTACTGGAAGAAGGGCTTCCCGAAGATCGACAACTTGCAATGGAAGCCGGTGCTCGAGAACAACACGCGCGCCGCGATGCTGCAGACCGGCGAAGCCGACTTTGCGTTTCCCATTCCCTACGAGCAGGCCGAGCTGCTGAAGAAGAGCGACAAGCTCGATGTGGTGGCTTCGCCCTCGATCATCACGCGCTTCCTGGCCTTCAACATGCTGGTGAAGCCCTACGACAACCCCAAGGTGCGCGAAGCCATCGGCTACGCGATCAACAAGGAAGCGCTGTCGAAGGTTGCGTTCGGCGGCTATGCCTTCCCGGCACAAGGCGTGATGCCCCAGGGCGTGAAGTTCGCCGAGAAGATGGCGCCGATTCCGTATGACGTGAAGAAGGCCAAGGCCCTGCTGGCCGAAGCCGGCTACCCGAACGGTTTCGAGTCGGTGCTCTGGAGCGCCTACAACAACACGACCAGCCAGAAGACGATTCAGTTCGTGCAGCAGCAGCTCGCGCAAGTGGGCATCAAGCTGCAGGTGCAGGCGCTCGAAGTGGGGCAGCGCACCGAGCAGGTGGATGCATGGCCCGATCCGAAGACGGCCAAGGTGCGCATGTACTACACGGGCTGGTCGTCGTCCACGGGTGAAGCCGACTGGGGCCTGCGCCCGCTGTTCGCCTCCGAGTCGTGGGCACCGAAGCTGAACAACATGTCGTTCTACAAGAGCGACGTGGTGGACGCCGCGCTCGCCAAGGCGCTGGTCACGGTGGACGACAAGGAAAAGGCCGCGCTGTACAAGACCGCGCAGGACGAGATCCGCAAGGACCTGCCGCGCGTGCCGCTGGTGACCGAGCAGAACCTGTCGGCACACGCCAAGCGTCTGTCGGGTGTGTTCGTGATGCCTGACGCGAACATCAACATCGACGCCATCGCTGTCTCCAATTGAGGAACTGACCAGGAGCCGTTCGGGCTGAGCCTGTCGAAGCCTTGCGCCAACACTTCGACAAGCTCAGTGCGAACGGATGGTTGTTGACGACGGATCCATGTAGACAACAACCGTTCGGGCTGAGCTTGTCGAAGCCTCGCACCACTGCCCTTTGCACCCCATGCTGAATTACTTTCTCAAACGCCTGTTGGGCCTGATCCCCACGCTGCTCATCGTGGCCGTGCTGGTGTTCCTGTTCGTCCACATGCTGCCCGGCGACCCCGCGCGCCTGGCAGCCGGCCAGGAGGCCGACGAGCAGACCGTGGCCATGGTCCGCGCCGAGCTCGGGCTGGACAAGCCGCTGCCGCAGCAGTTCGTGAGCTTCTTCACCCACATGCTGCAAGGCGACTTCGGCACCTCGATCCGCACGCGGCGGCCGGTGTCGGTGGAAATCGGCGAGCGCTTCTTCCCGACGGTGATGCTGACCATCACCAGCATGGTGTGGGCGGTGATCTTCGGCATGGGCATCGGCATCGTCTCTGCCGTGTACCGCAACAAATGGCCCGACCGCATCGGCATGACGCTGGCGGTGTCGGGCATCTCCTTTCCCGCATTTGCATTGGGCATGCTGCTGATGCAGATCTTTTCGGTGCAGCTGGGCTGGCTGCCCACCGTGGGCGCCGCCACCTGGAAGCACTACATCCTGCCCTCGATCACGCTGGGCGCGGCCGTGGCGGCCGTGGTGGCCCGCTTCACGCGCGCCTCGTTCGTCGAGGTGATCCAGGAAGATTTCGTGCGCACCGCGCGCGCCAAGGGCGTGCACGAATCCAGCGTGGTGTTCAAGCACACGCTGCGCAACGCGCTCATTCCGGTGGTGACGATGATGGGCCTGCAGTTCGGCTTTCTGCTGGGCGGCTCCATTCTTGTGGAGGCGGTCTTCAACTGGCCGGGCCTCGGGCGCCTGTTGGTCGACGCGGTGCAGATGCGCGACTACCCCGTCATCCAGACGCTGGTGTTGCTGTTCTCGCTCGAGTTCATCCTGATCAACCTCGTGGTCGATGTGCTGTACGGCTACATCAACCCCACCATCCGATACAAGTGAGCACGCCGACATGACGCAAGCTTCCGGCGCGCCAGCCGACATCGTTCTTCCGACCTCCCCGGTCGCCACCCTTCAAAGCGCCGGCAAGGTGCGTACGCCCTGGGGCGAGTGCTGGCGCCGCTTCAAGAAGCAACCCGTGGGCATCGTGGCCGCGGCCTTCGTGCTGCTGCTGGTGTTCATCGCGGTGTTCGCACCGTGGATCGTGCCCTTCGACCCGGAGAACTTCTTCGACTACGACATGCTGAACAGCGGGCCTTCGGCCACGCACTGGTTCGGCGTCGATCCGCTGGGTCGCGACATCTTCAGCCGCATCCTGGCGGGCGCGCGCATCTCGCTGACGGCGGGTTTTCTGTCGGTGCTGGTGGGCGGCTTCATCGGCACAGCCTTCGGGCTGCTGGCGGGCTACTACGAAGGCTGGTGGGACCGCATCGTCATGCGCATCTCCGACGTGCTCTTCGCCTTTCCCGGCATCTTGCTCGCGCTGGGCGTGGTGGCCATCCTGGGCAGCAGCATGACCAATGTGGTGGTGGCGGTGTCTGTGTTCAGCGTGCCGGCCTTCGCACGCCTGGTGCGCGGCAACACGCTGGTGTTGAAGCAACAGACATACATCGAGGCCGAGCGCAGCATCGGCGCGTCGGACTGGACCATCATCGTGCGGCACATCCTGCCGGGCACGATCTCGTCGATCGTCGTGTACTTCTCGATGCGCGTGGGCACCTCGATCATCACGGCTGCGAGCCTGTCGTTCCTGGGCATGGGCGCGCAGCCGCCGACGCCCGAGTGGGGCGCGATGCTCAGCGAAGCCCGCGCCGACATGGTGACCTCGCCGCACGTGGCGCTGTTTCCGAGCCTGGCCATCTTCTTCACAGTGCTGGCCTTCAACCTGCTGGGCGATGCGTTGCGCGATGCGCTCGATCCGAAGATCGACCGCGAGTAGCTTCGTTATTTCTTTCATGGCTTCGACTCCCCTGCCCTACATCGGCCACCTGCTCCAGGGTGCGCGCAACGCCATCACCGACGTCGAGGGCGTGACGGTCGGGCACCGGACGCTGGACGACGGCCCCGTGCAAACGGGCGTGACCGTCATCCGTCCGCATGCGGGCGATCCATTCCGCGACAAGGTGCCGGCCGCGGCCGTGGTGCTCAACGGCTTCGGCAAGAGCGTGGGGCTGGTGCAGCTGGCCGAGCTGGGCGTGCTGGAGACGCCGATTGCGCTGACCAACACCTTTTCGGTCGGCACGGTGGCCACCGCGCAGATCCGCCATTGCGTTGCGTCCAACCCCGAGAGCGGCCGTTCGCTGTCGACGGTGAACCCGCTGGTGTTCGAGTGCAACGACGGCTTTCTCAACGACATCCAGCGCTTGGCCGTGACCGAGGCCGACTACCTGCAGGCGCTTGCCGGCGCAGGCACCGACTTCCCGCAGGGCTCGGTGGGCGCGGGGCGCGGCATGTCGAGCTTCCAGCTGAAGGGCGGCGTCGGCAGCGCCTCGCGGCGCGTGTCCGCGCTGCACGGCCATGTGCATACCGTGGGCACGCTGGTGCTGGCGAACTACGGGCGGCAGCCGCAACTGGTGCTGGCCGGCCACGCGGTGGGCGACCGCCTGGCCGCGCAAAGCACGGCCGAATGCAGGGAACCCGAGAAGGGCTCGATCATCATCGTGGTCGCCACCGACGCGCCGCTCGATGCGCGGCAACTGCGCCGCCTGGCGCTGCGCGCGGGCGCGGGGCTGGCGCGCACCGGCTCGGTCTTCGGCCATGGCAGCGGCGACATCGTGCTGGCCTTCTCGACCGCCTACACCGTGCCCGATCGCGTCGATCGGCCGATGCCGGCGATTGCGATGGTGCACGACGGCCTGCTCGACGGCCTCTTCCAGGCCGCGGCCGACAGCACCGAACAGGCGATCCTTCATGCGCTGTGGCGCGCCACCCCGGTGACGGGCCGCGACGGCAACCACCGGGCGGCGCTGTTCGACGTGCTGCCTCCTTCCTGTCTTTCTTCCTCCTCCCCAGTAGCAGCATTGCACGCCCACTCATGAAAGTCCTGATCTCCACCGACATCGAAGGCGTTGCGGGCGTCTATCACCACGAGCAGACGCGGCCGGGGAACCCCGAGTTCGAACGTGCCCGCCTGTGGATGGCCCAGGAGGCCAACGCCGCGATTGCCGGCGCGTTCGAAGCAGGCGCCACCGAGGTGCTGGTCAACGATTCGCACGGCGGTTTTCGCAACATGCCGGCCGATGTGCTCGATCCGCGCGCCCGCGTGGTGCAGGGCAAGCCGCGCTACCTCAGCATGGTGGCGGGCGTGGAGGAAGAAGGCGTGGAAGCGGTCTGCATGGTGGGCTACCACTCGCGCGCGCAGGGGCGCGGCATCCTCGCGCACACGATCAACAGCTTTGCCTTTGCGGGCGTCTGGCTGGGCGAGCAGGAACTGGGCGAGGCCGGGCTCTATGGCGCGCTGGCCGGCGAGTACGGCGTGCCGGTGGTGATGGGGAGCGGCGACGACGTGTTCATTGCCGAGAACCGGCCGCTGTTTCCGCATGCGACTTTTGTGGAGGCGAAGAAGGCGACGGGCTGCAACAGCGGGGTTTCGCTGTCGCCTGAGCAGGCGCGGCTGGCCATCCGGGCTGGTGTGGTGAAGGCGCTGGGTGAACGCGGCAAAGCGAGTCCGCTGGTCTTTGCAGGTCCGCAGGTGGTGACGCTGCGCACGCAGTCGCCGGCGCTGGCTGATCTGTTCTGCCAGTGGCCGGCGTTCGAGCGGCTGGATGGGGTCAGGTTGCGCTTCAACGCTGAGACGGTGGAAGCGGCTGTGCGGATGTTGAATTGCTGTTCGGCTATGTCTTCGATGTTGCGTTGAGGGTGCGTGCTCTCTGCTGAGGGCTGCTGGCCGGGTCTCGGCCCGGCGGCCGACCTACTTTTCTTTGCTTCGCCAAAGAAAAGTAGGAAAAAGAAAGGCGACCCTGCTGTGTGTGTCCCTCCGCTGCGCTACGGGCAACCTGCGGTGCTCGCGGTTCGCGGGGTCTCGCAGAACTCGCTTCGCTCAAACAGCTGCGAGCCCTGATCCGCGAACCGCTGCGCTCCTCGGCACACCCAGAAGGGCTTGGGACGGGCCATCGCTGCGCTCGGCGCTCGACGCGATGCGGGCCGTCGCTGCGCTCGGCCTCAGGTTTTACTCCCTCTCCCGTTGGGGAGAGGGAGCGAGCCCCGTCCGCCGAGCGAAGCGAAGGCCCGACTGAAACCAGGGGCCGAGCGAAGCGACGGCCCGAACGGTGCCCCCTCCCCTCTGGCTGCGCCGAGGAGCGGAGCGTTTCGCGGATCAGGGCCGCAGCTGTTTGAGCCGCAGGCGAGTTCTGCGGACCCCGCGAAACGCGAGCACCGCAGGTTGCCCCGTAGCGCAGCGGAGGGGTCGCAGACAGCGGGGTCGCCTTTCTTTTGCCTACGTTTCTTTGGCGAAGCAAAGAAAAGTAGGTCGGCCGCCGGGCCGAGACCCGGCCTCGGAAAGCAAACCCAGCGCACCGCAAAAAAACTCAACCCAATAAAATCCAGCGCCGAAACCCCCGAGCTCCTTTATCCAGAATAAGCATCCAACCGCCCGCAAACCCGCATGGCCATTGGCGAATTAGCTTATCCGCATAAAGCGCGAACCAAAAAATCGTTTGCTTCCATAAGGCCCGCTCCCAGAATCTCGGCTTCTTGCTGGGGCGCCCCGTTTCAGGTTCGGCACCGCACTTCTTCAAGACATACCGCACGATGTACCAATACACAGAATTCGATCGCCAATTCGTTCACCAACGGGCCGCCCAGTTCAGAGACCAGCTGGAACGCTGGCAAAAGGGCAAGTTGCCCGAGGACGAGTTCCGCCCCTTGCGGCTGCAGAACGGCTGGTATGTGCAGCGCTACGCGCCCATGCTGCGCGTGGCCGTGCCCTATGGCGAGCTGTCGAGCCGCCAGATTCGTGTGCTGGCCCGCATCGCTCGCGAATACGACGAGCCGGAAGCCGAGGTCTACCGGAAGGCGCTCGAAATCCAGGGCGGCATGGGCAGCCACAAGCTCCCGACCCACTACGCCCACTTCTCGACGCGCCAGAACGTCCAGTACAACTGGATTCCGCTGGCCAAGTCGGCCGACGTGATGGACCTGCTGGCTTCGGTCGACATGCACGGCATCCAGACCAGCGGCAACTGCATCCGCAATATCACCAGCGACGAGCGCGCCGGCATCGCCGTCGACGAAATCGCCGATCCGCGTCCGTTCGCGGAAATCATGCGCCAGTGGAGCACGCTGCACCCTGAATTCGCGTTCCTGCCGCGCAAGTTCAAGATAGCCATCACCGGCGCCACCGAAGACCGCGCCGCCACCGGCTGGCACGACGTGGGCCTGCATGTGGTGAAGAACGAAGCCGGCGACATCGGTTTCCGCGTGCAGGTGGGCGGCGGCATGGGCCGCACGCCGATCATCGGCACGGTGCTGCGCGAGTTCCTGCCCTGGCAGCAGATCATGAATTACCTGGAAGCGGTGATCCGTGTCTACAACCGCTATGGCCGCCGCGACAACATCTACAAGGCGCGCATCAAGATCCTGGTGAAGGCCGAAGGCCAGCGCTACATCGACGACGTCGAGGCCGAGTACAAGCAGATCCTCGAACACGACGGCGCACCGCACACCATCACGCAGGAAGAGTACGACCGCGTGGCCGCCTCCTTCGTGCCGCCGACGCTGGCCACCCGCGTGCTGCAAAGCGCCGAGAAAACCGAAGCCGAGCTGCGCGCCTACGCCGCCGACGACGTGCAGTTCGCCCGCTGGCTCGCCCGCAACGTGGCGCCGCACAAGAACCCCGCGCTGCGCGCCGTCACGCTGTCGTTCAAGCGCCTGAAGCAGGCGCCCGGCGATGCGGACGCCGACCAGCTGGACACGCTCGCCGAACTGGCCGACCGCTTCTCCGCCGGCGAAGCCCGCGTGACGCACGACCAGAACGTGGTGCTGCCCTGGGTGCATGCCGAAGACCTGCACGCGCTGTGGCTCGCCGCCCGCGCGGCCGGATTCGCGAGCGCCAACGTGCACCTGCTGACCGACATGATCGCCTGCCCCGGCGGCGACTTCTGCTCGCTGGCGAACGCACGTTCCATCCCGATCGCCGAAGCGATCACCGAGCGCTACCAGGACCTCGACGAGCTCGACGACCTGGGCGAAATCGACCTGCACATCAGCGGCTGCATCAACTCCTGCGGCCACCACCACAGCGGCCACATCGGCATCCTGGGCGTCGACAAGGACGGCAAGGAGTGGTACCAGGTGTCGCTGGGCGGCTCCGATGGCTCCACGCTCAGCGGCGCGCCGATGGCCGGCAAGGCCGTGGGGCCCTCGTTCTCGGCGGCCGAAGTGCCGGGCGTGATCGAGGCCGTGCTCACCACCTACCGCGACACGCGTGTGTCGGGAGAAACCTTCATCGACACGCTGCGCCGCGTGGGGCCCGACCCGTTCAAGGCGGCGGCCAACGGTGCGCGATTCAAGGTGGAGGAAGCAGCATGAACCGGACTTTGAACATCCTCTCGGCCGAAGAACACATCGACGACGGCGATCCGAAGGTCTTGCAACTGGCCAACGATGCCGACCCGTTCGCCATCGAGGTGTGCCTGGCCGACATCGAGCGCATCGACCTGAACTTTCCGAAGTTCACCGACGGCCGCGCCTACAGCCAGGCCTTCCTGCTGCGCCGCCGCCTGGGCTTCACGGGCGACATCCGCGCCACGGGCGACGTGCTGATCGACCAGCTGGTGCAGATGGAACGCACCGGTTTCTCCAGCGCGGTGCTGAAGGAAGGCGTGGACGCTTCCGACGCACAGCGCCAGTTCGACCGCTTTTCTGCCTTCTACCAGGGCGACGCGGTGCAGATCGCACCGCATTTCGCCGCCGGCAACTGAGCCCCGCATCGGAACCATCGACATGAGCCTCGACCTCGTACGCATCAACGCCGACCTCGGCCGCAACGCCGAAGGCCTGGTGGACTGGGCCATCGGCCTGGGCCAGCCCGCGATCATCACCACCAACTTCCGCCCGTTCGAGGCCGTGATCCTGCACATGGTCACGCGCGCAAAGCGAGACGTGCCCGTGATCTGGATGGACAACGGCTACAACACCGAGGCCACCTACCGCTTCGCCGACGAGGTGACGAAGCAGCTGGGCCTGGACCTGCACATCTACCTGCCGCGCCGCTCGCGCGCGCACCGCGAGGCAGTGGAAGGCCCGACGCCGGCGCTGGACGATCCGCGCCATGCCGCCTTCACCGAAGAAGTGAAGCTGGAGCCCTTTGCCCGCGCGCTGCGCGAGACGGCACCGAAGGTGTGGTTCACCGCGCTGCGCGCCACCGACACGGCCGTGCGCGCGCAGATGGACCCGGTCAGCGTCAACCCGGACGGCCTGATCAAGGTCGCGCCGCTGCTGCACTGGTCGTCCAAGGATCTGTACGAATACTGCACGGCGCACGGCCTGCCCAACAACTTCGACTACGTGGACCCGACCAAGGGCGAAGACAACCGCGAATGCGGACTGCATCTCTCGCATTGAGCGCACGCAACAACGGCTCACCGATTCTTCGCACCCAGAACACCCATCCGATGAACGCCCGTACCGAAACCGAACTGCTGCAGCCGTCCATGCACTCACCCGCGCACCTGTCCAACACGCACCTCGATGCGCTGGAGGAAGAAACCATCTTCATCCTGCGCGAAGTGGCGGCCGCCTTCGAGCGCCCCACCCTGCTGTTCTCGGGTGGCAAGGACTCGCTGGTGCTCCTGAAGTGCGCAGAGAAAGCATTCGGCGCCGGCCGCATTCCCTACCCGCTCCTGATGATCGACACGGGCCACAACTTCCCCGAAGTGACGGCCTACCGCGACCAGCGTGCCAAGGAGCTGGGCGCCGAACTCATCGTGCGCAGCGTCGAGGATTCGATGAAGCGCGGCACCGTGCGCCTGGCCCACCCCGGTGAATCGCGCAACGCGCACCAGTCGGTCACGCTGCTCGAAGCGATCGAGGAATTCCGCTTCGACGCGCTGATCGGCGGCGCCCGCCGCGACGAGGAAAAGGCGCGCGCCAAGGAGCGCATCTTTTCGCACCGCGATTCCTTCGGCCAATGGCAGCCCAAAGACCAGCGCCCCGAGCTGTGGACGCTGTTCAACACGCGCCTGGCGCCCGGCGAACACTTCCGCGTGTTCCCGATCTCGAACTGGACCGAGCTGGACGTGTGGCAGTACATCGAGCGCGAACACGTCGGCTTGCCGTCGATCTACTACACGCACAAGCGCGAAGTGGTCGAGCGCCGCGGCCTGCTGGTGCCGGTGACCGAACTCACCCCGCCGCGCGACGGCGAAACGGTGCAGGTGCGCGACGTGCGCTTTCGCACCGTGGGCGACATCACGACCACCTGCCCGGTCGAGAGCCTCGCGGCCGATGCGGGCGATGTGGTGCTGGAGACGCTGTCGGTCGACGTCAGCGAACGCGGCGCGACGCGGATGGACGACATGACTTCGGAAGCTTCGATGGAAAAACGAAAGAAAGACGGGTACTTCTGATGAGCGCGACGACAGCCACCCCCAACGAACTCGCCGTGCATGGCGACACCGGCACCGCCCTGCGCTTCATCACCTGCGGCTCGGTCGACGACGGCAAGAGCACGCTGATCGGCCGCCTGCTGGTGGACAGCAAGACCGTGCTGCAAGACCAGCTGGCCGGTGTGCAGCGCGGCGGTGAAACCGACCTCGCCCTGCTGACCGACGGCCTCTCGGCCGAGCGCGAGCAGGGCATCACCATCGACGTGGCCTACCGCTACTTCTCGACCGCCAAGCGCAAGTTCATCATCGGCGACGCACCGGGCCATGAGCAGTACACCCGCAACATGGTCACCGCCGCCTCGGCCGCCGATGCCGCCGTGGTGCTGGTCGATGCCACCAAGCTGGGTTGGGCCGCCGAAGTGGAAGACGGCACCGTGGTCAAGCGCGAACTGCTGCCGCAGACGCGCCGCCACACGCTGCTGGCGAACCTGCTGCGCGTGCAGTCCATCGTGTTCGCGGTCAACAAGCTGGACGCCATCGACGATGCGGGCCTGGCCTTCGAGCGCATCTCGACCGCGCTGAACGCCTTTGCCGAAGCGGCCGGCGTGCAGGTGGCGGGCATCGTGCCGATTTCCGCGCTCAAGGGCTGGAACGTGGCCACGCGCCATGCCGACTGGGTGGGCTACGAAGGCCCGAGCCTGCTCGAACTGCTCGAAGAGCTGCCGGTCACGGTGCAGGACGAGGCCGTGCCCTTCGCTTTTCCGGTGCAGTGGGTCGAGAAGTTCTCTTCGTCCGCCGACACCTCGCAGGGCCGCCGCGTGTTCTGGGGCCGCGTGGCTTCTGGCCATGTGGAGCCGGGCCAGCGCGTGACCGTGCTGCCGAGCAACCAGACCGCCACCGTCGCGCAGGTGCTGAGCCACACGCGCCAGCCGAAGTCGGTGCATGCGGGCCACAGCGCCGGCATCGTGCTGGACCGCGAGGTGGACGTGTCGCGCGGCGACTGGCTTCTGGCGCCAGGCGCCTTCGAGCCGGTGCGCGAGATCACCGCCACCGTGGCCTGGCTGGACGACGAGCCGCTGGTTGCGGGCCGTGTGTACTGGGCGCTGCAGGGCCACCGCTGGGTCAAGGCCAAGGTGGCGCGCATCGTCGATCGCGTGAACATCACGACGCTCGAATCGGAGCCGACGACGCAGCTGGAAGCCAATTCCATCGGCGACGTGGTGCTCGCATTGCAGCAGCCGCTGGCCGTGTTGCCCTTCACGCAATCGCGTGCATTGGGCTCGCTGGTGCTGGTCGATACCGCCTCTCACAAGACCGCTGCGGCGGTGCTCGTGCAACCCTCCGCCGCAAAGGCCTAAAATCTCGGGTTTTCCCCGATCCAACTGACGTCAAAAACAAATGACCCACGTCGTCTCCGAAGCCTGCATCCGTTGCAAATACACCGACTGCGTGGACGTTTGCCCCGTGGACTGTTTCCGCGAAGGTCCCAACATGCTGGTGATCGACCCGGACGAGTGCATCGACTGCGCGGTCTGCATCCCCGAGTGCCCGGTCAATGCGATCTACGCCGAAGAAGACCTTCCGGCAGACCAGCTCGCTTTCATCAAGATCAACGCCGAGCTGGCCGTGGCCGACGGCTGGAAGAGCATCACCAAGCGCAAGCCCGCCTTGCCTGACGCTGAAGAGTGGAAAGACAAGACGGGCAAGGTCGGGGAGCTGGTGCGCTGAACCAGCCCGCCGCCCCTGCCGTTGCCATCGAAACCGACGCCCTGATCGTCGGTGCCGGCCCCGTGGGGCTGTTCCAGGCCTTCCAGCTGGGCCTGCTTGAAATCTCCTGCCACATCGTCGATGCACTGCCCGCCGCCGGCGGCCAGTGCGTGGCGCTCTATGGCGACAAGCCGATCTACGACATTCCCGGCACGCCGGTGACCAGCGGGCGCGAACTCGCGCAATCGCTGCTCGCGCAGGTGGCGCCGTTCAAGCCGCAGTTTCATTTCGGCGAACAGGTGGCCACGCTGGCGCGGCAAGCCGACGAGCGCCTCTTGCTGACGACCTCCGCGGGCAAGGCCTTTCTGGCGAAGACGGTGTTCATTGCGGCGGGTGTGGGGGCCTTCGTGCCCAAGCGCATCGCCATCGAAGGCATTGCGCAGTTCGAGGGCACTTCACTTTTCTATCACCCCGAATCGCTGGACCGCTTTGCAGGCCAGACGGTGGTGGTGAACGGCGGCGACGACATCGCGCTAGCAACCGCCATCGCTCTTACCGCCATCGCCAGGCAAGTCACGCTGGTCCACCGGCGCGACGGCTTCCAGGCCGACGAAGCGAACGTTGCCGCCATGCGCGCCCTGGTGGCCGCGGGCAAGCTGGCCTTCCAGGTCGGCCAACCGACCGCCTTCGACGGCAAGCAACTGCAGATCACCACGCCCGACGCCACGACCGTCGACCTGCCGCTGGACGCGCTGGTCGCCTGCCTCGGCATTTCGCCGCGCCTGGGCCCCATCGCCGACTGGGGCCTGGAACTCGAGCGCAAGCAGGTGCCGGTCGATACCGAGAAGTACGAAACCCGCGAGCGCGGCGTGTTCGCGGTCGGCGACATCAACACCTACCCGGGCAAGAAGAAGCTCATCGTCTGCGGCTTCCACGAAGCCACGCTGGCGGCCTGGGGCGCCACCGCCATCGTGTTCCCGGGCAAGGCGGTGCCGCTGCAGTACACGACCACCAGCACGCGGCTGCACGAGTTGCTGGGCGTGGCTACTTCGCGCCAGGCATAAGCGTCCGGTACTCGCCGATGAAGCTGCCGATGGCGGCGACGTAGCCGTCGATGTCCGCGTCCATCACCGGCAGCGAGAGCACGACGAAGCCGCGCGGCGACGTGTAGATGCCCTGGCTCAGCAGGTGAAAAAACAGCAGCTGGCGCAGGCGCCCGTCGACCACCGCCAGATCGTCCACACGCCGCACCTCACCGGCCAGGAAATGCGCATTCATCAGCGAACCCACGCCGGTGAACTGCATGGCCACGCCCTCTTCATCACACAGCGCGTTGAGCCGCGCACGCATCGCTTCACCGCGTTCAGCCAGCGCACCGGCCGCCTCGGGCGTGAACAGCTTCGTGAGCCCCTCGTACCCGGCCGCCATCGTCATCACGTTGTTGTTGAAAGTGCCCGAGTGCGTGAGCGCGCCGGTGCGCGGGTCGAACTGCGCCATCACGTCCGCGCGCCCGCCGAAGGCACCGAAAGACATGCCGCCGCCGATGTACTTGCCCAGCGTGGTGAGGTCGGCCTTGAGGCCCAGCTTGTTCGCCAGGCCGTGCGGCGCGAGGCGCGAGGTCATCACCTCATCGAAGACGAGCAGCGCGCCGACCTGCGTTGCCGCTTCGCGCAAGGCCTGCAGGAAGTCGAGCCGCCCCGGAATGCAGCCGCCCGCGCCCTGCATGGGCTCGACCAGGATGGCGGCAATCTCCGGCCCGTGCCTGCCGATCTGCGCGCGCGCGGTTTGCGCATCGTTGTAGGGCAGCACGATGAAGTCGAAGGGCACCGTCGTCGGCAGCGGCTTGTCGCCGAAGCCGAGCACGCCGCCGTGATAGCCCCCTGAAAACACCACGATCTTTCGCCGCCCCGTGAAGTGCAGCGCGGCGGTGAGCGCCATCAGGTTCGCCTCGGTGCCCGAGTTGGTGAAGCGCAATTGCTCGATCTGCGGAAAGCGCTCGCAGATGGTCCTGGCCAGACGGCCTTCGAGCAGGTTGTGCCCGGTGAGGTTGATGCCGCTCTGCATCGCCTCGATGACCGCATCGCGGATCTCGGGCGCCGAGTGGCCATAGACGCCGGCCGTGTACTCGGCGATGAAGTCGGCATAGCGGTGCCCGTCGGCGTCCCAGAGCGCCGCGCCTTCACCCCTGGCGATGGTGAGCGGAAACGGCGCGTAGAAAAGCACCGAACGGGTGTTGGCGCCGGGCATGTAGCGCGTTTGCTCGTCGAACTGGCGCCGGCTCGCGGGGTTGCGTTCGGTGAAGCGTCGATGCGCTTCGGCGAGGGCCTGGTCGATGGCGGCGTCGGTCATGGTTCGGTCCTTGGAGGATGGGCGGGTGAAGATTGATCCCATTTAATTGATCAATGCTCAATTAATAATGTTTATACAATCAATTCCACCGCCCGACAATCCCCGCATCCATGAAAAAGAAAGCGCCCGAGCCCAAACCCCGAACAGCCGGCCGCCCCGCCGGCGGCGGCGCGCTGTCGAAACAGCGCATCGCCGAAGCCGCGCTGGCGCATATCGACCAATTCGGCCTGGGCGCTTTCAGCATGCGCGAAATTGCGGCGCAGCTGGGCGTGTACCCGGCCACGGTGCATTGGCACGTCAGCACGCGCGAAGCCCTGCTCGCCGAGGTGGCCGCACTGGTCATGGCGCAGGTCACCCCGCCGACGGAATTGCGCTGGCAGGAATGGATCGCCGAGCTGTTTCGCCGCTGCCGCGCGGCGGTGCGCCGCCACCCGAACGTGGCGCAGTTGCTGGGCGCGCAACTGGTCTCCAACGGCAGCCTGGCGACCGAGCTGGTGGAAGGCGTGCTGGAGGCGCTGACGGAGGCCGGCTTCGAAGGCCAATCGCTGCTGGAGGCCTACAACTGCGTGATCGCGGCCATGCTGGGCTTCGTGACCATGGAGTTCTCGCCACTGCCTGCGGATAACACCCAGGCGTGGTCCGAAGAGCTGCGCGAGCGCGTCCACACCATCCGCCCGCTCGACCACCCGGTGCTCACGCGCAACCTGCCGCTGCTGGCGAACAACGCCTTCATCCTGCGCTGGGACAACGGCACCACCGTGCCGCTGGACAGCAGCTTCGAGCGGCACATCCAGATCACCATCGACGGGCTGGAGGCGTTCGCGCGAAGGGTCAAGGGCGCATGACGCCGCCCGGCAGGGGATAAAATCCGCCCCGCGCCACAGTTCGCTGCGGTGCATCGCTAGGGGTGTCGAGCCGGAATCCGTTCCGGGGCTGACTGAGAGAGTCCCTTTGAACCTGACTGAGGTAATCCTCGCGCAGGGAAGCTGGTCCGGCGGCCTGTCACGTTGTCTCGCGTGGCGGCAGCGCTGCTGGAGCCTCGCCCACCTGCCAAACCTTTTGCACTGGAGCAAACGGATGGCACACGACAACAACGAAGAATCTTCCTCTGGCAACGAGGCGCTGACGCCCTTGCCCGCATCGCGGCGCGTGTTCGGCTGGCACGACCACGCCTCGCTCTGGTTCAGCCTGGGCGTCGGGCTGCTGGTGATGCAGATCGGCGCCTACCTGATGCCGGCCGTGGGCACGCGCGATGCGGCGATGGCCATTGCGCTGGGCTCGGTCATCGGCGCGGGCCTCCTCGCCTGGACCGCGCGCCTGGGCTGCGAAACCGGCCTTGCCAGCGCCGGCCTGATGCACGCCACCTACGGCAGCGCCTTCGCGCGGCTGCCTGTGCTGCTGAACATCGTGCAGTTGGTGGGCTGGACCACCTTCGAGCTGGTGATCATGCGGGAAGGCACGCAGGCCATCGGCCAGGTGGCTTTTGGCGCTTCGCTCGGCGGCTTCTGGGGCGGCGTGCTGACCACGCTGCTGTGGGGCGCGGTGCTGCTGGCACTGCTCGCGGGCTCCATGGTCAAGCTGGTGCGGCGCTTCGTGAGCCGCTTCGGCCTGCCGCTGGTGGTGATCTCGCTGCTCTGGCTGACCTGGCAATTCGCCACGCGCCTGCAGGCCAAGGGGCTGGAGGCTTTCTGGGAGCGCCCCGGCAACGGCAGCATGGGCATGTTCAGCGCGCTCGACCTGGTGATCGCGATGCCGGTGTCGTGGCTGCCGCTGGTGGCCGACTACGCGCGCCACGGCAAGCGCAGCGCCGGTCGCCTGGGCAGCGCGTTCACCGGCACCTGGATCGGCTATGCGCTCGCCAACATCTGGTGCTACGCGCTCGGCGTGATGGTGGTGAGCGTGGCCGAGCCGGGCACGGGCCTGGTCACCGCGCTGCTGCTGGCGCAAGGCGGGCTGGTGGCGCTGGGCCTCATCCTCATCGACGAACTCGACAACGCGTACGGCGATGTCTATTCGGGCTCGGTTTCCACCCACAGCCTCTTGCCGCGCTGGAGCGTGAAGCGCTGGGGCCTGCTGCTGACGGCCCTTTGCATCGCGCTTGCGCTGGTGCTGCCGATGCACACGCTGGAGCCCTTCCTCTTGCTGTTGAGCTCGGTGTTCGTGCCGCTGTACGGCGTGATCCTCGGGCGCCTGGGCACCGGGCACGCGGTGACCACCACCGGCACGCGCCAGATCGACTGGGCCGCGGCGCTGATCTGGATCGCCGGCATCGCGGCGTACCACGCGCTTGCCAAATGGGCGCCGCAGTTCGGCTCCGCCTTGCCGACGCTGGCCGCGACCTTCGTGCTGGCCTGGATCAGCCGGGCAAAGCCGATGCCGGCAACGGCAGGCGATGCATCGGCACTGGCGCAAAGCCGTGGTTGAGCGGCCCATGGCCTGCACCCACGCGCACATCCGCACCGGCCGCCATCGCGCCGAGGATGTAGGTGCGCGCGCGCTCGACGGCCTCCGGCAAGCCGAGCCCCAGCGCCAGGTGCGCCGCGATGGCGGACGACAGCGTGCAGCCGGTGCCGTGCAGGTTGCGGCTCGCGATGCGCTGCGAGGCCAGGCGCTTGCGGGTGCCGCCCGATTGCAGCAGCACGTCGACCACCTCATCGCCCGGCAGATGGCCGCCCTTGAGCAGCACGGCCTTGGCACCCAGCGCCAGCAGTTCGTCGGCCGCGCCGTCGAGCGCGGCGATGCCGTCGATGGCATGGCCGATCAGCAAGGCGGCCTCGTCGAGGTTGGGCGTGACCACCACAGCGCGCGGGAACAGTTCGCGCACCAGCACCTGCACGGTCTCCGAAGCGATCAGGCGGTCGCCGCTGGTGGCGACCATCACCGGGTCGAGCACCACGTTCGGCAGCTTGTAGTGGTCGATGGCCCAGGCCACCACTTCCACCACCTCGGGCGCATGCAGCATGCCGAGCTTGACGGCGTCGACGCCGATGTCTTCCACCACCGCCTGGATCTGCGCCTTCAGAAAAGCCGGCGGCACTCCGTGGATGCCCGAGACGCCGCGCGTGTTCTGCGCGGTGAGCGCGGTGATGGCCGTCATGCCGTAGCAGCCGAGGGCCGCGAAGGTCTTCAGGTCGGCCTGGATGCCGGCGCCGCCGCCGCTGTCGGAACCGGCGATGGAGAGCACGCGTGCGTAGCGCAGGGGCGCTTGCGGCGCGGAGGGTGGTGCTTGGGTCATGCGGAAAATTATCGGCGACGGGCTTTGCATTGTTCCCTCCCCCGCTGGGGGAGGGTTGGGGTGGGGGCACGACGGCCCTCGCTGAAGCGCGGCTCTTGTTCGAGGGCCTGCCCCCATCCCGGCCTTCCCCCATCGGGGAAAGGAGCAAGACCATGAGCCTCCCGTTTCAATCCGTCGCCATCCTGGGCGCGGGCCTCATGGGCCGCCTGCTCGCAGTCTCGCTCGCACAGGCAGGCTGCAAGGTTTCGCTCCACGAAGCCGGCAGCCCCGACGCCGAAGGCGCGGCTGCCCGCGTGGCCGCTGCGATGCTCGCGCCCCTGGCCGAATCGGCCGTGGCGCCAGTGTCGGTGGTGCGCATGGGCCAGTACGGCCTGTCGCGCTGGCCCGAGTTGCTCGCACCGTTGGCGCAGCCCGTGTTCTTCCAGCGCGAAGGCACGTTGGTGCTGTGGCACCGGCAGGACGCGGCAGAGGCCGCGCGGCTTGCACGCGTGCTGGCCCACACCGGCGCGCAAGTGCCCGAACTCGCACCCATGCAAACGTTGGCCGGCGAAGCCATCGCCGCACTGGAGCCCTCGCTGGGCCAGCGCTTTGCACAAGGGTTCTACCTTCCGGGCGAAGGCCAGCTCGACAACCGCGCGCTGCTCACCTCGCTGCTTGCCACGCTGCATGCCAGCCCGAACGTCACGCTGCACTGGCAATCGCCGCGTGAACCATCCGACTTCTCGCCAGGCAGCAACGGCCAGCCCGACTGGGTGATCGACTGCCGCGGCCTCGGCGCAAGACCGCAATGGACCGCACTGCGCGGCGTGCGCGGCGAAGTGATCCGCGTGCACGCGCCCGAGGTCGCGCTGCAGCGCCCCACGCGGCTGGTGCATCCGCGCTACCCGCTCTACATCGCGCCCAAGCCCGGCCAAATCTTCGTGATCGGCGCGACCGAGATCGAGACGGACGACATGTCGCCCGCCAGCGTGCGCTCCACGCTCGAGCTGCTGAGCGCGGCCTACGCAGTGCACAGCGGCTTTGCCGAGGCGCGCATCGTCGAGATCGCCACGCAGTGCCGCCCCACCCTGCCCGACAACCTGCCCGCCATTCGCCAGCCTTGGCCGCGCGTGCTTCAGATCAACGGCCTCTATCGCCACGGTTTCATGATCGCGCCGGCCATGCTCGACGCGGCGATGGAGCTGCTCACCCAGGGCCACTCCGCGCTCGCGACGCGCTTCGGCCTGGCAACCGAGACATCCGGGGACGCATGACGATGAACATCCTGATCAACGACAAACCCTTCACGCTGCCCGCGGGCGCCACGCTCCCCGACGCACTGGCCGCGCTGCAGGCCGTGCCGCCTTTCGCGGTGGCGGTGAACCGCGAGTTCGTGCCGCGCTCGGCCTATGCCGCCCGCACGCTGCAACCCGACGACTGCATCGAAGTGATCCGCCCCGTGACGGGCGGCTGAAAAAAATGGAGACGACAACCATGACCACCCCGAACGACCCGATGGTTCTCTACGGAGAAAGCTTCCAGAGCCGCCTGCTGCTGGGCACCGCGCGCTACCCCTCGCCCGACCTGCTCGAAGCGGCTGTCAAGCGCGCGAAGCCCGCGATGCTGACCGCGTCGCTGCGCCGGCAGACGGCCAACCAGGGCTCGGGCGGCAACGACACGAGCAACGGCTTCTGGGAGCTGCTGCGAAAGCTCGGCGTGCCCGTGCTGCCCAACACCGCCGGCTGCCACAGCGTGCAGGAAGTGATCGCCACCGCGCACATGGCGCGCGAACTGTTCGACACGCCCTGGATCAAGCTGGAACTCATCGGCGACGACTACACGCTGCAGCCCGACACGCTGAACCTCGCCGATGCCGCCTCGCAGCTGATTCGCGACGGCTTCAAGGTGCTGCCCTATTGCACCGAAGACCTGGTCGTGTGCCAGCGGCTGGTCGACGTGGGCTGCCAGGCCGTGATGCCGTGGGCCGCGCCCATCGGCAGCGGGCGCGGGCCGGTCAATCCGTATGCGCTGCAGGTGCTGCGCGACCGGCTCAAGGTGCCGATGCTGGTCGATGCGGGGCTGGGCCTGCCTTCGCATGCCTGCCAGGTTATGGAGTGGGGCTACGACGGCGTGCTGCTCAACACCGCCGTTGCGCTCGCGCAGGCGCCTGTCGCGATGGCCGGTGCCTTTGCCGATGCGGTGCAGGCCGGGCGCGCTGCCTACAGGGCCGGCGCGATGGCCGCACAAGACTCCGCCCAGCCGAGCACGCCGGTGCTGGGCACGCCCTTCTGGCATCACACGGCATGAGCGCACGCACCATGAACGACGCACACACCTCCGCACAGGCCATCGCGCATGCCATCGTCGCGGCCCACGGCTTGCGCTTCGGCGCCATCACCGCATCGCCGGTGGGCGCCACCGCCTACTCGTCGGACGATGCGGTCTATCGCGGCGCCAAGCAGGCATGCGGCGCGCTCGGCTTCATCGAGATCGACGCCGAATGCCTCGCGCTCGCCTGGCACGCGCAGACCGAACGCCTGGGCCAGTTCGACGCCACCCAGTGGCCCGAGGCGCCCGCCGATTTCGGCATGCGGCCGTTTCCGCCCGCATCTCGCGAGGACGCATTTCCGACCTGCCCGGAGCGGCTGGGCTTGTACGCGGTGTTGCCCGATGCGGCCTGGGTCGGCCGCATGGCGCGCGCCGGCGTGCCGACCGTGCAGTTGCGCTTCAAGTCGGACGAGGCAGAAGCCATAGCGCGCGAAGTGCAGGCGGCCGTGGAGGCCGTGCAAGGCACAGGCGCCCTGCTCTTCATCAACGACCACTGGCAGGTCGCCATCGCGGCCGGCGCCTATGGCATTCACCTCGGCCAGGAAGACCTGGACGCGCTGTCGCCTGACGAACTGCAGCAGCTGCGCGCCTCGGGCCTGCGGCTGGGCGTCAGCACCCACGGCTACGCCGAGATGGTGCGCGCCGATGCGGTGAGCCCGAGCTACATCGCGATGGGCGCGGTCTACCCGACCACGCTCAAGAAGATGGCGACCGCACCGCAGGGCGTGGCCCGGCTTGCGGCCTATGCGCGCTTGCTGCGCGGCTACCCGCAGGTGGGTATCGGCGGCGTCGACGCCGTGCGGCTGCCCGAGGTGCTGGCCACCGGCGTGGGCTCCGTCGCGGTGGTGCGCGCACTGGTGACCGCGGACGACCCCGAGGCCACGGCCGCGCAATGGATGACGGCCATGAACGCCGCAATGAACGCCGCCCCGGGCAACTGAACCCCATGAACAGCAACCACTTCTCTCGCTTCTCTACGCCCTTCGCCTGGCCGCTCTCGCCCGTTTCTTGCGCGATCGCCGCTGTGCTCCTTGCCGGCGCCGCCGGCGCGCACGCACAACAGAGCACGCTGCGCGAAGTCACCGTCAATGAAGGCGCCGCCGCGCCGCAGGCCGACGTGAGCGGCTTCGGCGACGTGCCGCTGCGCGAGCTGCCGCTCTCGGCCACGGTGGTCGACAGCAAGCAGATCAACGCCAGCGGCGCGCGCCGGCTCGCGGACCTCACGCAGTTCGACTCGTCGGTGACCGACGCGTACAACTCCGCCGGCTACTGGGACTACCTGACGGTGCGCGGCTTCGTGCTGGACAACCGTTTCAACTACCGACGCGAAGGCCTGCCCATCAGCGCGGAAACATCGATCCCGCTCGACAACAAGGAACGCGTGGAAATCCTGCGCGGCACCAGCGGCATCCAGGCCGGCACCAGCGCGCCGGGCGGGTTGGTCAACTACGTCGTCAAGCGCCCCACCGAGCAGGACCTGCGCACGGTGCGCATCGAAACCACCAGCCGCGGCAGCGTGCTGGGCGCGCTCGACCTGGGCGGCCGCTTCGGCGAGAACCGCCAGTTCGGCTACCGGCTCAACATCGCCAGCGAAAACCTGAAGCCGCTCACGCACAACCTGGACGGCAACCGCAACATGTTCTCGCTGGCGGCCGACTGGCGCATCACGCGCGACTCGGTGCTGGAATTCGAGGTCGAGCAAAGCCGCAAGACGCAGCCGAGCCAGAACGGCTACAGCCTCCTGGGCAGCGTGCTGCCCGCGCCGGTCGATCCGCGCATCAACCTGAACAACCAGCCGTGGTCGCAGCCCTCGGTGTTCAAGGCGCTGACCGGCACGGTGCGCTTCAGCCAGGCGCTGAACGCCGACTGGCGCTGGAGCGCGCAGATCGGCCAGCAGCGCCTGAAGACCGACGACCGCCTGGCCTACGCCTTCGGCTGCGGTGCCGAGGGCAACTACGACCGCTACTGTTCCGACGGCACCTTCGACGTGTACGACTTCCGCAGCGAGAACGAGCGCCGCACGCAGACCGCGGGCAGCCTGAACCTGAAGGGCAACGTGATGACCGGCAGCGTGCGGCACGAGCTGGGCTTTGGCCTGCTTCAAAGCCGCGTGCGCAACCGCTTCCAGGACCAGGCCTACAACTATGTGGGCACGGGCAACATCTGGGCGACCGCCGTGGTGCCGGCCGACCCAACGCTCACCGACGTCAACACGAACCGCGACGAGCGCTCGACCGAACTGTCGGTGCAGGACGCGATCCGCTGGAACGATCGCTTCACGACATGGGTCGGCGCGCGCCACACGCGGCTGGACCGCAGCAGCGTTCGCACCGACGGCTCGCGCCCCACCGGCTACAAGGACGGCATCACCACGCCATGGATCGCGGCCAGCTACGCGATCCAGCCCGGACTGCTTGCTTATGCGAGCTGGGGCAAGGGCGTCGAATCGCAGGTCGTGCCGAACAAGAGCTCGCAGTACAGCAACGCCGGCGAGGCGCTTCCCGCGCTGAGCTCGCGCCAGTGGGAACTGGGCATCAAGGGCGGCAACGACGCGTTCAACTGGCAGCTTGCGTGGTTCGACATCTCGCGGCCCATGACCAACCTCGATGCGTGCAACCGCCTGGGCACCACCCCGTGCGCAGCGACCTACGACGGCCGCGCGGTGCACCGCGGCCTGGAAGCCGGCGCGCAATGGATCGACGGCCCATGGCGCCTGGGCGGCAGCGTGACCCTGATGGACGCCAAGCGGCGCGGCAGCATCGTCGAGCCCGCGAGCAACGGGCAATCGCCGACCAACGTGCCCAAGCAGGTGCTGCGCGCGCAGGCGGGCTATCGGGTGGCGTCGGTGCCGGGCCTGGAAGTGGCGGGGCAGCTTTCTTACGAGGGGCGGCGCAACGTCCTGGCCGACGGTTCGATCACGCTGCCTTCGTGGACGCGCGTCGATGCGGTGATCCGCTACGACACCAAACTGCGCGGGATGAACACCACCTGGACCCTGGCCGTCGACAACCTGTTCGACCGCCGCTATTGGAAGGAATCGCCCTACCAGTTCGGCCATGTCTATCTGTTCCCCGGCGCGCCGCGCACCTTGCGCTTGGGCCTGAGCGTTGCGCTCTGAGCGCGCGAGCGAAAGTTTTTTATGCGAAAGTTTTGGGAGCTTGAGAAGGCCCAAAAAACCGCGCTATAATCTGAGGCTTGTTCCTCGATAGCTCAGTTGGTAGAGCGCCGGACTGTTAATCCGTAGGTCCCTGGTTCGAGCCCAGGTCGAGGAGCCACTACAAGCCGCAAGGCAACTGGAAAGCCCACTGCATTTTTTGCAGTGGGCTTTTTTCATTGTTGGGCGCTTGTTCGGCAACTGCCGAATATCCAGTAGTCGGCCCACAAGATGAGTCGCAACGTAGGAGAGCGGCTGTCAGGCAAAGGCGGCAAATGGGCACGGCTGCGCGCCGTCGGACCTGTCATGTTGAATCTGCGCAGGGTGTTTCCGCGCGCTGGACTGGAGACAGGCATGACAGACGAGACGACGAAAACAGGGCTGGACCCACGCTCCTCAGACGACGATCCCAGTCCATTCGGAGGGCAAACGACATGACTCCAAAGCGGGAACCCCGACCGGCTGTTCTAGGCAAACGACTGATGTTCACGCTGCTGGCGATCATCGCCGTGATCGTGGTGGGTGTGCTGTTTGCGTACGGAATCGGCGACCCTGCGAAAGGTCCCGGCAACCTGCCACCTGGCGGCGCCTCCGCAACGCAACCCGACAGCGGCTCGCCCGCTTCCAAGTAGAAGCACAGCATGCCCGCCGTCGAAGCGCTGCGCAGTAAGGACCGCGCGCATCGAAGCGGCGCGAAGATTCCAATACAGTGCAGGCCATGCATCTTCAGCAGTCACCGGCCTCCCCATCCATCCATCGCCCTTGCGGCGCTTCCCATCGAATCACGCAGGCCATCGCCGCCGCCGCATTGAGCATCGTGCTCGCCGGGTGCGCAACCAAGCCAGCCCCTGCGCCCGCCAAGAAGCCGACACCGACGGCCCGCAACGAGCCGTCCAAGCCCGCGCCGAGTCGTCGTCCGCGCAACAGCGAGCCGGCAGCCACGCCATCGGCACCGGTCGCAAAGGCCGAACGCAATTTCGTGCGGCCTTCGCAGGGCAAGGTCATCCAGCGCTTCGACGGCCGCAACAACAAGGGCATCGACTTCGACGGATCGGAAGGCGATCCCGTGGTTGCCGCACGCGATGGCAAGGTCGTCTATTCGGCCGTGGGTCCGCGCGGGTACGGGCAGCTCGTCATGATCAAGCACGACGCCGTCTTCGTCACCGCCTACGCGCACAACAGCCAGTTGCTGGTCAAGGAAGGCCAGTCCGTCAAACGCGGCCAGCCGATCGCCCGCATGGGGCGCACGGAGTCGGACCGGGTCAAGCTGCACTTCGAACTGCGAAGAAACGGCAATGCAGTGGACCCCGCCCCCTACTTCATGGGCGATTAGGGTCTCTGCGGTCCCTGGTCATTTGTTTGCCCAGGCCTTGGCCCATCGTCAAAAACCTCCTACAGCCCTGCTCCCGGTCAGCCCCTAACTTCCTCTCACTCGGATTTGATTCAAGTCCGGCCACTTCTGCGCAGTTCTCCCTGAACAACTCAGACGCAGAGCACAAGAAAAAGAGGACGCAAGGATGAGTTTTGAAGACATTCGCAGGCGGTTCGATGTGCCTGCTCGCAAAGGCGCGCGGGTCGAATTTCAGGGGCAAGCCGGTACCGTTACCACTGCACGGGGGCTGATGGTGCGTGTGCGGCTGGACGGCATGTCGTGGTCCCGCCCTTATTCGCCCAGCGAATTGCATTGGCTGGATGCGACGCCGCACACCAGGACCACAGACCAAAACGCGCACAACGAGCTGAGTTCGTACAGCTGAAGGACCGAGGCCCCGGCAAGGGTTTGCCACCGGCACGCGCCCTCTTCAGGCCCTATGCTGAGACAGCCGTCCGAAGGATGGCGAAAGGCGCAAATTGAACACAGACCTCGCAGCGGAATGCAATCCCATGCTTCCAACGGGCTGGGCTTTCGAGCTTCGCCTCACCAAGAACACCAAGGGTGACTTCGGCGGCATCGGTCTCTTGCAGCTGGACGGCGTGGACATGTGCCACCTCACGCTCGCGAGCCTGGACAACGACCGCGCGGATGCGCTGCTGCGCGTGAAGCAGCGCGTGGAGACCTGGATCGCCGAGTGGCAGTCGCGGGCCCTGCATTGAGGTCAGCCGCCTCCTGCCGCAACGGCGCGAATTCCAAACGCTGGTAAGGCCCCGCGACACACCCACTTACCGGCAAGGCCCGTGAGGCCTTTGCCCGTCGGCCCGCACCTTGGCGCCTACACTGGACCGCATGGCTCCCCCGACCCCGTCCTGCAAGCACACCGCATTCACGCGCCTGAATGCGGCCGTGGCGACGATGGTCTTCATGCGACGCACGTCCGCACTTTCCTGAGCCCGGTGGTCCGCTACTTTCCTTGATGCGCAAACCATAGACCGCCGGGCACCGCACCCGCGCGTTTCATTGGAGTGCTTCATTCATGCTTGCAACGATTCACGGAGAGCGCACGCTCACCGAACTGGACTTCGTCCGTCTCACCAAACTCACGGCGGACAACGCCCATTCCCCGGCACTGGCCGACCTGCTGGATGCGGCCGAAGTGCTTGCGTCCCGCGAGGTGCCCGCGGACATCGTCACGATGAACGCGCGGGTGGAAATCGAAGACCTTCCCACCCAGCAGCGCCAGACGCTGGTGGTCTGCTACCCCGGCGATGCGGAGCCGACCACGGGGCTCATCTCGGTGCTGTCGCCCGTGGGCATCGGCCTGCTCGGCCTGAAGGCCGGCGACACGGCTCGATGGCGCACACCGGGCGGCGAGGCCGCGGCGCGCGTGCTCGCGGTGGTCTTCCAGCCCGAGGCCAGCGGCGACTACACGACCTGACCGGCCCGGGCCAGTCCGGGCCGGTCAGGGCCCTCAGTGCTGGACGATGCCGGTGCGGCTCTTCGCGTTGTCGATGGTCGCGCTGACGGAGCTGGTGTTGACGGCCAGGGCCACGAGGATGGAGCCGACAAAGGCCGGATCGGAAGCGCCGCTGAAGTTCGATGCGCCCGCAATCGCCAGGGCCTGCGAGACCTGCAGGCGGGTGAGTTCCGCGGCGGCTTCCGCAACGACATTCTTCTTGGTGGTTGCCATCTGAATTCTCCTCGTAGAAAAAGCGCGACTTTAACTGCCGCTCGCGCCGAGAAAGGCCATCGCCCTCTTCGGCGCACCGTGACCGCGCCATGACTTTCGGCACTGGCATGCCCGCCGCCCCGGCCGTATCGTCGCGCGGTCGCCGGCGGCGCTGCGAATCGGGAGGCCGTACAGGCCGTGCGGTCCATCTTCGGTATTCGATGAATGGCGCATCACGACGCGGGCGCCGCATTGTTTTCACCTGATGGATCCGGACATGCCTTTCTCCAGACTTTCTTTCGCAAGCGCGGCCAGCGCGCTCACCGGGCTGCTGCTTCTCTCCGGCTGCCAGACCATGGACATGCAAATGGGCAGCCAGTCAGCCAAGACCATGGCCACCGGCAGCGCCGCGGGCTCGGCCACTTCCGGCGAGAGCAGCGCGCTGGAGCGCTGCGACTCCCCGCTGGGCACCGTCTCCCTCATCGAGAACGTCAACGCCGGCTGGTACACCGTGCTCACCGGCGAATACAAGCTGCCGCCCACCGCCAACCTGCTGCGCCTTCTGGTGCAACAGTCGAACTGCTTCGTGGTGGTCGAGCGCGGCGCGGCCGGCATGAACGCCATGACGCGCGAACGCGCGCTGCGGCAGTCGGGCGAAATGCGCAGCGGCAGCAACTTCGGCCGCGGCCAGATGGTGGCTTCCGACTACGGCCTGTCGCCTGAAATCGTCTTCAGCAACAACGACGCGGGCGGCATCGGCGGCGCGCTCGGCGGCCTGGTCGGCGGCGGCCGCGGCCGTGCCATCGCCAGCATCGGCGCCAGCCTGCAGACCAAGGAAGCCAGCGCCCTCCTGACGCTCATCGACAACCGCTCGGGCGTGCAGGTCGCGGCCGCGGAAGGCAGTGCGTCCAAGACCGACTTCGCGGGCTTTGGGGGCCTGGGCGGCCTCTCTGCCGCGGGCGGCGTTGGAGGCTACACGCGCACGCCGCAGGGCAAGGTGATCGCCGCGGCCTTCATGGACGCCTTCAACCAGATGGTTCGCTCGCTGCGCAACTACAAGGCGCAAACGGTGCGCGGCCAGGGCCTGGGCGGCGGTGGCCGGCTGGGCGTGGACGGCGGCGCCGCGCCGTCGCAAACCTCGGCGCCAGGCGCCCGCAACCGCCGCAAATAAACACGCGCGCCCTCGTCCGCTCAGGCCGTCTCCTTGATCGCCTCGGTCAGGAACCGCACGAACGCCTTGCCCGCATCGGGCAGCGAGCGGCCGGCCAGCGTCTGCACCTCCAGGTAGCGCTCGTTCATCTCCCTGTCCTTCAGGGGAACCGCGACCAGCGCATTGCTCTGGAGCTGCGTGCGGATCGACAGCTCGCCATAAAAAGCGATGCTGCCGCCGCCCGCGGCCGCAAAGCTCACCAGCGCATTCGCATGGTTGCTGGACATGGCCGGCACATAGCGCAGCCCCTGCCGGCCGCAACTGATGTCCAGCAGTTGCCGGATCGAGCTTTCTTCCGACGGCAGGCCCAGCGGGTAGCCCACCACCTGGCGCAATGACAACTGCCGCTGCGCGGCCAGCGGATGGCCCTGGGCCATCACCGCCAGGATGGGGCTGGGCTGCCGCAGCTCGACCTTGATGCCGGGCTCGGCCAGCGCGCTCAACGTCATGCCCACATCCGCTTCGCCGTCGCGAATCCGCCGTGGAATCTCGTTCGGCGTGCCCACCTCCAGGTGAAAGCGGATGCCCTCGTAGCTGGCCCGAAAACGCGAGATCAGCGTCGGCAGGAAATCGAAGGCAAAGCCCTCGGTGCTCACCACGCGCACATGCCCGCTGCGCAGGCCGCGCAGGCCCGCGATGTCGCCGGCCACCCGCTCGATGTCCTGCTGCGTCCGCTTGGCGTGCGCGGCCAGCAGCTCGCCGGCCGCGTTGGGCACCATGCCGCGCGCATGGCGCTCGAAAAGCAGCGTGTCCAGCTCCCGCTCCAGCCGCGCGACCTGCCGGCTCACGGCCGAGGGCGCGACGTTGAGCTTGAGCGCCGCGTCCTTCACCGAGCCGGTTTTCACGACCTCCAGAAAGTACCGGACCGCCGTCTCCTGCAGTGCATGAAGTCGCATGAATTTCTCCTGGATTCCTGAGGGCCGGCGTGCCTTGTCGATTGCCGATTCGGCAATCAACAATTCTAAACATTGCGCTTGTGGCAGCCCATCCCCGCTCCTAGGATGAGACTTTCCAGGAGCCCTCTCATGAAAAACCTTCCCGCATTGGCCCGCATCGCACTGATGTCCTGCTTCGGTCTCTCCGCATTGATGCCGCTCGCCGCGGTTGCCGCGGAGCCTGGTTTTCCATCGCGGCCGGTCACGCTGGTGATCCCCTTTCCCCCGGGCGGCGCGACGGACGTGAACGGCCGGATCCTCGGCCAGCGGCTGAGCAAGGAGCTGGGCCAACCCGTGGTCATCGAGAACCGCGCCGGTGCCGGAACCATCATCGGCGCGAGCTACGTCTCCAAGGCGGCGCCCGACGGCTACACGCTGCTCGTGAGCTCGGGCACCACCTTCACCGTGAACCCCGCCATCCGCCCCAACCTGCCGTACGACCCGGTCAAGGGCTTCGAGCCGATCGGCATTGCCGGGCGGCTCGCGCTCATCCTCCTGGCCAACAGCGAGGTGCCGGTGCAGACCGTCAAGCAGTTCGTGGATTACGTGAAGGCATCGCCGGGCAAGTATTCCTACGCCTCCTACGGCACCGGCACCACCTCGCATTTCGCCGGTGAATCCATCCTGCATGCGGCCGGCCTGAAGATGACGCACGTGCCCTACAAGGGCAGCGCACCGGCCATGACGGACCTCATGGGCGGGCAGGTCGCGTTCAGCGTGGACACGGTGAGCGCCGCCATCCCGCAACTCAAGAGCGGCAAGATCAAGGCCATTGCGGTGACGACGGCCAAGCGCTCCAGCCTGCTGCCGGATGTGCCCAGCCTGGCCGAGAGCGGCTATCCCGACATCGACATGGACTCCTGGCTGATCCTCGCCGCACCGCGCGGCCTGCCCGCCGATGCAAAAGCCCGGCTCGAGAAGGCGCTCGCCGCGACCATGGCCGACCCGGACACGCGGGCCAAGCTCAGCGCCCAGGGGCTGGAGCCGGTCTACAGCAACCCCGAGGCCGCGAGCGCGCTGATCAACCGGGAACTGCCGGTGATGCGTGCCGTTGCCGCGCGCGCAAACATCACCGCCGACTGACCCTCCCAGACCGAACACCGCCTGCCCCGTCAACCCTTGCACATGCCCACCACCGAACTCGTCGAACACTCCGCCGTCGAACTGCGCCGCCTCATCGGCAGCAAGGCGATCTCCCCGGTCGAACTGCTGGAGGCGTGCATCGCGCGCATCGCGCAGGTGAACCCCTTCGTCAACGCGGTGACCGCGACCTGCTTCGACCGCGCAAGAACCGAGGCCGCCGCCGCGGAGGCCGCCGTCGTGCAAGGCGCCCCACTGGGGCTGCTGCACGGCCTGCCCCTGGGCGTGAAGGACCTGGAGCCGACCGAAGGCCTGCTCACCACCTGGGGCTCGGCCATCTACCGCGACCATGTGCCGCAGGAAGACATCGAGCTGGTGGCCCGCCTTCGCAAGGCCGGTGCCATCGTGGCCGGCAAGACCAACGTGCCCGAAATGGGCGCGGGCGCCAACTCGCGCAACGAGGTGTGGGGCGCGACCGGCAACCCCTTCAACCCGAACCTCAATGCCGGCGGCTCCTCGGGCGGCTCGGCCGCGGCACTGGCGTGCGACATGCTGCCTGTGTGCACCGGCTCCGACACCGGCGGCTCGCTGCGCATTCCCGCCGCCAAGTGCGGCGTGGTGGGCTTTCGGCCCTCGCCGGGCGTGGTGCCGAGCGTGCGCAAGCCGCTGGGCTGGACGCCGATCTCGGTCGTCGGCCCCATGGGCCGCACGGTGGAAGACGCCTGCCTGCAACTGGCTGCATCGGCCGGCATGAACGCCGGCGATCCGTTGAGCTATCCGCTGGACCCGCTCTCCTTTCTCAAGCCGCAAGACGTCGACCTCAGCCGCCTTCGCATCGCGTGGACCGAAGACTTCGGCACCTGTGCGGTGAACGACAGCATCCGCGCCACCATGCGCCGCAAGATGGGCGCGATGCGGCACCTGTTCCAGCGCTGCGACGAAGTGAGCTTCGACCTGGGCGAGGCGCATCGCTGCTTCGACGTGCTGCGCGCCGAGGCCTTCGTGGCCGGCATGCACGCCGCCTACCAGCGCGACCCCGCGAGCCTGGGCCCGAACTCCCGCGCGAACTACGAAATGGGCGCGCAGATGAGCCTGCTCGACAGCGCCTGGGCGCAGGCCGAGCAGACGCGCCTGATCAAGCGCTTCCAGTCCACCTTCGCGGACTACGACCTGGTGCTCTCGCCGACCACACCGGTGTCGCCCTTCCCCTGGACGCAGCTGTATGCCGACACCATCAACGGCGAGAAGCAGGCCAACTACTACCGCTGGCTCGCGCTGACCTATGTGGTCACGCTGACCACGCATCCGGCGATCTCGCTGCCCTGCGGCGTCGATCACGCGGGCATGCCGTTCGGCCTGCAGGTGGTCGGCGGCTTCCGCACCGACCATCAGGTGCTGGGCGCGGCGCATGCCATGGAGAAGGCATTCGCGGGCGACCCACAACTGCGCCGCCCACGGCCCGACCTGTCGCTGCTGCGCGCGGCCGAACCCGCGCTCACGTCGATCGTGAGGACACCGCCCCATTTGCCGGGCGGCGTCACGGAGGCTGCGGTCGTCGCGGCGGTCTGAAGCCTCACTCGCTCGACATGCGGCGCTGGGTCGTGTCGCAAAGCCGGCCGGAAGAATGGAAACCCCGATGTCGGCTTCAGCCGCCAACTTCTAGGATGGCCGTCCCATCCATCGAGACCATGCCATGCAGAGCACCGAAACGCACTTCGACCTGAGCGCCGGCGACGGCCACCCGATGCAGGCCCACCGCTGGCAGGGCGCCGCGCCGCGCGCCATCGTCCAACTGGCGCACGGCATGGGCGAGCATTCGCTGCGCTACCGGCCGCTGGCAGAGGCACTCACGCAGGCCGGCTATGTCGTCTACGCAAACGAGCACCGCGGACATGGCCAGGGCGCGGCGGCGCGCGGCGAGCTCGGCGAATTCGGCCCGCGCGGATTCGCCGGCCTCGTGGACGACATGGCGCTGCTGAGCCGCCATGCGCGCGCCGAGCATCCGGGCCTGCCGCTGATCCTCGTGGGCCACAGCATGGGCTCGTTCGCCACGCAGTACTACCTGACCCGGCACAGCGAACTGCTGGCCGGTGCGGTGCTCTCTGGCACCACGGCGCTCGATCTCCTGGGTACCGCGCTGCAGAGCGGCTTCAAGCTGGAAGACATGAACGCAGCCCTGCCCGAGGTGCGCACCCCGTTCGACTGGCTCAGCCGCGACCCGGCCCAGGTCGACGCCTACATCGCCGATCCGCTGTGCGGGTTCACCGTTTCGGCGCAAGGCCTGGGCTCCATGTTCGCGAACCTTGCCGACCTCACGCCCGAGGCGATGCAATCGCGCATCCGGCCCAAGCTGCCGCTGTACCTGTTCATCGGCGACCAAGACCCGGTCAGCAACAAGGCCGAGTGGTTCTATCCGCTGGTGCAGCGCTACCGCGAGGCGGGGTTGCGCGATGTGTCGTGCCACGTCTTCGGCGGCGCGCGCCACGAGACGCTGAACGAAACCAATCGCGATGAAGTGGTGGGCGTGCTGCTGGCCTGGATTGCGCGGGTGGTGGGCAAGGGCTGAAAGATCGCCCGGCTCACCTGGAGCGCCCGTCGAACTGCGTGACCGGCACGGCCTCCAGGTCGATGCCCTCGATGCAGCGGATGTTGATGGCCGCCATCGGCTCGCCCTTCGGGTTGGTGGCTTCGCTGTAAGGCTGGATGCCGCACGCCGGGCAGAAGCGGTGCTTGATCGCATGCTTGTTGAACAGGTAGGTGCTCGCGTTGTCTTCGGGCGTGAGCAGGCGCATGGCATCGCGCGGCACGAACCACAGCAGCGAGCCGCGGCGCTGGCACATGGAGCAGTTGCAGGCCAAGGCCGAGGTGATGTCGCCCTCGGCTTCGAACTTCACGCGGCCGCAGTGGCAACTTCCTTCGTACTTCATGTGTGTCTCCGGCGTATCGTGGGGCGCCAAGGATGGCAGACGGCCTTGCGCATAGCAAGCGCGGCCCGCGCGGCCAGCGCGGCTCAGCGCACTGGCGTGTGGAAGTCCGGCGACCGCGCGACCACCGAGGCGATCTCCTCCATCAACGCCCTCGCCCCCGGTGACGGAAACGCGCCCTGCCGCTGCGTCAACCCGATCTCGCGGCGCGTCGGGTCCAGCGGAAAGTCCAGCACGACCAGGCTGCCGTCGCGGATCTCGTAGCGCAGCTGATGGGGCGAGATCGCGGTCAGCATGTCGCTCTCGAGCAGCAGGCCGCGCAGCACCGCGAGGTCGCCGGTCTCGACCGCAGGAATTGGCGCCGCCTCGCGCGCCGACGAGAAAAAGCGTTCGAGCAGTTCGCGCGACGGCGTGTTGTGCCGCGAGAGCGCCCAGGTCGCCTGCCGCAGTGCATCGAAGTCGATGCGCCTTGCGCGCTCGAGCGGATGGCCGGCGCGCGCGATCACCGAGATGCGGTCTTCGAACAGCGCTTGCTGCTGCAGGTCCCTGGCCTCGGCGGGGCTGCGCAGCGCGCCGAGGATGAAGTCGATGTCGCCGCTGCGCAGCGAAGCGGCCAGCGCGTCGTAGGGGCTCTCGACGGTTGCGACGTGCAGCCCCGGATGCCGCGCGAGCAGCGAGGCAATCGCGAGCGGCAGGATCTGCGTGCGGCCCAGCGGCAGCGCGCCCACGGTCACGCTTCCCTGCAGGGTGCCTTCGCTCGCGGCGATGTCGAGGCCGATGTGGCGCAGCTCCGCCAGCACGCGCTTGAAATGAAAGGCCACGATCTCGCCGGCCAGCGTCGGCGAGAGCCCGCGCGTCTTGCGCTCCAGCAGCACGACGCCGAGCCCGCGTTCGAGGTCTTTCAATGCGCTGCTGATCGCAGGCTGCGTGATGCCGAACTCGCGCGCGACGGCCGGCATGTTGCGCTTTTCGACCAGGCTCGCGACGACCGCGAGGCGCCGGCCGTTGAGGATCGATGCGAAGAGCGAGGGCACGTCGGCCGCAGTGCCGATGCCGCCACGCGCGACGAGTTGCGCTCGCGCATCTTCGAACTCGCGCTCGATGCGGCGCGCGCGCACCAGCACCAGGTCGCCATACGAGTTGAGCGCCATGCCGCGCGCGCGGCGGTCGAACAGCGGCCGGCCCAGCACGCCTTCGAGCTCCGAGATGGAACGCGTGACGCCCGAGGCGACGCGGTACAGCTGCTCGTTCGCGGCCCTGGCAATGCTGCCGGCGGCGGCCACGGCCGAGAACGCGCGCAGATGGCGCAGGTTGATGGCGAGCGCGCTGCCGATCACTTTGTCTGGCTGATGCGCACCAGTCATTTCAACCCCTCGGGTAAACCCTATCAATAAGAAAGTCTGATGTTAGGGCAACCCGAACTCACCCCACGCGAAGGCGCCCGCAACCACACTCGATACCTCCGAGCCAACAACCGATGGGGTTGCCAAAAAAATGATCATCGACTGCCACGGCCACTACACCACCGCGCCCAAGGCGCTGGAGAACTGGCGCAACCAGCAGATCGCGGGCCTCCAGGAACCCGCGCTCACACCCCGCGTTGCCGACCTGCAGATCAGCGACGACGAGCTGCGCGAATCCATCGAGGGCAACCAGCTGCGCCTCATGAAGGAACGCGGCAGCGACCTCACGATCTTCAGCCCGCGCGCGAGCTTCATGGCGCACCACATCGGCGACTTCGAGACCTCGTCGACCTGGGCGGCAATCTGCAACGAGCTGTGCTTTCGGGTGAGCGAGCTGTTCCCCGACCATTTCATCGGCGCGGCGATGCTGCCGCAATCGCCGGGCGTGGACCCGGCCAGCTGCATCCCCGAGCTGGAGCGTTGCGTGCGCGAGTACGGCTTCGTGGCGATCAACCTCAACCCCGATCCCTCGGGCGGGCACTGGACCTCGCCGCCGCTGTCGGACCGCCACTGGTACCCGCTCTACGAGAAGATGGTCGAGCACGACATTCCGGCGATGGTGCACGTGAGCACGAGCTGCAACGCGTGCTTTCACACCACCGGCGCGCACTACCTGAACGCGGACACCACCGCCTTCATGCAGTGCCTCACCTCCGACCTGTTCACCGATTTCCCGACCCTGCGCTTCGTGATCCCGCACGGCGGCGGCGCGGTGCCCTACCACTGGGGGCGCTTTCGCGGGCTGGCGCAAGAGATGAAGAAGCCGCTGCTCAAAGACCACCTGCTCAACAACATCTTCTTCGACACCTGCGTGTATCACCAGCCGGGCATCGACCTGCTCACGCGCGTGATCCCGGTGGACAACATCCTCTTCGCGAGCGAGATGATCGGCGCGGTGCGCGGCATCGATCCGGAGACCGGGTTCTTCTACGACGACACGCGCCGCTATATCGACGCGACGCCGATGCTCGATGCCGAAACGCGCCACAAGGTGTTCGAAGGCAACGCGCGCCGCGTCTATCCGCGCCTGGATCGCGCACTCATTGCCAAAGGCCTCTGACCCATGTCCAACACCCTTCAACAACAGCTCGGTGTCGTCCATCGCAGCATTGCCCGCGCCGATGCGGCCGCTGTCGACAAGCTCTCGCGCTTCGGCGTTTCGACGGTGCATGAGGCGCTAGGCCGGCTCGGGCTGATGCAGCCGCACATCCGCCCCATCCACCCCGACGCGCGCTTTTGCGGCACCGCAGTCACCGTGCTGCTGCAGCCCGGGGACAACTGGATGCTGCATGTCGCGGCCGAGCAGATCCAGCCCGGCGACGTGGTGGTCGCCACCTGCACCAGCGACAGCACCGACGGCTTCTTCGGCGACCTGCTGGCCACCTCTTTCAAGGCGCGCGGTTGCAAGGGCCTGGTGATCGACGGCGGCGTGCGCGACGTGCGCGACCTCAACGCGATGGGCTTCCCCGTCTTCAGCCGCGCCATCCACGCCAAGGGCACGATCAAGGCCACGCTGGGTTCGGTCAACGTGCCGGTGGTGTGCGCGGGTGCCTCGGTGCAGCCGGGCGATGTGATCGTGGCCGACATCGACGGCGTGGTGGTGGTGCCCGCCTCGCGCGCGCAGCAGGTGGCCGATGCGGCCGAAGCGCGCGAGGCCAACGAGACCGCCAAGCGCGAGCGCTTCGCCGCAGGCGAACTGGGCCTGGACATGTACGCCATGCGCGAGCCACTGGCCAAGGCCGGCCTGCGCTACATCGACTGAAGAAAACAGCCATGGCTCGCATCACCGGCGCCGCCGCTTTCGAACCCGCGCATCGCTGGCTCGCGGAGCGCCGGCCCGATGTGCGCTTCTTCATCTGCAACGACCACCTCCGCTCGTTGCTCTTCGACCACAGCTCGACCCTCTCGCTCGGCATGGCCGAGCCTCATGCAGTGCCCGGCAAGAACGCCGCGCCGCAGACCTGGGATGCACAGTCCCCTTCTTTTTCCAAGCAATGAACACACGCTCCATCCGCCGCCGGCTGCTCACCCTGGCCCTGGCCGCCCCCTTCGTGCTCGGCGCCCCGGTGCCCGCGACCGCCGCAGAGGCCTACCCCTCCAAGCCCGTGAAGATCCTCGTCGGCTACAGCGCCGGCGGCGCGGTCGATGCCATCGCGCGCTCCGTCGGCCAGCGCATGGCAGCCATCCTCGGCCAGCCCGTGGTGGTCGAGAACAAGCCCGGCGCCGGCACCAACATCGCGATCAAGTCGCTGACCTCGAGCCCGCCCGATGGCTACACCCTGCTGCTGGCGGCCAATGCGCTTGCGGTGAACCCGTCGATGTACCAGCCTGCGCCCTACGACCTGGACCGCGACTTCACGCCGATCGCATCGGTCGGCCGCGTGCCGGTGGTGTTCGCGGTGCGCGAAGGCTCGCCGATCAAGTCGCTGCCCGAGTTCGTGGCCGCGGCCAAGGCCAGGCCGGGCGGCGTGACCGTCGCAACGCCGGGCAACGGCGCCACGCCGCACCTGGCGATGGAGCTGTTCCAGCACACCGCCGGCCTCAAGCTGAGCCACGTGCCCTACAAGGGCGGCGCGCAGGCGATCACCGACGCGCTCGGCGGGCATGTGGACGTGGTGGCGGTCAATGCGCTCGAAGTGCTTCCGCTCGTCAAGGGCGGCAAGCTGAGGGTGCTGGCGGTGATGAGCACCGAGCGCTCCGCCGTGCTGCCGGGTGTGCCGACGGTGGCCGAGTCGGGTTATCCGGGGTTCGAGGCCAGCGTCTGGTATGGCTTCGTCGCGCCGGCAGGACTTCCCGCGCCGGTGCTTGGCAAGCTGCACGAGGCGGTGCAGAAGGCGCTCGAATCGCAGGAGGTGCGCGACCAGCTCGCCGCGGCGGGCGGCGTTCCGCTGCCGGGGCCGACCGCGCAATTCGAGAAGCTGCTCAAGACCGATGCGGCGCGCTACGGCCAGTTGATCCGCGAAGCGAACATCAAGCCGGACTGAAGCCATGGCAACGCCGATCCAGGGCATCTGCTCGATGGCAACCCGCGGGTTGCTGGAAGAGCTCGCGGCCGCGTATGCGCAGCGCACCGGCGTGCCGGTTTCGTTCCAGGCGGTTGGCGGCGTCGACGCGGCGCGGCGCGTGTCCGCGGGCGAAGCCTTCGACGTGGTGGTGCTGGCCTCGGAAGCGATCGACAAGCTCATCGCGGCAGGCAGGCTCGATGCGGGCGCCAAGGTGGACATCGTTCGCTCGGGCGTCGGCGCGGCGGTGCGCGCGGGTGCGGAACGGCCAGATATCTCCACGGAAGATGCCGTGCGCAACGCCGTGCGGGCGGCACCCGGCATCGCCTATTCGACGGGCCCGAGCGGCGTCGCACTGCTCGCGCTGTTCGAGCGCTGGGGCATTGCCGACGAGATCCGGAGCCGCCTGGTACTGGCACCGCCGGGCGTGCCCGTCGGTTCGCTGGTCGCGCGCGGCGAGGCTGCGCTGGGGTTCCAGCAGATGAGCGAGTTGATCGGCGTGGAAGGCATCCTGTTGCTCGGCCCCCTGCCGCCGGAGATCCAGATCGTCACGACCTTCTCGGCCGCGCCGGCCGCCGGCTCGACGCAGCCGGACGCGGTGCGCGCCCTGCTCGGCTTCCTCGCTTCGCCGGACAGCGCCGAAACCAGGCGCCGGCACGGCATGGACCCCGCCTGAGCGGCCCTTTGCCTCAAAGGTACCGGGTCTCGGCCGGCACCTCGAACCAGTTGTTGTTGCGCCCGTCCATGTAGCGCACCGGCGCGGTAGAGAGTTCTTCCAGCGTCACGTCGTCCAGGCAGGTCACGTTCACGCTGACGTACGCGCCGCCGATCTCCGGCACGTTGCCGCGCCCGAACGACTTGATGCCGCAGTGCTTGCAGAACAGGTGCTCCGCGCTGCGCGAGGCGAACTGGTAGCTCGTGAGGTCTTCTTCGCCCGACAGCAGCGTGAACTCCTCGGGCTTGACGATGACGCCCCAGCCCCTGGCCTTCATGCAGATCGAGCAGTTGCATTTGCCGGTGCCGGCCTCCAGGTCGATGAGGGCCTGGAAGCGAACCTTGCCGCAGTGGCAGCTGCCG
The DNA here is from genome assembly GCF_040544675.1 of Variovorax boronicumulans. Classification (GTDB taxonomy): domain Bacteria; phylum Pseudomonadota; class Gammaproteobacteria; order Burkholderiales; family Burkholderiaceae_C; genus Variovorax; species Variovorax boronicumulans_D. Next base: position 161,867 of record NZ_JBEPKK010000003.1, read on the forward strand.
TTGTACGTCTTCTTCATGGGTGGGTGTCCTTGGAGCGGGTGAGTGAAGGAAGCGCCAAGGCTAAAACCCATTGCGGACAGATACTGTCCTCGATTGAAGGCATCATGGCGGCCATGCTGTCTGCCTCCGCCCGCCTGATACGGCTTCTCTCGTTGTTCCAGGCCCAGCGCGCCTGGACCGGCGCCGCGCTGGCCGCGCGGCTCGAAATCACCGAGCGCACCTTGCGCCGCGACGTCGATCGGCTGCGCACGCTGGGCTACACCGTCGATTCCACCTCGGGCGTGGCCGGCGGCTACCGGCTGGGCGCGGGCACCGCCCTGCCGCCGCTGCTGCTGGAAGACGAAGAAGCCATTGCGGTGGCGCTGGGCCTGGGCAATCCGGCGGGCGGCGCGGGCGACATCGAGAACGCCTCGATGCGCGCGCTGGCCAAGCTCGAACAGCTGATGCCGCAGCGCCTGCGCCGCCGGCTCGACCGCGTGCGTGCCGCGGTGGTGCCGCTGACGCGCGGCAAGACCGAGGTTCGGCTGAAGGCGGTCACGCTGTTCGCCGAAGCCTGCACCGACCGGCTCCAGCTGCGCTTCGACTACCGCGACCACCACGCCACCGCCACCGCGCGTACGGTGGAGCCGCACCGCGTGGTGCAGTCGGCCGAACGCTGGTACCTGCTGGCCTGGGACACGGCGCGCGAAGACTGGCGCACCTTTCGCCTGGACCGCATCGTCGAGCCCGTGCCGACCGGCGCCCGCTTCACGCCGCGCCGGCTGCCGCTGGGCGATGTGGCGGCCTACATGACGCAAGCGCTGCGGGTTTCGCCCTTCCTGCACCACGCGCGGGTGGTGGTGCATGCGCCGGTCCAGGCGCTGCAGGCGCACCTGGGCTGGGTGGGCGGGGTGCCGGAGGCCATCGACGGGGGCGCCTCCACGCGGATCGCGACCGGCGCCAACTCGCTCGATGCGCTGGCCGTGTGGCTGGGCTGCCTGGGGCACGATTTCGAGATCGAGTCGCCCGCGGAATTGATCGAGCACATCGCCGTGGTCGCAGCACGCCTGGGCAAGGTCGCGCGCAGGCAGCAGAAAAAACCGGGCCGCCTACCTCTTCTATAGGATGGCCGGCCGGCCCGCAGGGGGCTAGCCTTGGCGCTGTTGCAACCAGCCCCGGCCTCCCCACCACCCATGCGCCTCGTTCGCGGAGTTTTGCCATGACGCTCATGCCAGAGACGCAGGTCACGCAGGTCGCGCTCGTCGAAGACGACACCGGCATGCGCGAGCGCATCGCGCGCGTCGTGGGCGCGGACCCCTCGCTGGCGCTGGCCTTCAGCGCCTCGAACGCCGCCGACGTGCTGGCCTGGCTGGGCGAGAACCCGGTCGATGTGCTGCTGGTCGACCTGGGCCTGCCGGACCAGCCCGGGCTGCAGGTCATTCGCCAGTGCCGCGCCATGCAGCCGGCATGCGCGGTGATGGTGCTGTCCATCTTCGGCGACGAGGCCAACATGGTCCAGGCCTTCGAGGCCGGCGCCAGCGGCTACCTGCTCAAGGACGGCACCGAGACCGACCTGGCCACCCACATCCGCAACCTGCGCGCGGGCGGCTCGCCGATGTCGCCGGTCATCGCCCGGCAGCTGCTGCGCCGCTGGCAGACCCGCGCGGAGCCGCCGCGCCCTTCCGCGCAGAGCGCCCCTCCCCGCGCCGCGGTGGTGCCGGAGCGCCTGTCGCCCCGGGAGTTCGAGGTGCTCGACCTGGTGTCCCGTGGGTTCACCTATGTCGAAGTCGGCGTGCAGATGGGCGTCTCGGCGTCGACGGTCCAATCCCATATCCGCAATATCTACGGCAAGCTGGATGTGCACAACAAATCGGAAGGCGTGTTCGAAGCCCGCAACCTGGGCTGGCTCCCCTGACATGCGCCGGCTGCTGGTTGCAACGGCGCTGTCATTGCTCGGGTTGCTGGCGTTCATCGGCCATGCGCCGGCCGCCGGGGCCGACGCTGCCATGCCCGCCGGCATCGAGCTGCGTTTTTCCGAAGCCACCCTGTCGCCCGACGGCCTGCCCACGCAGGTGCGGCCCGTGCAATTGCCGTTCCGCTGGGACCACGCGTTCCCCGGCCGCGGCGGCAAGGCCAGCTACCGCATCGAGCTTCCCGAAGGCGCGGTGCCCGCGGGCTGGCCTTCGGCCCTGCTGCTGTCGGGCGTGGGCAACCAAGTGGCGATCTCGCTGGACGGCGTGCGACTGGCCAGCTTCGGCACCCTGGGCGACTCCGGCTACGACGCGGCCAAGGGCACGCAGCTGGTCCTGGTGCCCGCGTCGGTCGCGGCGCTGCACCGCAGCGGGCAGCCGCAGCAATTGGTGATCGAGACCACGCTGCAGCGCCAGCGCGGCGGCGGCCTTGCCAGCATCCGCTACGGCGCCGAAGCCCCGTTGACCGCGCTCTACCGCTCGCAGCAGAACTGGCGCCACACCTCGGCCATCGTCTATGCGGTGAGCCTGCTCCTGATGGGCGGGCTGGCCGGGGGCCTGTGGCTGCGCCAGCGCGATGCGCTCTACGGCTGCTTCGCGCTGGCGGCGCTCTCGGGCGTGGCGCGCAACCTGGACCGCGTGTGGCCCGAGGTGCCGGTGCCGTGGCCGCTGTGGGGCGCGGTGGTGGCGGTCTGCTATGCGTGCCACATCGCGCTCATCGCGCGCTTCGTGCTGCTGGTGCTGAACCGCAATCCGCCGTGGCTGGTGCGCGCCATTTATGCGGCGCTGGCGGTCTCGGTGGCGCTGGCCTGCGCCTCGTTTGCACTGGCCAGGCCGGTGCTGTGGACCAGCAGCCTGGTCATCCTTCAGCTGACCAGCATCGTCTGCCTGCCCTACGTGATCCACGGCGCGCTGGTGGCGCGGCGGCGCATCGCGGGGGTGCTGATGGCGGCGGGCACGCTCGCCATCCTGGCCGGCGCGCACGACCTGCTGCTGGTGCGCATGGGCCTGTTCGGCGGCGCCAACTACACGCTGACGCCGCACGCGATGTTCTTCTTCGTGATGATCCTGGCGGGCCTGGTCGTGGAGCGCTACAGCCGCACGGTGGCCGACTACAGCGCGCTCAACGCCAACCTTGCGGCCCGCGTCGCGGAGCGCGAAGAGCAACTGCGCGGCGCCTTCGAAACGGTGCGCCAGCAGCAGCAGGAGCAGGCGGTGCTGCTGGAGCGCCAGCGCATCATGCGGGAGATCCACGACGGCGTGGGCTCGCAGCTGGTGGGCCTGCTCAACGTAGTGACGCAGCCCGCGCCCGACCGCCGCGTGGTCGAGGAGCATGTGAAGCTCGCGCTGGACGAGATGCGCATGGCGGTCGATTCGCTGCAGCCCACGCAGGACGACCTGCCGACCGTGCTGGCCACGCTGCGCTACCGCCTGCAGCCGCGCCTGGACGCGGCCGGCATCGCGCTGGTGTGGAACGTGGCGGTCATTCCGCCCGTGGCTCCATTTGCGGCGCAGGCGGCGATGCAGTTGCAGCGCATCCTGCTGGAGGCCTTCACCAACGTGCTCAAGCACGCCGGGGCCACGCGCATCGTGATGCAGGTGAGTTGGCACGGCGACGAAACACCGCCGCTGGTGCGCATCGTGCTGACCGACAACGGCCGCGGCCTGCCCGCGACGCCGGACGACGGCCGGCCCATGGGCCACGGCATCGCGAACATGCGTTCGCGCGCGCAGGCCATCGGCGCGCGGCTGGAGATCGAAGCCGTGGAGGGGCCCGAAGGCGGAACGCGCGTGCGGCTGGATTGGCCTTGCGGCCCTGCCTGATGGCCTGAACGCGCCGAACGAGCCTCAGCGCAGCGCGAACGCCAGCACCACCGCACCCAGCGCCAGCAGCCCGAGGCCGGCGATGAACACCATCTCGCCCCAGGACTCCAGCCTCGCGCCCGAGCGGCGCGAGCGCATCGAGATGAAAGACAGCAACGCGCTGGCCAGGAAGACCAGCGCGTCGACGGCCAGCAGCCGGTCGATCAGCAAGCGCATGTCGTCGCGCGGCCCCAGGTGGCCGATGGACATCACCGTCATGCACACGCCGATCATCGTGGCCGAGGTGGGCAGGATGTGCGCGGAGAGGCCGTTGGCAGGCGGGGTCATGCGCTGGCTGTCGAGCATGCGGAGGGGACGAGCCTACCCAATGCGCACCGGCACGAAGATCTTGTCCTCACCGCGCTGGATGAGCAGCGCCACCGACTTGTTGGCCGCCTTCGCCACCACTTCGCGCACCTGGTCGAGGCTCTGCGCCGGCGTGCCGTTGATGGCCAGCAGCACGTCGCCCGCCTGCACGCCGGCCTGCGCCGAGGGGCCCGCGGCATCTTCGATCAGCAGCCCGGACTCCACGCCGGCCTGGCGCTTTTCCTGCGGCTGCAGCGGACGCAGCGCCAGCCCCAGCTTGCCCTGGCCCACTGTCGCATCGGCCTTGGCCACCTGCGTGGGCTTGTCGCTCGCGTCGCCGAGCCTGGCCTGCAGCTCCTGGCGTTCACCCTGGCGCCACACTTCGAGCGTGACCTTCTTGCCCGGCGCCTGCTGGCCGATCACCGCGGGCAGGTCGCCCGATGACACGATGGCCTGGCCGTCGACCTTGCGGATCACGTCGCCCGCCTTCAGGCCCGCCTTGTCGCCGGGGCCGCCCTTCTCGATGTTGGAGACCAGCGCGCCTTCGGGCTTGTCCAGCTTGAAGGAATCGGCGAAGGCCTGGTTCACCTCCTGCACCGCGACGCCCAGGCGCGCATGCGTGGCCTTGCCGGTGGCGACGATCTGGTCCTTCACCTGCACCGCCACGTCGATCGGAATGGCGAACGACACGCCCTGGTAGCCGCCGCTGCGGCTGTAGATCTGCGAGTTGATGCCCACCACCTCGCCGCGCGTGTTCAGCAGCGGGCCGCCGGAGTTGCCGGGGTTCACCGCCACGTCGGTCTGGATGAAGGGCACGTAGCTGTCGTCGGGCAGCGTGCGGCCCTTGGCGCTCACCACGCCGGCCGTCACGGTGTTCTCGAAGCCGAAGGGCGAGCCGATGGCCAGCACCCATTCGCCGACCTTCAGGTCCTTGGTGTTGCCCAGCGCGAGCACGGGCAGGTTCTTGGCGTCGATCTTGAGCACGGCGATGTCTGTCTTGGCGTCGGCGCCGAGCACCTTGGCGCGGAATTCGCGGCGGTCGGTCAGCTTGACGGTGACTTCCTTGGCGCCCTTCACCACGTGCGCGTTGGTGATGATGATGCCGTTGGCGTCGACGATGAAGCCCGAGCCCTCGGCACGCACCGGCACATCGCGCTGCTGTTGCTGCTGGCCGCGCGGGCCCATCTGGCCCTGGAAGCGGCGGAAGAACTGGAACATCGGGTCGTCCGGATCGATGCCCTGGATCTCGGCGGCGGCTTCGTCGTCCGAGGCCTTCACGCTGCCGGTGACGCTGATGTTGACCACGGCCGCGCCGTCGCGTGCGGTGATGGTGGAGAAATCGGGCAGCGTGACCATGGCGGGGGCGGCCGCGACGGGGGTGGCGTTGGTCGGGGCGCTCACCGCGCTGGTGTAGGCGCCGGCACCGACGGCGCCGATCACGCCGGCGCTCGCCATTGCGATCACCAAGGCGCGGGGAGAAGTCAGGCGGGTGTTCATCTGTCGGTTCCTTTCATTGCGTGGCACGCAAAACACGATGAAAGGAATGTCGCCGCGCTGACTTAAGCGCCGCTTAAACGGAACACCACACGCACCCGCAGCCCGCCCAGGCTGGGCGATGCGTCCAGCGCCACCGTCGCGCCATGCAGATCGGCAATCGACTTGACGATGGCCAGCCCCAGCCCGCTGCCGGGCGCCTGCGGCTCGCCCGAACGGTAGAAGCGGTCGAGCACGCGCGCCCGCTCGGCCTCGGGCAGGCCCGGGCCGTTGTCGTCGACGCTGAGTTCCACCGTGCCGTCGCGCCTGGCAATGGCGATGTCGACACGGCCGTCTTCGGACGTGTACTTGACCGCGTTGTCCAGCAGGTTGCGCAGCAGCATGCGCAGCGCCTCGGGCTGGCCGCTGACCACCGCATCCGCGTCGGCATGCGCAATGCCGATGTCGATGCGGCGGGCCTGCGCGGCGGCCACCGCATCGGAGATGGCAAGGCGCGCGACCTCGGCCAGGTCGACCGCCTCGGGCCTGGCGCCCGCGGCCATGCTGGCCTCGTGCCGGGCCAGCGCGAGCATCTGCTCGACCAGCCGCGTCGCGCGGTCGATGCCCGCGACCAGCCGGCTCACGGCGAGCTCGCGCGCCGCTTCGTCGGGCGCACGCTGCAGGCCCTGCACCTGCAGCTTCAAGGCGGCGAGCGGCGAGCGAAGTTCGTGCGCGGCATCGGCGACGAAGTGCTTCTGCGCATCGAAGGCGTGGCGCACCCGGTCGAACAGCAGGTTGAGTTCCTGCACCAGCGGGCGCACCTCTTCGGGCAGGCCTTCCTCGCTCACTGCGGAAAGATCGTCGGCCTGCCGCGAGGCCACCTGCTTTCTCACGCGCGCCACCGGCGCCAGGGATCGGCTCACCACCCACCACACCACCAGCATCAGCAGCGGCGCCATCAGGGCGACCGGTGCGATGGTGCGCAGCGCGAGCGTGCCGGCCATGCTGCGCCGCGCGGCCATGTCCTGCGCCACCTGGATCACCAGCCCGCGCGTCTGCATCGAGAACACGCGGTAGGTGGTGCCGCGCGCATGCACGTCGGCAAAGCCCAGCACCGCGAGCTGCGGCAGCGCGGCCTGCTCGGCGGATTCGAAGACGCGCACGCCGTCGGCGGTCCACACCTGCACCACGAAATCGAAGTTCTGCTCGCCGCTGCCGATGCCGCCGACGGCCGCGCTCGGCGGCAGGCCGGAACGCAGCGACATCGCCATCTGCTGCATGTGGTAGTCGAAGATGTCGTCGGCCTCGCTGAGCACGGTGCGGTAGGCCACCAGCGCCTGCGCACCTGCGGCCAGCACGATGGCCGCGAGCAGAAACCACAGCAGGCGGGCGCGCAGCGAGCCGGTCACCCAGCGCCAGCCGTTCATCGCACCACCTCCGTGCCCCGATGCCCGCGCGCAGGTCGGCTCCTGCCCCCTCTCCCCTCGGGGAGAGGGCCGGGGTGAGGGCCGACGGCGATGGCGGAGGCAGTGCGCGCGCGAAGGCCCACGCCCTCACCCCAGCCCTCTCCCCGAGGGGAGAGGGAGCAAGATTTCGCGCTCATACCTTCGGCACCATGTAGCCGACGCCTCGCACATTGCGGATGAACTCTGCCCCGAGCTTCTTGCGCAGGCCGTGCACATACACCTCCACCGCGTTGCTGCTGATCTCATCCTTCCAGCTGTAGAGCTTTTCTTCAAGCTGGGCGCGCGAGAGCACCATGCCCGGACGCGCCAGCAGCGGCTCGAGCACCGCCCATTCGCGCGCCGACAGCAGCACGGGCTGGCCGGCCACGGTCACCTCGCGCGTGGCCGGGTTGATGCTCACGCCCATGTGCTCGTACACCGGCTCGGCGCGCCCGGCCGCGCGGCGCAGCAAGGCGCGGATGCGGGCCAGCAGTTCGTCCAGGTCGTAGGGCTTGAGCACGTAGTCGTCGGCGCCGGCGTCCAGCCCTTCGATGCGTTGCTGCACCGAATCGCGCGCGGTGGCGATCAGCACCGGCATGCGCTGTTTGCGGGCGCGCAGGCTGCGCAGCACTTCGAGGCCGTCGCGGCGCGGCACGCCCAGGTCGAGCAGCACCAGGTCGTATTGCTGGGTGCGCAAGGCGGACTCGGCGGCCTCGCCGTCTTTCACCCAGTCCACCGCGTATTGCTCGGCGCGCAGCAGGTCGAGCACCGCCTCGCCGATCATCACGTCGTCTTCCAGAAGCAGGAGTCGCATGGTTGTTTTCCGTTTTTCTTGATCTGCGGGATTCGAGGCCGCGGCACAGGCGAAGTTCAGTTCACAGCAGCGAGCGGACCTCGCGCGCCGCCTCGAACAGCAGCGGCAGCATGTCGCGCTGCAAGGTCTCTTCCTGGTAGCGCGTGCCCGACAACACCACGTTGAGCGCGGCCACCGTGTGGCCCTGCATGTCGCGCAGCGGCACCGCCAGTGCCTGCACGCCGAGCTCGTGCTCCTCGCTGGCAAAACAATAGTCGTCCTTGCGCGTGCGGGCAATCAGTTGGCGCAGGCCGCGCGCCTGTGTGACGGTGTGCGGCGTCAGCCGCGCCAGATGCCGGCCCTTGAGCCACTGCGTGAGCTGGGTCGAAGCCATGGCCGCCAGCAGCACGCGGCCGGTGGAGGTGGCGTGCGCCGGCAGCCGCGCGCCCAGGTGCAGGCCGTAGGCCAGCACACGCGTCGGCGTGCCGTAGCTGCCGCTGCGCGCCACGATGACCACCTCTTCGCCATCGAGCACCACCGCGGAGAACGACTCACCGGTCTGCGCCGCGAGGCGGTTGAGCGTGGGCTGCAGCGCGCGGGGCAGGCGCGACGATGCCAGGTAGCTGCCCGAGAAACGCAGCACCTTGGGCGCCATCCAGAAATAGCTGCCGTCGGTTTCGAGGTAGCCCAGGTGGGCCAGCGTGAGCAGGTGGCGTCGAGCGGCGGCGCGCGTAAGGCCGGCCCGCTCGGCGGCCAGCGTGGCATTGAGGCGCTGGCGCTCGGTGTCGAAGCTTTCGAGCACCGCCATTCCCTTGGCGATGCCTTCGATGAAATCAGCCTTGGCGATGGTCATTCGGAGTCTCGATTCGAAGTGTTGCGCGATCATCGCGCACGCGTTCGCATGATCGCACAGAGCCTCCGGGGCCGGCGACCCAAGCGGCAGCGCACGCCCTACGCTCGCATCAAACCTTCCAGGAGACATTCACATGCGCACCCAGGTCGCGATCATCGGCGCGGGCCCCGCCGGCCTTTTGCTCGGTCAACTGCTTTTCAAGGCAGGCATCGACAACGTCATCGTCGAACGCCAGAGCGGCGACTACGTGCTGGGCCGCATCCGCGCCGGCGTGCTCGAACAGGTGACGATGGACCTGCTGGCACGCGCCGGCGTCGACGCGCGCGCAAAGTCCGAGGGGCTGCCGCACGAAGGCATCGAACTGCTGTTCAAGGGCGCACGGCACCGCATCGACATGCACGGCCTCACCGGCGGCAAGCAAGTCACGGTGTACGGCCAGACCGAAGTGACGCGCGACCTCATGGAAGCCCGCGCCGCCGAGGGCCTTGCGACCATCTACGGCGCAGCGAACGTGAGCCTGCACGATTTCGATTCGGCCAGGCCGCGCGTGCGCTACGAAAAAGACGGCCAGACGCACGAGATCGAATGCGACTTCATCGCCGGCTGCGACGGCTACCACGGCGTGAGCCGCGCGAGCGTGCCGGCCGATGCGATCCAGACCTACGAAAAGGTCTACCCCTTCGGCTGGCTCGGCGTGCTGGCCGATGTGCCGCCCGTCTCGCACGAACTGATCTACGCAAACACCGAGCGCGGCTTTGCGCTGTGCAGCATGCGCAGCGCCACGCGGTCGCGCTACTACGTGCAGGTGCCGACCGAAGAGCGCGTGGAGAACTGGAGCGACGAGGCCTTCTGGAACGAGCTGCGCGCGCGGCTCGACCCCGAAGCCCGCGAGCGGCTGGTGACCGGCCCGTCGCTGGAGAAAAGCATCGCGCCGCTGCGCAGCTTTGTCGCCGAGCCGATGCGCTTCGGCGCGCTGTTCCTCGCGGGCGATGCCGCGCACATCGTGCCGCCGACTGGGGCCAAGGGGCTGAACCTGGCGACGGCCGATGTGGGCTATCTCTCGCGTGCGTTCGAGATCTTCTATGGCGAGAAGAAGTCGGCCTCGGCGCTCGATCGCTATTCGGACCTGTGCCTGCGCCGCGTCTGGAAGGCCGAGCGCTTCTCGTGGTGGTTCACCTCGCTGATGCACCGCTTTCCCGAGACCGGCGCCTTCGGCCAGAAAATCCAGGAAGCCGAGCTCGACTATCTGGTGCATTCGCAGGCGGCTGCTACCGCGCTGGCGGAAAACTACGTCGGGTTGCCGCTGGAAGATTTCTAACGCCAGGCACTGGTCACCGCCGAGGTGACGGTCGTGGTTGCGGAGTCGCGGGGGCAACCCACAAGCACCGAACCGGCCACCAGTTCATAGCCGTTGCCGCGCGTGCGGCAGCCAAAGCGCCTTTGCGCACGTGCTTATGCGCGGGCGCTCAGTCCACCGTGTGCATGGCCTGCCATACGCGCGCGGGACTCAGCGGCATGTGCAGGCGCGGCGCGGTGGACGCGAGACCGTTGCGTGCAAAAGCATCGGCCACGGCATTCACGATGGCCGGCGTGGCGCCGATGGTGCCCAGCTCGCCCACGCCCTTCACGCCCAGCGGGTTGTTGGTGCACGGCGTCGATTCGTCCATTTCCATCTGGAACATGGTGTCGACGATGTCGGCGCGCGGCGCGGCGTAGTCCATGAGGCTGCCGGTCACGGGCTGGCCGGTTTCGTGGTCGTACACCACCTGCTCGTACAGCGCCTGGCCGATGCCCTGCACCGCGCCGCCTTCGAGCTGGCCGCGCACGATCATCGGGTTGATCACGCGGCCCACGTCGTTCACCGAGCTGTAGGCGACCACGCTGATTTCGCCGGTGGGCGGATCGAGTTCGATCTCGCAGATGTGGCACCCGTTGGGCCAGGTCGGACCGGCCACGGTGCTGGTGGAGTCGACGAAGATCTCGCGCTCGGGCTGCTTGCCGGCCAGCGTGAACAGGTCGAGCTCGAGGTCGGTGCCGGCCACGGTGAAGATGCCGCGGCTGTAGGTGATGTCGTCGATGGAAGCTTCGAACTCCTGTGCCGCAAGCTCGCGGGCCTTGTCGATGGTGCGCTCCGCGCCGATGCGCACGGCCGAGCCGCCGGTAAAGAGCGAGCGCGAGCCGGCGCTGCCGAAGCCGTCGCCGCGGTCGGTGTCGCCCAGCACCACGCGCACTTTTTCGATGGGCACGCCGAAGGCATCGACCGCCAGCTGCGCGAGCGAGGTGGCAATGCCCTGCCCCATGGCGTTGACGGCGGAAAACACCTCGATCACGCCGTCGGCCTGCACCGACACGGTGACGCGTTCCTCGAACACGTTGCCGCCGGTCCATTCGAGAAAAGTGGCAATGCCCAGGCCGCGGTGCTTGCCGTTCCTGGCCGATTCGGCGGCGCGGGCTTCAAAGCCCTGCCAGTCGGCCAGCGTGAGCGCCTGGTCCATCACCGACTCGAAATTGCCGGTGTCGTAGACCTGCGCCATCGGGTTCTTGTAGGGCATCTGGTCGGGCTGGATGAAGTTCATCCGGCGCAGGATGATGCGGTCGATGCCGGTCTGGCGCGCGGCCTCGTCCATCAGGCGTTCGATGGTGAAGATGGCTTCGGGCCGGCCGGCGCCTCGGTAGGCGCCGGTGGGCGCGGTGTTGGTGAGCACCGCCTTGAAGTGGAAGTCGATGGTCTGGATGTCGTAGACGCTGGTCTGCACCCAGGGGCCGATGAGCAGCTGGATCGCAACGCCGGTGCCTGTGGCATAGGCGCCCACGTTGGCGAGGGTCTTGATGCGCAGCGCGAGGATCTTTCCTTCGGCATCGAGCGCGAGTTCGGCCCGCGCTTCGATGTCGCGGCCGTGCGCGCTCGACAGGAACTCTTCGCTGCGCTCGGCCACCCACTTGACGGGACGGTTGACCTTGAGCGCGGCGAAGGCGACCGCGATGTCTTCGGGGTAGGCGCCGGTCTTCATGCCGAAACCGCCGCCCACATCGCCCACCACCACGCGCACTTTTTCCTTGGCAAGGCCGATGGCCGCGCACACGGAATCGCGCACGCCCGAAGGCATCTGGGTGCTCATGCGGATGGTGAGGCGGTCGGCCTTGGCGTCGTGGGCGGCAAGCACGGAACGCGGCTCGATGGTGAGGGCCACGACGCGCTGGTTGATGACGTCCAGGGCGACCACATGGCGCGCCTTGGCAAAGGCGGCTGTTGCGGCCTCGCTGCTGCCGTGGCGCATTTCGGCGGCGATGTTGCCGCTGGCCTCCTCGCACAGGAGGGGGGCGCCTTCGGCGGTGGCGGCGGCCAGATCGACCACCATGGGCAGGTCTTCGTAGTCGACCACGATGGCTTCGGCGGCATCGCGTGCCTGCTGCACCGTCTCGGCGACCACTGCCGCGACCGCTTCACCCACGAAGCGCGTGCGCTCGTGCGCCATGGCATGGCGCGGCGGGCTGGCACTGTCGCTGCCGTCGGCACGCTTGAAGCCTGCGGCACCCGGCATCGGCTTGACGCCCGCCTCGACCAGCTCGGCGCCCGTGATGACGCGCAACACGCCAGGCATGGCTGCGGCGGCGCCGGTGTCTATCGAGAGGATGCGTGCGTGCGGATAGGGAGAGCGGAGGAAGACAAGGTGCGCTTGGTCAGGCAGCGCGACGTCGTCGGTGTAGCGTCCTGCGCCTGCGAGGAGACTTTCGTCTTCCAGGCGGCGCACCGCCTGGCCGCTGCCGAAGCGCATGGGGTTGGGTTCAGTTGTCAACGTGGTCCTCTTGTGCTGATCCGCCGCGGGCGACGCTACCCTGCTGGATTGGCTGTGGGAATTGGAAGCAGCACTATATGGGCTTCAGGAGGTTCTTGCGCGTCGGCCAATGTCCCGTGTGGCGCCTTGGCCGCAATCGTTTGCCGACCGTGCCCGTTGTTGCGCGCTTTCTGGCCGTTTTTCCGCGCTTTTGCGAGCTGCGGGTGAAGCCGTGTATACCGTGCAACCATGCAACAACTGCCTTGGCTCGAACCCGGCGACACCCTGCCCGATCCCGCATCCGCCTGGGGCCCGGCCGACCCTGTTCCGGGGCTTCTTGCGGCCGGCGGCGCGCTCGATGTCGATACTCTTTTGCAGGCTTACGGCCGCTGCGTGTTCCCCTGGTTCAGCGACGACCAGCCGATCCTCTGGTGGAGCCCCGATCCGCGCATGGTGCTGCAGGTGGCCGCGTTCAAGCTGCATCGCTCGCTTCGCAAGACCTTGATCCACTTCGCAAGAACACCCGGCTGCGAGGTGCGCATCGACCACGATTTCGAGGCCGTCATCCAGGCCTGTTCGCTCGCGCCGCGCGCCGGCCAGTCGGGCACCTGGATCGTGCCGGACATGGTGGCCGCCTATACGCACTTGCACCGCGCCGGCCATGCGCACAGCGTCGAAACCTGGATCGATGGCGAACTGGCGGGCGGGCTGTATTGCGTGGCGCTGGGCCAGGCGGTGTTCGGCGAGTCGATGTTCACCCGGCGGCCCGACGCCTCGAAGATTGCGCTGGCCGCGCTGGTGGCCCTTTGCCGGCATTCGGGCGTCGAAATGATCGACTGCCAGCAGAACACGGCCCACCTCGCGAGCCTGGGCGCCACCGAAATGCCTCGCCAACGCTTCGTCGCGCACGTGGCGCATGCCCGGGAGCAGCAAGGGCCACAGTGGCAATTCGACCCCGTATACTGGGCCGCACTCCTTTCCGCGCGACCTCCTTCCACCGATGTGACGACGTGACGCACCTCAAGGACCTACCGCTTCACACCCTGCAGTTCTATGCGACGGCGCCCTATCCCTGCAGCTATCTGCCGGATCGACAGGCCCGCTCGCAGGTGGCCACGCCCAGCCACCTGATCCACAACGACGCCTATTCCGACCTGGTGCTCAGCGGCTTCCGGCGCAGCGGCATGTTCACCTACCGGCCCTACTGCGACGGCTGCCGCGCCTGCATTCCGCTGCGGGTGCTGGCCAACAGCTTCCAGCCCACGCGCAGCCAGCGCCGCGCCGCGAAACAGCACGCCGACCTGCAGGCGCGCGTGCTCAAGCTGTGCTTCGTGCCCGAGCACTACCAGCTTTACCTGCGCTACCAGAACGGCCGCCACGCAGGCGGCGGCATGGACCACGACAGCATCGACCAGTACACGCAGTTCCTGCTGCAAAGCCGGGTCAACTCGCGGCTGGTGGAGTTTCGCGAAACGCTGGCCGACGGCAGCGCGGGCGCGCTGAAGATGGTGTCCATCCTCGACGTGCTGAACGACGGCATCTCGGCCGTCTATACGTTTTACGAGCCGGACACCCGTGCAGCGCCGGGCCGCCCCAAGCAAGCGGACGGCCCCCTCGGGGGGCAGCGAGAGCACGCAGTGCCGAGCGTGGGGGCCACATCCACGGGTTATGGGACCTACAGCGTGCTCTGGCAGATCGAGCAGGCGCGCAAGCTGGGCCTGCCGCATGTCTACCTGGGCTACTGGATCGAACGCAGCCCCAAGATGCACTACAAGGCGCGTTTCTCCCCGCACGAAGTATTGGTCGATGGCCACTGGCAGCCATCCGGCGATTTCACAAGGTAAAATGGCGCCCGGTCATCACCGCACAGCGCCATGAGAAAAAACCAATCCGACGTTCCTGCCGTTCCCGTGATCCAGGTGATCGAGCGGATGTTTTCGCTCATCGACGTCCTGGCGTCGCGCGAAGAGGCGATTTCGCTGAAGGAAATCAGCGAGAAGACAGGCCTTCATCCCTCGACCACGCACCGCATCCTCAACGACCTGGCGGTCGGCCGCTTCGTCGACCGGCCCGAAGCCGGCAGCTACCGCTTGGGCATGCGCCTGCTGGAGCTGGGCAATCTGGTGAAAGGCCGACTCAACGTGCGCGATGCGGCGCTGGGTCCGATGCGCGAGCTGCACAAGCTCACGCAGCAACCAGTGAACCTCAGCATGCGCCAGGGCGACGAGATCGTCTACATCGAGCGCTCGTACAGCGAGCGCTCGGGCATGCAGGTGGTGCGCGCCATCGGCGGGCGTGCCGCCCTGCACCTCACCTCGACCGGCAAGCTCTTTCTGGCTGCGGATGACCCGGCGCGGGTCCGCAGCTACGCCACCCGAACGGGCCTGGCGGGACACACGCGCAACAGCATCACGCAGCTGCCCGCGCTCGAGCGCGAGCTGTCGAAGGCGCGCCAGTACGGCATCGCCCGCGACAACGAAGAACTGGAACTGGGTGTGCGCTGCATGGCCGCCGGCATCTACGACGACCAGGGCAAGCTGGTGGCGGGCTTGTCGATCTCGGCCCCGGCCGATCGGCTGGACGAAGGCTGGCTGCCCAAGCTTCAGGCAACGGCCAATGAAATCTCGGGGGCCCTGGGGTTCAAGGACGGCGTGGCGGTGGCGGCACCACCGCCGCCTGCGGGCAACAGCAGCCCTTCCATCGGCGCCTGACCCTGGATCTACAGGGTCCAGAAACAAGAAGGCGGGCTCAAGGCCCGCCGTTCACTCAACCTGCAATCTGGTACGCCACGTTGCGTGACGCAGCCGGCGAACCCGGCATTGCATGCGTCGCCTCGACCCAGCGGCGAACGCGCTCGGCATCGGCGATACGGCTGAACTTGCCGGCCGAATCCAGGAACACCATGATCAGCTTGCGCCCGGCCACCTTCGCCTGCATCACGAGGCACTGACCGGCTTCGTTGATGAAGCCCGTCTTTTGCACGCCGATTTCCCAATCGGGGCTCTTGACCAGGCGGTTGGTGGTGTTGAACTGCAGCACGCGGTTGCCGACCTCGACCTGGTATTCAGGCGACGTGGAAAGCGAACGCACCGTGGCATCGGAGTACGCGGCATTGACCAGCAGTGCCAGGTCTTGCGCGCTGGACTGGTTGCGGCTAGACAGGCCCGTGGGCTCCACGTAGCGCGTGTCCTTCATGCCGAGCATCTTGGCCTTGGCGTTCATGATGCTCACGAAGGTCGTGAGGCCGCCCGGGTAGGTGCGGCCCAAGGCGTGCGCCGCGCGGTTTTCGCTCGACATCAAGGCCAGGTGCAGCAACTCGCCGCGCGGCAGCATCGTGCCGACGGTCAGGCGCGAACGGCTGCCCTTTTCGGTATCGACGTCGTCCTGGGTGATGGTGATCAGCTCATCATTGGGCAGATGCGCCTCGCTGATGAGCAGGCCCGTCATCAGCTTGGTGAGCGACGCGATCGGCAGCACTGCGTGATCGTTCTTGCTGAACAGCACTTCATGCGTGTCCTGGTCGATCACCAGTGCGACGCTGGACTTGAGGTCAAGCGCGTCGTCGGTGCTGTGCAGGCCGGCCATCTGGCCGAAGGACTGGCGCACGGGCGCTTCGACGCGAACCACCGAGCGGCGCTGGACGGCCACCACGGTCTTGCCATTCTTCTTGCGGATGGTGGCCACCAGGTTGCGGCCACCGCGAACGGCCTTTTCGCTCTTTTGAGCGCGCCCCCCGCGCTTGGCGACGACAGCCTTCTTGCTGGAAGCCGCGCTGCGCTTGACCTCGGCCGGCGCCTTCGCCTTCGCCTTCTTGGCGACGGCGGTTTTTGCGGCAGTGGGTTTTTCTTTTTTTGCAGCCTGGGCGCCAGGCAGCAAAAACGCCGTGGCGCAGAGCGCGACGGCGATGAATTTGAGTGCGGGTAGAAACCGCTGGCTTGAAACTCGGCGGAGACGGGCTTCGGGCATTAATAAATCTCCAGCGGCGACAAACAAGGACCGCAGTGTATCGAATTCAAAAAAGACGCGCAATATCAGTTACTTGCATCCTCTTCTTCATTCGAATACCAAGGAACGCCCGAAAACCTAACCTTGCGCTGCAACTTTCTCAGCTTGGCTCTGTAACTTGTTGAGCGCACTCAAATAAGCTTTTGCCGAAGCCACCACGATGTCGGGATCCGCACCCACACCGTTCACCACCCGCCCTGCGTTTTGTAACCGAACTGTAACTTCTCCTTGGCTCTCTGTCGAGCCGCTGATCGCGTTCACAGAGTAAAGAACCATCTCGGCACCGCTTTTGACATGTGATTCGATGGCTTTGAGAGAAGCATCAACCGGGCCATTCCCTTCGGACTCGCCGGTGACTTCCTTGCCCTGAACGGTGAAGACGACCTTCGCCTGGGGGCGCTCGCCGGTTTCGCTGTGCTGGGAGAGAGAGACAAATGCAAACTGTTCGTCAACGTTGGACAACTCTTCCGCGCTGACGAGCGCGAGGATGTCCTCGTCGAAAATTTCGGACTTGCGGTCGGCCAGTTCCTTGAAGCGCATGAAGGCGGCGTTGATGTCGGCCTCGCCGGCCATCGTCACGCCCAGTTCCTGCAGCCGTTGCTTGAATGCATTGCGGCCGCTGAGCTTGCCCAGCACGATCTTGTTGGCGGCCCAGCCCACGTCTTCGGCACGCATGATCTCGTAGGTGTCGCGCGCCTTGAGCACGCCGTCCTGATGGATGCCCGAGGCATGCGCGAAGGCATTGGCGCCCACCACAGCCTTGTTGGGCTGCACCACGAAGCCGGTGGTCTGGCTCACCATGCGGCTTGCGGCCACGATGTGCTGGGTGTCGATGTTCAGGTCGAGCCCGAAATAATCGCGACGGGTCTTGACCGCCATCACCACTTCTTCGAGCGAGCAGTTGCCCGCGCGCTCGCCCAGGCCGTTGATGGTGCATTCCACCTGGCGCGCGCCGCCGATCTTCACGCCGGCCAGCGAGTTGGCCACCGCCATGCCCAGGTCGTTGTGGCAATGGACGGACCAGATTGCCTTGTCACTGTTGGGAACGCGCTCGCGCAGCATCTTGATGAAGTTGCCGTAGAGCTCGGGAATGGCGTAGCCGACGGTGTCGGGCACGTTGATGGTGGTGGCGCCCTCGTTGATCACGGTTTCGAGCACGCGGCACAAAAAGTCGGGGTCGCTGCGGTAGCCGTCTTCGGGGCTGAACTCCACATCGCTCACCAGGTTGCGCGCAAAGCGCACGGCAAGCTTGGCCTGTTCATGCACCTCGTCGGGCGACATGCGCAGCTTCTTTTCCATGTGCAGCGGCGAGGTCGCGATGAAGGTGTGGATGCGGCCGCGCGCCGCACCCTTGAGGGCTTCTGCGGCGCGCGAGATGTCGCGGTCGTTGGCGCGCGAAAGGCCGCACACGGTCGAATCCTTGATGGCGTTGGCAATCGCCTTGACCGCTTCGAAGTCGCCGTTCGAGCTGGCCGGGAAACCGGCCTCGATGACGTCGACCTTCAGCCGTTCGAGCTGCTTGGCGATGCGCATCTTCTCGTCGCGCGTCATCGATGCGCCGGGCGATTGCTCGCCGTCGCGCAAGGTGGTGTCGAAAATAATGAGTTGGTCAGCCATCGTGAATCTCCTTGGGTTTATTCAGCCGGCGATCGGGCCGACGCCGGGCCGCTCCCAAGGCGGCCTGCAGCCCCCTCGGGGGGCAGCGACGACACGCAGTGCGGGAGCGTGGGGGTCATGCCTTCAGGCGACTTCAACCACCGATTGTGCGCTGTGCGCGCCCCGGCTCCGCGCACGCTGCACGCCCGAGACGATGGCCTTGAGCGACGCCGTGATCACGTTGGCGTCGATGCCGACGCCGAACAGCGTCTGGCTCTCGTCCACGCGCAGTTCGAGGTAGGCCACCGACTTCGCATCTGCTCCCGCGCCGATGGCGTGCTGGTGGTAGTCCATCACGCGCACGGTATGGCCGGTGGCCTTGCTCAGTGCTTGCGTGAAAGCGTCGATCGGGCCGTTGCCGCGGCCTTCGATGGCACGGGTTTCGCCGTCCCAGGGCAGGTCGCCCCGCAGAACCACGGAAGCGTTGGCGCCCTCGCCTTCTTCCTCGATCACACGGTGCTGCAGCGACTGCGCGGTCTCGATGCCGTACTCGCTCACGAAGAGCTGCCAGAGGTCGGCGGCGGTGAGTTCCTTGCCCGCAACATCCATCACGCGCTGCACGCTCTGCATGAACTCCATCTGCAGGCGGCGCGGCATCTCGAGGCCGTACTCGCTCTCGAGCAGATAGGCCATGCCGCCCTTGCCGGACTGGCTGTTCACGCGGATCACAGCCTCGTAGCTGCGGCCCACGTCCTTCGGATCGATGGGGAGGTAGGGCATGTCCCAGATGTCGCCTTCCTTGCGCGCGGCGAAGGCTTTCTTGATCGCGTCCTGGTGCGAGCCGGAGAACGAGGTGTAGACGAGGTCGCCGACGTACGGGTGGCGCGGATGGACGGGAATCTGGTTGCAGTGCTCGACCGTTGCGCGGATCTCGTCGATGTTCGAGAAGTCCAGCTCGGGCGAGACGCCCTGCGTGTAGAGGTTGAGCGCAACGTTCACGAGGTCGAGGTTGCCGGTGCGCTCGCCATTGCCGAAGAGGCAGCCTTCGATGCGCTCTGCACCCGCCATCAAGGCCAGCTCGCCGGCGGCCGTGCCGGTGCCGCGGTCGTTGTGCGGGTGCACGCACAACACGATGGAATCGCGGCGCGCGAGGTTGCGGTGCATCCACTCGATCATGTCGGCAAAGATGTTCGGCGTGGAATGCTCGACCGTCGTGGGCAGGTTGACGATGCACTTGCGCTCGGGCGTCGGCGCCCAGACTTCGGTGACCGCATCGACCACGCGCTTGGAGAACACGACGTCGGTGCCCGAGAACATTTCGGGCGAATACTGGAAGGTCCACTGCGTGGCCGGCTGCTTGGCGGCGAAGTCGTTGAACATGCGCGCGTGGCTGCTGGCGAGTTCGACGATCTGGTCTTCGTCCATGCCGAGGACCACGCGGCGCATCACCGGCGCCACGGCGTTGTAAAGGTGAACGATGGCACGCGGCGCGCCTTGCAGCGATTCGAAGGTGCGGGCGATGAGGTGGTCACGCGCCTGCGTCAGCACCTGGATCGTCACGTCGTCGGGAATGCGGTCTTCCTCGATGAGCTTGCGCACGAAGTCGAATTCGACCTGCGACGCCGAAGGAAAGCCGACTTCGATTTCCTTGAAGCCGATCGCCACGAGGGTCTCGAACATGCGCATCTTGCGCGCGATATCCATCGGCTCGACCAGGGCCTGGTTGCCATCGCGCAGGTCGGTCGACAGCCAGATCGGTGCCTTGGTCAGAACGGCATCGGGCCAGGTGCGGTCCTTGAGGCCGATCGGGGCGAATGCGCGGTATTTGGCTTGAGGTTGCTTGAGCATGTCGATTTCTCTGTGGTGGTTGGCAATCAACCAGCAACCCCAAAAACAAACGGCCCGTTGCTGGTGCGAACGGGCCGTAGTGAGGGATTTGCGCGTGCGCTACCGTCTCCGCCCGTGAGGGAGGGCTAGTAGGGCCAGCAGCGAAATCTTGGTCATGAGGGTTGCGAATGTAGCACAGGCCACTGTCAGTTATGCAAGCCCCGCTCGTCGGGCTCCTCGGTCGAGGTGCTGATAACGCTGACCGGCTGGCCCTTGGCCTTGCGCCACGCGTAGACCACATAGCCGCTCAGACCGTAGGCCACGAAGAGGCCGAACAGCACCGTCGGCGGATGGATGTTGATGACCGCGATGCCCAGCGCAATGAGCACGATCACGACGAAGGGCACGCTCTTCTTCATCTGCACGTCCTTGAAGCTGTAGAACGGCGCGTTCGTCACCATCGAGAGGCCCGCATAGAGCGTGAACGCGAAGGTGACCCAGGTGATCTGCGTCCAAGAGAGGTACAGCACCTCGCCGCCGCGCTTGCCCCATTCGTTCACAAGCCAGATGAAGCCCGCGACCAGCGCAGCCGCTGCCGGAGACGGCAGCCCCTGGAACCAGCGCTTGTCGACCACGCCGGTGTTCACGTTGAAACGCGCAAGCCGCAATGCCGCACAGGCGCAGTAAACGAAGGCTGCGATCCAGCCCCAGCGGCCCAGGCCTTTGAGCGACCATTCGTAGGCGATGAGCGCCGGCGCAGCACCGAACGACACCATGTCGGACAGCGAATCCATCTGCTCGCCGAACGCGCTTTGCGTGTTGGTCATGCGCGCGACGCGGCCGTCCAGGCTGTCGAGGATCATGGCGGCGAACACGCCGAGCGCAGCGAGATCGAAGCGCGCGTTCATGGCCATCACGACCGAATAGAAGCCGCCGAACAACGCAGCCAGCGTGAACAGGTTCGGCAGGATGTAGATGCCCTTGCGACGCTTGCGCGGCTGCACATCGTCGGGAAGCGTGTCGTCATGCATTGAAATTGCCTCCATCCCTCATGGGCACTGCGTTGGCAGCTATCCAATCGATAGCGTTTTGATCTGTAGGTCGCATGCTTCGCAGTGTAGTTCAGGGGACTCACCCGCCCCTGTCAAACAAAAGGGCCACCGCAACGGGTGGCCCTATGACCTGCGTGCTTCAAAGACGACCGAGGCGGCCGCCGCCGGGCCGCCCCAAGGCGAGCCGCACCTCCCCCTCGGGGGGTGGCGAATTACACGCAGCGAAGCGAAGTGAAAAGCCGGGGGGCTTCAGTTCCGGGTTTGGTCGACCAGCTTGTTCTTCTTGATCCAGGGCATCATCGCGCGCAGCTTTTCGCCGACGACTTCGATCTGGTGCTCTGCATTCAGGCGACGGCGGCTGATCAGCGCGGGCTGGCCAGCTGCGGCTTCAAGCACGAAGCTCTTGGCGTATTCGCCGGTCTGGATGTCCTTGAGCACCTGCTTCATGACCTTCTTGGTCTCGTCGGTCACGATGCGCGGGCCGGTGACGTACTCGCCGTACTCGGCGTTGTTCGAGATCGAGTAGTTCATGTTGGCGATGCCGCCTTCATAGATCAGGTCGACGATCAGCTTGAGCTCGTGCAGGCATTCGAAGTACGCCATTTCGGGCGCGTAGCCGGCTTCCACCAGCGTTTCGAAGCCGGCCTTGATCAGCTCGACGGTGCCGCCGCACAGAACCGCTTGTTCGCCGAACAGGTCGGTCTCGGTTTCTTCGCGGAAGTTGGTCTCGATGATGCCGGCCTTGCCGCCGCCGTTGGCGGTGGCGTAGCTCAGCGCGAGGTCACGCGCCTTGCCGGTCTTGTCCTGGTGCACGGCCACGAGGTGGGGCACGCCGCCGCCTTGGGTGTAGGTGCTGCGCACGGTGTGGCCCGGGGCCTTGGGAGCGACCATCCACACGTCGAGGTCGGCGCGCGGCTGCACGAAGCCGTAGTGCACGTTGAAGCCGTGCGCGAAGACGAGCGAAGCGCCTTCCTTGATGTGCGGCGCCACGTCGTTCTTGTAGACGTTGGCGATCTGCTCGTCGGGCAGCAGGATCATGACCACGTCGGCAGCCTTCACGGCGTCGGCCACTTCGGCGACCTGCAGGCCGGCCTTGCCGACCTTGTCCCACGAGGCACCGCCCTTGCGCAGGCCGACCACGACCTTCACGCCGCTGTCGTTCAGGTTCTGCGCATGTGCGTGACCTTGCGAGCCGTAACCGATGATGGCGACCGTCTTGCCCTTGATGAGGCTGAGATCCGCGTCCTTGTCGTAATAAACCTTCATGATGTTCTCCAGATAGATGTGCGAGTTGCAGTGTGTTGTGCCGTTCGTCCTGAGCCTGTCGAAGGGCTCAATGCAGTCCCCGCTTGCGCGGGGGCTTCGACAAGCTCAGCCCGAACGGGCGGCGACTGAGCTCCGAAATCATGGTTTCAGACCCGCAGGATGCGTTCGCCGCGTCCGATGCCGCTGGCGCCGGTGCGCACCGTCTCCAGAATGGCGCCGCGGTCGATCGCTTCAAGAAAAGCGTCGTTCTTGCCATGGTCGCCGGTGAGCTCGATGGTGTAGCTCTTGTCGGTGACGTCGATGATGCGGCCGCGAAAAATCTCGGCCATGCGCATCATTTCTTCCCGCTCCTTGCCCACCGCGCGCACCTTCACCATCATGAGCTCGCGCTCGGTGTAGGCGCCTTCGGTGAGGTCGACGACCTTCACGACTTCGATCAGGCGGTTCAGATGCTTGGTGATCTGCTCGATCACGTCGTCCGACCCATTGGTGACGATGGTCATGCGCGAGAGGCTTGGATCCTCGGTGGGCGCGACGGTCAGCGATTCGATGTTGTAGCCACGGGCCGAGAAAAGGCCCACCACGCGGGAAAGAGCACCCGGCTCGTTTTCCAGCAGCACTGCAATGATGTGTTTCATGTTTGCGTGACTCCTCTTTTCGCCTGCGCGGAAGCTTTCGCTTTCGCCGCCCTCCCCCGTGCACGGTAATGCGCGGGCTCGGCGGGCAATAGATTCGTCAGTAAAGAGTTAAGCGAATGCGCCGAAGATCGGTTTAAAGATCTTCAGAGCCCAACAGCATCTCGGTGATGCCCATGCCGGCCTTCACCATCGGGAACACGTTCTCGGTGGGGTCGGTGCGGAAGTCCATGAACACCGTGCGGTCCTTGAGCTTGCGCGCCTCACGCAGCGCGGGCTCCACGTCTTGTGGACGCTCGATCAGCATGCCGACGTGGCCGTAGGCCTCGGCGAGCTTCACGAAGTTGGGCAGTGCGTCCATGTAGCTGTGGCTGTAGCGGCCGGAGTATTCGATCTCCTGCCACTGGCGCACCATGCCCAGGTAGCGGTTGTTGAGCGAGCAGATCTTGATCGGCGTGTTGTATTGCAGGCAGGTGGAAAGCTCCTGGATGCACATCTGCACCGAGCCTTCGCCGGTGATGGTGAACACTTCCGAATCGGGCTTGGCGAGCTTGATGCCCATGGCGTAGGGAATGCCCACGCCCATGGTGCCCAGGCCGCCGGAATTGATCCAGCGGCGCGGCTCGTCGAAGCGGTAGTACTGGGCGGCCCACATCTGGTGCTGGCCCACGTCCGAGGTGATGTACGCGTCGGCGTCCTTGGTCATGTTCCAGAGCGTTTCGACCACGTACTGCGGCTTGATCACGTCCTTGTTGCCGCGGTCGTACTTGAGGCAGTCGCGCGCGCGCCAGGTCTCGATGGTCTTCCACCAGTCGGCCAGCGCGCCGGCGTCGGGCCGGGTGGTGCTCTCGCGGATCATCGAGATCAGTTCGGTGAGCACGTCCTTCACGTCGCCGACGATCGGGATGTCGACCTTCACGCGCTTGGAGATGCTCGACGGATCGATGTCGACGTGGATGATCTTGCGTTCGTTCGTCGCGAAATGCTTGGGATTGCCGATCACGCGGTCGTCGAAGCGCGCGCCCACGGCCAGCAGCACGTCGCAGTTCTGCATCGCGTTGTTGGCTTCGATGGTGCCGTGCATGCCCAGCATGCCCAGGAACTTGCGGTCGCTCGCCGGATAGGCGCCCAGGCCCATGAGCGTGTTGGTGACCGGGTAGCCGAGCATGTCGACCAGGGTGCGCAGTTCGTTGCAGGCATTGCCCAGCAGCACGCCGCCACCGGTGTAGATGTAGGGGCGCTTGGCGGTCAGCAACAGCTGCAGCGCCTTGCGGATCTGGCCGCCGTGCCCCTTGCGCACCGGGTTGTACGAGCGCATCTCGACCTTGTCGGGGTAGCCGGCGTAGGGCGTCTTCTTGAAGGAAACGTCCTTGGGCACGTCCACCACCACCGGCCCCGGACGGCCGCTGCGTGCGATGTGGAAGGCCTTTTTCATCGTCATGGCCAGATCCTTCGGATCCTTGACGAGGAAGTTGTGCTTGACGATGGGGCGGGTGATGCCGACCGTGTCGCATTCCTGGAAGGCATCGAGGCCAATGGCCGCCGTCGGCACCTGGCCCGAGATGATCACCATCGGGATGGAGTCCATGTACGCCGTGGCGATGCCGGTGACCGCATTGGTCAGGCCGGGGCCGGAGGTGACCAGCGCCACACCCACCTCGCCGGTGGCGCGCGCATAGCCGTCGGCCGCGTGAACGGCTGCCTGCTCGTGGCGCACCAGAACGTGCTGGATGGTGTCCTGCTTGTAGAACGCGTCGTAGATGTACAGAACCGCGCCGCCGGGATAGCCCCAGACGTACTGGACGCCTTCGGCCTGCAGTGCCTTGATGAGCACTTCAGCGCCCATGAGTTCTTGCGTGGGATTGCCGGCGCCAGAGGACGCGGCTGCTGCGGAGATGATTTCCGCCTTCGAGATTTCCATGATCAACCTTTGGAGTTTTTTCGGGAACGAAAAACCTTGGGTGCCCCTTGCCAGCCCTTGTGGGGCCGCGCCAGGACTTGAGGCCATAGCCATGAGCGGACTGATGTTCCGCCGGACCTTGACCCGTTTGCCTTTTGACTTGCAGCGCGGATTATGACACCACCCCGCGGTTCAGATTCGCTTCAGGTCGCCCGTAAAGGCTGCGGGGCATAATCGCCGCCGTAAAACCATCAGCGTTCGCTCGACATCCCTTCCCATGCGGCGCCCCCTGCGCGCCCTCTCTCGCTTGGCCACTGAACAAGAACTCTCCGACTTCCTGAAAAGCGTCGAACGACGCGCTTTCAAGCGCTCGGTCTATCACGTGCGGGACGAAGAAGCGGCGCTCGATATCGTGCAGGACAGCATGATGAAGCTCGCGCAGCACTACGGCGACAAGCCGGCCAACGAGTTGCCGATGCTGTTCCAGCGCATCCTGTCGAACTGCACGCTCGACTGGTTCCGCCGCCAGAAAACCCGGCGCGCCCTTTTCTCGAACCTCAGCGATTTCGAATCGGTCGACGACGACGGCGATTTCGATCTGCTGGAGAACTTCGTCTCGCCAACCGACTCCAGAGAAACCGAGAGCGCCGAGGACACCACGCGCCGCGCCCAGGTCTTCCACGAGATCGAAGAGCAGATCGCGGCATTGCCGGGCCGTCAACGCGAGGCTTTCCTGATGCGTTACTGGGAGGAAATGGACGTCGCAGAGACGGCCGCAGCAATGGGCTGCTCCGAGGGCAGCGTCAAGACCCATTGTTCGCGAGCCGTTCACGCTCTGAGCAAGGCGCTCAAGGCCAAGGGAATATCGCTATGAACACTAAGGTTCCAACCTCTTCTTCTCACGCAGCCGAAGACCAGTTCGGCCAGCGGCTGGCTGCCCGGCTGTCTGCCGGCAACCAGGAGCTTTCGCACGACATCGGCGAGCGTCTGCGCGTGGCGCGCGCACAGGCCGTCGCTGCGCGCAAGCAGCCTGCGCAATTGCGAACCGCGCCCGAGGTGATGCAGTCGAATCACACGCTCACCATGGGCGGCGGCTGGTGGACCCGCATCGGATCGGTGGTGCCGCTGCTCGCGCTCGTCGCCGGCCTCATCACCATCAGCGTGATGCAGGACGACGACCGCGCCAGCGAGCTGGCCGAGGTCGATTCGGCTCTCCTCACCGGCGACCTGCCGCCCGCCGCCTACACCGATCCGGGCTTTGCCCAATTCCTGAAGGCCGACGGCGCCTCCGACTGAAGAATTCCTCACCGACCGAATGCGACGCCGCTCCAATTCCAGCGCACACACATCCCGCCCATTGCGCCCGCTCACGGCGGGCGCAGTCGTTTGGACGAGCGTGCTTGCGCTCGCAGCCTTCGGGCTGACCGTCGCCAGCGCCCAGCCGCATCACGCCGATGCGGGCAAGGCAAGCAACGCCTCCGCAACTGCCGGGCCGACTGCCGCAGCCAGCGCCGCCAAGGTCGCGGCGGCAACGAAGCCGCTCTGGAGCGAACTCACCGCCGAGCAGCAAGAGGCCCTGAAGCCGCTCGTTTCGCATTGGACCGCGATGAACGCGGGGCAAAAACGCAAGTGGCTGGCACTGTCACGAAACTTCGCGAACATGGCTGCCGATGATCGAGTCACCTTGCACAGCCGGATGATCGAGTGGGCCGCCCTGAGCAATCAGCAGCGCGCACAGGCGCGCCTGAACTTCGCCGAGGTCAAACGCGTGCCGGCCGATGAACGCAAGGCCAAGTGGGAGCAATACCAGGCGCTGAGCGAGGAAGAAAAGCGCAGGCTCGCCGAGCGCGCCCCGGCCAAGCCGCGCGGTGCGGCCATTCCGATTCGACCGGTCTCCTCCCAGAAACTCGTGCCCGTTCCGGCCGTCACACCGCCCGGGCAGCACACGCCCAGAATCCTGCTGGCCCCCTCCCCTACGGCCACCCCGGCAGCCAGCGTCCTGGCGTCGCCCCCGACCGATCGGACGCCTGCGGCCAGCGCAGCGCCGGCTTTTGCGCCACCCCGCGCCAACGCCGCATCGCCGCCGGTTCCTGCCGAGGCCCAGGTTCCGGCCCCGGTCCCGGCCGCCGAGCAACTCCCTTCCGCCCCCTGACCGCAAGGCCTCGATGGTTTCCAGCAGTTCTTCCGAGGCTCCAAGGCCCGACCAGGCCGCCTCGCCTAACACACCGGCAACCGGCGCCTCTCTTTCGACAGTGCCCGGCGTGCCAGGCCTGTGGCGCCGGATGGCCTGCTGGCTTTACGAAGGCATGCTGCTGTTCGCGGTGGCAATGACGGCCGGCTGGCTGTTCAGCGCCCTCAGCCAGATGCGCAACGCCATGGACGAGACGCGCAGGCCCTTGCTGCTGGGCTACCTTTTCGTGGTTTTCGGCGTGTACTTCGTCTGGTTCTGGTGCAAGGGCCAGACACTGGGCATGAAAACCTGGAATATCCGCATCGTTGACCGGCAAGGTCGCCCGCTCTCCCAATCGCGCGCATTCGTGCGCTACATCCTGAGCTGGGTCTGGCTCCTGCCCCCGTTGGCACTGCACCCCCTGCTGGGCGTGCCGGCCGTCGAAACCATGGTCCTGCTGCTTGGCTGGATCGCCGTCTGGGCGGTGCTTGCACGATTTCATCCCGAGCGCCAGTTCTGGCACGACGCCTGGGCCGGTACGCGGCTCATCACCTCCAAGCCCATGAGCCGCCGATGAGTGCCTTGCCCAATCTCCCCGATCCCGCGGTCAATCCGCAAAAGGCCCGCAAGGGTTTCGAACGCGTCTTCCACGCCACGCTGATCTCGCTCCACGGACTCCGCGCCGGCTGGAGCGAGCCCGCCTTCCGGCAGGAAGCCATCATGTCGATCGTGATGATCCCGGCCGCCTTCTGGCTCGGGCGCAGCTGGGTCGAGGTGGCGCTGCTCGCCGGCAGC
Source organism: Variovorax boronicumulans (assembly GCF_040544675.1). Classification (GTDB taxonomy): domain Bacteria; phylum Pseudomonadota; class Gammaproteobacteria; order Burkholderiales; family Burkholderiaceae_C; genus Variovorax; species Variovorax boronicumulans_D. The sequence goes on from NZ_JBEPKK010000003.1 coordinate 189,571, forward strand.
GCCATCCTGGTCATGATCGTCGAGCTGCTCAACACCGCCGTGGAAGCCGCCATCGACCGCATCGGCCCCGAATGGCACGACCTCTCCAAGCGCGCCAAGGACATGGGGAGCGCCGCGGTGCTGCTGTCGCTCACGCTCTGCGGGGGCATCTGGGCGGCGGCGTTGTGGTCGCGCTTCGTGTCATGAGCGGGCCCGCGTCCCGAGGCATGATGGCGGGATGAATCCTGAATTTTCGATCTGTGTGTATTGCGGCTCGCGCCCCGGCGAGCGCCCTGAGTTTTCCGAGGCAGCCCGCGCCGTCGGCCAGTGGATCGGCCAACGCGGCGGCCAATTGGTGTACGGCGGTGGCCGCACCGGCCTGATGGGCACGGTCGCCGAAGCCACCCGCCTGGCCGGCGGCCGCGTCGTCGGCATCATCCCCAAGGCCCTGGTCGACAAGGAACTGGCCAATCCGCTGTGCGACGAACTGCACGTGGTCGACACCATGCACGAGCGCAAGGCCATGATGGGTGAGCGTGCCGACGCCTTCATCGCCCTGCCGGGCGGCATCGGCACCTTCGAGGAATTGTTCGAGATCTGGACTTGGCGGCAGCTGGGGTACCACGACAAGCCGACCGGCATTCTCAATACCGCCGGCTACTACGACAAGCTGCTCGACTTCCTGGCGCACAGCGTACGCGAGGGCTTCATGGGCGAGTGGCAGATGGACCTGGTGCGCAACGGCACCGAACCGGGCGAATTGCTCGCGGCGCTGCGGGCTGCGGTGCCGCTCCATTCGCGCAAAGACAGGCTGTCGGAAAACCTCTGAGGCCCTTCAAGGGGGCTGTTGCTTCACAACAAGCCACTCAACAAAAAGCCCCGGTCGACGGGGCTTTTTGTTCTTTAAACAGCGTTTTCGTTCTCTTCGCCGGTTCGGATGCGCACGATGCGCTCGACCTCGGTCACAAAAATCTTGCCGTCACCGATCTTGCCGGTGCGCGCGGAACTGACGATGGCCTCGATGCAGCGCTCCACGTCGCCCTCGTTGACGACCACTTCGACCTTCATCTTGGGCAGGAAGTCGACCACGTACTCGGCGCCACGGTAGAGCTCGGTGTGCCCCTTCTGGCGACCGAAGCCCTTGACCTCGGTCACGGTCAGGCCGGTGACGCCCACTTCGGCCAGGGCTTCGCGCACGTCCTCGAGCTTGAAGGGTTTGACGATGGCGGTGATCTGCTTCATGGTTTGGGTGCTCCGGCGGTTTCGTTGAATTTGCTGGTGATAGGGTAACGCCAATCCTTGCCGAAGCTTCGATGGGTGACCCGGATGCCTACCGGCGCCTGGCGCCGCTTGTATTCGTTGATCCTGATGAGCCTCGCGACCCGCTCGACCACCGCGCGTTCGTAGCCCGCGGCAATGATCTCGTCGATGCCCTCGTCATCTTGCATGTAGCGTGCCAGGATTCCATCGAGGATGTCGTAGGGCGGCAGGCTGTCCTGGTCGGTCTGGTCCGGCCGAAGCTCTGCGCTCGGGGGACGCGTGATGATCCGCTCGGGAATCGGCTCCATGCCGGTGCCGTACGGGTCGTGGGCATTGCGCCATCGTGCCAGGGCGAACACCGTGGTCTTGAGCAAATCCTTGATGACCGCGAAGCCGCCCGCCATGTCGCCGTAGAGCGTGCAGTAGCCGGTGGCCATTTCGCTCTTGTTGCCCGTGGTGAGCACGATGGCGCCGAACTTGTTCGACAGGGCCATGAGCAGCGTGCCGCGGATGCGGGCCTGGATGTTTTCCTCGGCCGTGTCTTCGGGCCGCCCCTCGAACTCCCCTGCCAACGCATCCTTGAAGGACTCGAAGGTGTGCCTGATCGAGATCTCGTCGTAGCGAACGCCCAGGCGGCTCGCCATGTCGCGCGCGTCGATCCAGCTGATGTCGGCCGTGTAGGGCGAAGGCATCATCACCGCGCGCACCTTGTCCTTGCCGAGTGCATCGACGGCAATGGCGAGCACCAATGCGGAGTCGATGCCGCCCGACAGCCCCAGGATGGCGCCGGGAAACCCGTTCTTGCCGACGTAGTCGCGAACGCCCAGCACCAGCGCGTCCCAAAGCTGCGCTTCGGCATCGCGCGCCGGCGCAATGGCCGCCGCCTCGAACACGAAGCCGGTGCCGCCCTGCGGTGCCTGTTCCAGCTGGGCAAAGATCACTTGCTCCAGGAAGCTCTCGGCCTGCATCGCCAGCGTGCCATCGGCCTGCACCGCGAACGAAGCCCCGTCGAACACCACCTCGTCCTGCCCGCCCACCAGGTGCGCATAGACCAGCGGCAGACCCACCGCACGCGCGCGGTCGGCCATGCGTGCGACGCGCTCGCCCTCCTTGCCCACGTGGTAGGGCGAGGCGTTGATCACCGCGATCACTTGCGCGCCGGACGCGCGCGCCAGTTCGGCCGGCTGGTCGAACCATGCGTCCTCGCAGATCAGCAGCCCGACCGAGACCCCGCCCGCCTCGAACACGCAGGTGCCCTGCCCCGGCGTGAAATACCGGCGCTCGTCGAACACCTGGTAGTTCGGCAGTTCGCGCTTTGCATAGGTCTGGAGGATGCGGCCTTCCTTGATCACGCTGGCTGCGTTGTGGCGCATCTGCACCGCCACCGAGCGGCTGCGCAGGCTGCCGCCGGTCGGATGGCCCACCACCACGACCATGTCTTTGAGGTCGGCCAAAGCGGCGGCAATGCCTTTCACGGCATCATCACAGGCTTCGGTGAAGGCGGGACGCAGGAGAAGGTCTTCTGCCGCATAACCGGCAATCGAGAGTTCGGGCGTCAGCAGCAGGCGCGCGCCTTGCGCATGGGCATGGCGTGCGGCATCGACGATCTTTTTCGCGTTGCCGGCAAGGTCGCCCACCACAAAATTGAGTTGCGCGATGGCGAGCTTGAGCGTCATACAGAAGGAAGAAAAAGGCTTGAACGATTATGTTATTCGGGTTCTGGCGTCACCGTCGGAGGTGAGCGCCAAAGCCTGGAATGCACTGCTCGCCGTGCAGGCCGAGCCCTCGCCTTTCATGCGCCACGAATACCTCTTGGCGCTGCACGAAAGCGGCAGCGCGTCGCCCGCGAGCGGATGGACGGCGCAGTTCGTCACGCTGTGGCGCGGCACGCAACTGGAAGCCGCCTGCGCCCTCTACATCAAGGACCACTCTTACGGCGAATACGTCTTCGACTGGGCCTGGGCCAACGCCTACGAGCAGCACGGGCTCGCCTACTACCCCAAGGCCGTGGTCGCCGTGCCATTCACGCCGGTGCCCGGCACGCGCCTCCTGGCGCGCGATGCGCAGAGCCGCACGCTGCTGGTGCAGGCGATGGTGGCGTGGTGCAAGCAGGAAGAACTTTCTTCTCTGCATTTGCTGTTCGGCGCCGATGCGGACATTGCCGCCTGCACCGAAGCCGGGCTCATGCTGCGCAATACAGTGCAGTTTCACTGGACGAATGTCGAGTATCCGGATTTCGACGCCTTCCTCGCCAGCCTCGCCCACGACAAGCGCAAGAAGATCCGCCAGGAGCGCCGCAAGGTCGCAGACGCGGGCGTGAGCTTTCGCTGGTCGCGCGGCGCGGACATTTCCAAAGCCGATTGGGATTTCTTCTACCGCTGCTACGAGCGCACCTACCGCGAGCACGGCAACCCGCCCTACCTCACGCGCGACTTCTTCCAGCGCATGGCCAACACCCTGCCCGATGCCTGGCTGCTGTTCATCGCCGAGCGCGACTGCAAGCCGATGGCCGCCAGCCTGATCGCGCTCTCCACGCAGAAAGACGAACCCCTCGTTGCCTACGGCCGCTACTGGGGCGCGCTGGAGCGCGTCGACTGCCTGCACTTCGAGGCCTGCTACTACCAGCCGCTGGCCTGGTGCATCGCGCACGGCGCACGGCGCTTCGAGGGCGGCGCACAGGGCGAGCACAAGATGGCACGCGCGCTGATGCCGGTCAAGACCACCAGCGCCCACTGGCTCGCGCACCCGGCGTTCTCCGATGCGGTCGAGCGCTTTCTTGAGCGCGAGGGCGCGGGCATCGAGAACTACATGGACCACCTGGGCGAGCGCAGCCCGTTCAAGGCCGGCTGACGGAGCTTTCGAGTTGCCTCCGAGGGCTGCTATAAACGCGCCCAATATCAGACAACAGGAGGGGTTTTCGATGCCATTCGTCGGACTGGGGCTGCACGTCCTCATTGCGCTTTTCTTCGCCGTTCATGCCATGCGCCACGGCAAGCAGATGTACTGGCTCATCATCCTGTTCAGCTTTCCGTTGCTGGGCAGCGTCGTGTACTTCATGGTCGAGTATTTGCCTGCCTCGCGCATGCAGCGCACCGCCGGCAAGGTCGCCAGCGCGGCCATCGGCTTCATCGACCCCGAGCGCGAATACCGCGCGGCGGCCGAGGCCTACGATCTCGCGCCCACGGCCCAGAACAAGCTGCGCCTGGCCAAAGCCGCGCTCGACAGAGGCCAGGCTGCCGATGCGGTCGGTCACTATCGCGACGCATTGAAAGGCCCGCTCGCCTCCGACCCCGAACTGCAGCTCGGCCTGGCCAACGCACTGCTCGCCGCAGGCGGTGCGGCCGCAGGCCGCGAATCGCTGCTGGCGCTGGAGGCCCTGCGCGCCACGCGCAACGACTACCGCAGGGACGAGGTCGCCTTGCTCATCGCACGCGCATTCGCCGCCGACGGACGCCAGGCGGAAGCACGCGAAGCCTTTGAAGCTGCGCTGACCCAATACAACACCGTCGAGGCCCGCGCCCGCTACATCGCCTGGTTGGCGCAGCAAGGCGATGCCGCAGGGGCGCAGCGCCATTGGAACGAACTCGAACAGGCGGCGCGGCACTGGAATGCGCATGCGCGTTCGGTGAATCGCGAGTGGATGCGGCTGGCCGGCGACGCGGTCCGGGGCTGAGGCGTCTCTGTCCAAGGGCATAGCGCCCTTGTCCGTTCGGCACATCGACGGCGTGCGGCGACTCTTCTAGCATCCGGGCCAGCAAAGCCCAGCTCTAGAGCAAAGAACCCCATGCGCTCCATCACCCGCCTTGCCCTCGCCGCGCTCTGCCTGGCCGGCACCGGCCTGGCCACCGCCGCCAGCTTCGACTGCGCCAAGGCCGGCAATGCCACCGAAAAAGCCATTTGCGCGGATCCCGGCCTCTCGCGGCAGGACGAAGCCCTGGCCGCGCTCTACCTGCGTCAGCTGGAAACGCCCGATGCCGGCCAATGGGCGGCCTTCCTGCGGCGAGATCAGCGCGACTGGATCGCCGTGCGCAACCGCGAATGCAAGGGCGACACCCAGTGCCTGAAGCAGGACTACGAACGCCGCATCGCCTTTCTCGGCCAGCCTTTGCTGCCGTGGACCGGCCGCTATGTGCAGGGCCAGTGCCCGCAGGACGGCCGCTTCCTGGACGTCACCCCGGGGGACGGCGGCGCGCTCGATGTGGAGATCTACGTTTGCCCCGACCCACGCGGCAACATGCTGCTGCAGGCCAGGGACGTGCTCGATGCCGGGCGACGCATGAAGGTGCCGGACGGCGGGCGTTGCACCCGCACCTTCCAGTTTTCGGCCGACCGCATCACGGTCGCCGACGCACCCGACTGCACCTCATCGCTGGCCGGCACCTATGTGCGCGACCCGCGACGCTCGCCCTTCAAGCGGGAGTGACTTACTTCTTGTAGGCGGCGATGCCGTCGACGACTTCCTTCTTCGCCGCGTCGATGCCTTCCCAGCCCAGCACCTTGACCCATTTGCCCGCTTCCAGGTCCTTGTAGTGCTCGAAGAAGTGGCTGATGGCCTTCAGGCGCATCGGGTTCACGTCGTCCACCGACTTCCAGTGGCTGTAGATCGGCAGCACCTTGTCGGTGGGCACGGCCAGCACCTTGCCGTCCACGCCGGCTTCGTCTTCCATGAGCAGGATGCCCAGGGGACGGCAGGGCACGACCACGCCCGGCAGCAGGGGGTAAGGCGCGATCACCAGCACGTCGACCGGATCGCCGTCGCCCGACAGGGTCTGCGGCACGTAGCCGTAGTTGGCGGGGTAGTACATGGCCGTCGTCATGAAGCGGTCCACGAAGATCGCACCCGATTCCTTGTCGACTTCGTACTTGATCGGGTCGGCATTCATGGGGATTTCGATCACGACGTTGAAGGCGTCGGGGACGTTCTTGCCGGGGGAGACTTTGTCGAAGGACATGACGTTTTTCGAGTAGTTGAAAAGTATGGGGGAGACCGGGACAAACCCTGAGTTTACTTTCCGTGTCACCGCACGGTCGCACACGCCCGCGTTTTTGCCTGTAAATTGCAACCGTTGGCCAATCGGCTCCGCACCTCGGTGCAGCGAGCTTCGAGGAAGCAACGCGACGGAAAACCTGGATCCCGTACGCGTTGCGCGCAGGATCCATGCTGTCCGTCTCCACAAGTCACAACGAACGAATGGAGAAGCAAAGCATGATCGGCAACACCCCCCTGATACTCGCCCTCGTCTGCGGCCTCGTGGCCGTCGGCTACGGTTTCTGGGCCCGAAGTTGGATTCTCGCCAAGGACCCGGGCAACGCCCGGATGCAGGAAATCGCCGCTGCCATCCAGGCCGGCGCCTCGGCCTACCTGGCCAAGCAGTACACGACCATCGCGGTGGTCGGCGTGGTTCTGGCGGTCCTGATCGCCCTCTTCCTCGACCTCACCACCGCCGTCGGTTTCATCATCGGCGCGGTGCTCTCGGGCGCCTGCGGCTTCATCGGCATGAACGTGTCGGTGCGCGCCAATGTGCGCACGGCGCAGGCAGCCACCAAGGGCATCGGCCCGGCGCTGGACGTGGCATTCCGCGGCGGCGCCATCACCGGCATGCTCGTGGTCGGCCTGGGCCTGCTGGGCGTGACGGGCTTCTACTGGTTCCTGGCCGGCAGCGCGCCCAAGGCGGACCACACGCTCGCGGCCATCCTCAATCCGCTGATCGGCTTTGCCTTCGGCTCCTCGCTGATCTCCATCTTTGCGCGGCTGGGCGGCGGCATCTTCACCAAGGGCGCCGACGTCGGCGCCGACCTGGTGGGCAAGGTCGAGGCCGGCATTCCGGAAGACGACCCGCGCAACCCGGCGGTGATCGCCGACAACGTGGGCGACAACGTGGGCGATTGCGCCGGCATGGCGGCCGACCTGTTCGAGACCTATGCGGTGACGCTGATTGCCACCATGGTGCTCGGTGCGCTGATGGTCACCACGGCGCCAATCAACGCGGTGCTGTACCCGCTCGCATTGGGCGGCGTGTCGATCATCGCGTCGATCATCGGCTGCTTCTTCGTGAAGGCGTCGCCGGGCATGGTCAACGTGATGCCGGCGCTCTACAAGGGCCTGGCGGTGGCGGGCGTGCTGTCGCTGATCGCGTTCTGGTTCGTCACGGCCTGGATCATTCCGGACAACGCCATTGCCGCGAGCGGCAGCCAGCTCAAGCTGTTCGGCGCCTGCTTCGTGGGCCTGGCGCTCACCGCCGCGCTGGTGTGGGTCACCGAGTACTACACCGGCACGCAGTACAAGCCGGTGCAGCACATCGCGCAGGCCTCGACCACGGGCCATGGCACGAACATCATCGCGGGCCTGGGCGTGTCGATGCGCTCGACGGCCTGGCCGGTGATCTTCGTGTGCATCGCGATCCTGGCCTCGTACTCGCTGGCCGGCCTCTTCGGCATTGCGGTCGCGGCGACGTCCATGCTGAGCATGGCGGGCATCGTGGTCGCGCTGGACGCCTACGGCCCCATCACCGACAACGCCGGCGGCATCGCCGAGATGAGCGACCTGCCCGCCAGCGTGCGCGCCGTGACCGACCCGCTCGACGCGGTCGGCAACACGACGAAAGCGGTGACCAAGGGCTACGCCATCGGCTCGGCCGGCCTCGCCTCGCTGGTGCTCTTTGCCGACTACACCCACAAGCTGGAGAGCTTCGGGCTGAACATCAGCTTCAACCTGAGCGACCCGATGGTGATCGTCGGCCTCTTCATCGGCGGGCTGATTCCGTACCTCTTCGGCGCGATGGCGATGGAAGCCGTGGGCCGCGCAGCCGGTGCGGTGGTGGAAGAAGTGCGCCGCCAGTTCCGCGAGATCCCCGGGATCATGGAAGGCACCGGCAAGCCCGAGTACGGCAAGGCCGTGAGCATGCTGACCGGCGCGGCCATCAAGGAAATGATGATTCCGTCGCTGCTGCCGGTGGTGGTGCCCATCGTCGTGGGCTTGGTGCTGGGACCGAAGGCGCTGGGCGGGCTCTTGATGGGCACGATCGTCACGGGCCTGTTCGTCGCCATTTCGATGTGCACCGGCGGCGGCGCCTGGGACAACGCCAAGAAGTACATCGAAGACGGCCACCACGGCGGCAAGGGCTCCGAGGCGCACAAGGCGGCCGTCACCGGCGACACGGTGGGCGACCCCTACAAGGACACCGCCGGCCCGGCCGTGAACCCGCTGATCAAGATCATCAACATCGTGGCGCTGCTCATCGTGCCGCTGGTGGTGAAGTTCCACGCCGGCGATGCGGCTGCGATGGCGCCGGCGAAGGTAGAGACGCCGACCGCCGCGATGGCACCTGCGGCCACGGCCCCGGCCACACCGGCTGCGGCCGTTGCCTCGGGTGCGGTTGCTGCAGCCGAAGCCGCCGCGGTGAAGGTCGAGAACGGCATCGTGAGGTTCTACTTCGCGAGCGCCAGCGCCGAGGTGGCGCCCAACGCCAAGGAGGCGCTGGCCGACGTCATCAAGGCCGTGCAGAGCGGCAGCACGGTGCTGGTGAGCGGCTACCACGATGCCAGCGGCGACCCGGCCAAGAACGCCGAGCTCGCCAAGCAGCGCGCCATGGCCGTGAGCGATGCGCTCAAGGCCGCGGGCGCGCCCGAAGACAAGATCGAGCTGGCCAAGCCCGAACAGTCGCAGGCCGACGGCCCCGCGTCCGAGGCGCGCCGCGTCGAAGTCAAGGTGAAGTCCTGAGGTCTGGCGAATGCCCACGCCCGCACGGCTCGAAGCCTTCATCGCCGCCGTCGAGGGCGGGGCCCACGCGCAGGTCATCGAGGACTACTACACCGAAGACGCCACGATGCGCGAGAACCAGGCCGAGCCTCGGGGCGGGCGCAGCACGCTGGTTGCGCAGGAAAGCGCGGTGCTCGCACGCACCGAGTCGGTGACTTCCACCTGCGTGCGGCCCGTGCTCGTGAACGGCGACCACGTGGCCATCCACTGGATCTTCGACTTCAGCTTCAAGGGCGGCGGCACCATGCGCATGGAAGAAATCGCCTGGCAACGCTGGGAGGGCGATCGCATCGCCGAGGAACAGTTCTTCTACGACCCGGCGCAAAAGAAGCCGGGCTGAAGAATGCGCTGAATCCTTGACCGCGCGGCGCCGGAGTTATGAAACATTTTCTATGTAACATAAACTCTGTCACATGAATGCTTCCGCCGCCCCCGCCGTTGCCGCCCCGGAAATCTCCATCGAGATGCTGGCAACGCGCACGGGCGTCACGGTGCGCAACATCCGCGCCTACACCTCGGCCGGACTGCTGCCGCCGCCCCGTCTCCAGGGACGGCTGGGCCTCTACACCGACGACCATGCCCAGCGCCTCTCGCTGATCCGCGCATTGCGCGACCAGGGCTTCGGCATCGAAGCGATCCGCCGCATCTTCGGCCGCGCGCCGGCCTCGGCCTGGCCCGATCTGGTTGCGGTGGCGCGCTCGGTTTCGGGCAGCCTCTTCGCCGAAGAAACCCCGATGATCGTGTCGGCCGAGGCGCTCGCGGCCAAGTGGAACGGCCAGATGACGCCCGCCCTGCTGGCCCGCGCCACCAAGGCCGGGCTCATGCGCGAGCTGCCCGACGGCCAGGTGCAGATGCTCAGCCCCGCGCTCGGCGAAGTCGCCGAACAGCTCGCGGCGCTCGGCCTGCCGCTCGAAGACGCCATCGGCATGCAGGAAACCATGGCGCGCACGCTGCGCACCGTGGCGCGCCACTGGCTGCGCACGCTGGCCGACGGCCTGCTGTCGGGCGACACCGGCCAGGCCGAACGCGCGGCGCAATTGCTCGAAAAAGCCCGCCCCCTGGCCACCGGCGCGGTCCAGGCCGCGTTTCCCGTGATCCTGCAGCAGGAGCTCGACGCCCTGCTGCGCAAGGCCGCATGAACCGATGAAAAGCAACCGCCGCCCTCTTCTGCTGCACGCTCTTCTGCTGCACGCCCTGCTGCTCCTCCCCGCCGTGGTGGGCGCCAACGCCTTCGCGCAAGCCCGCCCGGACGCCCTGCCCCTGAGCTTCGATGCCGCGCGCGCCCGCATGGTCGAACGCTCCGACAAGCTTGCCGCCGCGCGCTCGGCCGTCGAGTCGAAAGAGCTGCAGAGCGAGGGCCTCAAGGGCCTCGGCGGTCCGGTGGTCAGCTTGTCGGGGCTGGCCTATGCGTACAACGCCAACCTGAATCTCGACCTCGATCCGCTCAACCAGAGGCTCGGCCAGATCGGGCAATCGCTGCCGCCGTCGATCCAGGGGTTCATCTCCCGCGTTCCCATTCCCCAGTTGCCCAACAGCTACACGCTCAACCGTCACGACACCGGCAGCAATGCCTCGGTCTCGGCGGTCTGGCCGATCTACCTGGGCGGCGCGACCGATGCGGTGCGCGGCTTCGTCTCGGCGCAAACGCGCGAGGCGCAGGCCGATGCCGAGCAGGCCGGCCACGAGGTCGACACCCAGCTGGTGCAGCGCTACTTCGGCGCCCAGCTGGCCCAGCGTGCCGCCACGCTGCGCGCCCAGGCCGAACGCACCATCGCCCAGCACGATGCGGCCGCGCAGAAAATGCTGGCTGCGGGCGTGATCTCGCGCGTCGAGCGGCTGCAGGCCAGCGCCGCCTACGAAGAAGCCCGGCGCAACGCGCGCAAGGCCGAAGACGACGCAGCGCTGGCCGCCATCGCCCTGGCCCGCACGGTGCGCGCCGACGGCAGCGTGACGCCGCAGACGCCGCTGTTCGTCATCAGCACGCCGGTCGAGCCGCTGGGCTACTTCATCGACTCGGCGCTCATGCGCCACCCGGGCCTGGGCAAGGTTGCGGCCAAGAAATCGCAGGCCGAGCAGCTGCACGAGGGCGAAGAGGCGCTGCGCCGCCCGCAGGTCATCGCCTTCGGCACGCGGCAGATCAAGAGCGGCAACGCCGATTGGGTGGCCGGCCTGGGCGTGCGCTGGACGCTGTACGACTCGGTCGACCGCAACGCCCTGTCGGCCTCGTCGCTCAAGCAGGTCGAACAGGCCGAGCGCACCGATGCGCAGGCGCGCAGCGACATCTCGCTGCTGGTGGAGCGCAACTGGCGCGCGCTGGAGAACGCGCGCCGCCAGTACCTGGAGATGAAGGCCTCCGTCGAGCTCTCGGACGAGGTGGTCAAGCTGCGCGTGGCCGGTTTGCGCGAAGGCACCAGCACCACGCTCGACCTGATCGACGCCGAGACCAACCGGGCCAAGGTGCTGACCGAACGCGCGCAGGCCGCCAACGACTATGTGCAGGCGCTCGCGCAACTGCTCGAAAGCGCGGGCCTGTCAGAGAGGTTTTCCGACTACATCGCGCGCGCCGACGTGAAGGTGAATTGAAGATGAGTGCCAAGACCCGAAAACTGATTGCCATTGCCGCCGCGCTGCTTGTGCTGGCGCTGCTCGTCTGGGGCTTCTGGCGCGCCTCGCAGCCTGCGCCCGAGGTGTTCCAGGGCCAGATGGAAGCGCGCGAGACCGATGTGGCCGGCAAGGTCACCGCGCGCATCGCCGAAGTGGCGGTGAAGGAAGGCGACCGCATCCAGGCCGGCGCGCTGCTGGTGCGCATGGACAGCCCCGAGGTCCGCGCCAAGCTCGCGCAGGCCACGGCCGCCGAGCAGGCCGCGCAGGCCGTTGCCGACAAGGCGCAGAACGGCGCCCGCCCGCAGGAAGTGGAGATGGCGCGCCTGCAGTGGCAGCGCGCCGAAACCGCGGCGCAGCTGGCGCAGACCTCCTTCCGCCGGGTCGATGGCCTCGCGCGCGAAGGCCTGGTCGCCGACCAGAAGCGCGACGAGGCCGAGGCCAACTGGAAGGCATCGCGCGATGCCGCCACCGCGGCCAAGGCCCAGTACGACATGGCGCGCTCGGGCGCCCGCCCCGAAGACAAGGCCGCCGCCAGCGCGCAGGCGCGCCAGGTTGCGGGCGTGGTCGCGGAAGCCGAAGCCGCCAGGGCCGAGACCGAGCTGCGCAGCCCCGTGGCCGGCGAAGTGGCCAAGGTGCTTGCCAGGGTCGGCGAGCTGTCGCCGCAGGGCGTGGCCGTGGTCACCGTGGTCGACCTGAACGACCAGTGGGTGGTGTTGAACGTGCGCGAAGACCGGCTCGCCCGCTTTGCCGTCGGCAGCGAGTTCGACGCCCGGCTGCCGGCGCTGGTGAATGACAACGAGAAGATCGACGGGCGGCTGCGCGCGCGCTTCAAGGTCTACTACAGCGCCGCGCTGCCCGACTTTGCCACCTGGCGCGCCACGCGCGGCGGGGCCGGCTTCGACGTGCGCACCTTCGAGGTGAGAGCGCGCCCGCTCCAGCCCATCGAAGGCGCGCGGCCGGGCATGAGCGTGCTGGTCTATTGACGAGCGGCGCGAGACGGCGATGAGCCTCCGGGGCTTTTCCGCAGCAAGCGCCCGGCGCGAGTTCGCGTTGCTGCGCACCCGTCCGTGGGACCTGGCCATGGTCTCCTGGGTGCCGCTGCTTGCCGTGTTTCTGATCTGGTGGATTTTTTCGGCCGGCCTGCCCCAGCGCTTGCCGATCGGCGTGCTCGATCAGGATCACTCCGCGCTCTCGCGGCAGCTGGTGCGATTTCTGGACGCCATGCCCGGATTGCGCGTCGAGCAGCACTACGCCGACGAAGGCGAGATGTCGCGCGCGCTGACCAGCGGCGCGGTCGATGCCGCCGTGCAGCTGCCGCGCGACCTCAGCCGCGATGTGAAGCAAGGCCGCGTCGGGCAGATCGTGCTGCTGCACAACGCGCAACTGGGCACGCATTCGAGCCTGATCCAGCGCGACGTGCGCACGGCGGTGGCCACGGTCTCGGGCGGCGTGGAGCTGGCGGTGCGCAACAAGCGCGGCGAGTCGATGACGGCCGCGCGCGTGAGCATGGAGCCGATCAGGGCGAGCATGGTGGCGCTGTTCAACACCTCGACGGACTACGAGCAGTTCCTGGGGGCAGCGCTCATTCCGGCGCTGCTGCACATCCTTGCCATGACCGCCGGCGCTTGGGGCGTGGGCCGCGAACTGCGCGACCGCAGCATCGCCGAATGGCTGGGCACAGCGCCGCGCTGGCACGAGGCATTGGCCGCGCTCGCCGGCAAGCTGGTGTTGTCGCTGGCGAGCCTCTCGGTGGTCGGCATCGCGGCGATGTTGTGGATCACGGCCGGCCGGGGCTGGCACCCGGTCGGATCGCTGGGCTGGACGCTGTTTGCGCTGGTGGTTTTCCTGGCGCTCTCCATCGCGCTCGGTGCGTTCGTCTCGGCGCTCACGCGGTCGCTGCGCACGGCGCTGTCGGCGACCGGCTTCATCACCGCGCCCGCCTTCGCATTCGGCGGCGTGGGCTTTCCGCTGCTGGCGATGCCCTTCTTCGCGCAGGCATGGGCAAACCTGCTGCCCTACACGCACTACATCCGCGTGCAGATGGAGCAGTTGCAGATGGGGGCGCCGCTGGCCTACTCGGTGAATACGCCGCTGTGGATGGTGCTGGGCACGGCCTTGCTGCTGGCGGCATCGGCCGCTGCGCTGGTGCGTGCTGCGGCGGCACCCGCCACCTGGGGAGGCCGCTGATGACCGGCGACCGCACGCGCACCCGCCTGGGCGCCGCCTGGCGCGACACCGTGCGCGCCGTGCTGCGCGACAACGGCGTGCTGCTGATCATGCTGATCGCGCCCATCATCTACGGCTTCTTCTACCCCTGGCCCTACGGCACGCAAGCGGTCACGCGCGTGCCGGTGGCGGTGGTCGACGAAGACCACAGCGGGCTGTCGCGGCAGATTGCGCGCTTTGCGATGGCCAATCCGCGCCTGGACGTGCAGATGGTCACCTCCGATGTGCAGAAGGCGCGCGAGGCGCTCTGGCGCGGCGACATCGAGGGCTATGCGCTGCTGCCGGCCGATCTCCGGCGCAATGTGCTGCGCGGCATTCCGGCGGTGGTCACCATCGAGGGCAACGGCGCGTATGCGCTGTTGAACAAGGCGGTGCTGTACGGCTTTTCGGAGGCGGTGGGCACGGTGTCGGCCGGCGTCGAGATCCGCAAGCTGCAGGTCGGCGGCCAGAGCGCCGTGCAGGCAGCGCGCAGCCGAAGCCCACTCAACACCCAGCTCGTGGCGCTGTTCAACCCGACCGAAGGCTACGGCAGCTATGTGGTGCCCGCGGTGGCGCTTTTGATCCTGCAGCAGACGCTGCTGATGGGCGCCGCGATGCTGGCCGGTACCTGGGCCGAGGCCGGTCGTCTTCGCGCGAGCATGGCTGCGTGGCTCGGGCGCCTGGGCGCGCTCTCGGGCTTCGGGTTGCTGAGCGGCCTCTTCTACTTCGGCTGGGTGTTCTTCCTGCAGGACTACCCGCGGGGCGGCAACCCATTCGGTGCGCTGGTGCTGCTGCTTTTCTACGTGCCTGCGATCTGCACGGTCGGCCTGCTGCTCGGGTGCTGGTTCCGGGACCGCGAGCGGGCCCTGCAGGTGCTGCTGTTCACTGCCCTGCCAATGGCTTTTCTCTCGGGGTTCTCCTGGCCCGTCGAGGCCTTGCCGGAGCCGCTGCAGGCGCTGCGCTGGGTGTTTCCGAGCACGGCGGGCATTCAGGCGTCGCTGCGGCTCAACCAGATGGGCGCGCCGCTGCACGACGTGCTGCCCTACCTGGGGGCCTTGCTGGCGCTGGCCGTTGCGGGGCTGCTGGCTCTGTGGATCGCGGCGACGCCGCGCAAGGCGGACAGGGAACGCGCCTGCTAGCGTTGGCTCTCGGCGGCCACGGCGCGCACGAGCCGCGTGGCGGGCGCCACCAGTGCGCGCAGCTCGCTGGCGCGGTCTTGCTCGATGACCTGCAGCACCAGTTCGTTGATGCCGCCGACCACCGTCATCGCCATTTCGCTCGTCACATGCGCTGCGGTTTCGCCTTCGACGTCGCTGCTGTTGATCGCCACCTGGATGAAGCTGGCGATTTCGCCGTTCACCCGGCGCCGCGCCAGGAGCCCCGGCATGCCCAGACCCAGAATTTCGACGAAAAGGGTGCGCAGCAGGACCGGGTCTTGCGCGAGATAGTCGAAGTACGCGGTCAGCGCCTGCTCGACCTGCGCATGCCAGGGCTGCGCCGGATCGAAGGCCTCGCCCACCGCCTGCAGCGCGAGGTGGCTGGCGGTTTCGTAGAGCGCGATCAGGCATTCGGTCTTGGTGCTGAAATGCTCGTAGAAGGTGCGGCGCGAAACGGCCGCTTCGCGCACGATGTCGGCGATGGTGGTGTCGGCGTAGCCCTTGGCGGCCACGGCCTGCGCCATGCCCTGGAGCAGGCGGGCACGGTGCTCGGCGGGTTCGATGGCCAAGCCATCGGGGGGCTTGGCGGCGGTTGATTTCTCGATGGTGGCGCTCATGAACGGTACATTTTCCTACGCCTCGGTACTTGACAGTACCGAGCCACATCCGCACCATGAGGGCATGCGGTACGCAGATGTACCAACCTTTGTTCCCATGCTTTGCCGAGGATTGTTTTCATGACTGAACTCGTTGTCCGCCGCCTTCTGATCGACCTGCAATCGCCATTCGCCCGCAACTGGTGCGGCGGCGATGCATTCTCGACCGCTTTCTTCAACGCCCTGTCGATGAGCTTCCCGTTCGGCGAGCAGTTCTTCATCGACGCCGTGCGCGATGCGGTGGCCACGCTGCCGCCGGAGACGCAGGAAAAATATCGCGCCGACGTGCGCGGCTTCATAGGGCAGGAAGCCACCCATCGACGCATTCACTCGCTGTTCAACACCCATCTCGAGCGCCAGGGCCTGGTGGACGGCTGGACGGCGCGCGCGAGCAAGCGCCTGAAGCTGATGGAGGAAGCCGACCCGCGCCATGCGCTGGCGGTGACCGCAGCCACCGAGCACTTCACGGCCATGTTCGCCGAGTGGCTGCTGGCCCATCCCGAGGTGCTGGATGGCGCGGAGCCGCGCCTTCGCACCATGTGGCTGTGGCACAGCGCCGAAGAGCTGGAACACAAGACGGTGGCTTTCGATATCTACAAGGCCGCGGGCGGCTCGGACGAATGGCGCACCCGCTGGTTCCGCCGCGTCACGCTCATGTTCCTCGGCGACCTGATGCACCAGACCGTGGACAACCTGCGCCACGAAAAACAGCTCTGGAAATGGGCGACCTGGAAGAGCGCCGGGCGCATCCTGCTGAGCAAGAACGGCCTCTTGCGCGGCAACCTTCGCGGCTGGCGCAGCTACCTGCGCGCCGACTTTCATCCGGCGCAGCAGGACAGCAGCCTGTCCACGCGCTGGCTGGCCGACAACCGTTCGCAATACGCGCCCGTGGGCGCCGTGCCCGAGGCCGCCGCAACAGCTGCTCAGTAAATACTGGCGCGCTGCTGCGACTCGCCCCCACCGCCAGCCTGCCGCTGATGCTCAGGGCGCAGCGACAGGTCGTGCAGGGTGTCGAAGTCCGAAGGCGCATCGGGCACGCGCATGAACACTTCGAGCTCGTGCATCGAAGCGACCCAACGGCCGGCGGGCGAATCGGCCGGCTCGTCGTTGGCAAAGGTGCCGTCGCGGATGTAGAGGGTCTCGCCCTCCGGGCGTTCGGCATGCAGTTCGACCAGGCGCGCGATCGAGAAGTTGTAGGTCACCAACTTTTCGCGCGTCTTGCGGTCCTTGCCACCGCAATTGAACGAGCCCTCCGCCGCAATGACGATGCAGGAGCCTTCGACGCCGCCGTCGATGTCGATCTCGTTGCCCGAGCGCCAGATCGCATTGGGTAACCTCACCCGCACCTTGTCGATCACCAGATCGCGCTGCTTGTTGAGGCTGCCAAGTGGCGGCACCAACGATCGCAGCTGCCGCAGGCGCTCCGCGAAGTTGTCATCCATCAGGAATTCGACGTGGTGCGTGGCGCTGCCCGACGAGCGCTTCACCACCTGCATCACGACGTGGCGCGGCTTGTTCATGGCAGAACCCTTTCGCATGCGCCGACGCTGGGGTCGGCGTCCAATGCCGGGCAGCCATGGCTTTGCTGGATTTGATTTGTCATCGGCTACAGGTTAGAACTTTGGAATGAGTGCAATCACATGCATCATTTGTTTCCAACTGTATATCGATTAGTGCCGATATGGAAGCCAAACTGCGACATGCCCGCACGGACATGTCGCCGAAACTCCGCAAATTCGTGTTAGCCCGAGGAGGCTTCCGACTGCTCCAGGGCTTCGTCGAGCGCCTTGCAGGAAGGCGCGCACACGGTTTGCGACTTGCCCAGCACCTGGCGGGTGCGCAATTGCGAGCGCACGCGGTGCTTGCCGCACATGAAGCAGGACATGGTCGCCCCGCTGAAAGATGCCGACGCGCGAAACGGCGAGCCGGGCGTCTTGGTTTTGTAGCGCAGCCCGTCCGCCACCACTGCTGTCTTTACTTCACCCTTCGCCATTCGTCGTGTCCTTGTTCGGTTCCGCAGTGCGCATGGCACGTGCAATGGCTTCTTTTGCGCTGAGTTCCGCCGCAAGAGAAGCGTCCAACGCCGAGCGGCAGAGCCCGGCGTGCTGATAGTTGAGGTTCTCATAAACCTCGGATGCGGCCGGATAGGCATCGAGCAGGCGGCCCAGATCGGCCCCCGGCGCGACTTCCTCGAACTCGTGCACCAGGTGTTCGACCACCGAGCGGTACTGCTCGGCACCAACGGGCACAGCGCTGTGCTCCAGCCGTTCGAGCAGTTGAGCCAGCACCTGGGCCACTGCCAGATCGGTCTTTGGGGACTGATTGTGGGTCGTGTTCATGGATCGCATCTGGGGGCAGCATACGCCTATGCAAGTGGCTGGTCGTACAGGGCCGTTTCCGGCTCCCCTGCTTTCTGCGCCGCCTGCATGCGCTGCAGCAGGCTGTGGAGCATTTCCGTGGAGAGCCCGTGGATCACCAGCCGGTGCCCCGCCCGCAGGGTCGACAGGGGCACCAGCGGGTGCTTGTTGTTGACCAGAATCAGGTGCTCGGGCGCATTCAGCAGCGTGGCCGTGTAGATGCCGATGGTTTCGTCCAGTTGCAATGAATTGGCCGCGCGCCAGAAATCGTTGTCGGTCAGCATCAGCTGGTAGAGCGGCGTGAACAGCTCGATGGCGCTCTGAAGATCGAGGAAATTGAGCTTTCCGTGCGGCATGTCCTCCAGCCGAAGCCCCGGCTCCTTGATCATCGAGAAATCGACCTTCTCGGCCTTGCACAGCGCCAAACCCTCCTCGCGCAGCGCCGTGTTCAGGCGGATCACGAAGTTGAAGAGGTTCAGGTCGTGCTTCAAGAACATCTCGTCCTTCAGCGCATCGATGTCCGCCGGCTCCAGCGGGTTCGTGGCCACGGGCACCGGCGAATTGCGCCCGATGAACGCCAGCACCTGCGACCCCAGATGAAAGTGCCGCAGGATCAGCCAGTTCGCCTCTGGCGACACAAAACGCTTGAGCCCCCATGCCAAAAACCGGTGCAGCAGCATCGAATGCGACCAGTTGCGCGGCACGAACACCTTCACGATCTGGATCAGGATGATCGTGAGCCGCGCAATCGGCCGCAGGAACGGCAGCAGGTACTGCCGCGAGCCCGAGCTCGAATCGGCCAGCCACGCCGACTTGACGTTGTCCGGCAGCGGCGTGCTCTGGTCCAGGTAGAGCGCGAGCCACGGGCTCGGGTCGCGGTCGTCGTGGGCTTGCGTCAAAAAGTCAGGGGTTCGGCTCATGGGGCATCCGCTCCGTGATGTGCTGAAACTGCATCAGGTAGAGCGCGGCCGTGTGGCGCGCCGTGTCGATGATCTGGCGGGCCGCGCGGGCCTGCCCTTCGATGGCCATCACCATCTCCACCGCGGCGAGCCAGCGGTTCAGGTGGTTCTCGTCGTTGTGGCCGTGGTACTCCAGAAATCGGAAGGCGTCGGGCGGCAGCTTCACGCTCGCCTTGATCAGCGGCAGCAGCGCCGGCACGATGCGCTGGCCCGTGCCTTCGATGATGTAGATCGCACCCAGCAAGCCGATCGGGTCGCGCGTCGCGGCCAGGCCGTGCAGGTAGGCGTTGAGCGCCTCGCCTCCCGGGTTGCGGCGCAGGTCGTCGATCTGCGCGACCGTGCCGCCGGCCTTCTGGTAATCGCTGAAGAGGATGTTGAAGTCGTTCTGCTCCTCGCCCGCATGCACGTCGATCAGCGAAGCCAGCATCTGGTACGGCTTGCTCAGCGAGGCCGAGCCTTCGCGCATCCATTTGCTGCCTTCGCGCACCTGCGGCACCCATTGCTCCATCCAGTTCAGGTAGTCGGGCAAGGCCAGGCGGCGCTCGCGGATCTGGCGGATCAGCGGCGTGCGCCAGACGCGGGAGCGGTAGTCGTGCCAGATGGCGGCCAGTTCGGTCAGCAAGGCGCCCAAGCCTTCGGGCGCGGCGGCCGGGTCGTGCGGGGGCGCGATGACGAAGTCATCGTCTGGTTCAACGGCCGTGGCACGGGGCGCCACCGTCGTCGCTGGCGCCGCATCGGTCGCCTCGACTTCGAGCAGCATGTACGCCGCCATGAAGCGCCCCGACTCCGGCACGTAGCAGAAGATCTGCTCGCCGGGCTTCAGCGTCTTCGTATGAAGGAATTCGGCCAGCATGATCAGGATCGACGCCGCCCCCGTGTTGCCGCGCCACGCGAGGTTGCTCCACCAGCGCTCGCGCGGAATCGAGAGGTCGGCCTTGTTCATCAGGTCTTCGACCACCGGGATGAATTTTTCCGACGAGTAGTGGCACAGGAAGTGATCGATGCGCTTCGGATCGACCCAGCCGTCGCGCACCAGCCCCGCGTATTCGTGGATGCCGATGTCGAACAGGTGCGGCAGCAGGCGGATGTCCTGCCGCAGCGACAGTGCGCCGGCGGCTTCAGCCTCGGCCCATGAGCCGAAGTCGAGGTGGCCGCGCGCGCGGTCTTCGGTCAGGCCGAGCTGCATGCAGACGGGGTAGTCGCCCGAGAAGGCGCGTTGGTGCACCCACTTCAGCTTCAGGCGCAACCCCGGAACACCTGCCAGTGCGGGCGCTCCGTCAGACAGCAGCAGCGCCCCCGCACCATCGGACAGCATCCAGCGCAGGAAGTGCGAGTCGAAGTCGGTTTCATACCCACGCGCCGCAAAGCGAGAGCGCTTGAAGAGCCGCGAGGGCATCTCGCTCGCCACCGCCATCGCGCTGCGATGCGCACCCAGCTCGATGCCTTGCGCCGCCGTCTGGATCGCCGAGACACCGGCCGCGCAGATGCCGTGCACCGAATGCGTCTCCATGGGCTGCGCAGCGAGTTCCCCCTGGATCATGTTGGCGAACCCGGGCATCAGCGTGTCGCCGCCTGAAGAGCCGCTGGCCAGCAGCGACACTCTCGACAGCTCCGCGCCCCCGCGCTGCAGGCAATCGCGGATCGCGCCCGCGGCCAGCTGCGCATTGGTGTGCTGTGTCACGCCTTCCGCATCGATGGCGTAGTGCCGCGTGAGGATGCCGTTCTCCGCGAGGATGCGCCGCTTGATGCGCTCGGACATGCGGTTGAGCGGCGCGATGTACGCGTCCATGCGGTCGTTGGGAACAGGCTCGCCCGGCATGAAATAGCCGGCGCTCTCGAGGTACACGCGTTGGAATGAAACAGGCATGGTTCAGTGAGTGAAGGAATCGGGAGGCATCAGCGAGCGGCTGCGAAAACGCGGCCACACGGTCCCCAGCACGAAGACCCGCAGCATGTAGGGAACCAGCCCGCCTTCGTTGAGCACGGGATCGACCCGCGCGCGGTAGCGCGTGCGGTGCAGTTGCGTGAGTTCGGACCAATGGGCATGCGGGTTCTCGTGATGTGCGGTGTGCAGGCCGATGTTGAACAACAAGGGGTTCACCAGCCCCTCGAAATTGCGCGCGTAGTTCAGCCTGCCACCGGGGGTATCGCGCAACGCCTCTTCGCGAGAGGGCTTGCGGCCGTCGGCGTGCGCATGCTGCAGGTAGTTGGTAGCGAGCAGCCAGTGCAGGCCGTGCAGCTGCGGCACGATCACGAAGAGCAAGGCCTTCCGCCAATCGACGGCCAGCAGCACGGCCCAGCTCCCCAGCCACAACACGTACTGCGCAATGCAATAGCGCCAGGCGCCGCGCCGATGCGCCCGCAGCCGCCCGAGCCAGCCGGCGAACACCGGCAGCAGCACCCACACCGCCTGGAACGGATGCAGCAGGTAGCCCCACAGGTGGTTGGTGTCGCCGCCGAAGCGGTAGGTGCGCGCCACATCCTTCGGGCCGTGCCGGTGGCGATGGTGGTTGGCCACATGCGCAGGCCAGAACACGAAGGTTGGGTGGCCCTGCAGCAGCGTGATCCAGAAATCGGTGAGCCGATTCATGCGCCGTCCGCGCCACATGCGCAGGTGCACATGGTTGTGGTGGATCACGCCGACGCCGAGCGTGAGGAACAGCATCAATGCGTAGAGTAGCGCATTGAAGCCATTCATCCATTGCCACGTCGCCAGCGCAGGCAGCGCGACCAGGTACGCCAGGCTTTGCCAGTCGCGCCAGTGACGCAGCCGCGGCAACGGGCGGCGCAACGCTTCAGGCGGGGGTGCCATGCGTCCCGGGCGATTGCGGCTGCCGCGCCTGCTTGTCGCGAAAAGCCTGGAAGTGCGGCTCGGCAGCGTCCGCCGCGATGCGGGTCCTGAACAGCCGGTCCATGAAAGTGAACTGGAAGCCGTAGTTGCCGTTGTGGCAGGCATGGTGCAGATGGTGCCGGCGGCTCGCCGCGAACCAGTGGCTGTACGACACCCCGGTGAAGAAGTCGTAGTTCGAGTGCCCCACGCAGTTGAAGAACAGACTGAACACCGGCACCGCCGCCAGCGACCAGAAGCTGAAGTCGTGCACAACCATGGGCAACAGGATCACGTTGCCGAGCATCAGCGCCTCGATCGGGTGAAAGCTGTAGGTGGCCCACGGCGTCGTCACGAACGAGCGGTGGTGCGGCCCGTGAAATCGGCGAAGCAGCCGCGTGTGCAAGAGCCGGTGGTTGATCCAGAAATGCACGTCGTTCCACACCGCGAGCACGAGGATCTCGATGGCGATCTGCCGCCAGCCCGCATCCGCATCGAGCCGGGCCCAGCCCAGTTGCAGCAAGCCCCAGGGAAACACCATGCCCAGCCCGAAGATCAGTACCGAGATGCCCGACTGCGAGATCTCCCGCCGCAGTTGCCCCGGCTGCAGCGGCCGCGGATCGAGCACCCGCCCGATGCCCAGCGCGGGCAACACCCGCTTCGTCAACAACCAGGTGACGGCGCCGAACCCAAGGTAGATGCCGCCGAAAAAAAGCACGCCCCACAGCATGACCTGCAGGGCGGGCGATGAGGTAAAGGTCTGCGCCATCCCCCGAGGCTACAACAGCATCTCGGGAACGATGGGCGCAATGAGCATGTTGTAGAAGCGCTGGAAGAAGCCCGACTCGGGCTCCGACGTGAGGATCACCTCTTTCTCGCCGTCGGTGGTGAGCCACTGCAGCGCGCCCGTGTCCTTGGCCAGCCGCAGCCGGTAGGAGTTCTGCAGCTTGCTGATGTTGATGATGCGCAGCATCTCGCGCGCCAGCTGCGGGCTGTCGACCACCAGCCCCATCTCGGTGTTCTGGCTGGCCGAGCGCGGGTCCAGGTTCATCGAGCCAATGAAGATGCGCGTCTTGTCGATGGCGGCGGTCTTGGCGTGCAGCCGGCCGAGCGACTTGCCGAACATGCCGAAGCGCTCGCCCTTGCTGGTGCGCTGCGGGCTCAGCTCGTACAGGTCGGCGCCGCCTTCGAGCAGCCGCCGGCGGTAGCGCGCATAGCCGGTGTGCACCAGCGGCTCGTCGTTGGCCGCCAGCGAGTTGGTCAGCAGCGTGAGCTTGACCTTGCGCCTGGCCAGGTCGGCAAAGGCCTCCATGCCGCGCTCGCCGGGCACCAGGTAGGGCGAGGTCATGTCGACCTCGGTCTTGGCGTCCATCAGCAGGCCCCAGACCTTCATCGTCACGCTGGTGGCGATGGCCTCGTCGGCCGTCATGGTCTCGGGCTTGCTGGGCGGATCGGCAATGGCGCGCGCCTCGCCCCACAGGAGGCCCATGCGTCCGCCGTCCAGCTCTTCGCCGATGGGGCCGTAGCCCAGGATGTCCGAGGGCGGCAGCACGATCTTCGGCGGCTGCGCGGCCATGCCGATCCAGTCGTCGAACTCGGCGCTGCCGGGCATGCGGCCGCCCTCGCCCGTCACGATGTCGGCAATGGGCCAGACCTGCACGCTGTTCCAGTAGGCGTCGAAGATGGATTCGAGCTGCGGCACCACCTTGCCCACCACCAGCGCGTCCATGTCGATGAAGTTCTGCGCTTCGCTCAGCACGAAGTACTCGTCGGCGATGTTGCGCCCGCCCACCACCGCCATCGTGCCGTCGGCAATGAAGAGCTTGTTGTGCATGCGGTGATTGAGCCGCACGATCTCGAACGGCGAGGCCACAAGCCGCGAGAGAAAGCCGTCGCGGCCGCAGCAGAACGGGTTGTAGAGCCGCACCTGCACATTGGGCGTCTGCGACAGCGCCAGCAGCAGTTGCTGGCTCTTGGCGGTGTAGAGATCGTCCACCAGCACCCGCACCTTCACGCCGCGCGCCGCCGCTTCGCGCAGGGTGTGCAGCAGCAGGCGCCCGACGGCATCGTTCTCCAGCTGGTAGTACTGCACCACCAGCGATTGCTGGGCGCGTTGCGCGAGCTGGATGCGCGCGTCCAGCGAATACACGCCCAGCGGCATCAGCCGGAAGCCCGAATGCTCGCCGGGCGGGGTGGAGGCCGCAACGATCTTTGCGAGGCGCGTCGACGGATCGACCGAGGCCGCCTGCTCGGCGGGCCGCTCTTTTGCCGGCGGCAGCGAACCGCAGGCAGCGAGCACTGCCAGCAGAAAGCCCGCGAGCGCCATGCGCAGAAGTCGATCCCAGCCGTTCATGATGACAATTCCCCTCGTTTGTTTTTTCGGTCGCCGTGATAGGTACGCCCGCCGGAACGCGCCGGTTTCATTTGCCCTGCAAAGGGTGTGCCGCCCTAGAATTCGCGCCACACCTGCATGGAGTTACATCATGGCCCGCCCGATCCTCTCACGCATCGCCCTGATGACCGTCTTTGCCGCTCTTGCGCATCCCGCCTGGGCCGCGCTGGACATCGGTGAACCGGTTCCCAAGTTCACCGCCAATGCCGCACTCGGCGGCAAGACCTTCCGCTATTCGCTGGCCGATGCGCTCGCCAAGGGTCCGGTGGTGGTCTATTTCTTTCCCGCGGCCGATTCGGCCGACTGCTCCATCGAAGCCCACGCTTTCGCCGAGGCCATCGACAAGTTCGCGGCGCTGGGCGCCACGGTGATCGGCGTTTCGGCCGACGACATCGACACCCTGTCGAAGTTCTCGGTCAAGTCGTGCCAGAGCCGCTTTCCGGTGGCCTCCGACGAAGCCAAGACCGTCATCAACGGCTTCGACGCGCTGATGCAGACCCGCCCGGACTTCGCCAACCGGCTGTCGTACGTGATCTCGCCGGACGGCAAGGTCGCCTATTACTACCAGAACCTGAATCCGGACAAGCATGTGGAGCGCATGCTGAACGCCGTGAAGGCCCTGCCGAGAGCCACGGCAGCGAAGTAAGGCGAACCCCGCCCCGGGCCACGGGTTGGGCATGCATCGCGCAAAATCCTGCCCCATGCAGCTCAACTACATCGCCAACGCGGACGTCCCCTCCGCCTCCGGCCGCACCCTCCCGGTCATCGACCCCTCCGACGGCCAGCCTTTCGACGAAATCCAGCGCAGCAATGCCGCCGACATCGACTCCGCCGTGCGCGCAGCGCGCGACTGCTTCGAGGGCGTGTGGCACAAGGTCAGCGCCGCCGACCGCAGCCGCCTGCTCTACAAGCTCTCCCTGAAGATCGCCGAGCACGTCGACGAACTCGCGCTGATCGAGCAGCGCGACTGCGGCAAGCCCGTCAAGCAGGCGCGCGCCGATGCGGTGGCGCTGGTGCGCTACTTCGAGTTCTATGCCGGCGCGTGCGACAAGCTGCACGGCGAAACCATCCCCTACCAGGACGGCTACAGCGTCTTCACCTGGCGCGAGCCGCACGGCGTCACCGGCCACATCATTCCGTGGAACTACCCGATGCAGATCTTCGGGCGCAGCGTGGGCGGTGCGCTGGCGGCGGGCAATGTGTGCGTGGTCAAGCCGGCCGAAGACGCCTGCCTTTCACTGATCCGTGTGGCGCAGCTGGCGGCCGAAGTCGGTTTTCCGGCGGGCGCGCTCAACATCGTGACGGGCTACGGCCATGAAGTGGGCGACGCGCTCGCGCGGCACGAAGGCATCGACCACATCAGCTTCACCGGCAGCCCGAAGATCGGCACGCTGATCCAGCAGGTGGCGGCCGAGCGGCATTGCCCGGTCACGCTCGAACTCGGTGGCAAGAGCCCGCAGATCGTCTTTGCCGATGCCGACCTCGATGCGGCCATTCCGGTGGTCATCAACGCCATCGTGCAGAACGCCGGCCAGACCTGCTCGGCGGGCTCGCGCGTGCTGATCCAACGCGACATCTACGAGCCTTTGCTCGAACGCCTGGGCCATGCCTTCGAGGCCCTGCGCGTGGGCCCCGCGGCGATGGACCTGGACGTGGGCCCGCTGATCCGCCAGACGCAGCAGCAGCGCGTGTGGGACTTTCTGAGCGACGCACAGCACGCCGGCATCCCGATGGTGGCGCAGGGCATCGTGGTCGATGAAGCGCCCGAAACCGGCTTCTACCAGGCCCCCACCCTGCTGCGCGACGTGCCGGTGGGCCATCGCCTGGCGCAGGAAGAGGTGTTCGGGCCGGTGCTGGCTGCAATGCAGTTTGCCGACGAAGACGAAGCCGTGGCGCTGGCCAATGCCACGCAGTTCGGCCTGGTTGCCGGCGTGTGGACGGCCGACGGCGCGCGCCAGTTCCGCATGGCGCGGCGGGTGCGCAGCGGCCAGGTGTTCATCAACAACTACGGTGCGGGCGGCGGTGTGGAGTTGCCCTTCGGCGGCGTGAAGTCTTCGGGCTACGGCCGCGAAAAGGGCTTCGAGGCGCTGTACGGCTTCACGACCCTCAAGACCGTCGCCGTCAAGCACGGATGAAAGAGCAGATCCCCGGGGCGGGGGTACCGCGGAACCGGCTTTGCCGGGCCGCAGGTGCCGCCCCCGGTGAGGGGGTAGGAGAAGCGACACGAAGTGCGCGAAGCCTGGGGGAGAGCCTTTAGGCGAGTGCGGTGTCCAGCAGCATCATCAGCACGAAGCCGATCATCAACCCGCTGGTCGCAAAGGCTTCGTGCCCCTTGCGATGCGACTCGGGAATGATCTCGTGGCTGATCACGAACAGCATCGCGCCCGCCGCAAAGCCCAGCCCCCAGGGCAGCAGCATCGCCGAGTGGCCGACCGCGGCCGCGCCCAACACCGCGCCCAGCGGCTCGACCAGGCCCGAGGCCATGCCGATCAGCACCGCAAACAGCCGGCTGTAGCCCGCGGCCAGCAGCGCCACGGCGACCACCAGGCCTTCGGGCACGTCCTGGATCGCGATGCCGGTGGCCAGCGCATCGGCGCGCAAGCCGTTGTCGGCCGCGTAGCCCACCCCGATGGCCAGGCCCTCGGGCACGTTGTGCAGCGCGATCGCGAACACGAAGAGCCAGGTGCGGCGCAATTGCAGGGCCGACTGCCCTTCGCGCCCCTTGATGAAATGCTCGTGCGGCAGCACGCGGTCCATCAGCATGAGCACCGCGCCGCCGAGCAGGATGGCCGCGCCGATCACGCCGCCCGCCGCCCAGTTGCCGCCGCCGAACACCCCGACGCTCTTGGCCGCATCGAGCCCGGGAATGATCAGCGAGAACGCACAGGCCGCCAGCATCACGCCGGCGCCGAAGCCGAACAGCGTGTCCTGCAGCCGCTCGGGCAGCTTTTGCGAAAACAGCACCGGCAACGTGCCCAGGGCCGTGGCCAGCGCGGCGACCGAGCCGCCCAGCAGGGCGTTCCAGACCAAGGGGTCGGCCCTCACGAACTGCCAGAACTGCGACACCAGCACCAGCGCGCCCGCGGCGACGATCGCCAGCCCGAACCATTCGCGCGCCGACGGGCCGGGCCTCAGACCCCGTCGCGCCACCGTGCCCTGTGGCCCGTTCGGTTCATCGTTCATGGAATTTCCTCAGGCGCCGATGGCCACGGCGTGGCGTCGGGCCACTTCGGCCCAGTTCACCACGTTGTAGAACGCCGCGATGTATTCGGGGCGGCGATTCTGGTACTTCAGGTAGTAGGCGTGCTCCCACACGTCCAGCCCGAGGATCGGCGTGTGGCCCGAGCCGATGCCGCGCATCAGCGGGCTGTCCTGGTTGCCGCTGCTTTCCACCGCGAGCTTGCCGCCCTTTGCGACCGACAGCCACGCCCACCCGCTGCCGAAGCGGGTGAGCGCGGCCTTGGTGAAGGCTTCCTTGAAGGCGTCGAAGCCGCCCAGGTCGGTGTCGATGGCCTGGGCCAGGTCGCCCGTGGGGGTGCCGCCCCCGCCCTGGCCGGCCGGCGCCATCACGGTCCAGAACAGGCTGTGGTTGGCGTGGCCGCCGCCGTTGTTGCGCACCGGCGCACGCAGCGCCTCGGGCAGTTGTTCGATGTCTGCAATCAGCTGCTCGACCGGCGCGCCCTCGTGCGGCGTGTCTTTGACGGCCGCATTGAGGTTGTTCACGTAAGTCTGGTGATGCTTGCTGTGATGGATTTCCATCGTTTGCGCGTCGATATGGGGTTCGAGCGCATCGAAGGCATAGGGCAAGGCTGGCAAGGTGTACGGCACGGACTGGAGCTCCTTGATGGGAAGAAGAGCCCTTTGCGTTGTCGACGTGGTGCGTACTCAGGCGACCCAAATGATAGTAATTCTCATTGGCTGCGTCAAGACATCGAAGGCAATGATGCCGTGAACAAGCCAAATTCGCATCTTCGGCGGCCGCGCCGATACACTGCCCCGCGTCTCCTTCCAAAGGCTTCGCACCGATGAAATTGCATCGCATCGTCCTCCTCGTGCCCGCGTTCCTGTGGCTGCTGTCGGGCGCCGGCATGGCCAGCGCGCAGCTCGCCAACCCGCCGGCCGGCGAGTACATCTACGAAGGCGGCGCCGGTTCGCTGAACGTCAAGCCCGACGGGTACTTCGACATCACCACCGTCGGCGCGAACGCGCACCTCTGCGCGCTGGACGGCACCATCGTGCGCGGCAAGTCCAAGATCGACGGCACCGCCTGCGTGGTGAGTTTCACCCTCAAGGGCGGCGCGGTCGAGGTCGTCGGCAACGGCTCGGACGACTGCCGCCAAAGCTGCGGCGCCCGCGCATCCTTCGAGGGAACCTACACCCTGCCGAGCCCCGCCTGCAGCTCCAAGGCTGTGGCCGCGTCGCGCAAGGCCTTCAAGCGCCAGTACGACGCCAAGGACTTCGCCGCCGCCCAAGCCACCCTCGCCCCCGTGCTCGGCGAGTGCGACAAGACGCTCGACTGGATCACCAAGGGCCGCGTCCGCAACGACCTGGCGATCACGCAATACAGGCTCGGCGACCGCGCGGGCTGCCTCAAGACGCTGGAGCCGCTGGCCGAGGACGCCGCGCGCACCGACCAGGGCGTGAAGGAAAACTACCCGCCCGCCGACGCCGAGGACATCCTGCCCGTGGTGCGCGCGGCCCGCACGAACCTGAGGCTCTGCAAGGGATAGCCGCCCACAGCCGCAATCCCACCCGAAAACCCCAGGCGGCGCCAAGACCGCCAGGCCACCTTTCCATCAACGACAGGACGGAGACAACACCATGAAGTTCTTGAAGCGCGCCCTGCGCACAGCCGTGCTCGGCCTGAGCCTCGCCGCTCCACTGCTGGCCGCCGCGCAATCGCTGCCGACCGCCACGCCCGAACGGGTCGGCCTTTCGACCGAGCGGCTGCAGATGCTCACCGACGTGCTCAAGGCCGACGTGGCGAGCGGCAAGATTCCGGGCGCGGTGCTGCTGGTGGCGCGTCAGGGCAAGGTGGCCTGGTTCGAGGCGGTCGGCAAGCTCGACCCCGTGGCCGGCACGCCGATGCAGCGCGACGGCATCTTCCGCATCTATTCGATGAGCAAGCCCATCACCTCGGTGGCCGCGATGACGCTGGTGGAAGACGGCCGCCTGAAGCTGGACGACCCCATCTCCGTCTACCTGCCCGAGTACGCCAACATGACCGTCGGCGTGGAAAAGCCCGGCGCCGACGGCAAGCCGGCGCTGGAGACAGTACCCGCGCGCCGCCCGATCACCGTGCAGGACCTGATGCGCCACACCTCGGGCCTGACCTACGGCTTTTTCGGGCCGGGGCTGGTCAAGCAGGCCTACAACGCAGCCGGCCTGGGCGCCAACGACCCGACCAACGCCGAGTTCTCGCAGCGCCTGGCCAAATTGCCGCTGGCCTACCAGCCCGGCACCACCTGGGACTACAGCCAGTCGACCGACATCCTCGGCCGCGTGATCGAGGTCGTCTCGGGCCAGTCGCTCTACCAGTTCGAGAAGGCGCGCCTGTTCGACCCGCTGGGCATGAAGGACACCACCTACTACGTGCCCGAACCCGCGCGCCAGCCGCGCATTGCCGAGCCGCTGCCCACCGACCGCAGCTTCGGCGTGGGCGCCGACCTGAACGATCCGCGCATCGTGCGCAAGCTCGAATCGGGCGGCGGCGGGCTGGTGTCCACGGCCGGCGACTACGCACGCTTCCTGCAGATGCTGCTGAACGGCGGCTCGCTGGACGGCAAGCGCTATCTCGGCCCGCGCACCATCGCGCTGATGACCGCCGACCATTCCAACGCCGGGGCGGGCATCGTGCCCGGTCCGCTCTACCTGCCGGGCCCGGGCTACGGCTTCGGTCTGGGCTTTGCGGTGCGCCGCAACGACGGCGAGGCGCCCTACCCCTCGGGCGGCGGCGAATACAACTGGGGCGGCGCGGGCGGCACCTACATGTGGGTTGACCCCAAGAACGAGATGTTCGTGGTGCTGATGCTGCAGTCGCCCAAGCACCGGACACATTACAGATCCTTGACCCGGAACATGATTTATTCGGCCGTGATCAAGTAGTCTGCTGCAAAGCCCGCATCCAACGGGCCCTTGAGGCCTGGCGCAAAATCCGCCTTCCCACGAAGCCATGAACAACAACAGCAGCACCGTCATCCCGATCGCCGAAGTCGGCCGCGCGCGCGCGGCCGTGGCCGTGCCGGACATCGCCGTGCCTGCCACCGGCCTGCTGCTGGACCGCCTGGGCCGCCCGCTGACCGACCTGCGCATCAGCGTGACAGACCGCTGCAACTTCCGCTGCAGCTACTGCATGCCCAAGGACGTGTTCGACAAGGACTACAAGTACCTGCCGCACAGCGCGCTCCTGAGCTTCGAGGAAATGACGCGCCTGGCCCGCCTGTTCGCCGCGCACGGCGTGCAGAAGATCCGGCTCACCGGCGGCGAGCCGCTGCTGCGCAAGAACATCGAAGGGCTGATCGAACAACTCGCCGAAATCCGCACGCCCGGGGGCGCGCCCCTCGAACTCACGCTCACCACCAACGGCTCCCTGCTCGCACGCAAGGCCGCGGCGCTCAGGGCCGCCGGCCTGCAGCGCGTGACAGTGAGCCTGGACAGCCTGGACGACGCGGTCTTTCGCCACATGAACGACGTCGACTTTCCGGTGGCCGACGTGCTGGCCGGCATTGACGCGGCGCGCGCCGCGGGCCTCGCGCCCATCAAGGTCAACATGGTGGTCAAGCGCGGCACCAACGAGCAGGAGATCCTGCCGATGGCGCGCTACTTCCGCGAGCACCACGGTGCCGGCGTGGTGCTGCGCTTCATCGAATACATGGACGTGGGCGCCACCAACGGCTGGCGCATGGACGAGGTGCTGCCCTCGGCCGACGTCATCGCGCGCATCCATGCCGAATTTCCCTTGGTGCCGCTCGAAGCCACCACCCCCGGCGAAACCGCCCAGCGCTGGGCCTACGCCGATGGCGGCGGCGAGATCGGCGTGATCAGCAGCGTGACCCAGGCCTTCTGCCACGACTGCAGCCGCGCGCGCCTGTCGACCGAAGGCAAGCTGTACCTCTGCCTGTTCGCAAGCGCCGGCCACGACCTGCGGCCGCTGCTGCGCGGTGCGGCCAGCGACGATGACATTGCCTCGGCCATCGGCCACATCTGGCAGGGCCGGGCCGACCGCTATTCCGAACTGCGCGCGCTGCGCGGACCCGACCACCCCGATCAGGGCGATGCCGACGGCAAGTCACCGCGCCGCGTCGAGATGAGCTACATCGGCGGATAACCCCGGCTGCCTCCATGCCTGCACACCCCGCCATTGCGCCTCAAGACATCACCGGCCTGCTGCTCGCCGGCGGACGCGGCTCCCGCATGGGCGGGGTCGACAAGGGCCTGCAGAACTTCAACGGCATACCGCTCGCATTGCATGCGGTGCTGCGCCTGGGCGCACAGGTCGGGCAGATGATGATCAATGCCAACCGGAACCTGGCGGCCTACGAATCCTTCGGCGTCCCGGTGCTGACCGACAGCCTTGCGGACTACCCGGGGCCGCTCGCGGGTTTTCTCACGGGCATCGAAAACTGCGACACGCCCTTCCTGCTGACCGTGCCGTGCGACACGCCGCGCTTCCCGACCGACCTGGCAGCCCGCCTGGCCGAAGCCCTGGAAGCCGACAACGCCGACATCGCGATGGTCGCCGCACCCGATACCGAAGAAGGCGCAGAGCCCGTGCTGCGCCCGCAACCCGTGTTCTGCCTGCTGCGCACCGAGCTGCACGAAAGCCTGATGCGCTTCACCGAAGGCGGCGGCCGCAAGGTGCAGGCATGGACCTCCCAGCACCGCACCGTGCTCGTGCCTTTCGACCGCCCCGGCGATGCGCCCGACGCCTTCTTCAACGCCAACACACTCGCCGAATTGCACGCGCTCGAGAAGCGATGAGCCGTCTTGCCGACATCGCAGCCGCCCTCCCCGGCCATGAGGCCGACGCGCTGAGCGTCGATGCGGTCCAGGCCTTTTTGGCGCAGTGGGTCGCGCCGCTCGCCGTCACCCAGCGCGAGAACCTGTCGCTGCACGACGCATTGGGCCGCGTGCTGGCCGAAGACATCGTCTCGCCGGTGAGCGTGCCGCCGCACGACAACTCGGCGATGGACGGCTACGCGTTCGACGGCGCGATCCTCTCGGGCGATGCCCCCGCCGACCATTCCGTCCAGTTGCGCGTGGTGGGCACAGCGCTCGCCGGCGCGGCCTGGCGCGGCGCGCTGGCCGCAAGCGATGCGGTGCGCATCATGACCGGCGCGATGATGCCGGCGGGCCTGGACACCGTGATCCCGCAGGA
This sequence comes from Variovorax boronicumulans, assembly GCF_040544675.1. Lineage (GTDB taxonomy): Bacteria > Pseudomonadota > Gammaproteobacteria > Burkholderiales > Burkholderiaceae_C > Variovorax > Variovorax boronicumulans_D. Next base: position 222,103 of record NZ_JBEPKK010000003.1, read on the forward strand.
GTTCTGCCAGGTCGAGGGCGAGGTCGTGCGCTTTCCCCACCGCGTGCTGCGCCGCGGCGACAACCGCCGCTTTGCGGGCGAAGACCTCATGAAAGGCCAGCCGGCCCTCCGGCGCGGCGAGCGGCTCTCGCCGGCCGCGCTCGGCATGGTCGCGAGCCTCGGCCTGTCCGGCGTGCCGGTGCTGCGGAAGTTGCGCGTTGCGTACTTCTCCACCGGCGACGAAATTCTGTGTGCCGGCCAACCGCCGCGCGAGGGCGCGGTGTACGACTCCAACCGCCACACCGTGCTCGGCCTGCTCGCGCGGCTGGGCTGCGAGGTGATCGACCTGGGCCTCGTGCGCGACGACCCCGTCGAGCTGGCCGAGACGCTGCAGCGCGCCGCGCGCGAGGCCGATGCCATCGTCACCAGCGGCGGCATGAGCGTCGGCGCGGCCGACCACACGCGCCGCGTGATGCAGCAGGTCGGCGAAATGGCTTTCTGGCACGTCGCGATGCGCCCCGGGCGGCCGCTGGCCGTGGGCCTGATCCCGCGCGGCGGGAGCGACGCCGAAAGCCCCGCCGTGCTGTTCGGCCTGCCCGGCAATCCGGTGGCGGTGATGGTCACCTTCCTGGCTTTCGTGCGGCCTTCGTTGCTGCGCATGATGGGCTGCCACGATGCGGCCTCGGCGCCGCCGCCGCTGCTGCGCGCACGCAGCGCCGGGCCTATTCGCAAGAAGCCCGGGCGCACCGAGTACCAGCGTGGTTTCGTCAGGACCGTGGCGGGCGCATTGCCCGAGGTCAGCGTGGCGGACAACCAAGGATCGGGTGTGCTGAGCTCGATGGTCGAGGCCAACGGGCTCGTGGTGCTGCACCACGATCAGGGCCCCATCGCCGCCGGCGAGGAAGTCGACGTGATGATGTTCGAGGGCGCGATCTAGGGCCCTGCGTCAGATCCGCCCGAGCGCCTTGTCCACACCCTTGTTGGCAAGCATGTCGGCCCGCTCGTTCCCCGGGTCGCCCGAGTGGCCCTTGACCCAGCGCCATTCGATGGTGTGCCCGCCCTCGGCCACCAGCTTGTCGAGCTTTTGCCAGAGCTCGACGTTCTTCACCGGCTGCTTGCTGGCGGTCTTCCAGCCCTTGGCCTTCCAGCCGCGGATCCACTCGGTGATGCCCATGCGCACGTACTGGCTGTCCAGGTAGAGCAGCACCTTGCACGGCCGCTTGAGCGCCGCCAGGCCTTCGATGACGGCGGTCAGCTCCATGCGGTTGTTGGTGGTGTTGAGTTCGCCGCCGAACATTTCCTTTTCGGTGGTGCCCGACTTGAGCCATGCGCCCCAGCCCCCGGGTCCGGGGTTGCCCTTGCATGCACCGTCGGTGTAGATCACGACTTCGTTCAAGCTCTCTGTTCCTTTTTTCTCTGTCTGTTCTGTTCTGTTCGATTCAATCCGCCCGGTCCGGCCGGTGCCTGTGCACCTTGCCCGCGATCGACACCGGCGCCGTGGCGCGTGCCGCGGCACGGCGCCAGTCCGCGCTCAGGAGGCGCATGCCGCGCACGCGCTTGACCGCCACCAGGAAATACGCCGCGCCGAAGATCGGCCACCAGCGCTCGCCGGCCTTGTCCATCCAGCGGCAGCGCTCGAGCCAGGCGTCGCTGCGCACCGCGGGCCGGTAGACGCCAAAGCGCCCCGACTCCACCTCGAAGCTCAGGAGCCGCAGCCAGTCGCGCATGCGCCAGTAGCCGATGAACTCGCCGCCTTCGGGCAGGTAGAGCTCGCCGACGCCCAGCTTGCGGTACAGGTGCGCGCGCCGCTGGCGCATGCCCCAGAGGCTGGCCGGGTTCAGTCCGCAGATCACCACGCGGCCTTCGGGCACCAGCACCCGCTCGACCTCGCGCAGGGTGGCGTGCGGATCGGGGCTGAGTTCCAACGCATGCGGCATCACCACCAGGTCGAGGCTGTTGGCCGCGAACGGGAGCGCGGTGAAGTCGGTCAGCAGCGCCGCCCTGGACGCGCGCATCGGGTCTCCGAGCGCCAGCCAGCGGTGCGGCATGCGGTTGGTGCGCAGGCCCTCCACTTCGGCCGCGCCCAGCTGCAGCGCGTGGTAGCCGAAAACGTCGGCCACCGCCTGGTCGAACTGGGCCTGCTCCCACGCCAGAAGGTAGCGGCCGGGGGGGGTCGCGAACCACTCTTGCAAACCTATAATTTGACCGCTCATGACCCTCGTTCCGCTGCCCGCCTTCGCCGACAACTACATCTGGATGCTGCACGACGGGTCCAGTGCCATCGTGGTGGACCCGGGCGACGCTCAACCGGTGTTCGATGCGCTGGCGCACCACAAGCTGCAGCTGGCCGCGATTCTAGTCACGCACCATCACGCCGATCACACGGGCGGCGTGGCCGCGCTGCATGCCGCCACGGGCGCCCCCGTGCACGGCCCCGCGCGCGAGCGCATTCCCGAGCCCTTCACGCCGCATGTGCAAGGCGACATCGCCGAAGCGCTCGGCCTGCGCTTCGAAGTGATCGACGTGCCGGGCCATACGTCAGGCCACATCGCCTACTTTCTTCCGGCCGCGGAAGACCACGCACAGGGCCGCGCGCCGCTGCTCTTCTGCGGCGACACGCTCTTCTCCGGCGGCTGCGGCCGCCTCTTCGAAGGCACGCCCGCGCAGATGCTGGCCTCGCTCGATGCGCTCGGTGCGCTGCCGGGCGACACCCGCGTCTGCTGCGCCCACGAATACACACTTGCTAACCTGCGTTTTGCCCTTGCGGTGGAACCGGGCAATGCCGATCTGACTCACTACAACGCGCGCTGCGAAAGCCTGCGCGCACAGGGGCAGCCCACGCTGCCCGCGCAACTGGCGACCGAACGCCTGATCAACCCCTTTCTTCGCAGCCGCGAAGCCACTGTCCTTCGAGCGGTGCGCGAGCATGCCGAGCTTTCCGCCGATGCGGCCGAAGCCGATGTGTTCGCCGCGCTGCGCCAATGGAAAAACGACTTCCGATGAAATTTCTCGCTGCCACCTGCCTTGCAGGTTCACTGGTGCTCGCAGGCTGCGCGGCACCGACCGACAACTCTTCCTCCACCTCCTCATCCGGCACCACCGCCGGCGGCACCGGCGCCAGAGTCGCCGAGCGGGCAGCCCCCGTCTATCCGCGCGACGCCCTCTCCCCCCTGTCCAGCGGCGAAGCCCGCTCGCAAAGCGTGGTCACGCTGGCCCCGCCGACCGACATGTGGGACCGCATCCGCCGCGGCTTCAAGATGCCCAACCTCGAGAGCGACCTGGTGCGCGACCGCGAGCAGTGGTATGCCAGCCGCCCCGACTACATCCAGCGCATGACCGAGCGCTCGAACAAGTACATCTTTCACATCGTCGAGGAGCTCGAGCGGCGCAACATGCCCACCGAGCTCGCGCTGCTGCCCTATATCGAGAGCGCGTTCAACCCCCAGGCGGTGTCCAGTGCGCGTGCCGCGGGCATGTGGCAGTTCATGCCGGCCACCGGCACCGACTTCGACCTGAAGCAGAACATCTTTCGCGACGACCGCCGCGACGTGCTGGCCTCGACCCGCGCCGCGCTCGACTACCTTCAAAAGCTCTACGGCATGTTCGGCGACTGGCAACTCGCGCTGGCCGCCTACAACTGGGGTGAAGGCAGCGTGGGCCGCGCCATCGCCAAGAACCAGCGCCTGGGCCTGCCCACCACCTACAGCGACCTCACGATGCCGGCCGAGACGCGCATGTACGTGCCCAAGCTGCAGGCGGTGAAGAACATCGTGGCCAATCCGCAGGCCTTCAACGCCGAGCTGCCGCTGATCGCCAACCACCCCTACTTCCAGACCGTCACGCTCACGCGCGATCTCGACGTGGAACTGGCGGCCAAGCTGGCCGACGTGCGCATCGAAGACTTCCGCGCGCTCAACCCCGCCGCGCACAAGCCGGTGCTGATCGCCTCGGGCACGCCCCAGATCCTGCTGCCCTGGGACAACGCGGCCGTGTTCCAGCGCAACTTCGATGCCTACTCGCAGGGCCAGTACGCCAGCTGGACCGCCTGGGTGGTGCCCAACACCATGACGGTGGCCGACGCCGCCCAGCGCTCGGGCATGAGCGAGGCCGACCTGCGCGCCCTCAACAACGTGCCGCCGCGCATGCTGATCAAGGCGGGCTCCACGCTCATCGTGCCGCGCGGCGCCCGCGTCAAGGAAGACGTGGCCGCCGTGGTGGCCGACGGCGGGCACTTGAGCTTCCAGCCCGAAATCGTCAATCGCCGCACCACCGTGAAGGCCGGGCGCAACGACAGCGTGGCGAGCATCGCGCGCCGCTACAAGCTCGCCCCGTCCAACGTGGCCGAGTGGAACGACGTCAAGCCCAACCACGCCTTCAAGCGCGGCTACAGCGTGGTGGTGTACCTGCCGGTTCGCGCAACCGCAGCGGCGCGTGTCGGCTCCGGCGCGGGACCTGCGGGCGCGCGCGGCCGTGTCGCGGTTGCCGCCTCCAAACGCCCCGTCCAGGCCGCCACGCCGCGCGGCAAGAACGTGGCCAAGGTGCCGGCCGGCAAGCAGGTCGTGCGCGAAAAGCGCGGCGGCACGCCGGCCAAGCAGAAACGCTGATCCCGCCGTCCGGCGCGCGGCGCCGGAGCGACGACAACAACAACGAACGGAGGGCCACGCCATGGCTGTCGAAGGAAGCGCGGGCGATCTGGTCAAGGTCGTCACGCTGTTGGGGGCGGCCGTGGTCGCCGTGCCGCTGTTCAAGCGTCTGGGCCTGGGCTCGGTGCTGGGCTACCTGGCGGCCGGGCTGGTCATCGGGCCGTTCGGCATCGGCCTCTTCACCGATCCGCAGACCATTCTTCACACGGCCGAACTGGGCGTGGTGATGTTCCTCTTCGTGATCGGCCTGGAGATGCGCCCGTCGCAGCTGTGGAGCATGCGGCGCGACATCTTCGGCCTGGGCAGCCTGCAGGTGGTGGTGTGCGGCGTGCTGCTCACCGGCGTGGGCATGGCATTCGGCTTTCCGCTGGCGGTGTCCTTCGTGTGCGCCATGGGCTTCGTGCTCACGTCCACGGCCATCGTGATGCAGTTGCTGGGCGAGCGCGGCGACATCGCCGCGCCGCGCGGCCAAAAGATCGTTGCGGTCCTGCTCTTCGAAGACCTGCTCATCGTGCCCCTGCTGGCCATCATCGCCTTCATCGCGCCGGTGGACGCCGCGCAGCAAGCCGTGGCGCCGTCGCGCTGGATCGGCATCGGCATCGCCGTGGGCGCGTTCGCGGCGCTGGTGGCGGCGGGCGTCTGGCTGCTCAATCCGCTGTTCCGCATCCTGGCCAATTCGAAGGCACGCGAGGTCATGACGGCCGCCGCGCTGCTGGTGGTGCTGGGCGCCGCATTGCTCATGCAGCTGGGCGGCCTGTCGATGGCCATGGGTGCCTTCCTGGCGGGCGTGCTGCTGTCGGAGTCGACCTTTCGCCATCAGCTGGAGGCCGACATCGAACCGTTCCGCGGTCTCCTGCTGGGCCTGTTCTTCATCAGCGTGGGCATGTCGCTCGACCTGGCCGTGGTGGCGCAGAACTGGCAACTCATCGTGGCCGGCGTGGTGTCGATGATGGTGGTGAAGGCGCTGTGCATCTACGGCGTGGCGCGGCTCGCGAAGAGCTCGCCCGCCGACGCGCTCGACCGCGCGGTGCTGATGGCACAGGGCGGCGAATTCGCCTTCGTGCTCTTTTCTGCCGGGCTGGGCGCCAAGGTCATCAGCGCCGAGGTGAACGCGAACATGACGGCGGTGGTGGTGCTGTCGATGGCGCTCACGCCGCTGGCGGTGCTCGCGCATCGCCGGTTCGCGCCGGCGATGCAGGCGTCGATGGACGGTGTGGAGAAGGCCGAGGACCTGGCCGGCAACGTGCTCGTCATCGGCTTCGGACGCTTCGGGCAGATCGCGATCCAGGGTGCGCTGGCACGCGGTGCGTCCATCTCGATCATCGACAGCGACACGGAGACGATCCGTGTTGCCGCCGACTTCGGCTTCAAGGTGTACTACGGCGACGGCTCCCGTGCCGACGTGCTGCATGCGGCGGGTGCACACACCGCCAGGGCGATCATGGTGTGCATCGACGACAAGGCCGCGTGCTCGCGCATCGCCGAACTGGTGAAGACCGAGTTTCCGCACGCCCACCTGATGGTCCGCGCATTCGACCGCGAGCATGCAGTGGAACTGGTCAAGCTCAACGTCGACTACCAGATCCGCGAGACTTTCGAATCGGCGATGGCCTTCGGCCGCGAGGGCGTGCTGGCGCTGGGCGCGTCCGAAGCCGAAGCCGACGAAGTGATCGGCGACCTGCGCCGCCGCGACACCGAACGGCTCTCGCTGGAAATGTCGGGCGGCATCTTTGCGGGACGTGCGCTCGTCCAGGTCAACACCCAGATCGACAAGGCCACCGCCGCAATGCGCAAGGACCAGGCCGCGGACACGGCCTGAACGCGCCGCGCCTGATCCGCGCCCTACCCCGCGCTCTTGGCCGCTCTTGGCAGCGCCCTGCGCGGCTCAGAGCTTTTCGGTTTCCCCGCTGCGGGGCTGCCACTTCATGAGGCGCTTCTCGACCAAGCCGACGATGCCGTCGAGCAGCAAGGCGAAGGCCGTAAGCACCACGATGCCGGCGAAGACGGTGTTCACGTCGAAGGTGCCTTCGGCCTGCAGGATCAGGTAGCCCACGCCGCGCGCCGACCCCAGGTACTCCCCGACCACCGCGCCCACGAAGGCCAGCCCCACCGAGGTGTGCAGGCTGGAGAACACCCAGCTTGTGGCGCTCGGCAAGTACACGGTGCGCAGAAGTTGCCGCTGTTTGGCGCCCAGCATCTTCGCGTTGGCCAGCACCACGGGGCTCACTTCGCGCACGCCCTGGTAGACGTTGAAGAACACGATGAAGAACACCAGCGTGACGGCCAGCGCCACCTTGCTCCAGATGCCCAGTCCGAACCACAGCGCAAAGATCGGCGCAAGGATCACGCGCGGCATCGAGTTGGCGGCCTTGATGAAGGGGTCGAGGATCAGGCTCGCGGTGGGCGCAAGCGCCAGCCAAAGCCCGCATGCCAGACCCAGCACGGTGCCGATGCCAAAGGCCAGCACCGTCTCCAGGAGCGTGGTGCCCAGGTGCCGGTAGATGTCGGCGTTGCCCTTCAGCCCTTCGGGGAACAGCAGGTTCGGCGGCACCTCGAAGGGCAGGAACCAGCTCCAGATGCGGCCCGCCACCTGGATCGGCTCGCCGACGAAGAAAGCGAACTGCTGGTTGCGCGACGCCAGGTGCCAGCCCACCAGAATGACCACCAGCAGCACCAGTTGCCAGAAGCGCGCGTTGCGTTCATTGAGGCGCGGGATCATGCGGCCTTCCTCAGTTGTTGTGCGTAGCCCTTGAGCACCTCGTCGCGCAGCACCTCCCAGATCTGCCGGTGCAGCTCGACAAAGCGCGCCTGCGTGCGCACCTCGGCCACGTCGCGCGGGCGGGCCAGGTCGATGTCGAACTCGCCGATGGGGTGCGTGGCGGGGCCGGCCGACAGCACCACCACGCGGTCGCTCATCGCAATGGCTTCATCGAGGTCGTGCGTGATGAACAGCACTGCTTTCTTCTTTGCGCTCCAGATCTCGAGCACCTCGTTTTCCATCAACTGCCGCGTCTGGATGTCGAGCGCGCTGAAGGGCTCGTCCATGAGGATGATGTCGGGGTCCAGCACCAGCGTCTGCGCCAGCGCCACGCGCTTGCGCATGCCGCCGGAGAGCTGGTGCGGATAGCGGTCGCCGAACCCCGAGAGCCCCACGCGCGACAGCCAGGCCTCGGCCTGCTCGCGCGCATCGGCGTCGGGCACGCCGCGGTACTGCAGCCCCACCATCACATTGGCGACGGCGCTGCGCCACGGCATCAGCGCCTCGGTCTGGAACATGTAGCCCGCGCGCGCATTGACGCCCTCGAGCGTCTGCCCGAACACCTTGACCGTGCCCGACGACGGTTCGAGCAAGCCGGCGCCCACGTTCAGCAGTGTCGACTTGCCGCATCCCGTGGGGCCTACCACCGAGACGAACTCGCCGGCCTTGATGCGCAGCGTGGTGTCCGCAACGGCGGTGTAGCGCTGGCCGGGGTCGTCCTTCGAGTGGAAGGTGCAGCTGATGGAGAGGAGTTCGAGTGCGTGGTCGGACATGTCTGCAGGATTAAAAAACCCGGCCAAGGCCGGGTCGCGGGGACGTTCGGAGTCAGGCTTTGAACCTGTCTTTCGCGCGCCTAGCAAAATCGTTGGTGTAGGTTCTGGCGAGGTCGATCTTGTCGGCCTTCACTGCGGCGTCGAAGCTGGCAATGGCGGCCAGCGCCGTTTTCGGGCCTTCGGCCGGCACGAGGCCGTCGGTGGCGATGGATTCGCGCACCTTGTCGAAGGATGCGAGGTACAGCGCGCGGTCGCCCAGCAGGTAGGTCTCAGGCACCGTCTTGATGATGTCGCCCGGCCCCGCCGTCTGCAGCCACTTCAGGCCGTGCACGATGGCATTGGCCAGCGCCTGACAGGTGTTGGGGTTCTTCTGGATGAAGTCGATGGGCGCATAGAGGCAGGCCGCGGGCATCGGCCCGCCGAACACCTGCTGCGTGCCCTTGAGCGTGCGCGTGTCGCTGATGATCTTCACATCGCCCTTCTGCTCGAGCATGGTCATCACCGGGTCGGTGTTGCTGATGGCGTCGATCTGCCCCGAGCGCAGCGCGGTGAGCGCGCCGGCCGCAACGCCCACGCCGATGTAGCTCACATCGCTCGCCTTGAGGCCGCCGCGCGAGAGCACGAGGTTGGCCACCATGTTGGTCGACGAGCCCGGTGCCGAGACACCGATCTTCTTGCCCTTGAGGTCCTGGATGCCGGTGTAGCCGGCCATGTTCTTGGTCGACACGCCCACCGCGATCTGCGGCGCGCGGCCCTGCAGCACGAAGGCCTGGAAGAACTGGTTCTTGGCCTGCAGGTTGATGGTGTGTTCGTACGCACCCGAACACACATCGGCCGAGCCGCCGACCACTGCCTGCAGCGCGCGTGCGCCGCCGGCGAAATCGGAAATCTCGACCTCCAAGCCTTCGGCCTTGAAGTAGCCCAGCTGCTCGGAGATGGTGAGCGGCAGGTAATAGAAGGCGGCCTTGCCGCCGACCGCGATGGAGATCTTGGTCTTCTCCAGCTTGGGTTGCGCAAAAACCCGCGGCAGCGCGATCGTGGCGGCAGCGACTGCGGAAGCGGTGATGAGGGTTCTGCGATGAAGCATGAAGCGGTCCTGCGGGCTCTTTGATTCTTGGAATTGAATCGAGCTTAGGGGTGCGCCCCTGTTGCCTGCATCGGGGTCATCCCGTGCGGGTTTTCACGTAAGCACGAAGGCCTCCATGAAGCCTCGATGCCGCCTCTGCCGAACGGCCTGCGGCGGCCTATTTCGCGAGGAAAAGAATCGCGACGTTGACCAGAAATGCGATCGCCCAGATCACGCTGCGCACACCGCCCAGACCCTTGATGTAGGCCGCAAGGTAGAGAACGCGCAGCACGACATAGGCCGCGGCCAGCATGTCGAGCCGCGCCTGATTCACGCCCAACTGGTGCGCAATGATCACCGCGCCCACGAAGAATGGCAGCCCTTCGAAACAGTTGGCTTGCGCGCTGTTGGCGCGTGCACGCCAGCCGCTCTGCCTGGCGGCCCAGTCGCGCGGATGCATGTTGTCGCGCAGGCCGAAGCTGCCGGCCTTGGCGGTCCACGCGGCCAGGTACGGCAGGCCGCATGCGATGAACACGCACCAGTAGGCGACGGTGAGGAGGGAGGTGGTCATGGGGATTTGTGGCGCGTTATCGACGGTCGACGAGTGCGTGGGCGATGGTGCCAAGGTCCACGTATTCGAGCTCGCTGCCGGCGGGCACGCCGCGCGCGAGGCGCGTCACGGTCAGGCCACGCTGCTTGAGCGCTTCGCCGATGACGTGCGCCGTGGCTTCGCCCTCGGCGGTGAAATTGGTGGCGAGGATGACTTCGCTCACCGTGCCGTCGCGCGCGCGATCGAACAGCTTTTGCAGGCCGATGTCCTTGGGGCCGATGCCGTCGAGCGGACTGAGCTTGCCCATCAGCACGAAGTAATAGCCCCGGAAGGCGCCGGTGCGTTCGAGCGCGGCCTGGTCCGCAGGCGTTTCGACCACGCAGAGCTTGGTCGCATCGCGGCGCGTGTCCATGCACACGTTGCAGACCGGTGCTTCAGTGAAGGTGTTGCAGCGTTCGCAATGGCGCACATTGCCTGCCGCCTGCTGCAGCGCGCGCGAGAGCAACTGCGCGCCCTCGCGGTCGTGCTGCAGCAAGTGGAACGCCATGCGCGAGGCCGACTTGATGCCCACGCCGGGCAATCGGCGCAGCGCATCGACCAGGGCATCGAGCGAACTGGCGTCGGCCATCAAGCGCTCAGAACGGCAGCTTCATGCCGGGCGGAAGGCCGGGCATGCCGGCCGTGAGCTTGCCCATCTTCTGCTCGCTGGTTTCCTCGGCCTTGCGCACGGCGGCGTTGAAGGCGGCGGCCACCAGGTCTTCGAGCATGTCCTTGTCGTCGGCCAGCAGGCTCGGGTCGATGGTGATGCGCTTGACGTCGTGCTTGCAGGTCATGACGACCTTCACGAGGCCCGCACCCGATTCGCCTTCGACCTCGATGTGCGCCAGTTCTTCCTGGGCCTTCTTGAGGTTGTCCTGCATTGCCTGCGCCTGCTTCATGAGGCCGGCCAGTTGTCCTTTGTTGAACATCGTTGGTCCTGTGTGGGTTGGTGAAGAAAAGGGGTGAAGGATAAGAGACGAGGCCGTGGAGCCCGGCTCAGACCGGCCGCAGCGTTCCGGGGACGATCTTCGCATCGAAGTCGCGCATGAGCATCTGCACCTCGGGGTCGCTGTGAATGGCCTCCTCGGCCATGCGTTGGCGCGCCTCGGCCGCATGCCGGTTGCGGCGCGCGGGGCTGTCGACCACGCCGCCGATCTCGATGGCGAGCTTGATCTCGTGACCCAGCGCATTGAGCGCGGCGGTGAGCTTCTCGCGGCTGGCGGGCTGGTTGAGCGTTTCGCGCTCGATGCGCAGGATCCACTGGTCGGTGTCGCGCCCTACCAGTTGCGACTGCAACGCGAGTTCGCGCGCAAGCGCCGTGATGCTTTCGGCCGCGACCAGTTGGGTGACCGTGTCGTACCAGAAGTCGCCGTCCTCGCTGGGGGGGATCGGCGCCGCGGGGCCGCGCTGCTCGTCGGCGCGCGGCGCATCGCGCAGGCTGGGCGGCGGCTGCACGCGGATCGGCATGCCGACGACCTTGGCGGGGGCGTCCGAGGAGGCAGATCTGGGATCGGACTGGCGCAGGGGTTCGTCGCGCACGGCCAGGCGATGGCCAGGCGGCACGGGCGATGGCGCGTGCGTGGCCGGTGTGATTGCGGGTGGTGATGCCGGAGCCGATGCAGGTGCAGCTGCGGCAGACGTTTCGACCGAAGGCCCGGCGGACACCGGCACCGGCACTGGCGCCGATACAGGCGGCGCGACACGGGCAGGAGCCCTTGCCGGCGCGGCGTGGGCGTCATTCAGAGTTTTTTTTTCCGGGGAAGCCGTGGAGGCAGCCGCGCTGGAAGGCTTGAAGGCCAGGAGCCGCAACAGCACCATGGTCAGCGCCGCGTACTCGTCGGGCGCCAGGCCCAGTTCACCGCGGCCGTGCAGGCAGAGGCTGTAGAGCAATTGCGTTTCGTCGGCGGGCATCAGCGATGCGAGGCGCGCGGTGTCGGCGGCGTCGGGGTCGGTGGCCGAATCGGCGGATTCCGCCCGCGAAGGCACCGCTTGCAGCACTGCCATGGCCTGCAGCACGGCGGTCATTTCTTCGAGCGTGGAAGCGGCGGACATGCCGTCCCGGCGCAAGGCCTCGGAAGTGTCGACCACCGTTTTGCCGTCGCCCTGCGCGAGCGCCTCGATCAGCTTGAACACATGGCCGCGATCCACGCTGCCGAGCATCTGGCGCACGCCGGTTTCGATCAGTTCGCCGTTGCCGAAGGCGATGGCCTGGTCGGTGAGCGAGAGCGCATCGCGCATCGAGCCGCGCGCGGCACGCGCCAGCAGGCGCAACGCCTGCGGCTCGGCCGGCACCTGCTCGGTCTGCAGCACACCTGTCAGGTGTTCGAGGATGGTTTCGGGCGCCATCGGCCGCAGGTTGAACTGCAGGCAGCGCGAGAGCACCGTGACCGGCACCTTCTGCGGATCGGTGGTGGCCAGCACGAACTTGAGGTACTCGGGCGGCTCCTCGAGCGTCTTCAGCATCGCGTTGAACGCGGTGTTGGTGAGCATGTGCACTTCGTCGATCATGAAGACCTTGAAGCGCCCCTGCACCGGCTTGTAGACGGCCTGCTCGAGCAGCGACTGCACCTCGTCCACGCCGCGGTTGGAGGCTGCGTCGAGCTCGGTGTAGTCGACGAAGCGGCCCGAATCGATGTCGCGGCAGGCCTGGCACACGCCGCACGGCGTGGCGGTGATGCCGCCCTGCCCGTCCGGCCCCTGGCAATTGAGCGACTTGGCCAGGATGCGCGACACCGTGGTCTTGCCCACGCCCCGCGTGCCGGTGAAAAGATAGGCGTGATGCAGGCGCTGCGTGGTCAGTGCGTTCTCGAGCGCCTGCACCACATGCCCCTGACCGACCATCTCACCGAAGGTTTTCGGACGGAACTTGCGAGCGAGCACGAGATAAGACATTGCGGACATTCTAAAAGGCGCGGGCAGGCCACTTCACGCTTGTTTCCCGCCGCCGCCGAAATCATTCACGCCCCGGCGAAGGGGGCAAATCGACGGGGTTAGAATCGCCGCTGACGGGCCTCCCTGCATGGTGAAGTGGCCAACCGGGTCAGGTGGGGAACCAAGCAGCCCTAGCTGCGTAGTCAGTGCCAGGGGTAAGGCTCGTCAACCTCTAATCAGATTCCGTTTTCTCCTCTGAGAACGCGACTCTCCAAGGCTGGCGCGGCCTACCGCGTAATCCGATGTGCTCCAGACGTGTGAACTTCACCACTTGGAGCCCCATCAAATGGCATCACCACCGAGACCGATACCCGGCCTGACGCGTAGGCGTCAAACGTTCTTCCTGACCATCGTCAAGCCGGTAGACCTACGCGCCGGCCCCGAGGACCGCTACGCCTTCCGCGCGACCCTCGGCACCCGGGATGAACCCATAGCCCGCATCAAAGCTCTGACGATCCGGGCCGACCTTGAGACTCAATGGGCGGCCGAGCGTGAGCGGCGCCGTCCGCAGCCTGCGATAGCTCCCACCGCTGCACTGGTCGATACGCTGGCGCAGGCTGTCCGTCATGCCGTGCTGATCGGGGACGACCGGCTGCGCGTAGAGCCGGAAGGTCTGGATGCTGCATTGGCCTCCTACGAATGGGAAGGCAACCCGAGCCCTACCGAGCGACGCCTGATCCTTCGGGCCTGGATCGCCGAGCAGTGGGTGCAGATGGTCGCGGCTGGGGACCTGTCTGCCATTACGCTGCGCATGGAGCGCCTGACTCAGCCGATGGGGCTGCGCATCGACTGGAGCGGCATGCCCGGGAAGCTGGCCTTGCTGAAGCTGGCCCGTGTGCTGGCGAAGGCCAGCGCCGAGGCGGTCGCCCGGGATCGCGGTGAACTCATTGACACCCCAGAGGCTCCAGCGGTTTCCGGGGTTCAGGCAGTTCTTGTGGCCTCTCCTGCCGCCCCCTCTGCCGGCCTCTCCTGGGCAACCCTGCTCGCCGACTGGAAGGCGGCTAAGACCCGCAAACCTGCAGCCATCAAGATCACCGAGCGCGGCATTGCCGAGTTCACTAAGGCATGCGGCCCTGTGGCCGCTGGAGACCTGGACCGGGGACACGCCGCGAAGTACCGGGCTGCTCTGGTCGCTCAGGGCCTCAAGGGTCGGTCCATCCGCAACCTGCTATCCCCGCTGGTCGCCCTGCTCAATCTGGCTGTGGACTCCGGGAAGCTCAAGGTCAATCCATGGGTGGGCGTCAAGGTCGATACCTCCGATTCGACCAAGCGGCTCCCGTGGCGCCTGGAGCAATTGAAGGCCCTGGTCGCGGCCAACAACACCCGGAACGACTCGGGCCGTTGGCTGTTGCCCTTGCTGCTGTACACGGGCTGTCGTCTCGGGGAAATTGCGCAGCTTGAATTGGCAGACCTCAAGGAGATCGACGGCCAGTTCTCCATTGAGATTCACGACATAGCCACCGAGGGCCATGAGGCCCGAAGCGTCAAAACGGCCGCAGGGCTGCGCGTGGTCCCGATGGCCCCGCAGGTATTAGCGATGGGGCTGCGAGAGCACGTAGAGGCCATGCGGGCCTGTGGTGAGCGCTTCCTGTTTCCTAAGTTCATCCAGTCAGGTAAGAAGCGCCCCAGCGAACTTGCGGGCCGCTACTTCCTGGACCTCCGCAAGGACGCCGACATCGCCCCAGACCCGAGGTTCTCAGCGCACTCCTGCCGCCACAATGTCCGTTCCGTACTAGCTGGGGCCAGCGTGAACGAGACCATCATTGACAAGCTGATTGGACACGAGAGCGGCGCAGTGCAATCGAGGTACACGCACGCATCCATGGGGGCGCTGGTGGCCGCTGTAGGAGCGCTGGACTGGTCGGGTCTCAACTTCGCGAAGCGAAGTGCCTGATTCCACCATCAAGCTACGAATCCAATCAGTCGGGAGCAGCGCCTCGGCCGCTAGGCAGCAGCAAGCGGCGGTTTGCCGCCGATCTTCTTGTCCCATGTCTCCATAACAAACGTCGCGACAGTGTGCGCGGCGTTGACGGCTAAACGTGCGTGTCGAGGTTCAAGCCTGTAGCCTTTGCGGCCCTCGCTATGGGCGCTGCCTGCATGCGTGCGCAGTGCCCCGATACCGTCAACGATTGAAAACAGGCCCGTGATGATTCGCTGCAAATCCTGGTCCTCGATGCTTCCGGGGTCGAGCCCGAGGTCAGCGCGGACGACCTTGAACACTGGCTGCAAATCTTGCTTGTCCGGCATCGTCAGCTTGTTGTCCTCGATGTAGGTCTTGAAGATCGATTCAAGAATGTTAGAGGCGGCAGAGACGGCTTCTCGGGGTTTGGCCTCGACGGTCTCCATGGCGCGATCAAACTCGCGATGGATTGCAGGCATATCCCGGCCCTTGATCAACTGCCCCAGCGTCTTACTTGGTGCGAGTCCGCCGCCCGTGATGAAGCCCCCGACACGGTATTGCAATCCGTTGTTGGCAAGCACCTTCTCGATCTTGCGGACGTTCTCTCGCTTCGTCAGGGTTGATTCGTGTTCCTGGGTCCACTGAGGGGCTACGTAGTCCGCAGCCATCACTGGGTCCTCCATGTAGCCGCTAATGATCCGTCCTAGAACTGCCAACGGATCTGGGTGTTCCTTGTTCGTGTTCCGTAGCCACTCTTGCGCCTTGACGTGTTTACTGCCCTCTGGCGGATCACCAGGGGCTTCGGCATACATGAACAGACTGTCCATGCTCGCGTGAGTCTCTGCAGTAGAAACGATGTTCGAAACGATGGCAAGGAGAGGGGCTGGAATTAGCTTAGCCATAGGCGGGACCGAAGGGCTGCGGAGGACTCATTGTCTGTTCAAGCCGTCGCCGCCCTTAACGAGTTTCCGATTCCGCTTGTGGCGACAGCCTCGACCCGGGCGTGCAGCGATGGGCGCGTTTCAGGCGCTTTGCTGCAGCGTCCATGGGGGCAAAGTAGCACCACAACGAAAAAAGTGGTTATGGGGGTTGACTTTCTCCAAACGCGAAGATCGTCGGAGAGGATATCGCGCAAGTCCGCGTCCCACTTGAACAAGATGCGAGTCACCGAGAAGCGAGTGCTTCGCCAGCGACTCGCGCTAGTTGCTGTGCAAAGCCCCTCAAGTAGGTAACTCGTGCTGCTGACAAGCTTGTGACCAACGGACAAAGTCGCGGCTTTCCACAAAACAGGACACACTGATGACCTCGCAATTCAGATTTCCCGCCGCCCAACGCTCCAGCGTCGAAAGCCTGCGCGAACAAATGGCAACCGCGCTGCAGCGCCCGGTGACGACCGAGTACGGTTCGACTGACTGCGGCCAACATTGGGCCGCACTCTGCGTCGAGGACTCACGCGCGGTACCGACAACCCTAGTGTCTATCGTGATCGGTGCGGGAGTTCCCGGCGAGGCCTCCGTCTTGTCTCGGGATGGCTTGCCATTGCGCGAGGGCGTTGCCTTCCCTGATGCGCTCGCGGCCGCCCGCACCGTGTGCCTGCGTTCTGCGCGGCGCTCGTCGGCACGCGCTCGCCGCACCCGATAACGTGCCATGCCCTACGCCCCCACCTATGCTGAGGGACCACTCCGGCTGTTTGCGGCTGCGCTTGAGAAAAGTTTGCGGCGACCTGTCAGGGTCCAGTGGACGGCCGGCACTAACGGCGACCCTTGCGCTTGGGTGGAGGTCCAAGATATGCGAGCGGCATCTCTGACGATTGAGCTTCGAGGGCCGACTGCTTCATACGTGGTAGCGCGTGCGGATAAAGCGGCTCCGCCGAAAAAGCTCCCCGCACTCGCCACGGCGCTACGCGAACTAAAGAAGACCATCGTGCAGTCGCCACCTCCAGCGGCAGTCGCGCAAACGCCTATAGCGCCTACCAAAGCGGCGCGGGATGACCCGGCAGACCCGCACACGCCCGTGGGTGCACAGGAAGCAAAGGAACCTCAAAGCTACCGCACGAGGTACACCGCCGATCAAGCCGCAGGACATCCCGTGATTCGCGCCGCCGTCATCGTCGGCCATGAGGTTCGACGGGCCAAAGGCGCAGCGCCTGACCCCGTGGCGCTCTTGACGCTTGCAAATAGGGCATTGGACGTAGTGGACCTCCTGGTCCCGCCAGGGCGCCCAGAAGCCGCCACAGACGCTTGGGTAGAGCGGGCCTTGGTCGGCATGCTGACCGGCGCACTGTTGGCCATCTAGCGGCCCGTCCCGCCTCGCGCATTAGTGCCGACGGCATCCCTACGATTGCCGCGATGCCATCGGACACCGGGACCGCAGCCCGCGTCGAAAATCTACGCCATGAAAAACCATGTCCTCGCGCTCGCCGCTTCTCTCGCAACTGTGGGCATTGGGGCGACCGCCCAAGTCGCCCTGCGCACTCCGACTCTCGGGCCGAACCACAGCCTGAACATGCTGCAACTGTCGAGCTTCATCTGTGGAGACTCCAACAAGTCGGACTATCGGCCGACTGCTGAGGAGCTCGCGTGTACTCACGGGGTGATCGAGATGTACAAAGTCGCCCACTTCAGCAACCACAAAATCAGCAAGCTCGGCGAGCCCCCGAAGGCTCCTCCGAGCCGCTAATTGCCGGCGGCAAAGCAGGAGGCCTTATGACCCGTCGCCGCATCCCCCGAGCGCCCAAAACCGCTACCATGCCGACCATGGACGCTCAAACAGCCCGCCGCGTGGATGTAGAGATTGCGAAGCTCATCGCCGAGTCTTCCAAGCTCAACGCCGAGTCGCACAAGCTCCTGGCCGAGGCCTCGAAGTTCCACCGCGAACGCGCGTGGTATCCGGTGGTCCTCATGATGACCGCAGTCGGCGCAACGGCCGCGCTGTTCAAGCTGTTCTCTTAGGCCACGCCCTTCTCGCCGGCTTGCCCGGCTTTGATGCGGTCCCCGATGGTGCGCTCGTTGCGCTTGTCGATGCGCGAAGGGTCGTCGCGGTCCTTTGCCCACTCCTCGCAATGGCTGCGCAGCCTCTGCACCATTTCAATGTGATCGCCCGATCTCGACAGCATGAAACGCGCCCGCAACACGCGGCCCTCATGGATTTCAGCATTAGCGAAAAACGGCTCACCACGATGGGCCGGCTCTCGCACAAAGTACGAGAAGGTCCAGCGACCAAATTCCTCTACAAGCGTGGGGGCAGGCTGATTCATAAAAGTAGCCTGCACTTGGGAAAACCGACTGTCAACGAATACCCCATGTTGGTGCCTGCCGACACAAAGTGCTGGATAAATTTACAGTATTATTCCAGCCCGCTCCCGACGCGGAGCCGCTGGTAGTACCGGACTTCCTAAGGCCTCTCAGCCGACCCGGGGACCAGTGCAAGCGCACAGAAAGTGGCTTGTCATGCATCTCACTTTCAGCCCGCATTCGCGGCACTGACGGCCCCACGGGCCACACCTCTACAACACGAAATCACGCGGCTTGCCGTGTGTGCCCCGTCACGTCCGAAGTGCTGGATTAAACCCACGCACAAGGATCACCTCGGGAGTTACAGGGGTGTATAGAACATAGAGAACATAGTGTTCTCTTGAGGTCTTAGGACATCTCTGAGACCTCAAGAGGGCGCCGAGCGGCAAGGCCTTGGGTCCAGCGGATTCATCGGCGAGGTCTAGAGACGCAATGCCGAATTTCGGGTTTCGAATAAACCCACGCAAGGTGACGACCCTATCCCCGTCACAAATCCGCTTACGCACAAGCAATAGGCGTATCGCCGGATTGATAAGCCCGTAGTTCCACCCGTTGCTCAGGCATCGCCGGTGGAAGTCAGACCTTCGGGCATTCACCTTTCTCCCCTGAGATTTCAGCTTTCGACCATCTGGACGACGGCGAACGATCTCGTCCGTGCTGCGGCAGCATCTGCTGGCGCGTGCACCTCCAACCAACTGAAACAAGCACATGGCAGGACAACGCGAGCAGTCATTCCCGACGACACCGACTTTCAAAAACGTACAACCTACCGCCGCGCCGTCAACGTACACCGACGTAGGGAAGGCTACCGCCGCGCAGGTTCAAGGCCAAGGACAGGCTTTACAAACCCTCGGTAACGCCTTCTCGGGCTTCTTCAGTTCTGCTGCGAAATCATTGGACGAAGTAGCTGACGCGATGCAGCGGGAAGACATCGTTCAGACACAACGCGAGAACAAGGCGCTTGAGTGGCAAGCACTGACCGACAAAAAGACAGGTCGGGCCATGGACCTGCGCTATGCGGATCGCATGGCCTACGCCGGCACCTACGTCTCCGCGCAAGCCGACGAGGACGCCTTCAAGCTCACAGAGGCTGCGAAGCTCCACATGAGCGACATGCCGCTCGATGGCTCGGTCAACGCCGAGCAGTACATGAAGGAGTGGTACGAGAAAGAGATCGGCTCAGGCACCGGCGATCCGATGTATGACGCCCGGAAGCTCTACACCTTCACGCAGCAGGCGCAGTCGATGGTCTCTCAAGCCAACGAGAACGTCCGCAAGACTGTCGAGACGAACTCCCTGAACTCCGTTCTCAACGCCACCAAGGCCGAGATGAACGCGAGCCCAGACGGCCTAA
This sequence comes from Variovorax boronicumulans, assembly GCF_040544675.1. Classification (GTDB taxonomy): domain Bacteria; phylum Pseudomonadota; class Gammaproteobacteria; order Burkholderiales; family Burkholderiaceae_C; genus Variovorax; species Variovorax boronicumulans_D. The sequence continues at coordinate 241,389 of NZ_JBEPKK010000003.1, forward strand.
CGACCGGCAAGGCTGCTGACACCTACCAGCGCCTTCTGACCATGGCACGAGGCAACGTGGCTCAGGCCGACAAGTGGCATGAGGGGATCGTGCGCGAGAGCGTTACGAACTACGGTCAAGCCCTCGGCACGCTCAAGGCGCTTTACGACGACGGCAACCCGAACTCGTGGGCCGCCCGGAACCCCGCCGCGTACACCCGGCTTTCCGAAGACCTGTTCAAGCAGACGCATCGCATCAAGACCTTCGAGGCCGGCATGGCGGTGCAGCAATGGAACCAAGACTTCCAAGCGCTCATAGCGCAACCCGGCGTCACGCCCGCGCAAATCGCTGACATGGAGGAGAAGGCCTACCAGATCGACAGCCGACACGGTGTCGGCCCGGAGGTCTTCCGTGGCCTCGACGCGGCGTTCAAGAAGTCGCTGCGTACCAAGGCCGAGGTCTCGGTCTTTGGTATGGCTGTCAACGGCGCGATCAACGGCATCCACGACGGACCTACGGTCGCCACGCACCTCGGCAAGTCCGTGGGCGCCATCGTGAACGAGAACTACGAACTGGGTCTCCGTGACATCGTGGTGCAGCGGCAGGCCGCCATGCCCGCCCTGGCCGAGACTATCAAAACCTACGGCATTCCGAATGCCGTGGCGAGTGAGCAGGCGACGCAGGAGTTCATGGCATTCCTGTCGGACCCCATCGTGCAGGCCGCGAGCCCCAAAGGCACCAGCGAGGTCTACAAGCAGCAGCTCGGCGGCGCCCTGATGGGCCGTGACCCCGCCAAGATCGCCCAGGTCTACCGGGGATACCGGACCCTCGAAGACAAGGTGGGCTCCGAAGTTCTGGAGAAGTACTTCCCGAACGACGAGACTTACGGCCGCTTCCTCGCCATGAAGGCCTACATCGGTGGTGACATCGACGCCCAGACGGCCGGCCAGTACTTCGCGAACGGCGGGGACATCAAACCCCTGACCGATGCCGCGAAGGGCCGCTTCGAGTGGTCCCAGTTCAAGCCTGGCGCCAAGCCTGCCGAGGTGGATTTATCGGTGGACAAAGCGATCACGGCGGCCATGCGCAAGCACACCGGCTCCGATGGTTGGTTCTCGGGCATCGACAGCTCGCTCCCGTCCAAGGATGCACGGCGAGTACGCGAGATGCTCTATCGGCAGGCGACGTACATGCGTCAGATGACCGGCGAAGTGGACTTCGACAAGGCGGCCGACGTGGTGGCGCAGCAGATCGCAAAGGGCTACACGTTCCTTCCCGGTCAAGGCAAGCATTACCAGATGGTCCCGAACCCCTATGGCTCCAAGGGCACCGAGCTGGGCAACCCGTTGAACATGGTGAACGGCAAGCCTGTCTACGCCCTCGGCAACGTCAAGGACGTGGACGGTCAACTGGAGAACACCGCGAAGACCTTCCGCGAGGACATGGCCGAATTCAAGGTCAAGGTCCCCGGTCTCATGACGCCCCACGGGCAGGAGATCGACGGCAAGGACATCGCCCTGGGCCTCCCGGACAACAACGGACTGCACCCGATGCTGATGCCCTCTGGCGCCCCCATCCGCGTCATCGCGGGTCAGAAGCTCGCCATGCCCGACAAGGTGACCGACACCGGCTCCATCCTCCCCGGGATGGACGTAGCGACCTCCATGAAGTCCGGCTACCAAGGTGGCCTGACCTACGAGAAGGTCGCCCCGGTGGACGTGCCCAAGGGCGAGGCCGAAGCCTTCAAGTTCCTGCAGAGCAAGGCGCCGCCTGGCGTTTTCTACGTGAAGGCTGGTGTGGACCCTGCGTCCGGCGCTGCGTTCTTCGAGCCCCGCTACGGCGCCCGGATCAAAAACGACTACGACAAGCGCAAGGAGACCATTCAGAAGCGGGAAGCCAACGTCGAGAAGCGCCGCAACTCGCACGAGGTTTTCAACCCCATCGAAACCATCGGGATGTAAATCGACATCCAGCGTGCATGCGCTGGTGTCCTTCATCCAGTCTCGCCGCGCTTGAGCGGCTGAAGGAAGGAATCTATGACCCCAACCCAGACCCCCCAGCGCCGCGGACCCAAGCCTCGACCAGCGGAGGACATCCTGATCTCCGTCTGCGTCCGGCTGACCCCGGCGCAGAAGCGAAAACTGATGACCCTCGGCGGTGGCCCATGGCTGCGCGAAAAGCTCAGGCGCACCGCCGCGCCTCAGCAAACCTGCAATCCCATCTGAAAGAAGAAATCGCCATGTCGAAAAAGCCCGTAGCCGCCGTCCCTTTCGGCGCGATTGGATACCCCGCACAGCAATCGGCCACCGCTGCTCCTGCCACGATCCGCGAGAAGGTCGCAGAACTCAAGCTCCCCGAATCCTCCAAAGAAGCCCGGGCACGAACCGTGCGCGAGATGAACGCTTATCGGGACGAGACTCTACGTCCGACGCTTCACTTTCATGAACCGGACAACCGACCGCTCGCCAAGCTACCCGTTGAACTTGGCGCCACCGAGGTCTATGCCGATACGCCGGAGTACGCGCTCTGGGTGCAGCTCATCGTCGTGCGCGATTGGATGCGGGCGTTTGGGGCTGACTTACAGGGCTTGCGCATGACCGCACCTCAGGCCGTCGAGCGGCTCGACAAGTTCCTAGCCGACACCGCGATTCCCGGTCACCTCCGCAGTACCGCCGGCGACCGCCTGCGCTACCTCAGGGCAGGTCTCGTCGGGGAGCCCGGCGTTGACCTAGGCACTCACATGACCGCCCTGCGCCTCACGGTCGCAGAGTCGGAGCGCGTTGTCCGCGCTGTGAATCTGCCCGCGCCTCCGGGACCGCTCTCCGTCGCTCCAACCGAAGGCACCGGTAGGCTTTACGGCTGGAGCCGTAGCGAAAGCCACTGAGCACCAACGAACAAAGAAAACAAAATGAATTCTGGAAACACCGTCATCCTGCCGCTCAAAGAGAGGCGCGTTAACCCCATCTCGGGCAAGGAGGAAATCATGGACACCGGCATGGTGGCCGAGTTCCACCAAGGGAAGCAGGTATCCGCCCCCTTCAGGATGCCGAGCCTGGGCGACGTCGCCCAAGATCGCGCCGTTCCATCGAGCATCTCGCGCCCCGAAGAAACTTACCGGGCGACGATCTACTCCGGTGACACGCGCAACCTTGCACAGCACTACCAGCGCTCCGGCGAGACCACGCGACAAGCCGCAGAGCGCCTCGGTGAAGCTGCATCTCGCTTCGAGGTCACGGGCAATCGCGCCACGGCCACTGCTTCAGCCCTGCCGGTCGGAAGTGGTCACCAGCAGCCGGCCACCATAGCCATAGGCGATCCACGCGCCTATGCGAGTACCACGCTGGGGGGCTCACAGTGAATCGCATGACCAAGCCAGTCGTCACGGTGGCCTACGAGAACACCGAGATCACCGAGATCACGTCAGACCCATTGGCCGAGCGAGTGAAGACCTACGAGCGCCAAGCTGAAGCTCTGTGCGACCTCCTGCGCGACACCGAGGCAGCTCGGCTGGACACGTTGAAGGCTGCGCGTGCAATGTTTGCCAGCGGCTTCGCGCTACTAAACGGAGCCGTTGGGAGCCTAGGCCCCACCGACTCCATTCGGCTGTCCGGCCGATAGGGCAACCGCTCCCGAGCTCGAACGCCACTTACCGCAGCACAGATTTACCCTTAACCAAAAAGACATCCACTATGACTCGCATCCGCAGCGCAGCCGTTGACCCATCCACCCGCGCCGATGCCGCGCCCCACCTTTCCGATCCGCAAAGCCTCATTGTGTTTTGCGACAAACGCACCGGGAACGTGGTCGCTATTGCTACCGACGTAGAGAAGCATCGAGGCTGCATTGCCGGTCACTTCTTCGCCGACTACATCACGCACGAGAACCAGTCATTGGAAAGCTTGCCCCAAATCGGTCAACCATTCGCCGCTAACTAGGGCCGCATACCTCACTGCGCAAGCCATGTGTGAACCAACCACCATCACGCTCATAGCGTCCGCTGCCGTCTCGGCGGTGGGCGCGGTCGCAGCAAACAACGCCAACAACGACGCCATCATGGCGCAGGCGGACGCAAACAACCGCAACACCGCCGAGGGCTACCGCGTAGCGCAGGAGAACGACCGCGCCGCCGCTGCCCAGGCATTCGAGAAGCAGACCGACCGGAGCCGCCAAGCGGCCCGGCAACTCTCGATGGCCCGGGTCCTCGCCGCGCAAGGCGGCGGGTCGCTGGAGGCCAACGCCATCAACATCAGCGCTGCAGCCGCCGAGGACTTCTCGCGCATTGACACCGGCCTGACGAACACCATCGCCTCCAACCGGCAGCAGATGGGCGCCCTGCAGACGCAAAACGCCGACGCACTCGCGTCCGCCAGCGTGCAGGTCAAGGCGAGCAACTCAAAGCTCACCGGCGATCTCGCGGGCATCGCAGTCAGCACCGGCACCAAGTATTTTTCCAATGAGAAGGCGCAGTGGATGGCAGAGCATCACGTGCCGGAGATGCTGCGCAAACGGCAAGCCTTCCAGTGGGCTACTGGGACCAAGGGCATGGGCGACTGACGGTCTAGTCTCGCGCCCCTGCTGCGCCGAGAGCGCTGCTCCCCTCGCACGAGGCGGAGCGGCTTTTTCAATTCCTGCTGTGCCTCATGCGATCCGCACACGGCAGTTTCTGCATTCGATCCCGAACACTACCCCGCAACATGAACCATCATTTTTCACTCGCCACTCTTGAAGGTCACGAGGTCTCGCTGAGTTCCGAGGACCACACGAAGCTTACGGGATGGCCGCTGATCGACCTATCTCGTTTGCATGTTGTCGGCGATGAAGTTCATGCGGAAGTCGATGGCAAGCCCCACCCCTTGAGCCTGGAAGGCATGCTTGCGCTCATGGGCAATCCAACGCTGCATCCGCCTCCCGAAACATCCTTGGGTGTTCCTGCTTGCCTCGTGACCCCGCCGGCGCTCTGCCGCACATGTCGAGTTTGCAAACGTGAGAAGTCGGCGACGAGCTTCAAACGCCACAACGGCTCCCCTGATGGCCTGATGAGTTCGTGCAAGACTTGTTCGACCAAGGCCCGTCGCGCCCGCAAGGAGTTCCGAGAAGCTGCGGAGGCGCTGGCGTCAAAGGGCCAATCGATGGCGAAGATGGGTGGGCGGCTTGATCTCTTCAGGCTTACGGGGCAAACATCGTGGCCCTGCCGCGATAAATCGCAGCACTCGAATACGGAGGTCCCTAGCGTCTGAAGCTCGTCCGGACGGCCGCCGCATTTTGTTCGAAGCGAGGTTCGTCGTAGAACTTTTCAAAGCTAGCTGAAGGAATGCTCTTTCCTTCTTCGATGTATTTGTCGATCTGAAGCTGTACGTCTTCTAGATGCTGTAGCCATTGCCTATGGTCGTGGCCGTACTGCTTAACCGGATTGAGAAAGCGACCTTGGAGATGGGCTGCAATGTACCAACGCAATGTCATTGCATTCGAGAATGCAGCTTTCACCAAGTCTTCCCATTGCCTTCTAAGGCCTTGCGCCTGCTCGGACTCTGGCGTCGTCAGCTTTTTCAGCTCTAAAAAGATTTCGTCGAGTTGTCGTGCCTCTTCGTTAAGCGAATCGACGGCTGAGTGAATTAGCTGAAGAGAAAGACGTGCGCCACGCCCAAGCTGTGGAAAAACGTCAACGTAGGCTTTCTGAAAGAAGACGTGTTGAATCGGTAACGCGCCTGTCGCACCAGCGCCCTTCGCGCCAATGATCTGCAAGTTCCGGCGCTGGCTTTCCACCATATCGGTAACTTGATGGTCGATATCTTCGAGTTCATCACGCATCCCCGCAGCGAGCCGCCATACGCGTACATGTTCTTTGACGAAGGCCGTCCCGATGCTCAACGCCCAGCCCAAGAAAGCACCGGCCAATCCCCACACCGCCTTTTCGTCCATACAAATCCTCTCGGATGACCACTAGCGGGCGTAAAAAACGCCAGTAGGCTGCCCTACTGGCGTCCAAGAAGCCCGACGCTTACCGCTTACGAACAGGCGGCGTATAGGGCTTAGTCACTGTCGGTCGTGCGGGACGAGTAATCGTCTCCACAACCGTCGTCGTCGGGCGGCGTTCCGCCTCGCGGACAGGGATGAATTCACCAGTGCGGGCGTCGCGCCCGATTTGCTGCTTTGTCATTGCTCAACCTTTAAGGTTATTAACCAACGCGCTGTCCATCCGAACTGGTCCATGGCAAGATTCGTTTGTGCGACGTCTCTTTGATGTACACGCCCCCGACAGCTAAAAGTTGGGCTTCGACGCCGGGTTGCACCCCGGCGTTGTCGTTTCGGAATGGAATCACTATATCTGGTGTCTGACTGCCATCGAAAACGCTAGATGTAGGGTTTGCACACACAATGCAGTAAAGTTCCTCAGAAGCTTGAGCAAGGTTACAAGTCTGCTGCCTACTTCATTGGAGAACTCACCCGTAGTTCCACCTTTGTAACTTTGGCAATAGTTAGTATTTTTACACTGTACGGGTATTCAGTTCTACAACTGGACACCCAGACAGTTAGAGACAAGGCACGCACCAGGTTTCAACCTGCATTCAGCGGCGCCACGAGCGGCCCCTGTAAAAAATTCTTAAAAATTCGTGAGCAGTCCTGTGGACCCGCCCGCGCGTATGCGCCCCCGTAGGGGTGCGTGATTGGCCCGCTGAGCTGAACCGGATCGGGCTCGCCTGTGCATGAAAAAGCCGACGTTACACGCCGGCCTGAGATTCACGAAGCCCGCTGATATGCGGCCTATCGCATGGCGTCTCTCGTTCGCATCACGGTCTGTCGGCTGGTGCCCATGGCCCGAGCGATGGCAGCAATAGCCTCCCCGGCCATGAGACGCTTCCCGACCTCCTGTACCTGAGCTACAGAGAGCGCGGAGGGACGACCTAGCGCCTTCCCGTCCGCCTTGGCTCGGGCCAACCCCGCTTGGGTCCGCTCGATCAAGAGGTCCCGCTCGAACTCCGCCACCGCCGCAATGACGCCCATGGTCATCTTCCCCGCAGGACTCGTGAGGTCCACGCCCCCGAGTGCGAGGCAATGCACCCGGACCCCCAGCCCCGTGAGCGCCTCCACAGTTGCCCGAACGTCCATGGCATTCCTCCCCAGCCGATCTAGCTTGGTGACCACCAGCACATCCCCGGATTCCAGTCGGTCCAGCAGCTTGCCGAAGCCCGGGCGCTCCGACGCAGGCACGGAGCCACTGACGGTCTCTGCGACGACGCGGGACGGTTGGACGGCGAAGCCAGCCGAGGCTATCTCGCCTATTTGGTTGTCTGTGGTCTGGTCCTGCGTGGATACGCGGCAATAAGCGAAGACTCGGGACACTCTGGGCTCCTGTGTACGAAAAGGGAGTCCGAATTCTCTATGGTGTTCAAAAAGTCGTCAAGCTAGTTTTTGGACATAGCTGCTGGGCATGTCCGAATAGATTCGATTTCGGACAGTTTGTAGAGCCCCGCGAACGGGCTCAGCGTCCATGGGCGGTTACAAGGCCACCCTACCCTTCCCAGCAGTGCCGGGAGGTCCCTGAGCCCGTTTGCGGGGGCGAGCAGGCCACTACAGCATGGAGCCTCTGAGCGCACCTGCGAGCAGGCGCGTCCTAGTGGTTCCCGGGCCGTCCCTAAACCTCCCGCGACACCCGGCTTCCCCTGCCCCTTCATGCCCCCCCCCCCCCCTACATCCTCTAGACCATGAATCATCCCGAATGCCTCCCCCAGTACCGGCCCTGCGCCGGAACCTGCGGCTGCACCCTAGCCCTGTCTGCCGAAAACTTCCCAACGCGCAAAGGAGAACCGAACCGCTATCCATGGCAGCCCTCCTACTACCGCCCGCGTTGTCACCGTTGCCACCGGGAGTACTTGGCCGAACTGCGCGTCCGCACGAAGGTCAACCGGTACGCCAAGGAGACCAAGCGACGGCGTGACACACGGGCAATCGTTAAGGGCTCGCTCGGGATGACATGGGACGCTATCAAGGCAGGCCGCGCCGCACAGAAGGCCCGGCGGGACGAAGCCCTCGCCCGTGCGGGCCGCGTCGCAGAGACCCGCCGAACCCTCCGCGCTGGGCGCCCCTACGATCCAGCAAAAGACCCCATCAAGCAGATGATCCGGGAGCGTCAAGGACGCTACCTAACCAGGCGCCTCTGGGCTGGCCCCGTGCATGCTGAGTCCCCTGAGACCTACGAGCCCGACACTGTTGAGCCGGACTATCTGCGCCGTCTGGAAGAGATACGCGACAGCCACCGTCGGCAATGAAACGCAGTCACCCTCCGCCGAGGGCGTTAAACAGTCAGCCAGTTCCAGCATTCCGGAATTCGGGATCGGGCTGTTTTTTCCCACTTGCACAGGGGCAACTGCCAGCCGATCAGATGGTAGCCGGGGCTTTGAATGGCTGTTTTGCCCAGCGTTGGTAGATTGCCCGAAGAACCCGTCGTACTTCAGAAGCCTCCACCGCCGCATCTGTGTCAGGGTCAGCGAAGGCCCCGCTGTGCAACAGCTCGCTCCTCAAGCGGTAAGCCCTATCTACGGTTTGCCAAGCTTTGGCACTATCCGGAAACCATTCTCCGCACAAGCGCCGCAAAGATTGACGAATCGATTCTGATTGCAATAACCGGACCCGGCCTCGCATCGACTGCTTTAAGTCTGGAGGAATGTCCACGTCTTGCTCAAGATCGGCCAGCATCCGCGCTATGAATCCATCAACAGAATCCCCCAGCCGTGCCGGGGCTGCGAGAGGCTCTAACGCTGATACGACGCCGACGAATTGAGCACGACGATTCGCTTCCAGAAGTGACGAGCAGTACAGTTCAATGGAAATAAGAAGGCCCGAGGGCATCTCGGCGCAACTAAGCGTGTCACTCAACGCTTTCAACACTGCATGCTGTGGCCACATGGCAAGCCCGTATCCGCTGAGCGTAAGACCGTCAGACCGAAAGCGTTCGTAGATGTTTGCTGGCTCGTGAGTCACGTACTCGAGCCGCAAGCCGAAGTCGAGACTCACCGCTAAGAGCAACATCGTTTGGGTCAGATGCCGACCGGCAGCTTCCGCAGCGGTAGCACGCGCAAAACCATCGAGCTTGATCTCGAATCGCCGTCCTCCGAGCCCGGGCGCCTGTTCAACGACGGACACCTTCGCAAACGTCCCGCTCGGCATGAGCAGGCTCATGTCCAGTAGGGGTTCGATGTATTCCTCATGAAGGACCGTGAACACCAGTTTCACACCATACGGACGTTTCGGACTTCCTGAACCAATCAAGGCACGCTCAATTTGCTCGGGTGTGGGGTCGCGACGATTTGGCACAGATATAGGCAGGGTTTTGAGCATTGACTAAGGATTCTCGACGGCGTGATTGGGCATCATGCCGCCGTTTCACTTTAGCCTCTGTGTCAACCCTCGGCGCTCGGCGCCTCTGCTGGGACCTCACACAGTTCGTCTCTTGCTCCTGGATGTTCACCGCCGCCAGTTCAATGCGGGCCGCTCGAAGGGCGTGTGCACTTCGTGTGCTCTTTTGGCGGGCGCATAATCGCGATTCCCCTCTGGGGCGCCTCGCAGAAACGTAAGGCTCGTCAACTAACATTTCTCGCCCCCAGGCTTCGCGCACTTCGTGTCGCTTCTCCAACCCCATACCGGGGGCGACACCAGTGGACCGGCGAAGCCGGATCCACGGTATCTCCCGAAGGGGCCTCGCTACGCGGGCCTCGAATCCAGACTCAGTTGATTGATCACGCCGCGCGCCGCAGCCGCGCCGCTGGCCATCGACGCGGTAAGCAGGTACCCGCCGGTAGGCGCCTCCCAATCCAGCATTTCCCCCGCCACGAACACGCCCGGCAACGCGCTTGCCATGAGCTGCGCATCGAGCGCATCGAAGCGCACGCCGCCCGCGGTACTGATGGCCTCGTCGATAGGCCGGGTCGCGACCAGCCTCAGCGGCACCGCCTTGATCGTCGCGGCCAGCTGCACCGGGTCCTGCATCGCCTCGCGGCTCAAGGCTTCGTGCAGCACACCGGCCTTGATGCCTTCGAGCCCGAGCCGGCTCTTGAGGTGACTGCTAAGCGAGCGGGCGCCGCGTGGGTGCCTTACGGCGGCCAGCACCTGTTCCGCACTGCGATCGGGCAGCAAATCGAGCAGCAGCGTGGCGCTACCGTGCGCAGCAATCTCGTCGCGCAGCAAGGCAGAGGCTGCATAGATCAGGCTGCCCTCGATGCCCGTGGCCGTTGCAACGAACTCGCCCTTGCGCGCGAAGTGGCGGCCCTGGCTGTCGGTGAACGAAATTGCGACCGACTTGAAGGGCTGCCCCGCAAAACGGCTGGAGAAGTGCTCGGTCCAGCCGGCGCCGTCGAAGCCGCTGTTGGCGGGCAGCAGCGGCGCGATGTCGATGCCGCGCGCCTGCAGCCAGGGCGCCCATGCGCCGTCGGAGCCCAGCCGCGCCCAGCTTGCGCCGCCCAGCGCCAGCACCACGGCATCGGCCTTCGCCGTGACTTCGCCGGCCGGTGTCGCGAATTGCAGCGAGCCAAGGTCGAAGGACGCATCGCCAACCCAGCGATGCCGCATATGAAATTGCACGCCCGCCGCGCGCAGCCTGTGCAGCCACGCACGCAGCAGCGGCGCCGCCTTCATGTCGGTCGGAAACACGCGTCCCGAAGTGCCGACGAAGGTTTCGATGCCAAGGCCGGTCGCCCAGTCGCGCATCTGCTGCGGACCGAATTGCGACAGCATCGGCTCGAGGCGCCCGCTTCGCTCGCCGAAGCGGCTCATGAACACATCGAAGGGCTCCGAATGCGTGAGGTTGAGCCCGCCGCGGCCGGCCAGCAAAAACTTGCGGCCCACGGATGGCATGGCGTCGTAGACGTGCACTTGCGCGCCGGACGCGCTCAGGACTTCAGCCGCCATCAGGCCGGCAGGTCCGCCGCCGATCACGGCGACGGTGGGGGAAACGGTCATTCGAGATTTACCAGTTCGCCCTGCCCGGTCAGGAACGCGACGCGCACCGTGGCACCGGGGTAGGCATGTTGCACGGCAGCGCGGTAGCGCTGCATCTGTGCGATCAAGTTCGCGTCCCGCTCGGGACGCGCTGCGGATTTGTAGTCGAGGATCCACCAGGCGCCGCTGTCGCGCTCGCGCACGAGGCGGTCGATGCGCAAGGTCTGGCCTTCGTGGACCAGCGTGACTTCGTTGCCATGCCAATCGACCCTGCGATCGTCCCACACCCAGGCGCCCGCCCCCGCCCGGATGCGTTCGGCGAGCCTTGCTGCATCGCGCGCCTGCTGCGGATCGAGCATGAATTCGCGGGCCGCGGCGCGCACATGGGCCGATGGCAGCGGCTCGCCCGGCACCGCCCATTCGAGCAGCCGGTGCATCGCCTCGCCGAAAGCGGCGGCGCGCGCGTCGACCGTGGCCCGAGTGGCCTCCGCGGCTTTGGTGGCAGCCGGCAGATCGACCGCGACGGGCGCCAAGGGCATCTGCTTCATGAGGAAGCTGGGCACGCCCGTGTCTGTGGGCAGCGCAACCAGCGGCTCGTCGGCTTCGGTCTGCTCGCAGGCCGACTCCAGCCGCGCCCACCAGCTGCCCTCGTTGGCGCGCGCCGGGCGCACCGACGACAACACGAGCCGCTCGCGCGCCCGCGTGGTCGCCACGTAGAGGCCGTTGAGCTCCTCGCGGTGGCGCGCGCGCTGCTCTTCTTCGAGCAAGCCGGCGGCGCACGCCGGCGGCGTTTTCTCACTCGCCAGGAACACGAAGCGCGTCGGCGCGCTGTCGCTGCCCTTCCACTCGACCAGCACACCCATGGTCTGGGCGCGCGGCGGCGCAGCATCGCAGTCGAGCATCAGGACGGTGTCGGCCTCCAGGCCCTTGGCACCGTGCACGGTCAGCAGTTGCACGGCATCGGGCGCGGCAACGGACGGCGCGCGCACGCCGCCTGCACGCAGCGCGCGCACCAGCGCATACGGCGTGGCGAAACGGGCGCCTTCGATTTCGAGCGATGCGGACATCAGCCCGCGCAGGTTGGCCAGCGCGCTCTGCCGCATGGCCGCGGGCACGGCGGCGCCGAACCGGGCGAGCGCATCGCCGTCGTGAAAGATGGCGTCGATGGCATCGTGGGGCGGCAAGGTCATGAGCCAGCGCTGCCATTTCTTCAGGCTGACGCCCGCCTCGACCAGCACCGGCGGCAATCCTTCGCCCTTCTGGATCAGCGCGAGCCAGCTCCATGTCGGCTGCTCGCGCTGCCGCAGCGCCAACTGCACCAGCGCTTCGTCCGGCACACCGAACAGCGGCGACTTGAGCGCACGCGCCAGCGAGAGATCGTGCGCGGGCGAGACCAGCGCGTCGATCAGCGCAACCACGTCCTGCACCTCGGGCGCATCGTGCAGCTCGTTCTTCTCGGGCTGCTGCACGGGAATATGGCGTTGGCGCAGCGCGTCCTGCATCGCGGACAGGCGATTGCGCCGGCGTGCCAGCACCATGATCTGCCGCGGCGGGGTGCCGTCGGCGATGCGCTGCGCCACCCAGCGCGCGGCCTGTTCGCATTCCTTTTGCAGCAGATGCTCTTCGGGCAGCACGCGCGGCGTGACGAGGCTGTCGCGCCAGTGCAGCATGCCGTCGTCGGCGGGCTCTGCCTGGGTTGCGGCGCCTAGCGCATCGCGGTCGATGGCGGGGAGCTTCAGCAGTTCGCCTTCGTCGCCGCGCTCGGTCGTGTGGGCGCGGTAGCCGTCGAACTCGCCGGCTTCCTGCGCGGCGAGCATCGCCTGGTTGACCAGCCCGACCACGGCGCGAGCGTTTCGGTGCGTGTGATCGCAGTTGAGCAGTTCGCCGCCGAGGCCTTCGCGCACGAACTTCTTCGCGGCGATGAACACCTGCGGCTCGGCGCGGCGAAAGCGGTAGATGCTCTGCTTGGGGTCGCCCACGATGAACACGCGCGGCGCGCTGCTGCCCGCACCCGTGTAAGAGCTGAGCCAGCCGTAGAGCGCCTGCCACTGCAGCGGGTTGGTGTCCTGGAACTCGTCGATCAAGAGGTGGGCAATGCGCGCATCGAGCCGCTCCTGCACCCAGCCCGACAACGCGGACTGGCCGAGCAGCAGCTGCGCGGCCTGCTCGACATCGTTCATGTCGACCCAGCCGTGGGCGCGCTTGACGTCCGCGAACGCAGCGATCAACAGGCGCGTGAGGCGCGTCATGCGCTGCTGGTAGAGCCATGCGGCGTGCTGGGCCTGCGCGGCGCACAGCACCTGGAGTTCGGCCTCGGCTTCTTGCGCGGCGGGGAATTTCTGAAGGTTCTTGGTGAGCCGGTCTTCGCTGGCAACGAAGAAGTTCTTTCGCAGGTGCGCAAGCGCCGCGGCGAGCGAGGCCTCGTTCGGTTCGCCGACGCCGAACACGTCGATGATGGCTTCGGCGGTTTTCTGCGGCGTCTTGTTGGCCTCGCGGCCCAGCGCGGCGGCGCGGTCCAGCCAGCGGCGGCGGACCGCCTCGCCGCGCAACGCGTGGGTCGGCTCGTTCAGGCCTTCGAGCGAGGGATAGAGCGCGCTGAAATGCTGGACGGCGTTTTCAACGTCGGCCAGCGAGAACTCGACGCGCTTGGTCAGCGCTTCGCCCAGCGCCTTCGCCGTCTGCGAGCGGCCGTGCGTCGCGACCACGGCATAGTAGTCGGCCAGCGCGTTCTTGTCGGCAGTGACGGCCTCGAAGAAAGGACGCCAGGTGTGGCCTCGGGCCTCGGCATCGTCTTCGAGCAGTTCGTAGTTGGACGGCAGGCCCAGCTCCCGCAGTACGGCGAGCGGCGCGTTGCGCAGCAGCCCCGCGAACCAGGCGTGGAAGGTGCGGAACTGCACGGGGCGGCCGCCTTCGAGCAGCCGCCTGTAGAGGCCCTTCAGTCGCGGCACCGCGGCCAGCGCCGCACCGGGCTCCATGCCGCGCATCACGAGCTCGCGCACCAGCTCTTCGGGACTGCGCTCGGCGAACTGCTCCAGCCACTGGTCCAGGCGCTCGCGCATCTCGCCGGCGGCCTTCTTGGTGAACGTGATCGCGAGGATCTCGTGCGGCTCGCAGGCGGAGTCGCCCTCTTCGAGCAGCGCGCGCACGATGCGCGACACCAGCATCCAGGTCTTGCCCGCGCCCGCGCAGGCCTCCACCGCCACCGAGCGACGCGGGTCGCAGGCGACGACGTAGAAGGCCTCGCGGGTGACGTGCCGGCCGTTGTGTTCGTAGGCTGCGCCGTTGTTCATTGCGTATCGCCTCCGACCGCCGGGCTGCCCCTAGGCACAGGCGCCTCCCCCTCGGGGGGTGGCGAAGCGCCCGCAGCGGCGAGCCGGGGGACTTCATCGCCCCAGAAGTCCTTTCGGCAAAGCCCGCGGGCCGCGCAGTAGTCGCAGACCGCGCCCTCGCCAAGCGGCGGCAGCGCGGCGCCCTCGGCGATGCGGGTGAAGTCGCTGATGATGCCGGCCACCAGCGCGTCCCTCGCCTCGACCACGGCAGGCTGCTCGACGGTCTGCGTGCCGGACGATTTTTCGCCCACGTTGACATAGGCCGCGCGCAGGGTGTCGTCGGCCACCAGCGCGGCGTAGAAGGCGAGCTGCGTGTCTTCGGTCGGGTCCTTGACGCGCTCCTTGCTGACGCTGGCGGACTCGGTCTTGTAGTCGATCACGAAGGCCTGGCCGTCGGCGGTGCGGTCGATGCGGTCGAGGCGGCCGACCAGGCGCAGCTTGCCCAGCGGCTGGTCTTTCCAGGGCTCGGCTTCGACGAACACTGCGCCGCCGGCTTCGTGGCCGGCGAGCCATTCGAGATAGCCGTCGCGCACCGCGGGCCACGCCGCGGCAAAGGGCAGGAACTCGGCGTCGGAAAGGCCGTACTCGCGCGTGGCGCGCTCGGCGGCTTCGGAGATGAGCGCCGCGCGCTCCTGCGCGTCCTGCGTCGGCGTTTCGACCAGCGCCTCGTGGAAATGGCCGAGCACGGCATGCAGCCAGTTGCCGAAGTCGCGCTTGTCGACCTCCGCATCGAGCTCGTCGGCGCTGCGCAGGCCCAACTGCCGCAGGGCGAAGAAGCGATAGGGGCAGCGGCGCAGGTCCTCGTACACGCTGGTCGAGATGTTCTCCAGCGGCAGCAAGGCGCCCGACGGCCTGGGGTAGACGGTCGGCTGCACGGGCACTTCGCGCGGCGTGCGCGGATCGGCCCCGGGCTGCAGGGCATGGTCGAGCTGCAGCGCCTGCACCAGCGGGCTGGGGCGCACCGGCTCGCCGCTGGCGTCGGATTGGCGCCAGACCAGCTCGCACCAGGGGTTGTGCAGGGCCGCGGCCCAGGCCGCGCGCTGCGCGGCCTCGAGGGTTTCGCGCAAAGGCAGGCCCAGTTCGAGGCGTTGCGCGGCGCTCCAGTTGCCGGGCGGCTCGGGCGATGCAGGCAGGCGGCGGTCGTCGCAACCGGGAATGACCACGGCGCCGAATGCGCGGCCCAGCAGCTGGTACAGCGGCAACACGATCACTCGCGGTGCCTGGTCTCCGGCCGGTGGCACGAAGCTCGCGTCTTCGAGCACGTCGCGCACCCAGGCGGTGAACTCGGCGAGCGTGTGCCGGCCGCCGGGGAACTCGTCGGTGTCGCCGTGCGCATCGGGGTCCAGCCACAGCGCGGCGATGACCTTGCCGCCGGCCATGTCGTCGGCAAGGGGCGTCCATTGCCCGCTGGCCTCGAGAAGCGCGCGCAAGGTGCGCAGCCATTCGGCCACGGGCCTGGATCTGGCCATCGGCGCGCGGCGCTCCTCGATCGCTTCGGTGAAAGGCAGCAGCGCGATGTCGTGCGGCTTCTCGCTGCGGGCCACGAGCGCACACCAGGCGGACCAGTCGCGCAGCCCTTCGCGACGCAGGCGTGCCTCGAGCGCCTGCACGGCCAGCGCATCGCCGTCGGCGCCGCTCTTGAGCCATTCGAGCACCTGGTCGCTGCCGGCGTCGTGGGCACAGGCGCGCAGCGCGCTCATCAGCGTGGCGGCGGCACGCGTGGTCGAGAGCTTCCAGCCGGTCTCGTCGTGCGTGACGACGCCCTGCGCCTTGAGCTGTGCGCTGATGCGGCGCGTGAGCGCGCGGTCGGTGGCGATCAGCGCGACGGGCGCGCGGCCTTCGGCCAGATGGCGAAGCACGCAGGCTGCGGCGAGCTCGGCTTCGTCTTCGGGGTCCGCGGCGACATGGGAGGCCGCGGGGGCAATCGGTGCGTTGGCGGGTACCAGCGACAGATGCATCGCGCGGTCGCCCCACAAGGTGCAGAGCGTCTGCGTGAACGGATCGGTCTGGAAACCTTCGAGCACGATCAGCGCATCGACCTGTTGGCGCGTGCTGTCGCGCAGCAGCACATCGGTGGCGTAGCCCGAGGTCGCGGCCCAGGCGACGGCGATGCGGATCAACGCGCTTTCAATGCGGAACCATTCCGACTCGCTGCCCGCTTCGGCCACCTTTGCCGCGCGCCCGGCCCATTCGCCGATGCGGGCCTCCGGCTGCACGGCCGAAGCAAGCGGCGCGAGTTGGTACGCCTGCTCGACGACGCGGCCGGCCAGGGCGAAGCGTTCGGCGTTGAAGCCGGCCTGCGACAGCAGCGCCTGCGCGGTGATGAGGTCGCGCGCCATGTCGAACGCGATGTCGTAGCCCGAGGGCAGAAAGCCGCCCGCGCTGCGCGCCCAGTTGTGCGTGGTTTCGAAGCGCGGCACGAAGCCCGCGCTGCCGCAGCGCGCCCACATGCCGTGCGCCACGCCCATCAGTTGCGCATACGGCACCAGCACCACGGTGCGCGCGGCATGCAGCTGGCGTTCGGCGAGCGCGCGCACGATGCGCGCGACCACACCGTCGGCGGGGTCGCACCACAGGGCCTGGACGGGATGGCCTTCGTTCATGTTCTATCGAGGGATTGGAGGGCGCGTGGACATGACATGCAAGGGCTTTGGCTATCGCGGCCATAGCGCCTCCACACGGCACGGCGCCTCTTGGTTTCTGTCACAATGACCTGCACTTTAGCTGCACCGAAACTCCCTGCGCACAAGGACACATCACATGGCCAGCGAACTCATCAAACACATCTCCGATTCCTCTTTCGAAGCCGACGTGCTCAAGTCCAGCCAGCCGGTTCTGGTCGACTACTGGGCCGAATGGTGCGGCCCTTGCAAGATGATCGCCCCGATCCTTGACGAAGTGTCTGCCACCTACGAAGGCAAGCTCCAGATCGCCAAGCTCAACGTGGACGAGAACCGCGACATCCCCGCCAAGTTCGGCATTCGCGGCATCCCTACGCTCATGCTGTTCAAGGACGGCCAGCTGGCCGCCACCAAGGTCGGCGCCATGAGCAAGGCGCAACTCACGGCCTTCATCGACCAGCAACTCGCTTAAAGGCATTTCACCCGGCCAATGCGCAACGCGTTGGCCGGCGCGTTTTTCCTGTCATAATCTCCCACAGATCACCGGCCCTTTCAGGCAACCGGTTCGAGTTCCCCGGTTAGTGCAGCAGTTCTCGCTACACATTCAACCTCCCCCCGTTTTCCGACCGATTACCCCGCAAGGGGTCATTCCATGCACTTAAACGAACTCAAGGCACTCCACGTGTCTGAAGTCCTCAAGCAGGCCGAAGCCCTTGAGATCGAAAACGTCGGCCGCATGCGCAAGCAGGAGCTGATGTTCGCGATCATCAAGAAGCGCGCAAAGGCCGGCGAACAGGTCTTCGCCGACGGTGTGCTCGAAATCCTGCCCGACGGCTTCGGCTTTCTGCGCAGCCCCGACACCAGCTTCACCGCCAGCACCGACGACATCTACATCTCGCCCAGCCAGGTGCGGCGCTTCAACCTGCACACCGGCGACATGATCGAAGGCGAAGTGCGCACGCCCAAGGACGGCGAGCGCTACTTCGCGCTGACCAAGCTCGACAAGGTCAACGACGGTCCGCCCGAGCAGAACAAGCACAAGGTGATGTTCGAAAACCTGACGCCCCTGTTCCCCAAGGAACAGATGAAGCTGGAACGCGACGGCGTCAAGGGCGAAGAGAACATCACGGGCCGCATCATCGACATCATCGCGCCCATCGGTAAAGGCCAGCGCGCCCTGCTCGTGGCGCCGCCCAAGAGCGGCAAGACGGTGATGATGCAGCACATCGCCCACGCGATCAGCGCCAACTACCCCGACGTGCACATGATGGTGCTGCTCGTGGACGAGCGCCCTGAAGAAGTGACCGAAATGCAGCGCACGGTGAAGGGCGAAGTCATTGCTTCGACCTTCGACGAGCCCGCTGCGCGCCACGTGCACGTCGCCGAAATGGTGATCGAACGCGCCAAGCGCCTGGTCGAACTCAAGAAGGACGTGGTGATCCTGCTGGACTCCATCACCCGCCTGGCCCGCGCCTACAACAACGTTGTGCCCTCGTCGGGCAAGGTGCTGACCGGCGGTGTCGACTCCAACGCGCTGCAGCGTCCCAAGCGCTTCCTGGGCGCCGCGCGCAACGTGGAAGAAGGCGGCTCGCTCACCATCATCGGCACCGCGCTGATCGATACCGGCAGCCGCATGGACGAAGTGATCTTCGAAGAGTTCAAGGGCACCGGCAACTCCGAAATCCACCTGGACCGCCGCCTGTACGAAAAGCGCGTGTTCCCCTCGATCCAGCTCAACCGCAGCGGCACGCGCCGCGAAGAATTGCTGCTGGCCCCCGAGATCCTGCAGAAGACCCGCATCCTGCGTCAGCTCATGTACAACATGGACGAGATCGAGTCGATGGAGCTGATGCTCAAGAACATGAAGGCGACCAAGACCAATGTCGAGTTCTTCGACATGATGCGTCGCGGCGGCTGAGCTTCACGCTCTGTCGCAAAAGCGCGTCGGCTCTCACGGGCCGACGCGCTTTTTTCATGGGCGATCGATGCGGATGGCGCGGCCTTCGGCGGCGCTCTGGCGGCCGATGTCGAGCAACTCCATCAGCGCGACCGCCTGCTCCGGCGGCACGGGGTTCGGGCCACGACCGAGAATCGCGTCGCGCACCGCCGCGTAGTAATCGACGTAGTTGCCGGCCTGCGTCGGCAGCTTGCGGACGCGGGCAATGCCGTCGGCGCCCTGCACCGTGAGTTCGCCGTCGAGCGGATCGGCGCCCCACCCCGCCGCCGGCGGCCGCTGGCCGGCGCGCAGCGCATCTTCTTGCGGATCCACGCCGTGCTTGACGTAGCTGCCGCGCGTGCCATGCACCATGTAGCGCGGCGCCGCATGTGCAGCGAGCGTGGTCGCATGAAGCACCACGCGCAGGGGTGCATGCGGGCCGCTCTCGTAGCGCAGCACGGCATGGAAATAGTCTTCGACCTGCGCGCCGTCGCGCAGCACGGCGGTGTCCAGCTGCAGCGTGTCGGGCCGGCCGAACAGTTGCACCGCCTGGTCGACCAGGTGCGACCCCAAGTCCACCCACAGGCCCGAGCCCGGCACCGGCTGTTCCCGCCAGCGCTCGCGCACCTCGGGCCGGAAACGGTCGAAATGCGATTCCAGGTACACCGGGCGGCCCAGTTCGCCGCTTGCCAGCAGGTTCTTCAGCGTCAGGTAGTCGGCATCGAAACGCCGGTTCTGATAGACCGCCAGGACGCGATCGTGGCGTTCGGCCAACTGCGCGAGCTCCCGGGCTTCTGCCACGTCGAGCGTGAAAGGCTTGTCCACCACCACATGCTTGCCCGCCTCCAGCGCGGCTTTGGCGACCGGATGGTGCTGGGCGTTGGGCGTGGCGACCACGACCAGATCGATGTCCGCACGAGCCACCAGCGCCGCCACATCGGGCACCACGGCCACGCCCGGCCAGTCCGCATGGACCTTGTGCGGCTGCGAGCTCGCCACCGCCGCCAGTTCGAGCCCCGGGACCGCCGAAAGCACGGGTGCATGGAAGGTCTGGCCGGCAAATCCGTAGCCGACCAAGCCGGCGCGCAGGGTTGTAGAGGTCATGGAAGGGCCTGGTTTGCTGGCAAATGGGGCAGTATGCGATAATCATGGGCTCCGCGAAAAGTGCGGCCGGGCAGCGTCGCCCGGCTTTCCAGGTCTCCCCTGGGGGAGCGCGCCGAATAGCCGGCTCGCTCGTGGCTCTCGCATCGACCGCGCATTGATTCCAACAGCGCAAAAGGAAAGACCATGGCAAAAGAAGGCATCCACCCCAATTACCGCGAAATCCTGTTCGTCGACATGTCGAACGGTTTCAAGTTCGTGACCCGTTCGTGCGCGAACACCAAGGAAATGGGCAAGACCGACGACGGTCGCGAGCTCCCCCTGTTCAAGCTGGACACCACCAGCGAATCGCACCCGTTCTACACCGGCACGCAAAAGTCGGTCGACAACATGGGCGGTCGCGTCGAGAAGTTCCGCAACCGTTTCGGCAAGACCACCGGCGCTGCTTCGAAGTAAAAGCACGCGCTTTGGCGTCGAGGGCAGCCCGGTTTACCGCGCTGCCCTTTTTCATTCCGAATCTTCTTTCGCCCTTTTGAACCAGCCCACCCCCGCGATCGTTGCCCAGAATGCCGTGCGCCGGCTGCCGCGCATCGCGCTGCTGCTGCTGTGCGCGGCCTATTTGCTGCCCGGCCTGATCGGCCGCGGCCCCTGGAAGAGCGCCGACATCACGGCCTTCGGCTACATGGCCGAACTCGCCCGCAGCACCGAAGGCATTGCGCGCTGGTTCGATCCGCTGCTGCTGGGCATGCAGCCCGAAACACCCGCGCTGGTCCCCTACTGGATCGGCGCGCTGGCCATCAAGCTCGCCCCCGCGTGGCTCAACCCCGACCTGGCCGTGCGATTCGTCTTCGCGCTGATGCTCTGGGGCACCTTCACCGCCACCTGGTACGCCGTCTATTACCTTGCCCGCACGGCGCGCGCGCAGCCGGTGGCGTTCGCCTTCGGCGGCGAGGCGCGCCCGACCGACTACGCCCGCGCCATCGCCGACGGCGGCCTGCTCGCCCTGATCGCCTGCCTGGGCCTTGCCCAGCTCGGCCACGAAACCACGCCGGCGCTCGCCCAGCTGTACTTCGCCTCGCACCTGTTCTATGGCGTGGCCGCCTTGCCGTACCGCCGCGCAGGCCCGGTGATCGCGCTGGTAGTCGGCACGCTCGGCATGACACTGAGCGGCGCCCCCACCGTCGGCCTGGCGCTCGCCGCGGGCAGCGCGCTTTACATGGCCTACGAACGCCGGCGCAGCGCGCAGGCGGGCGCTGATGCCGGGTCGACGGCCGCCGGCGACGGCCCCGGCTATTCCCGCGGCGCCCTCTTCACGACGATCGGCGTCACGGTGCTGGCGGCTGCGCTGGTGTTCGGCCTGGGTCTTTCGCAGTGGAAGATCACGCTGGACGGCAACTCGGTGATGGGCGAAATCCGCAGCCAGGCCAAGCTGCTGCTGTGGTTCACCTGGCCGGTCTGGCCGCTCGCCCTCTGGACGCTCTGGCGCTGGCGGCGGCAGCTCGCGGCGCGCCATGTCGCGCTGCCGTTCTGGTTCGCCCTCGTGCCGCTGGCCGCCACCTGGACCACCGACTACTCCGACCGCTCGCTGCTGCTGGCCCTGCCGGCCTTCGCCACCCTGGCCGCGTTCGCCCTGCCGACTTTCCGCCGCAGCGCCGCCGCGCTGATCGACTGGTTCAACGTGCTCTTCTTCAGCGGCCTCGCGGTGCTGGGCTGGCTCTACTGGATCGCCATGCAGACCGGCATGCCGCCCAAGCCCGCCGCCAGCGTGGCACGGCTGGTGCCGGGCTTCGTGGCCGAGTTTTCGCCGATCGCCTTCGTGCTCGCGCTGGCCGCGACCGTCGCCTGGTGCTGGCTCGTGCGCTGGCGCACCGGGCGCCACCGCGCCGCGCTCTGGAAGACCCTGGTGCTGCCTGCCGGCGGCACCGCGCTTTGCTGGATGCTGCTGATGACGCTGTGGCTCCCGCCCATCGACTACGCACGCAGCTACCTGCCCCAGGTGCGCGCCGTCGCCGAGCGCGTGGGCCAGCCGAGCTGCATCGCCGAATTGGCGCTCAGCCGGCCGCACATCGCGGCGCTGCGCCATCACGGCAACTTCAACCTCGAACCGCTGTTGCTGGGCACCGACTGCCCCTGGCTGCTGGTGGCGCCTGAAATCATCGAGCGGCTGCACACCATCATTTCCCTGGACCAGTGGCGTTTCAGCGGCACCCTGCGTCGTCCCAGCAGCGCCACGGACGACCTGCTGCTCTATCAAAAGATCGCGCCCTGACCCGTGGCGGGCGAACGGGGACTGATCGCGCGCCACGCCGGCACGGTGCTGGTGGGCCAGCTGGCAGTGATGGCCTTCGGCGTGACCGACACCATCATCGCGGGCCGCTATTCCGAGAACGCGCTGGCCGCGCTCTCGGTGGGCGCCGCCATCTTCATCAGCGTGTACGTGTCGCTGATGGGCGTGCTGCAGGCCTTGCTGCCGGTCTGGGCCGAACTGCACGGCGCCGGCCGCAGCCATGCGGTGGGCCGCTCGGTGCGGCAATCGCTGTACCTGGCGGGCATCGCGATCGCGGTCGGCATGGTGGTGTTGTTGCTCCCCGGGGCCGCCCTGCGCTGGACGCAGGTACCGGCCGAAATGCGCGGCGAGGTTGAGGCCTACCTGGCCGTGCTGGCCTTCGCGCTGGCACCCGCCCTGCTCTTTCGCCTTTTCAGCACGCTGAACCAGAGCCTGGGCAAGCCCAAGCTGGTGACGTGGCTGCAATTGGGCTCGCTCGCGGTCAAGCTGCCGCTGTCCATCTGGTTCACCTTCGGCGGCGCGGGCCTGCCGGCCATGGGCCTGGTGGGCTGCGGCTGGGCCACGCTGTGTGTGAACTGGGCCATGCTCGGTTGCGCCATCTGGCTGCTGCGCAACAGCCCCTTTTACCGAGGCTACGCATTCTGGCAACGCATCGAGGCGCCCGACTGGCGGCAGATTCGCCAGTTCGCCCGGCTGGGCGTGCCCGGCGGCCTGGCGGTGCTGGTGGAGGTCACCTCGTTCACGCTGATGGCGCTGTTCATCGCTCGGCTGGGCATCGCCGCGGCGGCCGCGCACCAGATCGCCTCGAACCTGCTCGCGGTGGCCTACATGACGCCGCTGTCGCTGGCCATCGCGACCAGCGCGCGCGTGAGCTTCTGGCTGGGCGCCGGCGATGCCGCCAAGGCCCGGCACGCCTGCCGCCTGGGCTTCGAGCTGACCGCCCTGTGTGCGCTGGTCTATGCGGCCGCGATGATCGCGCTGCGGCATCGACTCGCCGGCGTGTATTCGGACAACCCCGCCGTGATCGCGCTGGCCGCATCGCTGTTGCTGGTCGTGGCGATCTATCACTTCGCGGACGCCCTGCAGACGCTCTGCGTGTTCGTGCTGCGCTGCTACCGCGTGACGCTGGCGCCGCTGGTCATCTACTGCGCGATGCTCTGGGGGTTGGGGCTGGGCGGCAGTTACCTGCTCGCCTACCGCGGCCTGGGGCCCTGGCCGGCGATGCAATCGCCGCTGGCGTTCTGGATCATGAGCGCCGGCGCGCTGGTGCTCACCGCGCTGCTGTTCGGCGCGCTGCTGCAGTGGACGATGAAGAAGAAGACAAAAACGCGAGCGCGCTGAAGCGGCTCACTTCGCCAGCACGCGCGCCTCGCGCACCCGCGCGGCCGGAAACAGCAACGCAAATCGGCTGCCCTTGCCCACCGTGCTCTCGATGCGCAATTCGGCCCCGTGCCGCTGCGCGATGTGCTTGACGATCGCCAGCCCCAGCCCCGTGCCGCCGGTCTCGCGAGAGCGGCTGCGGTCGATGCGGTAGAAGCGCTCGGTGAGCCGCGGAATATGCTCGGCCGCAATGCCCGGGCCGGTGTCCTTCACGGCGTACTCGCCGCGCCCGTCGGGCAGCACCCGCCAGCTCACGGCCACCTCGCTCCCGCCCGGCGTGTAGCGGATCGCATTGCTCAGCAGGTTCGACATGGCGCTCTGCAGTTCGGTCGGCGCGCCAGATAGCTCCGACTCGGCATCGATGGTGAAAGACAGCCGATGCCCCTGCGGCGCCAGCCGGCCCGACAGCCCCCGGCCCTCGTCCTCGCACTGCGCCAGCAAGGCACGGGTGCGGATCCACTGGGCCGCCGACGGTGCCGCGCTGCCTTCCAGGCGCGACAGCGTGAGCAGGTCGTTCACCAGCGTTTCCATGCGGTGCGACTGCTGCCCCATCAGCGACAGATAGCGCGTGCGCTCGTCTGCATCGAGCGGCAGGTTCTGCAGGGTTTCGACAAAGCCGGCCAACACCGTGAGCGGCGTGCGGATTTCATGCGACACGTTGGCGACGAAATCGCGGCGCATCGCCTCGGCCTGCTCCAGCGCCGTGATGTCGCGCGTGAGCAGCATGCGGCGGTTGCCCGCGTAGGGATGCACCTGCACCGACAACCGCACCGGATGGCTGCGCTGGTGCGCATGGCCCGGCCCGGAGGCGTCGATGACCACGTCGCGGCTGTAGTTCCAGGAGGCCAGGTAGGCCACGAAGGCCGGGTCGCGCACCAGGTTGGCCAGGTGCTGCAGCAGGTCGCGCTCGGCGTCGATGCCGAACTGGCTGGCAGCCGTCTGATTGCACCATTCGATGCGGCCCTGCTCGTCGAGCAGGATCACGCCGTTGGGCGATGCCTGGATGGCCGCCAGAAACTCCTGCAGCCGGTCTTCGGCCTGGCGGGTCTGCTGCTCGCGGTCGCGCAGCAACTTGCGGATGCGCTCGGAAAGTTCGCCCCAGACACCGGGTCCGCGCGTCGGCAGGCCCGTTGCGTCGTTGCGCAGCACCTGCAGCAGCCGTTCGGCGCGCCAGGCGTCCAGCGCCAGCCAGAGCACGGCGCCCAACCAGGCGCCCAGCCATCCGAACTTCCAGCCAAAAACAGCAACAGCGCCCGCTGCCACTGCAAGGGACGCTATTAAAAAAGTAGCAATTCGAAAGGGCATGGCGGGCGATTATCCGCGCCCGCGGCCAAGCGAAACCACGGCGCTCAAACCGTGACTTGGGCGGTCAGGCGGTAGCCTGCTCCCCGGACGGTTTCCACCATCGGCGCGGCGGCACCCAGCGACTCGCGCAGGCGCTTGACGTGCACGTCGACCGTGCGCTCCTCGATGTAGACGTGGTCGCCCCACACCTTGTCGAGCAACTGCGCCCGGCTGTGCACGCGTTCGGCGTGTTGCATCAGGTAGGCCAGCAGCTTGAATTCGGTCGGGCCCACCTTGAGCGCACCGCCCTGCCAAGTCACGCGGTGCGTGGAGGTGTCGAGCGCGAGCTCGCCGATTTCCACGCGCTCGGTCACCACCTCGGGTGCACGACGGCGCAGCACCGCGCGGATGCGGGCCAGCATTTCCTGCGTGGAGAAAGGCTTGGTGATGTAGTCGTCGGCACCGGCATCCAGGCCCGCCACCTTGTCGGGCTCGTCGCCGCGCGCGGTCAGCATCAGGATGGGGATGGCCTTGGTGCGCGGGTCCTTGCGCCACTGGCGCGCGAGCTGCAGGCCGCTCTGGCCCGGCAGCATCCAGTCGAGCAGGATCAGGTCGGGCAGGAAGGCGTCGATTTCGCGCTGGGCAGCGGCACCGTCTTCCGACCAGATCGGCTCGAAGCCGTTGTGGCGCAGGTTGACGGCGATCAGCTCGGCGATCGAGGACTCGTCTTCGACGATCAGGACTCTGGGTTTCTTCATGCTTTTTGAGGGAGTCTTGGCGCCGTCGTCACTGCAGCGCGGACTCGATCTCCTGCATCGAAGTGTGCCGCACATCGGCGCCCTTGACGATGTAGATGATGAACTCGGCGATGTTCTTGGCGTGGTCGCCGATGCGCTCGATGGCCTTGGCCAGGAACAGAAGGTCCAGGCTGGCTGAGATGGTGCGCGGGTCTTCCATCATGTAGGTGACCAGCTTGCGCACGAACCCGTCGAACTCCTTGTCGATCAGGTCGTCGTCCTTCAGGATCGACAGCGCCGCGGCAGTGTCCAGGCGCGCGAAGGCGTCCAGCGCGGTGCGCAGCAGGCCCGAGGCCAGGTCGGCGGCGATGCGCAGCTCGGTGGTGGGCAGCTGGCGGGCCGAACCGCTCTCGATGATCGACTTGACCATGCGCGCGATCTTGTTGGCCTCGTCGCCCACGCGCTCCAGGTTGGCGGTGGTCTTGCTGATGGCAATGAGCAGGCGCAGGTCGCGTGCGGTCGGCTGGCGGCGCGCAATGATCGACGAGAGCTCGCGGTCGATGTCGATTTCCATCGCATTGACGCGGTGCTCGGTTTCCATCACGCGGTCGGCCGCTTCGGCGTCGAACTGCAGGAGCGCGTACACGGCCGTGTGGATCTGCGACTCGACCATGCCGCCGAGCTCCATCACGCGCGAGGAGACGCCGTTGAGTTCGCTGTCGAACTGGCTGGAAAGGTGTTTCTCGGTCATGGTGTCTCCTTAGCCGAAACGGCCAGTGATGTAGTCCTCGGTCTCCTTGCGCTGCGGCTTGAAGAACATCTGCTCGGTCGCACCGAATTCGATCAGGTCGCCCAGGTACATGTAGGCCGTGTAGTCGCTGCAGCGGGCGGCCTGCTGCATGTTGTGCGTCACGATGACCACGGTGTACTCGTTCTTCAGCTCGGCAATGAGCTCTTCGATTTTCGCGGTCGAGATCGGGTCGAGCGCGGAGCACGGTTCATCGAGCAGCAACACTTCGGGCTTGATCGCGATGCCGCGTGCAATGCACAGGCGCTGCTGCTGGCCGCCGGAGAGGCCAGAGCCGCTTTGCTGCAGCTTGTCGCGCACTTCGGTCCACAGGGCCGCCTTCTTGAGGGCCCATTCGACGCGGTCGTCCATGTCGCTGGCCGAGAGGGTCTCGAACAGCTTCACGCCGAAGGCGATGTTGTCGTAGATCGACATCGGGAACGGCGTGGGCTTCTGGAAGACCATGCCGATCTTGGCGCGGATGAGGGCCACGTCCTGCTTGGACGTGAGCAGGTTCTCGCCGTCCATGGCGATGGTGCCCTCGGCACGCTGCTCCGGGTACAGCTCGAACATGCGGTTGAAGGTGCGCAGCAGGGTCGACTTGCCGCAGCCCGACGGGCCGATGAAAGCGGTGACCTTGTTCTCGGGAATCTCGAGGTTGATGCCCTTGAGCGCGTGGAACTTGCCGTAGTAGAAGTTCAGGTCCTTGACCGAGAGCTTCGAGCGCGAAGGTTGTGGTGCGACGGTGGTTGGCATGAGAGCTTCTTCTTCAGTGTTTGTTGCGCGTCAGCACACGCGCCAGGATATTGAGGGCGAGCACGGCGACAGTGATCAGGAACACGCCGGCCCATGCCAGCTTCTGCCAGTTCTCGTACGGGCTCATCGCGAACTTGAAGATCGTGACCGGCAGGCTGGCCATCGGCTGGCTCACGTCGGCGGTCCAGAACTGGTTGTTCAGCGCGGTGAACAGCAGCGGCGCGGTTTCACCCGCAATGCGCGCCACGGCCAGCAGGATGCCCGTGACCACACCGGCGCGCGCGGCGCGCAGCGTGATGCTCAGAATGACTTTCCACTTCGGCGCACCGAGTGCGTAGGCCGCTTCGCGCAGGCCCGGCGGCACCAGTTGCAGCATGTTCTCGGTGGTGCGGATGACCACCGGAATCACGATCAGCGCGAGCGCCAGCGCACCGGCCAGGCCCGAGAAGTTCTTGAAGTAGGCCACCACCACGGCGTAGACGAACAAGCCGATCACGATCGACGGCGCCGACAGAAGAATGTCGTTGACGAAGCGCGTGACCGAGGCGAGCCAGCCCTTGGTGTTGTATTCGGCCAGGTAGATGCCGGCCATGATGCCGATCGGCGTGCCCACGAAGGTGGCGAGCATCACCATCACGAACGAACCGAAGATCGCGTTGGCGATGCCGCCCTCTTCGTTCGGCGGCGGCGTCATTTCGGTGAAGGTGGCGAGCGCAAGGCCGCCGATGCCCAGCCGCAGCGTTTCCCAGAGGATCCACACCAGCCAGAAGACGCCGAACGCCATCGCGGCGAGAGACAGCGTGAGCGCGATCTTGTTGACGCGGTTGCGCGAAGCAAACCGGGCCTGGCGCGATTCGGCGAGCGCCTTGGCGTTCAGCAGGTTTTGACCGGTACTGCTCATGACTTGGTCCCTTCGCTTTTCTTCATCTGCGCCAGCAGCACCTTGGAGAGCGTCAGCACGACGAAGGTGATGAAGAACAGCACGAGGCCGAGGTACATCAGCGCGGCCTGGTGCAGGCCCGCGCCGGCTTCGGCGAATTCATTGGCCAGTGCCGAGGTGATGCTGTTGGCAGCCTCGAACACCGACAGCGAGTTGAGCTGGTTCATGTTGCCGATCACGAAGGTGACCGCCATCGTTTCACCCAGCGCCCGGCCCAGGCCGAGCATGATGCCGCCGATCACGCCGGCCTTGGTGTAAGGCAGCACGACCTTGGAGACGACTTCCCAGGTGGTGGAGCCGAGGCCGTAGGCCGACTCCTTCAGGAGCGGCGGCGTCACCTCGAACACGTCCCGCATCACCGAGGCGATGAACGGAATGATCATGATCGCCAGAATGATGCCGGCCGACAGGATGCCGATGCCCACCGGCGGGCCGGACACCAGCGCGCCGAGATAAGGCACGCCGGCGAGCAGCTTCTGCAGCGGCTGCTGCACCCAGCTCGAGAGGATCGGGCCGAACACCAGAAGGCCCCACATGCCGTACACGATGGACGGCACGGCGGCAAGCAGTTCGATGGCCGTGCCCAGCGGGCGCTTGAGCCAGTTGGGCGACAGCTCGGTCAGAAAGAGGGCAATGCCGAAGCTCACCGGCACGGCGATCACCAGGGCGATGAACGAAGTGGCCAGCGTGCCGTAGATCATCACCAGGCCGCCGTACTCCTCCTTGACCGGGTCCCACGTGCTGTTGGTGAGGAAGCCCAGGCCGTACTTGGCAATGGCGGGCCATGCGCCGACGATCAGCGACAGCAGGATGCCGATCAGCATCGCCAGCGTCAGCATCGCCGCGCCCTTGGCGGCCCAGCCGAACAGCCGGTCGGCCATGGGGCCTGAACGCGGCGCCTTGGCCGGCGGCGGAGAGGCGGCAGTGGTGCGACCGCGGTCGGCCGAACGGTCGAGCGGGGTGGCTGCAGCAGGAAAAGTGGATGACACGGGTCGCTCCGGCAAAGACGAAAGCGACGCGTCCTCGAGCGGTTTACTGCTCATGGGCGCGTCGTCCTGGCCTTGGGGTAAGTGGGATTACTTGAACGCGACGGGCTTGCCCGAAGCATCCTTCACTTCACCCCATGACTTGGCGATGGTGGCCTTCACGGCGTCGGGCATCGGCACGTAGTCGAGGTCGTCGGCCGTCTTGTCGCCGCTCTTGTAAGCCCAGTCGAAGAACTTGAGCACGGTGGTGGCATTGGCCGGCTTGTCCTGCGTCTTGTGCAGCAGGATGAAGGTGGCGCCGGTGATGGGCCACGCGCCCTTGTCGGCCTGGTTGGTCAGCACCTGGTAGAAGCTCTTGTTCCAGTCGGCGGCGACAGCGGCGGCCT
This sequence comes from Variovorax boronicumulans, assembly GCF_040544675.1. Lineage (GTDB taxonomy): Bacteria > Pseudomonadota > Gammaproteobacteria > Burkholderiales > Burkholderiaceae_C > Variovorax > Variovorax boronicumulans_D. The sequence goes on from NZ_JBEPKK010000003.1 coordinate 270,830, forward strand.
TGAACGCGGTGTCATCGGGCGAGACGAAGTTGCCGGCGGCGTTCTGCAGCTGGGCGTAGGTCATCTTGTTCTGCTTGACATAGGCGTACTCGACGTAGCCGATCGAGTTGGGCAGGCGGTTCACGAAAGCGGCGACGCCTTCATTGCCCTTGCCGCCCGCGCCCGTGGGCCAGTTCACCGCCGTGCCTTCGCCGACCTTGGACTTCCACTCGGCGTTGACCTTGCTCAGGTAGTTGGTGAACAGGAAGCTGGTGCCCGAACCGTCGGCACGGCGAACCGGTGCGATGGCGGCGTCCGGCAGGGCCAACGAAGCGTTCAGCGCCTTGATGGCGGGGTCGTTCCACTTGGTGATCTTGCCCAGGTAGATGTCGCCCAGCACCTGGCCGTTGAGCTTGAGTTCGCCGGGCTTGATGCCGGGAATGTTGACCACGGGAATCACGCCGCCGATGACGGTGGGGAACTGCATCAGGCCCTTGGCTTGCAGCTCTTCGTCCTTCAGGGGAGCGTCCGAAGCGCCGAAATCGACGGTCTTGGCTTCGATCTGCTTGAGGCCAGCGCCCGAGCCCACCGACTGGTAGTTGATCTTGACGCCGGTGGCCTTGTTGAAATCGGACGCCCACTTGGCATACAGCGGTGCGGGGAAGCTGGCGCCAGCGCCGGTCACGTCCTGGGCCAGGGCGGGAATCGAGAACACCGCGGCCACGAGGCCGGCGGTTGCAAATTTGAACGTCGTTTTCATGAAGCTTCCTTTAGAAGTAAGAAGTAGTCCCTTTCGGGCTTGGGACGGACTCTAAAAAGCTTGTGTGACATCGGTGTGACACCCCGCTGTCGAGGGAAAATGCCCTCCATTCCCCTGCGTCGCATATGACGCTGTCACACAACCGTCATGCGGCGGGCCTAGCCTTGCGACCCTCGCCACGGAGCGATTCGGGAGGCGGCGCGCCTGGCACGGCGCTACGATCCAGGCAACCGCCCTCTTCAATAGAACTACATGCAAAACGGCACCCGCCTCGCGGCAGTCGACCTCGGCTCGAACAGTTTCAGGCTCGAGATCGGCCAGGTCGACCACGGCCAGATCCACCGCACCGAATACCTCAAGGAGACGGTGCGCCAGGGCAACGGCCTGGACAGCGCTCGCAACCTGACAACCGAGGCCATGCAGCGCGGCTGGGACGCGCTCGCGCGTTTCGGCGAACGCCTGGCCGGCTTCAAGCGCTCCCAGGTGCGCGTGGTGGCCACGCAAACGCTGCGCGAAGCGCGCAACCGCGAAGAATTCTTGCTGCGCGCGCGCACCATCCTGGGCTTCGGCATCGACGTGATCCCGGGCCGCGAAGAAGCTCGCCTGATCTACCAGGGCGTGGCGCACATGCTCCCGCACACCGACGCCTCCGACCTCGAACGCCGGCTGGTGGTGGACATCGGCGGCCGCTCCACCGAAATGATCATTGGCCGCGCGCTCAAGGCCGAACTCATGGAGTCGTACCGCGTGGGCAGCGTCGCCTGGTCGATGAAGCACTTTGCCGAAGGCCAGTTCACGCCCGCCGCCTTCCGCGCCGCCGAAGTGGCCGCCAAGGCCGTGCTCGACGACGCGCTCGGCGGCTACAACCGCGACCAGTGGGATGTGGCCTACGGCGCCTCCGGCACCATCGGCGCGGTGGGCGACGTGCTGGCGGCTTCAGGCGCCGAGCCCGGCCTGGTCACCCGCGAGGGCCTCGATTGGCTGCTCGACCGCCTGCTCAAGGCCGGCAGCGCCGACAAGCTGCGCATCGACGGCATGCGCGAAGACCGCAAGGCCGTGATCGGCGGCGGCGTGAGCGTGCTGCGCGCGGTGTTCGACCTGCTCGGCATCCAGGAGATGAAGGTCGCCCAAGGCGCGCTGCGCCATGGGGTGCTGTATGAATTGCTGGAACGCGATGACAGCGTGGCCGACATGCGCGCCGCCACGGTGGAACGGCTGGCCACGCGCTTCGCGGTCGATGCGGCGCAGGCCAAGCGGGTGGGCGACACCGCCGCGGCGCTGTTCGTGCAGCTGGCCCCCGCGGCGCGCGGCGGAAGTACCGCGAACCGCGCCGGCCGCGCGCTGCGCAAGCTCGGCTGGGCCGCCCAGCTGCACGAGATCGGCGCGCTGGTCTCGCACAGCGACTATCACAAGCACGGCGCCTACATCCTGGACAACACCGACGCCCCCGGCTTCGCGGTGAACGAACTGCACGCCCTGGGCCAACTGGTGCTGGGGCAGCGCGGCAAGCTGCGCAAGCTCGAGGTTTCATTGGACGACGAAACCTTCGTGATGCAGCTCCTGGCGCTGCGGCTGGCGGTCATCCTGTGCCACGCACGCCGCGATCCCGATCCGCAGGCGCTGCACCTGTCGGCGCTGGGCGCCCGGGCGTTCACCATCGCCTGCGCACCCGACTGGGCCGACGCCTATCCGCAGTCGGCACACCTGCTGCGCGAAGAAGTGCTGGCCTGGCAGAAGACCAACAACTGGCGCGTGGAACTGAGCGGCGCCTGAGCCCGACCTAAAGGAGCTCGGGCGACTGCACCGTCACCACGACGGTCTGCACATCGCCGTCGCGCTCGCGCGTGCGGATCCACCACAGCGCGCCCTTGCGCACCGGGCAGCTGTCCTGCTTGAGGCCCAGCAGCAGCGAGATCGCCTGCCCCACCGAGGGCTGGTGGCCGATCATCAGCACCACCGACTTGCCGTTGGGCCAGCCGGCCGCGCCCAGCAGCGTCTCGGCCGTGGTGTCGGGCGCCAGTTCGCTGCGCAGCTTGTACTTGCGGCCGAGCGCCAGCGCGGTCTGCTCGCAGCGGCGCGCCGGGCTGCAGATGATGCGGGTGCCGTCGGGCAGTTGGCGGTCCAGCCAGCTGGCCATGCGCTTGGCCTGCTTTTCGCCGCGTGCGGTGAGCGAGCGCTGCATGTCGTCGCAACCCTCGGTCCAGTCCTCGGCTTCGGCGTGACGCCAGAAGATCAAGTCCATGGTCATCGTCTTTCGAAGATCAGTTGCTGGATGCATCGCGCTGATGCCCTCGCGATGCATAGCGGTTCATGAGCGCCGTCTGCGCCCCGTGGGCCTCGATGGCGCGCGAGGCGCCCCCCTCGCCCGGGTGCGTGTCGCGGTTGACGCGGGTGTAGATGCCGTCGCCGCCCAGGTCCCAGGCGTCGCGCCCGTCGTGCAGATAGGCCACCAGGCACTCGTCGATCAGTCGCTGTCGCAGGTTCGGGTCGGTCACGGGCCAGGCCAGCTCGATGCGCCGCATCATGTTGCGGTTCATCCAGTCGGCGCTCGAGAGGTAGAGCGACTCGTCCTCGCCGTTGCGGAAGTAGAAGACGCGCGAATGCTCCAGGAAGCGCCCGATCACCGAGCGCACGCGGATGTTGTCGGTCAGCCCCGGCACCTGGGCCGGCAGCGTGCACGCGCCGCGCACGATCAGGTCGATCTTCACGCCCTTCTGCCCTGCGCGGATCAGCGCGTCGATCAGTGCTTCGTCGGTCAGCGCATTCATCTTGGCGACGATGCGTGTCGGCTCGCCGTTCGATGCGGCCAGGCCCAGCGCGTCGATCTGCGCGGCCACGTTCTTGTGCAGGTCGAAGGGCGCAAGCCACATGCGGTTGAGCTTGGGCAGCTTGCTCTGGCTCGCCAGGTGCACGAACACCGCCTCCATGTCGGCCGTGAGCAGCGGGTCGGCCGTGAGGTGGCTGATGTCGGTGTAGAGCTTGGCGGTGCGCGGGTTGTAGTTGCCGGTGGACAGGTGGCCGTAGCGGCGCAGCTGCTTGCCTTCGCGGCGCGTGACCAGCAGCATCTTGGCGTGGGTCTTGAGGCCCACCACGCCGTAGACCACCTGGGCACCGATCGACTCGAGCATCTCGGCCCAGTTGATGTTGGCTTCTTCGTCGAAGCGCGCCTTCAGTTCCACCACCACCGTCACTTCCTTGCCGCGGCGCACGGCTTCGCGCAGCAGGTCCATCAGCTCCGAATCGGGGCCGGTGCGGTAGATGGTCTGCTTGATGGCCAGCACCTGCGGGTCTTGCACGGCTTCCCGCAGGAACGAGAGCACGCCCTCGAAGCTCTCGAAAGGCTGGTGGATCAGCACGTCGCTGCGCTGCAGGCGCTCGAAGAAAGACTGGGCCGGCGACAGCGTCAGCGGGTAGGACGCCGGGTACGGCGCGAAGCGCAGTTGCGGCTCGTCGATCAGGTCGATCAGTTGCGTGAGCCGGGCCAGGTTCACCGGCCCGTGCACGCGGTACAGCGCCTGGGGCGGCAGGTTGAACTGCGCCAGCAGAAAGCTCGCGAGCGATTCGGCGCAGCTGGCCGACACCTCCAGCCGCACGGCCTGCCCGTAGTGGCGGTGCTGCAGGCCCTGGCGCAAGGCGGTGCGCAGGTTCTTGACGTCTTCCTCGTCGACCGCGAGATCGGAGTGCCGCGTCACGCGGAACTGCGAGAAGTCGCCCACCTCGCGGCCCGGGAACATGCTCGACAGGTGCGCCCGCACCACGCTCGACAGCGCCACGAACAGCGTCTTGCCGTCCGACACCTTGGCCGGCATGCGGATCAAACGGGGCAGCACGCGCGGCAGCTTGACGATCTGGATCGGGTTCTCGCGCCCGAAGGCGTCCTTGCCGCCCAGCCGCACGATGAAGTTGAGCGACTTGTTGGCCACCTGCGGGAACGGATGCGCCGGATCGAGTCCGACGGGAATCAGCAGCGGGCGCACTTCGCGCTCGAAATAGTCGCTCACCCACTTGCGCTGGGCCGGGTTGCGTTCGCCGTGCGAAATGATGTGGATGCCGTGCGTGGCAAAGGTCGGCATCAGCTCGTCGTTGTACAGCGCATACTGGCGCGCCACCAGCGTGTGCGCGGCCTCGGCCAGCTTCTCGAAGGAATCGACGGAGTAGGTGCCCTTCTGGTCACCGGCGTTGCCGGCGATCAGGTGCGGTGCAGCGCGGACTTCGAAGAACTCGTCCAGGTTCGAGGAGACGATGCACAGGTAGCGCAGCCGCTCGATCAGCGGCACCTCGGGCCGATGCGCCCAGTCGAGCACGCGCTCGTTGAACGAAAGGATGCTGTGGTCGCGGTCGAGCAACGAATAGGCGGGCGCCGCAACGGCAAGCGACCGGTCTGCGGGGGCTGGTGACATGGACACAGATTCTGGAGCAAGGGGCACGGGGGCACACGTAGGCGGAAATATGACAGTGTCGACGTCATTTGTGACAGTCGAATGACATTCCCGTGACGCGACTTTCTCCCGCTCTTCCGCTCGCACGGCAAGCTGCTTGTGCGGCTCCATCATCCCCGGCGCCAGGGCGGGCGGCCCGCCCTCGGGCCGGGCAGCCGCCGGCTTCATGCGCCGAGGAAGTGCTTGCGATAGCGCGCCGGCAAGTCGTCGATGCGCATCAGCATCGGCAGGTCGGCGGCGTTGAAGTCCGGGTCCCAGGCCGGGGCACCCAGCACCTTCGCGCCCAGGCGCAGGTAGCCCTTGATGAGCGCCGGGGGCTCCACATCCAGCGTGCTGTCCAGGCGTTCGACCGGCAGCGGCAGGCGCGGCTGCACCTGGTATTGGATCGGCGCCATGTGGGTGGCCGACACCTGGCGCCAGATGCTGGCCGCCGCATCGCCGTTGGTCACGCCGTTGTGCGACATCGGAATGCTCGCGCAGCCGATCATGGTGTCCAGCTTGTTGCGGTGCATGAAGCCGGCCAGCGCACCCCACAGCGCGAGGATCACCCCACCCTGGCGATGCTCGGGATGCACGCAGCTGCGGCCCAGTTCGACCATGCGCTCGCGCAAGTCGCGCAGGCGGGTCAGGTCGAATTCGGTGTCGCTGTAGGTGCTGCCGACGCGGCGCGCCTGGGCCGGCGTGAGCACCCGGTAGGTGCCGATGACCTGGCTGGTGAGCTCGTCGCGCACCAGCAGGTGTTCGCAGAAGTCGTCGAAGAGGTCAATGTCGTGGCCGGCCACTGGCGAAGAGACCCGGGCACCCATCTCGCCGACGAACACGTCATAGCGCAGGCGCTGCGCGGCGCGTACGTCGTCCAGGTGGCGAGCCCAGCCGACCGTGATGCCCTGTTTGGCTTCGGCGGGCGGCGGCAGGATGACGGCGGGCGCCTGCGGCACCGACACGCGGGCGTCGGTGGCGGCACCGGCCACACCGGATGCGGCTGCGGCAGAAGGCACAGGCCACAAGGCCGCGCGCAGGCCGAGCTGCGAAAGCGGAAACGTCGGGTTGGGCAGTTCTTTCATCGGGAACCCTTTCTGCCGGGGGAGTCTCCGCACCTGCGATGAAGCCGGCGTGTCAGGCACATGGCAGGCGCATGACGGTGTTACAGCCGGTTCGGCGCACTTCGTCGTCTAATTCACCGGATTCGCGACATGGAGCTTGGACACACATGGCAACCGACGCAAACGGCACCCAGGGCATCGACAGCAGCCGCCTTCACCAGACTTTTCCCGTCCTCAGCGACACCGAGATCGCACGCATTGCCCGCTTCGGCAGCGTGCAGCGGTTCGCGCGCGGCGAGCGGCTCTTTACCGCCGGAGAAACCAGCCCCGGCATGTTCGTGCTGCTCAAGGGCGTGGTGTCCGTCACGCAACGCGACGGCCTCGGCCATGTGGTGCCGATCGTGCGGCAGGGCCCGGGCGAGTTCCTGGCCGAAGTCGGCCAGCTGAGCGGTCGCCCTGCCCTGGTCGACGGCCACGCCGATGAAGACGTGGAGGCGCTCATCGTGCCGCCCGCGCAACTGCGCGCGCTGCTGGTGGCCGAGGCTGACCTGGGCGAGCGCATCACCCGCGCGCTGATTCTTCGCCGCGTGGCGCTGATCGAATCCGGCGCCAGCGGGCCGGTGCTGATCGGCCAGCCGCAATCGCGCGACATGGCGCGGCTGGAAAATTTTCTGGGCCGCAACGGCCATCCCTATCACCTGGTCGATGCCGCCAAGGACCCCGACGCGGCCGCGCTGCTGGCGCAGTACGGCACCTGCCAGCTGCTGGCCGTGTGCCCCGACGGCTCGGTGCTGGTGAACCCCACCGAAGAGGCGCTCGCGCGCTGCCTGGGCATGGTCGATACCGCCGAGCACGACGCGCTGTACGACGTGGCCGTGGTCGGCGCAGGGCCGGCCGGCCTTGCCACCGCGGTGTATGCCGCCTCCGAAGGCCTGCGCGTGATCGTGATCGATTGCCGTGCCTTCGGCGGCCAGGCCGGCGCCAGCGCGCGCATCGAAAATTACCTGGGTTTTCCGACCGGCATCTCGGGCCAGGCGCTGGCCGGCCGTGCCTTTGTGCAGGCCCAGAAATTCGGCGTCGAGATGCTGATCCCGGCCAAGGTCGTGTCGCTGGACTGTTCGCGCGACAACGCGCGCGAGAGCTTGGCCGTCCGGCTGGCCGACGGCCGCACCATCCATGCACGCACGGTGGTCGTTGCCAGCGGCGCGCGCTACCGGCGCCCCGAAGTGCCGCGCCTGGCGGAGTTCGAAGGCCGCGGCATCTGGTACTGGGCCTCGGCCATCGAAGCGAAGATCTGCTCGCAGCAGGAAGTGGCGCTGGTCGGCGGCGGCAACTCGGCCGGCCAGGCGGCGGTGTTCCTGTCGCGCCATGCGGCCAAGGTCAACGTGCTGGTGCGCGGACCGTCGCTGGCGGCCAGCATGTCGCGCTACCTCATCGACCGCATCGAGGCCACACCCAACATCGAACTGCAGCCGCACACCGAACTCGTGCGCCTGCACGGCGGGTCCAACGAAGGCCTCACCGGCGCCACCTGGCGCTGCCACACCACGGGCGCCGAGCACGACTGCCCGGCGCGCAACATCTTCCTGTTCGTCGGCGCCGAGCCTGAAACCTCGTGGCTCGAAGGCTGCGGCGTGGCGGTCGACAAGCACGGCTTCGTGGTGACGGGTGCAGCGGCGAGCAGCGGTTTTCCTGCGCGGCCTTCGGCGGCGCTCGAATCCAGCGTGTCGGGCGTGTTCGCCGTGGGCGACGTGCGCTCGGGCTCGGTCAAGCGCGTGGGCGGCGCCATCGGCGAAGGCGCTGCGGCAGTGGCGCTGATCCATCAACATCTGTCGCAGGCCACGGCGGTGGCTTGACCGCTTTCTTTTTCCGCTTTTTTTCCAGCCGTTCATCAAGGAGTTCTTCGGTGCCCATCAAAGCCTGTGACCACGTGCCCTCCACCCTTGCGCAGCCCCACACGCGGCGCGGGTGCGAGGACTGCCTGAAGACCGGCGACACCTGGGTGCATCTGCGCCTGTGCGTGCACTGCGGCCACGTGGGCTGCTGCGACTCGTCGAAGAACCGGCACGCCACGCGGCATGCGCAGACCGAAGGGCACCCCGTCATCCAGTCGATGGAACCCGGCGAAAACTGGATGTGGTGCAACACGCACCAGCTGCAAGTGGGCTGAAAAAGCCTGCCGCAAGGCGAATTCCCGCGCCGGCACGGGTTTGGATTGGCGCCTATAAGCTGCGCCCTCTTGCCCATCACATCCACGCACCGGAGCCCGCGACATGCCCGCATCGCCCATCGAGGTCTATTCCTGGCCCACGCCCAACGGCCACAAGATTCACATCATGCTGGAGGAGTGCGGCCTGCCCTACCGCGCGCACCCCGTGAACATCGGCAAGGGCGACCAGTTCGCGCCCGAGTTCCTGCAGATCAGCCCCAACAACAAGATCCCCGCCATCACCGATCCCGAGGGGCCAGACGGCAAGCCCATCTCGCTGTTCGAGTCGGGCGCGATCCTGGTCTACCTTGCGGGCAAGACCGGCCAGTTTTTGCCCACCGGCGACCGCGAACGCTACGACGTGCTGCAATGGCTCATGTTCCAGATGGGCGGCGTCGGCCCCATGCTCGGACAGGCGCATCACTTTCGACTCTACGCCCCCGAGAAAGTCGCCTATGCGATCGACCGCTACAGCAACGAAGCCAAGCGCATCTACGGCGTGATCGACAGGCAACTGGCCAAGAACAGGTTCATTGCCGGCAAGAGCTATTCGATTGCCGACATCGCCATCTTCCCGTGGCTGCGCAGCTGGGAAAACCAGGGCATCACCCTCACCGACTTCCCGCACCTGAAGGCATGGTTCGAGGGCATCGCCGCGCGCCCGGCCGTGCAGCGCGGCGTGAAAGTACTGGCCGATCTGCGCCAGCCGATCACCGGCGACAAGGAGCGCGAGATCCTTTTCGGCAAGACGCAATACGAGAAACGTTGAGAAAGTCCGGAACCGGTCGATATCCGGGCTAGAATCGAGGGCTTGTCGGGGTGTAGCGCAGCCTGGTAGCGCATCTGGTTTGGGACCAGAGGGTCGAAGGTTCGAATCCTTTCGCCCCGACCAAGTTTTCTTCTCGTATTTCGTCTTTTTGCTTCTGTCCGGCCCGGAATCTCTGCCCGTAGCTCAGTTGGATAGAGCACCTGCCTTCTAAGCAGGTTGTCGGGGGTTCGATCCCCTCCGGGCAGGCCACCATCTGTCGAGTAAAACGCTAAAGGCGAGGCACCATGCGGCCTCCTGCGTGTACCCAGCGTAGTACCACGTTCCAGAATCCAGTCGATGGAGCAGGCGGTCAACCTGACCCCGTCCATGCTGTCGCTACTGCACGAGCGCATCAGGCACGCCGTACTCCGTACGGACGATGAGCGCCGCGCGTCAAGCCGACTCCCACTGGTCGGCTCATTTTTGGTCAACCGGCTAAACAGTGTCTTCAAGCCTAAACGATCAGCCCAAACACTCCCTTGACACGCGCGCGACTTGTTAGCCTGCTCTAAGCGCCACGACCCGGCAGTTGGACGATCGTCTGCCGGCATGCGAGGCAACCTAAGTCGCGCGTAACGCTTGCACTCAAAACCCACCATCGATTCGCGCGCGTGGCGCGTCGACCTTCACTGAATCTGCAACGTAGCTCAAGGCCAAGGCCTGCGGGTCTTTTTCATCAAGCTTGACCTGAGCCAGCGAGGGGTGGCAGACAGAGCCGTGCCGGCCGCGGCGAGCGTGAACATAAAGGTGCGGCGCTCGGGGTGGCTTGCGGCCACTGTTGAATGCGAGGCCGCACGCGACCTTGCGCAAGATCAAACCGAGGGCGCGTTGCGCAGTTCAGGCACAGCATCGACTGGACCCACTTCGTACAGCAACTGCGTGTGGATCGCAGTGAGCGAAATCGCCTGCGTGAGCACTGCAACGAGGCTGCGCGCACACAGCAACGGCAGTTCTTCCGGGCTCGCCCATCGAAATCCATTCATCTCGGGGCGTTGCCGTCCCTGACGGTCCGTGTAGAAGCTGGAGCACACGCAGCGTTTCGCATCGAAGGGCACTACCAGCACGGCGAAAAGCCGGAGCACCTTGTCCTTGCGATAGTTGAATAGTCCGATCTCCCTCAACTGCCCGGGCGACAGCCGCAGCCCGCATTCCTCGAACGTCTCGCGCGCGGCGTTGCACGCGCCCTGCTCTTGCATTTCACGCCCGCCCTTCGGGATGTCCCAGTAGCGGCTTTCGTTCGCATGGCCGAGCAACAGATTGCCAGCGGGGTCAAAGACCAGCACGCCGCAGCTGACCGACTTCATCGCCGCGGCCTCAAGGTGCCAAGGCCGCGTCCTTCGCCGTGCGCGGAGGAATCGGTATATAGCTTCTGTTCGTGCCGCGCATGACCAGCAGCGCCACCGCGTCACTCCTCGGAATGGACTGGATCGCCGCATCGAAATCCGCCAGGCGAGCCACCCGCACGTCGTTGACCGCGATCACCGCGTCGCCATAGCGCAGCCCCGCGCGCTGCGCCGACCCGGACGCCGCCTGCACATAGAGGCCGGGGTCTTGCAGGCTGATGCCCAGCACCCCTTTGCGCTCCAGCAGTTCAAGTCCGAACCGGACCTCGCGAGCGTTGGAGCGCGCAGCGAGCTTCGGCACGATGTCCGGCGCACTCTGGGCCACGCCGACCTGCACCGTCAACAGGGCCCTGTTCCGCCACACGCGCAAGCTCAATCGGCTGCCCTGGCCGGCGCTGGCCACGCGGTCCTGTATCTCGACATAGGACATCGGCGCGGCTTCCCCTACGGCAAGCACCACGTCGCCGCTGCGGAGCCCCGCCATCTCGGCCGGGCTGTCCGCATCGACGCGCACGACCAGTGCGCCCAACGCTGCATCGAGTCCGAATGCCGGCGCCAGGTCGGGCGTCAGCGCCTGGGTACGGGCGCCGATGTGGCCGCGCGTGACTTTTCCCGTTGCACGAAGCTCGTCCGCCACCCGCATCGCGGTATCGATGGGCAGGCTGAACGACACCCCGGAATATCCGCCGCTTGCGGAATAGATCATCGAGTTCATGCCCACCACATTTCCCCGCTCGTCGAGCAGGGGGCCGCCCGAATTGCCCGGATTGAGCGCGACATCGGTCTGTATGAGCGGCACACCGTTGCCACCCGGCATGTAGCGCGGATGGGCGCTCACCACGCCGGCGGTCACGCTGTGTTCGAAGCCGAACGGCGCCCCCATGGCCGCGACCCATTCACCTGGGCACAGTTCGCTGCTGCGGCCCAAGGCAACCACCGGCAGGTTCGACGCGGCGATCCGCAGGAGCGCGACGTCGGTGCGGCGGTCGATGCCCACCAACTCCGCATCGAAGCGGCGTTGGTCCGAAATGGCGACGGAAATCGCCTGCGCGCCGGTCACCGCGTGAGCGCTTGTCAGGATGTAGCCGTCGCGATGGAAGATAAATCCCGATGCGAAGCCGCGGCCCGCGCCCTGCGCCCTGCGCCCCCAAGGTTGCAGGTTATCTGCGCCCGCCCACTCGTTGCCCGCCCCCGAGATGGCGATGCTCACCACCGCAGGCGACTGCCGCGCGGTCGCGGCAACGAAATCTGTGCTTTGCGATCTCGGAGCCGAAGCCGCGCGATCCATGCACGCGCGCGTCTGCGACAAGGCGCTCGCTCCACCACCGAGCGCGAGCAAACCGACCGCAGCCGCGACCGCGCCTCGCACGAGAGTTGCAGCCTTCATTCAGCGCACCAGCAGGACTGGCACCGTGCAGCCCGCCAGCACCTTGGTGGCCACCGACCCCAGCACCAGATTTTTCAGAACGCCATGGCCCCGCGAACCCATGATCACGAGATCGAAGTGCTCTTTCTGGGCGAACGATGCGATCTCTTCGGCGGGATGGCCGATCCTGTGCTCGAAACGTGCCTGGATGCCGTGCTCGGCCAGCAAGGCGCGAACCGGGTCGAGCACCATGCGGGCATCGTCCTCGTAATAGCCGTGCACAAGGTCCGGCCCTGCAAAGGCCGCGGCGCGATGCGGCACCGGCAGCACCGCATGGAACACCGTGAACGCATGCCCCGCGTTCGCCCACTCCTTGTGGGCGGTCAAGTAGGACAACATGCGATTCGTGAAGTCGCTGCCGTCGACGGCAAGCAGGATTTTCATTTTTCTCCTCGTCAGGTATGCGAATGGTCGTTGTGCGGCCGCGGTTCCGTCTTGCGCCACATCAAGAAACCGGGTCGCTCCTGCCCACCTGCACGACTGCATGCGTCCTTGATTCAGCGCAAGGTGGCCGTGCCTGCGACTGCCTACATTGGGTGCCCATGAACGAAGCAGAGGCAACCATGAACAACGTCCTGGTGATCGTCTATTCCTACACGGGTACTTCCCGCAAAGTCGCGGAACTGCTGTGCTGCCAGCAAAGCTGGCCGCTCGCCGAGGTGACCGATGCGCGCCCTCGCCGGGGTACCCTGGGCAACTGGCGTTGCATGCTCGACTCGCTCCTGCGACGCCGGCCCGCGTTTCGCTACGACGGTCCGCCGCCCAGCGACTTCGACGCAGTGGTCCTGGTGTCGCCAATCTGGATGCTGCAGCTCGCCGGCCCCATGCGCAGCTTCGTCGCGAGCCAACGCGACCGGCTGCCGGAAGTCGCTGTCCTCTCGGTCATGGGCGGCCAAGGCGGCCCCAACGCGGCAGCCGAGATCGCGACGGTGTTGGGCCGTGCGCCAATCCTGAGTTCGGCCGTCACCATGCGAGAGGTCCAGGACGGCAGTTGCGCGTTGCGACTGCAGGCCTTCGGCACCGCTGTGGGCATTGCCGAAGGTTCGCAAGTCGTGGAGCGTCCCGTCACGCTTTCGCCGCAATCGATCTGAAGACCCAATTCGAATCGACGTGACAGGCCCTCTTTCTCACTCAGGCGCGGTGTACCTCGCCGCGCGCCTCGGCTGCGCGCTCGTTGTAGGCAATGTGCTGCTCGGCGCATGTTCCGCGACCGCTTTGACGCCGCCAGGCGCGCCGGCCTCCGCCCCGGCCGAGAGCGTCGCGGCTGTCGTACCCCGCTTTTCATCTTTGGTCGCCAGCCGCAGCACATCGGTGGTCGACATCAGCACGTTGCGCATTGGGCGCGATGAAAGCCTGGAGAGCTTCGAACTCGAAATCGCTCCGGAGCACGACTTCGCCGACCGACTGGCATGGCCCCTGCCGGCCAGTGCGCGCATCAGCCAGATCCGGGACCTGGCCTCGGGCGTGATCATCGACAGCAACGGGCTCATCCTCACAAGCGCCCACGTGGTCACCAACATCGACGAAGCCCAGGTCCGGCTGGATGACGGCCGTCGCTTCACGGCGCGCGTGGTCGGCGTCGACAGGCGTACCGACGTCGGGCTCCTGAAGATCGACGCCACGACGCTGCCCGTCGCCGTCATCGGCGACTCCTCGACGCTGGGCCCCGGCGACTGGGTCGCAGCGATCAGTTCTCCCTTCGGTTTTCATGGCAGCGTGACGGCAGGCGTCGTCAGTGCGGTCGGGCGAGTCATGGGTGGCGCGGGTGAGATCCCCTTCATACAGACCGATGTGGCCATCAATCCGGGGAGCTCGGGCAGCCCCCTGTTCAACAGCCGCGGCGAGGTGGTCGGCATCAATTCGATGATCTACAGCGGCAGCGGCGGCTACATGGGCCTGTCCTTCGCGGTGCCGATCAACCTGGCGATGCGCATCGCCGGGCAACTGCGCGACCACGGCGCCGTGCGCCGGGCCTACCTGGGCGCGGAGTTCCAGGAGGTGACCCCCGCCCTTGCCCAGTCCTTCGGATTGCCGTCGACAACCGGCGCGCTGGTCGTGCGCGTCGAGGCAAACAGCCCGGCGCAGGCCTCGGGTCTTGTGCAAGGAGACGCCGTGCTGTCCCTGGACGGCAAGCCTCTTGCGAACTTCGCCGACCTTCCCCAGCAAATCGCTCAGCGCCAGCCTGGCAGCCGCTTGCAGCTGGGCGTGTGGCGAAGCGGCGCGAGCCGCATGCTGCATGCGTCGCTGGCGGTGCAGCCTGCATTGCCGGCAACCGGCTTCGCGGTCGCCGCCATCGAATGGAACGACGGGCTGGGCCTGAGCCTTGGTGAACTCTCGTCCTTGCAGCGGCTGCAACTGCGCATCGATAGCGGCCTGCTCGTGCGGGACGCCTCCGGCCTTGCGCGCAGCGAAGGCATCCGGGCGGGCGACGTCGTGGTGGCCCTGAACACAGTCAAGCTTTATCGCCTGGATGATTTCAAGCACACCCTGGCACAAGTGGCGCCCGGAACAACCATCGCCCTGCTGGTGATGCGCGATCGCCGGCTCGCCTATGTAGCCGTCCGTCTTCCGGCCGCACCGCGCAGCCGCTCCTGACCGCGGATCGGCTCTTCGCGGCACCCATTTCATTGCAAAGGGACTTCACCATGAGACATCTGAACGCCACTGACCGCCTTGTACTTCAACAACAACTCGACACGATGAAGGGCCAGGTGCTCGACGAGCTGCGAGCCTCGGCGCCTTCAGACGGCTTCGCATCGGCCGCAGGGAACCACGAAGTGCGGTCCCACGCCGACGATGCCGAAGCGGAGCGGGCCGCCGATGTGCTCATGGCCGAGATCGAGGTCGATCGCGCCAGGCTCCACGAGATCGAGCATGCGATAGCGCGCATGGCCGACGGGCGCTACGGCATCTGCGAAAACTGTGGCAGCGAAATCCCGCGCGCGCGGCTTTTCGCCCAGCCCACCGCCATCCGCTGCACCGCGTGCCAGGTGACCGCCGAATCGCACCACCGACATTGAGGCGGCGACGCTTCATCTACCCCGACGTGCTGGCGGTCCGCGCCGCGACTTTTCTGCAAGGACTCCCACGTGAGCGAAGAGCACAACGAACTCGATCGATCCCTTCACGCGGCCTGGGGCCGGCTCGGCGGCGGCATGTCGCCGGCTGCGCTGATGCTGGCCTGGTCCGACTGGGCGCTTCATTTCGCGACGCAGCCCGGACGCGGTGCCGAGGTTGCTCTGCGCGAGGCCGTGCTTCCTTCCCCTGCAGCGGCGCACGATCCCCGGCTCGCCACGGACGACTGGACGCCGTGGCCTTTCGGCATGTATCGCGAAACTTTCGAAACCGCCGGGCGGCGGCTGCTCGCCTTGGTCGATGGCGTGCGCGGCGTGGACCGGCACCACGAGCAGCTGGTTGCCTTCATGGTGCGGCAATGGCTGGAGATGGCCTCGCCCGCCAACAGCTTCGCGACCAATCCCCAGGTGCTGCAACGAACCGCCGCCACCGGCGGCGTCAACCTCCTTGTCGGCGCGTCGCATTGGGCGCAAGACTTCGGCCGCAGGGTTTCAGGGCTGCCACCCGAGGGAGCCGAGGCATTCAGGCCGGGGCATGAAGTTGCCGTCACCCCGGGAAAAGTCATTCTGCGCAATGAGCTCGTCGAGCTCATCCAGTACGCACCGACGACGGCCACGGTGCATGCCGAGCCGGTGCTTTTCGTGAGCGCCTGGATCATGAAGTACTACGTGCTCGACCTCTCACCGCACAACTCGCTGATCCGCTACCTGGTCGACAAGGGCCATACGGTCTTCGCAGTCTCCTGGAGGAATCCCGGCGCGGCCGACGCGCAGCTCGGCATGGCCGACTATCTCCAGCTGGGCGTTCGCGCCAGCCTCGACGCCGTGTCCGCCGTGCTGCCCGGTCGCCGCGTGCATGCATTGGGGTATTGCCTGGGCGGCACACTGATGGCCATCGCCGCCGCGGCGATGGCACGTGACCGCGATGACCGCCTCGCCTCTGTCACCTTGCTGGCCGCACAGACCGATTTCACCGAGCCCGGGGCGATCGGCTTGTTCATCGACGAGAGCCAGCTCGCCTTCCTCGAGGACATCATGTCGCGCCAGGGCTACCTGGACGCGGCGCAGATGGCGGGTGCCTTCCAGGCGTTGCGTCCCGGCGAGCTCGTCTGGGCGCCCATGGTGCGCAACTATCTGCTGGGAGAACGCCCCCCGATGACGGACCTGATGGCCTGGAATGCGGACGGCACCCGCATGCCCTATCGCATGCACGCAGACTACCTGCGCCACCTGTTCCTGGACAACGCATTGGCCGAGGGTCGCTACCTCGTGGACGGCCGGCCGGTGGCCCTGAACGACATCGACGTCCCGGTGTTCCTGCTCGGCACCCGCACCGACCATGTGGCCCCCTGGCACTCGGTCTACAAGTTCAACCTCCTGTGCGACGCCGACATTACCTTCGTGCTCACCGAAGGGGGCCACAACGCAGGCATCCTGAGCGAACCCGGGCATGCGCACCGAAGCCATCGGATGATGCGGCGCCGAGCGAACGGCGACTATGTGGCGCCCGACGATTTCCTGGACACCTCGCGCGAAGTCGAGGGATCGTGGTGGCCCAGCTTCCAGCATTGGCTGGTCACGCACTCCGGACCGAGGCGCCGGCCGCCCCCGATGGGCGCGCCGCGGCACGGCCTGCCGCCGTTGTGCGAAGCACCGGGCATCTACGTGCAGGCGCGCTGAGGCCGAACCCGGGCGCTTCAAGCTGCCCAGCGGCGTGCTTGGGAGCGAGCAGTCGGTCTGCGGCCTCAGGTCGCAGCGCGCCAGCGTGTTGCGATCGACGCGATGTCAACCGCGTCTTCCGTGAACAC
Organism: Variovorax boronicumulans; assembly: GCF_040544675.1. Taxonomy (GTDB): domain Bacteria; phylum Pseudomonadota; class Gammaproteobacteria; order Burkholderiales; family Burkholderiaceae_C; genus Variovorax; species Variovorax boronicumulans_D. Next base: position 287,719 of record NZ_JBEPKK010000003.1, read on the forward strand.
CTCGATGGCCGCCGCCTGCTCGCCGGCGGCCAGTGCCTCGTGGTTTTGCAACTGGCGCTCCAACTCGGTCAACCCGGCCTCCGAGGCGTCCGTCCCCGTCGCATCACGCTCGGTCACGCGGCGCCGCAGCACGGCTTCGCCCGCGCGGCAATCCAGGATCGTGAACGGCAGGCGCAACTCGGCGGCCAGCGCCTGGAAGCGCTGTCGCTCGGCGCCCTGCAGGAAGGTTGCGTCCACGATCACAGGGTAGCCTGCCAGCAGCGCCTCCCGCGCACAGGCCTGCAGCCGGTCGAATGTCCGGCGCGTCGCTTGCGCGCCGTAGATATCCAGGTGCAGGTCGGTGGATCGCGCCAACGGGGCAAGGCCGTGCAGGCGCTTGCGCTCCACGTCCGAGCGCACGCGTACGGCACCGACGGCGCACAGCAACTGCGCGGCCACGCTGGATTTTCCCGAGCCGGAGAAGCCATGCGTAATCATCAGGCGGGCCTCTCCGTGCCGCTGCGTCGCCAACTGCGCGGCGCACGCCAGGTAGTCGGGCCGGGCCTGCGCCGCGGGTGACGTAACCCGCGGTCCCAGGCCGGAAGCCAAGGCGCGCACCAGCGCCCTGTACACCTCGTAGAAGCGCAATACCTGCAGGCCCGGGTAGTCGCCACTGTGCTGCAGCCATGCATCGAGGAAACGGAAGGCCAGATCGCCGCGGCCGTGAGCCTTCAGGTCCATCGTGAGAAAAGCGATGTCGCTCATGACGTCGATCCAGCGCAGCGCCGGATCGAATTCGATGCAGTCGAAGGGCACGAGCACGCCTTCCAGCAGCACCACGTTGGCCATGTGCAGGTCGCCATGGCATTCGCGCACAGCCCCGCCCTGCTGGCGGGCGATCCAGGCCATGCGCAGCGACCGGTCTTGCTGCGCGACCCACTTCGTGAGCGCCGATAGGCGACCGTCGTCGCCCTGCGCCTGCAAGGCCGTCAGCACGTCCGCAGCCGCGTCGGCAACGCGTTCCGGACTGCCGAAACCGGACCCTGGTGCCGCGCGCTCCGCAGCCTCGTGCAGGGCCGCCAGCCGTTGGGCAAAGCCGTCCAGCCATGCGGGCTCGAGCCGGTCGGCCACAAGCATGTCGCGCAGCAGCGAAGAATCCGGAAATCGCTTCATGCGCACGACATGGTCGATCGGCGTGCCCGCGCCGCCGGTCCGCGGGGATTCGCGCGTGCCGCAAACCGGCGCCACGTCGATGTAGAGCGCGGGAGCAAAGCGCTGGTTCAGGCGCAGTTCCTCGTCGCAGAAATGCTTGCGGGCCTCGACGCTGCCAAAGTCCAGGAACGGCAGGCGCACCGGCTTCTTGAGCTTGAAGGCGAGCGTCTGCGTGAGCAGGACCCAGGAGATGTGCGTCTCGACCAGCGCGACCGGCTGCCCGGTCTCGCGTTGTAGTGTTTCGCGCAGTGCGTCGACCAGGGTCGTGTCCATGTGGCGTGTTTCCGGCTCAATGCTGTCGTGAGGCCGCGTAAAGGCGCCACAGCGCCCAGCCTGCGGGCAGCACGACCCACATCGCCCACGGCGACGATGCGGCCGGCAGGCCGAATATGCTTCCGACGCCAGGCACCACCGTCAGCAGGCCCCAGACCACGCACACCCCGATCAGCAGCGCATGGAACACCGTGTTGGTGTGCGCGAGCCGGACGCCGGCCCATCGGAACCACAGGAGCAGCACCAGGTTGCCCAGCACGATCGAGCCGAGGCTCGCCATGCGCAGTTCCTCGTGCGTGGCATTCAGCGCGCGGCAGACCCACTGCACCGCCACCACGCCGCCAAAGACCAGCGCGCCCATCGCGAACGCGCGTGCCGCCGAAGCCAGTGAGAACAGCGCCTCGTTGCGGTGCCGCGGCGGCACCGTCATGCTGTCGCCCGGCGCAGGCTCGGCCTCGAACACCAGCGAGCAGGCCGGGTCGATCAGCAGTTCGAGCAGCACCACGTGCAGCGGCAGCAGCAGGACCGGGCCGCCCATCACCACCGGTATCAGTGCCACGCCGACGATCGGCACATGCACCGCGAAGAGATACCCCAGCGCCTTGCGCAGGTTGGTAAAGATGCGCCGTCCTGCGCGCACCGCCTCCACGAGCGAGGCGAAGTTGTCGTCCAGCAGCACCAGCGAGGCGGCTTCGCGCGCGACGTCGGTGCCGCGCTGGCCCATCGCGACGCCGATGTCGGCCGCCTTGAGCGCGGGTGCGTCGTTCACGCCGTCGCCGGTCATCGCGACGATATCGCCTTGCTGCTGGAGCGCCCGCACGATGCGCAGCTTCTGTGCGGGGTCGACCCGCGCGAACACCTGCACCTCGCGCACGCAGCGGCGAAGCGCGTCGTCGTCCATCGCGGCCAGCGCCTTGCCGGTCAGCACTTTCGCGTCCCCGCCATCGACCAGCCCGGCCTGCTGCGCGATCGACCGGGCCGTGAGGGCTGCGTCGCCGGTGATCATGACCACGCGCACACCTGCTCGCCGGCATTCCTGGATGGCGCCTGGGACCTCCTCGCGCAAGGGGTCCATGAAGCCGAGCAGGCCCAGCGCTTCGAGGCGCAGCCCGCCAGGCAATGCGGCGTCGTCGCCGGCCTGCGCGGCGTGTCCTTCAGCCACCGCAAGAACCCGCAAGCCCGCGGCGCTCCAGTGATCGGCGGTTTCGCGCAGGCGCCGCATGCGTGCCGGTTCGGCATCGCAAAGCGCGAGCACGGCTTCCGCAGCGCCTTTGACCGCGACAGTCTGCCCGGCCTCGCCGGGCGCCTGCCCCCAGTGCACGACATAAGGCGCGCCGTCGCGAATGCCCCGCCGCGGACCGGGCGTCCACGCGGCATCGACCCCGGCCAGTCCTGCAGCTTGCGCAGCGGTGTGCACCGCGTTGTCCATGGGCTCGACGCCGCCCGGGCTGCCGGCGCGCAACGCGCCCGAGAGCAGCCGGTGAAAGCGCCCGGCGAGTTCGCCCGCGCCCAGTTTGCATTTGGCCTCCCCGTCATGCAGCACCGCGAGTGCCATGCGGTTGTGCGTCAGCGTTCCGGTCTTGTCCACGCAGAGGACCGTGGTCGTGCCCAGTGCCTCGATGGCCTGCGGCTGACGGGTCAGCACGTTCGACTTCGCCAGGCGCCAACTGCCGAGCGCCAGCATCACGCTCCAGACGACGGCGAACTCCTCGGGGATCAGCGACATCGCCAGCGTCAGCCCGATGAGCAGGCCCTGCGTCCACGAGCCTTCGCGCAGCGCGAACACGGTTGCCGCCACAACGCAGGTGAAGGCCGCAAGCCACGCGACGCGGCCCACCAGCCGGCGCAGTTCGTCCTGCAGCCGGCTCGCCCGGGGCGCGAGTTGCGCGAGCGAGTTGTGGATGGCGCCCAGCGCGGTGTGCGCGCCCGTGCCAGTCACTTCGGCCACGCCGTCCCCGCGCACCACGAGGCTGCCCGCGAAGAGCCGGCCGCTGTCGCCCTCGCCACGCGCGTGCTTGCCCAGCGGCATCGATTCGCCGGTGCGCAGGGATTCGTCGACCTGCAGCCCCACGGCCTCGACGAGCCGTGCATCGGCGGAAAGCCGATCGCCTTCGTTCACCAGCAGGCGATCGCCGCGCACCAGTTCGCGGCTCGCGATGCGCAGCGTGCGCCCCCCGCGCACGACCGAGCAGCGGGGGCTGGAAAGGTCCTTCAGCGCTTCAAGCACGCGCTCGGTCCGCTGCTCCTGGTAGATGGAGAGCCCCCCGACCAGCAGCACCGAGATCGCAAGCATCCCGGCATCGCCAAGGCTGCCAAGCAATGCGTACAGCGCGGCGGTCGCCAAGAGCAGCACAAACATCGGCTGCGTCAGCGCGTTCCAAGCGATGCGTGCCAGTCCCCTGCGCGAGACGGAGGGCAGGAGGTTCGGCCCGTCTTGACGCAGACGTTGCGCAGCTTCGTCATCCGTGAGGCCCAAAGGCTGGTTGTCGGGCACAGCGACTCCTGGTTGGCTTCTTGCAAGCGTGTCATAGCTCGCCGCCGCAGCCTTGACCTTGATCAAAGCAGGGCCCACGCCCCCCACAACACGCTGCCTGCCAACGCGAGCGACGCGATGCCGGCGGCAAAGCCCAGCAGCACCGCCAATCCGTCACCCCGCAGCCCGCCGAACGACAGCAGGCTCAATGTCATTCCAATGGGAATGTTGACCAGCGGCAAGGGAAGCACCAACAACACCGCAAGTACGCAACCCAGCCCGCCGGCACATCGCATGGCCAAAGGCCCGGTGAAGGCAACCAGCCTTGGCCGGCTGACCCGGCGGCTCCACGCCACCAGCGCATCCAATCGCGCCATGGCAGCCTCCAGATGCACGCGAGATATCGTGAGGCCGGCCAGCCATTGCGGCACCCAAACGGGCCGCCCCGCCAGCAGTTGCGCGGTGAAGAGCAACAGCGGCGCGCCGAGCACGCTCGACACACCGGGCAACGAAGGCAGGGCATTGGGCAGCGCGAAGAACAGAATCGCCGCTGCGAGACCGCCCTCGCCTGCCGCTGACACGATCTCGCCGACGCCGACCCGCGACCTGTGCTCGTCGCGCGCGAGACGGCCCAGGCTGTCCAGCCAGGCGTCGGCGCCGGCGGCCACCTCAGTGCGCCAGCAAGACCGGCACGGTCATCTGCTCAAGGATCTGCCGCGTGACGCCGCCCAGGATCCGCTCTCGCAGACGCGAATGACTGTAGCCCCCCATCACGAGCAACTCGGCGCCCAGGTCCGAGATGCGCGAGAGCAGAGCGTCCGCGATGCCGATCTCGGTCACCTCGGAACTGGCGCGAGCCCGGACGCCGTGCCGCAGCAGGAACTGGAGCATGTCCGGCACCATGAGCAGCTGCGCGTCCTCTTCATCGCGCGGGTGGCGCAGGGACAGCAACGTGACATGCGTGGCGCGTTGCAGCGCCGGCAACGCTGCCTGCAAGGCCACGGCAGATTCGCGCGAACCGTCCCAGGCAACGACGATGTTCTTGGGGATGCCCTCGAACACCCCGGCCGAAGGGACGACCAGTACCGGGCGCCCCACCTCCGTCAGCACCTGCTCTGCGAGCGCATGCACCGTGGTGTCCAGCTTGGTCGAGCCGTCGCTCTGCCCGAGCACCAGGAGGTCGCTCGCACGCCCGTAGCGCACCACGGCGTCCACCGTGACGCCGTCGACCAGCCGCATCTCGTACGAAGTGAGTCCCGAGGCGGCGATATCTTCCCGAAACTCATGCGCGATGGCTTCGGCGCGCCGGCGCAGGTAGTCGGCTGATTCGGCGATGTAGTCGGTCATGCCGGTCGCGATGGCGTCGGCGGGAATCACGCCGTCGTACAGACCGGTGGGCACGAGCCCCACGAGGTGACTCTCGTGCGCCCGCGACCACCGCGCCGCCATCGCCGCGCGCACGGGGTTTCGCGCCGAGTGATCCAGATGAACGAGGATGGTCTTGAAGTTCATGAAGGCCCCGCCAAGGTGAAGCGCCGCGCGCGGCGCAGTGAATGGGAGTGAGGCAGATGTTCGGCGACCAGGCCGGTGCGGATATTGACGCCGATCAACCCAGCGCCACATCGACAGCGGCTCATCGCGTGCGCCGATCTCTCGCAGGTTCAACCGTCGAGCGGCACACCGCCGCCGAATCTGCAGATCCACTGGTCCATGAGCTCGCGCTGCATGATGGCGCCCGAGCGCTGCCAGGCCGCCATCGTTTCCCACTGCTGGCGCTGTGCCTGCAGCAGGCTCCTGCCCAGCGCCATCTGCCAGTCGATCACGGCTTGAACATTCCCAAAGGACGTCGCGGGCGTCGGATTCGTCGAAAAGGCATCGTTGTGCATGTAGGTGTCTCCGAAGTGTAGGAACCGATCCTAGGAATGCATCGCCGCAATCGCTTGATGCATATCAAGGCGTTTGCAATTGCTCGCGAGTTCGATGCAATGCGCATCGTCAGGCGCCGGCGCGCACAGGCTTGCCCCGCTCAACCGCCCTTCATGGGCGCCGCCATGCCCGCGTGCATCGAAAAATAGCGGCGCGCCAAGGCGATCAGTTCGTTGGTGCTCATGGGACCCACCGTTTCCCAACCGACGATGCGCAGCGCCACCTCGGCGCGGTGCTTTTCGACGTAGTGGCGAAAGTCGGCCTGTGCCGTGCGGGAGCCGGCGACGAGCAACTCGGCGATGCCCTTCGTGGCATCGCACACCTCGGCAAAGAACTCGTGCTCGCTGCGCACATGGCTGCCGTGCTGGCGCGTGCAGTGGACGTGCTCCCTGACCTGCTTCGCAACAACCTGCGAAGCGTCGAACTGAAGGATTTGCGCGCTGTGGTGATCGACCCAGACGACGGCGTGGAATAGCGACATGGAAGAGCCCGTTGGAAAAAAATGAAGGAAAGAAAATCCGGTGACCGCCGGGCGCTACGCCTCGATGATCACCTTGAGCGCATGCGTCTCGGCCGCGCGAGCGAAGGTGTCGTAGGCGTCCATCACCCGGTCCAGCGTGAACCGGTGCGTGATCAGCAACGCCGGGTCGACCTTGTGCGACTGCACCGTCTTGAGCAGCATCGGCGTGGACACCGTGTCCACCAGCCGCGTGGTGATCGCGATGTTCTGCGACCACAGCCGCTCCAGGTGAAGCTCGGCCGGGTGACCGTGAACGCCGATGTTCGCGATGGTGCCGCCGGGCGCCACGATGTCCTGGCACAGCACGAAGGTGGCGGGGATGCCCACGGCCTCGATGGCCGCGTCCACGCCGCGGCCGCCGGTCAACGCGAGCACCGCTTCGGCCGCCCGGCCGTCGGTGCTGTTGACCGTGTGCGTCGCGCCGAAGCGGCGCGCCATCTCCAGCCGCCCGTCGTCCAGGTCGATGAGGATGATCTGCGAGGGCGAATAGAACTGGGCCGTGAGCAGCGTGGCCAGGCCGATCGGCCCGGCGCCCACGATGGCCACCGTGCTGCCCGGGACCACCTTGCCGTTGAGCACGCCGCACTCGAAACCGGTGGGCAGGATGTCGCTCAGCATGACCAGCGCCTCTTCGTCGGCGCCTGCGGGAATGGGATAGAGGCTGGTGTCCGCATGCGGGATCCGCACATACTCGGCCTGCGTGCCGTCGATGGTGTTGCCCAGGATCCAGCCGCCCGTGGCGCAGTGCGAATACATGCCGCGGCGGCAGTACTCGCACTTGCCGCACGACGAGATGCAAGAGATCAGCACATGGTCGCCCTGGCGAAATGCGGTCACGGCGGCCCCGACGGCTTCCACCACGCCCACGCCTTCGTGCCCCAGGATGCGGCCCGGGGTGCAACTGGGCACGTCGCCCTTGAGGATGTGCAGGTCGGTGCCGCAGATGGTGGTCTTGAGGATCCGCACGATGGCGTCGCCCGGCGCCTGGATCTCGGGCGTGGGACGGTCTTCGAGCGCTTTGAGGCCGGGGCCCCGGTAGACGAGTGCTTTCATGCCGCCACCTTAGGCGCCCCCTTGCGCCCGGCCTTTGACATGGCGCAAGGAATCGCTCCCCACTGGCCACGCCATCTTGACGCGCCGCCGCCCGGAACGACACTGAAGGCATGAATACATCCAGCACTTCGACGGCGATCGTCGGTCTTGCCGTGGCGCTGGGCATCGGCCTCATGGTCGGCATCGAGCGCGAACGTCGCAAGGGCGACGGCGACCGCCGCGCGGCCGCCGGATTGCGCACGTTCGCCATCGCAGCCCTGACCGGCGCAGTCGCACAGTTGCTGCCCTTTCCGGCGCTCGTTCCCATCGGGGGTGCGCTTGTCGCCGCGCTGGCGGTCGTGTCGCACTGGAAGAGCCGTTCGCGGGACCCGGGCATGACCACCGAGCTCGCCCTCTTCGCGACCTACCTATTAGGCGCGCTGTGCGTCGTCGAGCCGTCGCTCGGGGCGGCCTGCGGGACAGGCCTGGCGCTGCTGCTGGCGGCTCGGAGCCGGCTGCACCGATTCGCTACCGAGTTGCTCAGCGAGCAGGAGCTTCGCGACGGCGTTCTGCTTGCGGCACTCGCCCTGATCGTGCTGCCGTTCATTCCTTCCCGGCCTCTCGAGATGCTGGGCGGCATCTCGCCCAGGCCGTTGGCTGCGATGGTGTTGCTGATCATGGCGGTCCAGGCTGCGGGACAGGCCGCGGTGCGCTGGCTCGGCGTGCGCGGCGGGCTGCTGGGCGCGGGCTTTGCATCCGGGTTCGTCTCGAGCACGGCCACCGTGGCCTCGTTTGGCCACCGCGCGCGCGAGCATCCGCAGCACACAGGCCTGCTTGCCGGCGCCGCGGCCTTGTCCGCGGTGGCCACCTGGGTGCTGGCCTTGACGATGACCGCCGCGCTGTCACCGCAGGCCGGACTCGCGCTGCTGCCGGTGGCACTCGCCGGAGCAGCGGGAGCGGCAGCCGCGGGCCTGCTGCCGCTTCTGGCTCCCGTACCGTCCATCGCACTCGAGGCGCCTGCGAGCGACCGCAGCGCGCTGCGACCGCGCGAGGCGCTCGCCGTCGCGCTCGCACTGGCGCTCGTCGCGCTGCTGGTGGGCACGGCGCAGCAGCATTTCGGCGACGCGGGCCTGCAGGTCGGCATTGCGCTGGCGGCGCTGGTGGACGCGCACGCGCCCGTGGCCTCGCTCGCCTCGCTGCACGCGGCCGACGCGTTGTCGACGGATCGATTCATCCGTGGTGTGCTGGTGGCGGTCGGAACCAACACGCTCACGCGCTGTGCGGTGGCACTGACGGTGGGCGGCAGGAACTACGCGCTGCGCGTGACCGCCGCGCTGATGGCCAGCCTGGCCTGTGCCTGCGCCGTCGCAGTCTGGCTTGCGAGGCCGTGACAGGGCTGCGGCCCAGGACACAACCATCCCCAGCTTCAGTTCGATGTCACCGGCACCGTGATGGCGGCGGGCCGCCGCGCCACCTTGATCCAGCGCAAGGCTGCTGCAGGCGCGAACTTCTAGAGTGCGCCCATCCGCCGTCCAGCGCGTCCTTGGACATGTCCGTCTTATCCCGGAGAAAATCGATGGCCCCAAGCGTTTGGACTCCCAGCATCACCGTTCGCGTCCCCTTCGGATCCACGCAGGTGCGGCGCAACGCCCTGCTCACGGCCGCAGGCGTCCCCTTGGACGACGACGGCGAAGCTACCCGGGGCTTCCTTCATGAGCGCGGACCCTCGCGATTCGGCGGCGACTCGATCTGCCGCTGGTTCAGCACCGACGGCGCGGAATCGGCGCCGGCCACGACAGCAGCCCGACATGTCCCGGCCCCGCAAGGATTGCGCTGACATGGAGACGCCGCCCCTTTGTTCGATCCTCGTCCACCTGGACGGCACCGAGCGCGCCGAGGTCCGGCTTCGCTTGGCGCACCGGCTCGCGGCTCGTTTCGGCTCGGCGGTGACCGGGTTCTTTGCAGTGTCTCCGCGCGTGCTGGCAGTGTTGCCACCGATGGGCGGTCTACCTCCAATGCCTATGGCCGGCGGGATCGACGCAGACCATCGCGCCCACGCCGCCGCCGTGTTCGAGCGCCTGCTGCAAGACCACGCCAATCGCAGCGACTGGCACGAACTGCGCGGCGAGCCGGTCATCGAGAGCTTCATCCGACGCGCCCTCACCTGCGACCTCATGGTGCTGGGGCAGCGCAACCCGCGGGATGTGGCCGGATTCGACGTGCCCGGCGACTTCGTCGAGGCGGTCATGCTCGGCAGCGGCAAGCCGGCGCTGGTCGTGCCTTTCTCGGGACGGGTGTCCCCGACGCCTGAGAAGGTGCTGGTGGCCTGGCGACCCACGCGCGAGTCCGCCAGAGCGCTTTGCACCGCGCTGCCGCTGCTGCAGAGGGCCAGGGAAGTGCACCTTGTGGCCTGCACGGACGACGGCCACGACGCATCGCCCATGTCCCATCTGCGGGACTACCTGCGCCTGCACGGCGTGGAGCGGATGAAGGAACACGAGGCACCGCAGGACAGGAATGTCGGCGAGGCGCTGCTGTCGCTGGCAGAGCGGACCGGCGCCGGGCTGCTTGTCATGGGCGCCTACGGCCATAGCCGCGCGCGCGAACTTGTGCTGGGAGGTGCCACGCGCACAGTCCTGGCATCGGCAACGGTGCCGGTGTGGATGGCGCACTGACCTCGGACCGCCCCAACCCCGGGGGGGCCGCCGCCACTGCACACCGGCGCATCGCAGTTGCAGATAACGAATGGCGTGGTTCTACACCCCGCCGCCCGCACTTCAGCTGGAAATGCGCCAGGTCTCGTCGGCCTGGCGGCATGCGCTGCCGCCGATGCTGTCGGGCCGCCCGCCCACCAGCACTTCGAGCTTGAAGCCGCGGCACCGAATGCCGCGCTGCTCGAAACTGCGCGTAGGCGTGAACACAAAGCTGTTGCCGGTTTCAGGATTGCGCCAAGCCGAAGGCTGGCCGTCGGATGATGTTTGGAGCGCGGTCGCAGCGCGGCGGCGGTCGCCGTCGTCCATTGCCCGTGCCGCCACGCTGCCCGGCGCAGCGCCCGCGAGAGATCCAGTCAGCATGCCGCCGCCGGCCGCTTCACGCGCCGGAAAGCCGCTGCAGGCGGCCAGCGCCAGCCCGGCGCACAGGGCAGACAAGGCCGGCAAGAACTTCATGTCATCTCCTCGGCGCAACGCCGCTCAGGCATAGGAACGCAGGCGGCGGGAAAAATCCGCCAGCGGTGCGATACCGCTCGCCTCGGCGCGCTGGCACCAGTCCTGCAGTTGCCGCGCAAGTTGCTCGCCGGTGGCGCTGGAGCGGCTCCACAAGCCGGTGAGCTCTGCCCGCATGGCGTACATCGTCGCCAGCGCCTGCGAGGCGTTCAACGCCTGCTCCACCAGTTGCTGCCGCCACGGGCCGAGGGTGCCCTGTTCCTTGCCCAACCACGGCTTCACTGCCTTGAGGGTTTGTGCAGCTTCCGGCGACATGCGGCGCAGCCGGCCAAGTTCCGCGGCGCAGGCTTTCTTGAGAGAGCACGTGTAGCGGGACAGCACGTCGTAATGGCATCGGATGATCGCCTGTACCGTGGCAAGGTCGACGCTCGCCTTGGGCGGCACAAGGCGCGGCGTCGGCGCCACATGCTTGACCTTCGCCAGTCCCAGGACCTGCAGCACCCGGATATAGAGCCAACCGATGTCGAACTCGAACCACTTGCTCGACAGCTTGGCCGACGTGGGAAAGGCATGGTGGTTGTTGTGCAGCTCCTCCCCGCCGATCAGGATGCCGATCGGCGAGATGTTCGTGCTGGCGTCGCGCGCGGGCCAGTTGCGATAGCCCCAGTAGTGGCCGATGCCATTGACAACGCCGGCGGCCCAGAACGGGATCCATGCGATCTGCGTGACCAGCACCAGGCCGCCCGGTACCACGCCGAACAACACCATGTCCACGATGCCCATCAGCACGATGCCCAGGATCTTGTACTTCGAATAGAGGTGGTGCTCCACCCAGTCGTCGGGCGTGCCGTGGCCGTAGCGTTCGATGGTTTCCGCATGCGCGGCCTCGCGCACGTAAAGAAGCACGCCGCCCCACAGCACCCGATTGAGCCCGTACACCTGCGGGCTGTGCGGGTCTTCCGGGGTTTCGCACTTGGCGTGATGCTTGCGGTGCACCGCGGCCCACTCCTTGGTCACCATCCCGGTGGTCAGCCACAGCCAGAGACGGAAGAAATGGCTCGCCACCGGATGGAGTTCGAGCGCGCGATGCGCTTGGTGACGGTGCAGAAAGATGGTGACCGACGCGATGGTGACGTGCGTGAGCGCCAGCGCGGCCAGCACCGTGCCCCACCAGGGGAGATCGAGAACGCCGGAATAGAACAGGGATTGCATTCGTACCTCGTGAAAAGTGCGAACGATTCTGCGGACCGCTTCGGCCCTGAACCTTGATGCAGGTCAACACGGCACCCGGGCATCGCCGGTTTGCACGATCACGCGCCGGGTCTTGCCGCTGCGTCCGCAATGCGCGCCTTCGCCTGCACTGCAATGGATACGCACTCCCTGAGCACCCTGCGCTGCAAGAAATGCCGCAAGCACGGTGCGCGCCTTCTGCAGGGTCCGCCCGGCCTGCGCGCCCTGCTTGCCGGATTTGAGCAGCAACTCGCGCGGCCCCTTCTGCACCAGCTGGAAGTCGAAGAGGCCCGCTTCTTCTTCGAGCACCGTGCTCACCGCCAGCGGCACCACGTTGACGGCCGGCATGCCGGCAGCGCCTGCCAGGCGCAGCGTGTCGTCGTCGCGGCCCTGCACCTCGATGAGCGGAAGGTGAGAGCCGCATCGGCAAGGTGCATCGCACAGCGTGACCCGGTCACCCAGGTCATAGCGGATCAGCGGTTGCAGGTGGTTCGCCAGATTGGTCAGCAAGGTCGTCGTGCCTGCGCGGCCCGGTGGCGCGGCGCGGCCGTGCACATCGACAGACTCCAGGATCGCCCAGTCGCTGTTGAGGTGCAGCGCACCCATGTGGCACTCGAAGGCCAGCGACAGGAATTCCGAAGCGCCGTAGCTGTTGGCCACCGGGCAGCCGAATGCGTCGTGCACGAACGCGCGGCTCGCGGCCGAGAGCGTCTCGCCGCCGGTCCAGATCTCGCGCGGCGATGCCTTCAGCCGGCCGGCATGCCGCTCCTGCGCGAGCAGCACAGCCGCGCTCGGATAGGTCGCCACCACCGTTGGAGCGAATGCATCGAGCTCGGCGCATAGCTGCTCCAGCGGTTGCAGGAAGGAGATTCCGCGCAGTCGCTCCGAGAGCCCCGGCTGCAGGTGCCGCAGACGTTCGACCGACACGGTGCTGGCGAAATGCCCCTCGGTCGCGCCTACGAAGGCGATGCGCTCGGCGATGCTCCAGGGGTCGAGCAGCCGGTCCAGCGGCCGCAGCAGCGGCCGGCGCAGCGCCTCCAGCGCGTCGTACACAGCCATCGCCTGCGCATCCTGCACGAAGATGGCGGGTTCGCCGGTGCTGCCCGAACTTTCCCATACGGTGTAACGGCCGAGACAGGCCGTTGCGATGTTCGCGGGATCGGCGACAAAGCGGCGCAGCATCGGCAGCGAGAGCGCCGGGTCGCCCACCCAGCCCGCGAAGTCGCCCATCAGTTCCGCCTTGTGCGATACCGGCAGGTCTTCCAGACGCACGGAGGCGGGATCGCAGCCGGCCAGCAAGCCCCGGTATCGCGGCGATTTTTCGGCTGCAGCTGCCAACAACGCCGCGAGCCGTCGAGCGCGCAGCGCGGCGAGCGACTCGGCCGAAGCCTGCGTGGCCATCGCCACCTCGCTCGAGACAACATACGCCTGCCATGGATCAAATGTCGGTGGCATGGGAGGCGACTTCAGGTGAACGGATGTGCATGACGAGCTCCAGCGAAAGCCGAGCTTGCGCCTTGACCGCAACCACAGGTTGACCTGCATCAAGCCGCGGCCCGGTGCAGCGCCTCACCATGAACAACCACTTCGGAGCCTCCATTGAGCATTCGCCATCTCGACCGGCTGCTGTCGCCGGCTTCCGTCGCCGTGCTCGGCGCTTCCACCCGGCCCGGAAGCGTCGGGGCAACTGTCTGGCGCAACCTGCGCGCCGGCGGCCTCGCAGGCCCCGTGTACGGCGTGAATCCGAAGCACCGCGCGCTGGACGGCGTGCCCATCTTCTCCAACGTGGCGCATCTGCCCGCCGCGCCCGACCTGGCGCTGATCTGCACGCCGCCGGACACAGTGGCGCCGCTGGTCGCCGAACTGGGTGCGCTCGGCACTCGCGCAGTGGTGATCCTCACCGCCGGCTTGAGCGCCGAACAGAAGCAGGCCGCGCTGGAAGCGGCGCGGCCTTTCACGCTGCGACTGCTCGGCCCCAACTGCCTCGGGTTGCTCAGTCCCCATATCGGCCTGAACGCCAGCTTCGCGCATACCGACGCACTGGCAGGCGACGTGGCGTTCGTCTCGCAGTCGGGTGCGCTCGCGACGGCCGTGCTCGACTGGACGCGCAGCCGCGGCATCGGACTGTCTCATCTGATCTCGCTGGGCGATCACTGCGATGTCGACTTCGGCGACCTGCTCGACCACTTGGCCAGCGATGCACGCACGCAGTCGATCCTGCTGTATGTGGAGTCGGTGGAATCGCCGCGCAAATTCATGTCGGCGGCGCGCGCTGCCGCGCGCAACAAGCCGGTGATCATGCTGAAGGCCGGCCGCGCCGGGCGCGGCGTGCAGGCCGCGGCCTCGCACACCGGGGCACTTGCGGGCTCCGACACGGTGTATGACGCAGCCATCCGCCGTGCCGGCATGCTGCGCGTGGACACTTTGCAGGAACTCTTCGTGGCGGCCGAGACGCTGTCGCGTTTTCGCGGCAACCGACACGGCACGCTCACCGTCATGACCAACGGCGGCGGTGCTGGCGTGATGGCCGCCGACGCGGCCGCGCGCGAGGGCGTCGTCCTCGCCGAACCCGGCACGGATTTGCGGACGCGCCTGAACGCATTGCTGCCGGCGCATTGGTCGCACGCCAACCCCATCGACATCATCGGCGACGCCCCCGTCGAGCGCTATGCCGAAACGCTGGACGCGCTGCTGGCCGACGAATCGACTGGCGCGGTGCTCTTCATGCACGCGCCCACCGCCATCGTGCGCAGCGAGGACATCGCGCGCGCCTGCCTGCCTCTGGTGCGCGACCACACCTCGCGCGTGATGAGCACGTGGCTCGGCGACGATGCGGTGGCGCAGGCGCGCAGGCTCTTCGAGGAGGCCGGCGTGGCCGACTACGCCACACCCGAACAGGCGGTGCATGCCTTTGCGATGCTGCAGACCTACCGACGCAACCAGGAAATTCTGATGGAGACGCCCAGCGCGAGCGGCAAGGCCATGCCCGACAGCGCCATGGTCCGCGCCACGCTGGAAGCCGCCTCGGCCGCAGGACGGGAGTGGTTGGGCGAGCAGGAAGCCAAGGCACTGCTGCAGGCCTACGGGATAGAGGCCGTGCCCACGCTGGCGGTCGCGGCGACTGCCCCGGCAGTCATCGAGGCTGCGCGGGAGCTGGGCTATCCGGTGGCATTGAAAATCCTCTCACGCGACCTCGTCCACAAGTCGGACGTGGGCGGCGTGCGGCTCGGTCTGTGCGACGAGGCAGCCCTGGGCAACGCCGTCGGCGAGATGCTCGATGCGGTGCGAATCGCCAGGCCTCTGGCACAGATCGAGGGCTTCACCGTGCAACACATGGCGCTCCGCCCGCATGCGCAGGAACTCATCGTCGGTGCCAGCATCGACCGCGTTTTCGGGCCGGTGATCCTCTGCGGCCAGGGCGGCACCGCGGTCGAGGCCGTCGGCGACACGGCCATCGCGCTGCCGCCGCTGAACCGCGCGCTCGCGCGCGAGTTGGTGTCGCGCACGCGTGTGGCGCAGCTGCTGGCCGGCTTTCGCGACCATCCGCCGGCCCGGCTTGACGCGCTGTACGACGTGCTCGTGGCGGTGTCGCAGATGCTCGCCGACCTGCCGCAGCTGGCCGAACTCGACATCAACCCGCTATGGGTCGACGAGAACGGCGCGCTGGCGCTGGACGCGCGCGTGCGGCTGTCGCGACTGCCTGTGGGCGGTGCCGAGCGATTTGCGATCGTGCCCTACCCGGTGCAATGGGTACGCCCGCACACCTGGAACGGCCGCGCGATCGTGGTCAGGCCAATCCGGCCCGAGGACGAGGCACAGCACGGGCGCTTTCTCGAATCACTGGACGCGGAAGATGCGCGAATGCGCTTCTTCTCTTCACGCAGGGCACTGCCGCGCAGCGAGCTCGCGCGCCTGACGCAGATCGACTACGACCGCGAGATGGCTTTCATCGCCGAGGCCAGGGATGCAGAGGGTTGCGCCCAGACGCTGGGCGTGGCTCGCACGGTGAGCGATCCCGACAACGTGGAGGCCGAGTTCGCGATCATCGTGCGCTCCGACCTCAAGGGCCTCGGACTGGGCACCCTGCTCCTCGAACAGCTGATCGAACATGCGCGTGCACGCGGCATCGAACGGCTCGTCGGCCTGGTGCTGCGCGAGAACACCCGCATGCTGAGGCTGTCGCGCGCCATGGGGTTCAAGGCCGATCCGGCCGAGCCACCCGCGTCGGGCCTGCGGCGGATGGTGATGGAGCTGAAGACTTCAGCAAGCCCGTAGAACCGCGGTAGGCCGGGCCAGCCCCCCAGGAGGCGCACATCGGATGCAGTCGGAGCCAGGCGCAAGGCTTTCTCCTGTTTGATTGCAGACAACGACGACGTCATCGTCCCGCGGTAACGAAATGCGCGCTTGATCCAACGCAACCAGCCCCCGGTGCAAGTGCATAGAGTGGAATTTCCTCAACTCATTCATGGAGCATCGCGCATGAACACCGCACTCTCCCGCCTGGACCGTCTCGAAAACCTCTTTCCCGACATGCTGCGCCGATGGACACGGCCGCTGCAGCTTATCGACGAAGCCGAACTGCCGGCCGACATCCGCGTCGACGTCACCGAGAACGACAAGGAATATCTCGTGACCGCCGAGATCCCCGGCGCCAGGAAGGAAGACGTGCGCGTGTCGGTCGACGGCAGCTACGTCTCGATCTCCGCCGAGATCAACAAAGACCAGGAAAAAAAGCATGGCCGCTCCATCGTTCGAGAGACCTGCCACGGCAGCGTCTCGCGCGGCTTCTCGCTGGCCAGCGAGGTCGACGACAAGAACGCCGTGGCGAAGCTCGAAGACGGCGTGCTGCGCCTGACGCTGCCCAAACGCGCGGGCGTCGCCCACAACGTCCTGAAGATCCAGTAACCGCAACGCGACCGGCGCTGCCGGCAGCGGCTCGCCCGCTCGGATCGGCCGGTCTTCGGAGGAGCCCCGCATGCTCAGCGCCTACATCACCCACCCCGACTGCGCGCGCCACGACATGGGCGCGGGCCACCCGGAATGCCCCGAGCGGCTATCCGCAATTCATGACAGGCTGCTGATGGCAGGTCTGCTGGATTACATGGTCCCACACGAGGCGCCTCTTGCCACGCCTGCCCAGCTGGCACGGGCGCACACGATGTCGCATGTGCGAGAACTCATCGCCCAGGCCCCTACGCAGGGCCACCGATTCGTCGATCCGGACACCCTCATGAACCCGCACACCGTACAGGCCGCGTTGCGCGCCGCGGGGGCCGCAGTGCTGGCCGTCGAACTGGTACTGGCGGGCAAGGCGCCTACGGCCTTTTGCAACGTGCGCCCGCCCGGCCACCATGCCACGCGCGATGCAGCCATGGGCTTCTGCTTCTTCAACAATGTGGCGGTGGGCATCCGGCATGCCCTGGACGTGCAGGGCCTGGATCGTGTGGCGCTGATCGACTTCGACGTGCACCACGGCAACGGCAGCGCCGATATCTTCCGCGACGACGATCGCGTGCTCATGTGCTCCATCTTCGAAAACGGCATCTACCCCTACTCAGGCGCGGAAGACAACGGATCGCACATGGTGAATGTGGGACTGCCGCCACGCTCGGGCAGCGCTGCGTTCCGCGCGGCGGTCGAGAAACGCTGGATGCCGGCGCTGGAGAACTTTGCGCCGCAACTCGTGTTCATCTCGGCGGGCTTCGACGGCCACCGCGAGGACGACATGGGCAATCTGGGTCTGGTGGAGAAGGACTACGCCTGGGTTACGCGCCAGATCATGGATGTGGCACAGCGCCACTGCCAAGGGCGGGTTGTCTCTTGCCTGGAAGGCGGCTACGCACCCAGCGCCCTCGGCCGCAGCGCCGCGGCGCATGTCAAGGTGCTGATCGGTGCGGAATGACCGCGACACGAGGCTGCGGTCCGTCTGCTCGCAGCCGCGGCAGGCCGCACATCGGCGATGTTTCAGTCAGACGCGCTCAGCCTCGCGCATCTGCTGCGTACCGCGTCGAGTGAACGCGGACGGCTGCTCAAAGCCTGGCTGATTGCGCGGAATCAGGGCTCGCCTTTGGCTTCGATGTGCACGATCGGCAGTTGAGATCGAACAAAACTCAAGGCATATTGAAGCTCGCCAAGGCTTTCGGCGTACAACGTGAAGAGCGGATCGCCTCGATTGACACGGTCCTGCACGCACACGTGCACCCGGGCACCCGCAGCCGGATCGCGCGGTGCCCCCGCCAGCTTGGCCATGCGCGCCACGAGCCGTGTGTCGATGGCCGACACCACACCATCCGCGAGCGCGCTCACACAGTGCGTATGGGCTGCCTTGGGCGGTACGCGCAAGCCGCCCTGCGCATCGCATATCGCCACGAATTTGGCCAAAGCGCGTCCGTCGTCCAGCACCGCGCGTGCCAGCGACTTCCCCATGCCAGGCGTGGCCTTGTTCGCCATTTCAAGAATCAGTCCAGCCAGCACGAGTGCCCGTTCGCGCAGGTCCTGTGGCGCGCCGGCCCCGCGTTCGAGCACAGCCATCACGTCCATTGCTTCGAGTGCCGGACCGACGCCCCGGCCCACGGGTTGACTGCCGTCGGTGAACACCGTCTGCACCTGCAAGCCCAGTGCCGCACCCACCGATATCAGTTTGCGCGAGAGCTGTCTCGCGGCGGAAGAGTTGCGCACCTTGGTCAGCGCGCCCACGGGAATGTCGATCAACACGCGCTGCGAACCCATGGCGGCCTTCTTGGACAGGATCGACGCGACCATGAGGCCCTCGCTGTCGATGCTCAACGGCCTCTCCACGCGGATCAACAGGTCATCGGCGGGGCTGACGCGCATGGCGTTGCCCCATACGATGCAGCCTCCTTCGCGCTCGACGACACGGCGCATCGCCGCCAGCCCCAGATCGACCGGTGCAAACGTCTCCATCACGTCGGCAGTTCCGGCCGCCGAGGTGATGGCGCGCGACGAGGTCTTCGGCATCACCACGCCGCAGGCGGCGACGATGGGCACCACGATCAGCGTCGTCCGATTGCCCGGCAATCCACCGATGCAATGCTTGTCCACCACAGGCGATGTTCCCCAGTCGAGGCGCTCCCCCACATCGACCATCGCGCGGGTCAGCGCCACTGTCTCGTCGAAGTCGAGGCCCTTGCCGGCACAGACCGTCACGAACGATGCCAGGTGAATGTCGGGAACGCGTCCGCGGCTCACGTCGCTCATCAATGCGCGCAGCGCCACATAGTCCAGTCGCCCACCGTGAAGCTTGGTACGAAGGTGAGCCAGTGAATCCAGGACCGGCGGATGCCGCACGACCAGTTCGTCGCCTTCTGCTGCGCCCATCAGGCTCCAGGCAGATTCCGAGAATGCGATCTCGTCGCTGCGAAGCCAGCTGCTGCTCACCTGATGCAGGATCGCAAGCAGGTGGCGTCCGTTGCAGATCACCTCGACTTGCGCCTGTGACTGGAATCCCTCGGCCCGACTGACATCGCAGTCGCTGCGCATGTAAACCACGGGCTGCTGATAGGTGTCGATGCCGGCACGGCGAGCCAGCAAACGGTTGGGTGGCATAAGGCCTCCTGAACTGGACAAGGCTCATTGTTGAATGTCCGCAGCCTCTATCGCGGGTGAGGGGCGGCCGGCAAGGCACCCGTCGCGCAGCGTGGTCATGTTCGGATCAGGCCGTCGACCACCTGGATGATGCGGTGGCAGCGCTCGGCCAGCGCCGGGTTGTGCGTGACGAAAAGAACGGCCATGCCGCGCTCGCGGTTGGCCTTTTGCAGCAACTCGAACACCGCATCGGCCGCCTTCGTGTCCAGGTTGCCGGTCGGTTCGTCCGCGAGCAGGAGCGGCGGGTCCATTGCGAGCGAGCGTGCGACCGCCACGCGCTGCTGCTGCCCACCGCTCAGTTGCGTGACCATGCTGTCGCACCATTTCGCCAAGCCCACACTGTCCAGGAGCTCTCTTGCATGTTGCGCCATGCGTTCGTTGAAGAAGACGGCACTGCCCAGCATCGGCATCATCACGTTCTCCAGCGCGGTGAAGCCAGCCAGCAGATTGTGATACTGGAAGATGAACCCGATGTTGTGGCCGCGCAGCCGCGTGAGCGCATGCTCGTCGAGCGCGTTGACTTCCTCCCCGCCGATGTGCAACGAGCCGCTGGTGGGCCGGTCGAGCAGACCCACGATATTCAGCAGTGTGCTCTTGCCCGAACCCGACGGCCCCATGACCGCGCAGAACTCACCGCGCATGAGTGTGAGGTCGATGCCGTGCAGCACCTCGGCCTCGTTCGGCAACCCGAGGTTGAAGGACTTGCGCACATCGCGCAGGCTGACCACGGGTTCAACCACGAATGGCCACCACGGGGTCCAGTCGCGCAGCGCGCAGCGCCGGTGCGAATGCCGCCGCCAGGCCGGTGAGCGTGGCCAGCAGAAGCGATGCGAGGAACAGGCCCGGCTCGATCGCCAGCGCAAAGAGCGGCGTTCCATCGGGATTGAGCGCATAGCGCTGCCAGAGCAGCAATGCCACCAGGCCGATGCCGGCGCCTCCGAAAGAGCCGAACAGCCCGAGCAATCCACCCTGCAGCAGGAAGACGCGCAACACCTGCCCGCGAGAGATTCCCATGGCGCGCAGGATGCCGATTTCGCGCGACTTCTGCACCACCGACACCACCAGCACGCTGGCGATGCCGAAGGCGACCGAAAGGCCGACGAAGAAGCGGATGGCCGTGTTGGAGGTCTTCTGCGCCTGCACGGCGGTGAAGAACTGCGCGTTCACCTCGATCCAGCTGTCGGCCTCCACGCCGGTGGCCGCGGCAATGCGCTGCGCGACGGTCTCCGCGGCGTAGATGTCATTCACAGTGACCTCCAGGCTGGAGACTCCGCCGACGAGACCCAGCAGGCTCTGCGCCGTGCGCAGCGCCACGAAAGTGGTGCGCTGGTTGGCCGGCTTGCTGCCCAGGTCGAACAGGCCCGTCACCATGAGCGTCTGGTCGCCGCCGCGGGCCGAGGACACGCGCAGCTTGTCGCCCACATCCACGCCGAGGTCGCTGGCCAGATCGGTTCCCACGAGGATGTCGGTCGGCGTGAGGCGGGTGCTGCCTCGCACGATCTTCTCGGGCAGCGCCACGATACGGAAATACCGCGCCGGGTCGATGCCGTTCACCGAGACGGCGCGACTCGCCTCGCCGCGTATCGCCAGCGCGGAGCCGCTCGCCATGGGCGCAACCACCGACACCTCGCGCATGGTGCGGACCTGCGCCGCAATGGTTTGCCACTGGTCTATCGACTTGACCCGCTGCAGCGGCGCCTGCACGATCGCGCCTTCCACGGGAGGCGCGCCATCCGCTCGCGCCGCGCCCAGGGGACGTGCCACCTCCTTGGGAGGCAGCAACTGGATGTGCGCCTGCGCCGAAAGCACGCGCCGCACGAAATTGGTCTGCAGACCGTTCAGAAGCGCCGACATGAACACGATCACGGCCACGCCGATCGCAATGCCGGCAACGATGAAAAGGGTCTGCATGCGCCCTTCGCGCAAGAAGCGCAGCGCCACGATCCATTCAAAAGGCAGCCAGCGGCTCGTCATGGCGACGGCGGGTGCGTCTGGGCGGGTGCGACGACCGTTGCGCGCACCCGGGAACCGTGCTCGATGTCGGCAGTCCTTGCCGACAGAACGAGATCGCCGGGAAGCAAGCCTTCGAGCACCTCGCTGAAGCCGCCACCATGCAGCCCCAGGCGTACCGGCTGGCGCCGCGCGTGGCGCCCGTCGACTTTGAGCACCCATGGCTGGGCGCTGTCCGTACCGCGCACAGCATCGGATGCCACCAGAACGGCCTGCGGTCGCCGGGCGACCTGGATATCCACCGACACGGTCATGTCCTGCCGCAGGTAGTCCGGCGGCTCGGGGACGTCCAGCTTGACCTCGACCGAGCCGCGCTGCAAATCCACACCCGGGTTGATGTAGACCAGCTCGGCCGCCAGCCGGCGCTCGGGGTAGGCATCGGCGGAGGCCTGTGCCTTGTGGCCGGGTTCGAGGAGTTGCAGATTCCTTTCGTCGATCTGCACCACCAGCTGCGTCTTGCCGACAGGCGACAGCACCATCAGCGCCTTGCCCGGCTGCACCACATCGCCAGGCTCCACGGCGCGGTCGATCAGCGTTCCATCCACGGGGGCGACGATGGTGGCGTAGACCAGGCGGGAGCGCGCCACGGCCGAGCCCGCCATTGATTGCGCGAGCTCGGTCTGGGCCAAGGCGTCGTCGCTGCCGCCGGCCCGCGCGCTGTCGAACTGGCTCTGTGCAGTCCGCAGCTGCGCCTCGGCCAGATCCACCACCTTCCGCACATCGTCCAGCGCGGCCTGTCCGACAAAGCCTTGCTGGAAGAGGCTTGTGCTGCGGCGCCATTGAGCACGCGCGTTGTCCAGGTTCACCTGCGCCTGCCGTACGGTCTGCGCCGCCACCGGCGCTTGTACCTCGCGCAGTTGTCGCAGCCGCGCTCGCGCCTGCAAGACCGACGCATCGGCCTGCGCGAGCGCGGCGGACCACTCTGCATTTTCAAGCTCGACAAGCAGCTGCCCCGCGCGCACGGTCTGCCCCTCTGCCACGGGCACACGCTTGACCGTGCCTGTGACTTGAGTGCCGATATTCACGCGGTGCGGCGTCTGGACGTGGCCGCTGGCCACGACCGACTGGACGAAGTCCCGCCGCACGACGGTGGTTGCCTCGACACGCGGGCCGAGCAGGAATCGCGGCCCGAGCCAGAGACCTGCCGCGACTGCCACCGCAAGCACGATCCCGGCGGCCGCGCGCGGCTTGGCGATCCTCCACAGGCGCACGGGCCACGAGAGCCGCGGCGACTCAGGCGGCGACTGCAAAACGGGGCTCCGTCGACACAGTGCCGGCCACATCGAGAGGCACGCCACGTACGAGCAGCACCGCAATCGTGTTGATGAACTGCAACGTCGCGCCGTTGCGCGCAGCCGAGCCAATGGCCTCGCTCGGTCTTCGCAGCGAGGCTGCACTGTTGGCCAGTGACAAAAGATCTTGTGCATGCATGGCAGACGTCCAGTCGTGCGGCGGAATGAATCGTGTACGAGACAGTCTCGTCGCGCCGCACCGCGGCGGCTTGACACGCATCAGGCCTGTATCGAGTCACCGCGACATTGATGTGGCGCAAGACCCGCGCGGCCATGCGGCCGAACAATTTGTCGGCCCGTCGCGTCCCGGGGACCGGCGACAGGCGCATCCGTGCGACGCGATCCCCAAGGAGAAACACAAATGTCCGTATACAAGCACATACTGGTTCCGCTGGACGGCAGCCCTACTTCCGACCGCGGCATGCAGGAAGCCATCCGTCTGGCCCGCGAGTTCAAGAGCAAGCTGCGGCTGCTCCATGTGATCGACGACTTCCCGATGTTGATGGAGATGTCGGCAGTCTCAAGCTTCGAGGACAGCCTGCGAAAGCTGCGCCAGTACGGGCAGTCGGTGCTGGATCGGGCGCAGGCACAGGCCAAAGCGGCCGACGTGGAGTCCCAGACCGTTTTGCGCGAAGTCATGCATGGCCGGATCGCAGATATCGTCGTCGACGAGGCCGCCAAGTCGATCTGCGACCTGATCGTGATGGGTACCCACGGCCGTCGGGGTCTCAGCCGCATGGCGCTCGGCAGCGATGCGGACGGTGTCGCGCGAAGCAGCCCTGTGCCGCTGCTGTTGGTGCGCGGCGCCGCAAGCTGAAAACTTGCCCCCATTGCCTTTGGTCGACTGGAAGAAAATGACCCCCAATGCACTCCGGGCTTGCGTCGCTTCAGTCGCCATGGCCGTCGGCGCTTGCGCCTTTGCCGCGGATTACACGGCACCCGGCAGGCTGAGCCCGCCGCAAAACACCACTGACGGGACACGCGATGCCGCTGGCCGCGCCGCGCGCGAGGCGGAACAGGCAGCCCGACGGGCGGCGGATGCGGCCAGGGCCGCAGCGGAAAAGAGCAAGGCCTCGGCAGGCAAGGTTTCGCGGGCACTGGCCGAAGGCATCCGCCGCGCCGCCCGCAAGGCGGCTGAATCTGCCACGCGGTTCGAGGCAAAGGCCACCGTGGCGGCCCGCAAAGCAATCGACGAAAGCAAGGACGCCGCGCGTGCGGCGCAGGAGGAAAGCAGCAAAGCCGTGGCGGCCTCCAGAGAAGCGCTTGCGATGGCCGAGAAATCGCTTGACCGTGCCGCAAAGATGAACAAGGTGGAAGCCGAGAAGGCGGCCCAAGCCACGCGCGAGGCCCTCGCCAAGGCGGAAGAGGCCGCGCGCTTGGCCGCAAAGGCCGCGGCGGACGCTGCCGCGCGCACGTTCGAAGCCATGAAGCGCACGGCTCGTCCGGCCGGCCCGGACGCGACACAAGCTCTTCCCGCTCTTCAGAAGGAGAACTCATGAATCCCGACACCCAGCTCAGACACGAAGTTTTTTCGCAGATCAACTGGGACCCGGCCGTGAACGCATGCGATGTGGACGTGGACGTGAAGGACGGCGTGGTGATCCTGCGCGGCGAAGTGGCCGACGAGGCCCAGCGCGTGGCCGCGGAACGCGCCGCACGCCGCACCGATGGTCTGACCACCCTGTTGAACAGGCTGATCGTCCGGCCGGCGCGGGCGTCGGAAAGCGCCGACCTCACCGTCCGGCGCACGTCGACCTGAGCGCGGCAATTTGCAGCGACTTCCTTCAGCTGCGCCGCACACGGTTTGATACAGATCAAGGTGCGCCCAGACGGTATCGAAAAAAATGGGCTTATCGACAACGATCCGGATCCGACCTTGGATACGACGCCACCACCTCCGATCCCACTGACACGCGGGTCACCCAACTGGCTTGCAAAGATCGAAAGCACCCTGCTAGCGGCCAACGACTGGGCATCGCCGAATCCGTGGCCTGAATTCCTGTCCGGCCAGCCCGACAAGCCGGTGCGGGTGCTGTTGATCGACGAGGACGGTAATTCGCGGCGGGCGATCGCCCAGGAATTGGTCACGGATCCGCGCGTGTGCGTTGCCGGCGAGGCAAGCAATCTGCTTCAAGCCAGGCGCCTGCTGACGCAACAGGAATTCGACGTGCTCATCCTCGATGTCCGTCTTGAAGGCGGCAAGGGATTCGACCTGATCGAGAGTGCAAGGCGGTACCGCAACTCGATCGAAATCATCGTGCACTCGACGCTGGAAGACGAGGTTCATGTCCGTCGTGCGTTCGCAGCAGGCGCATCCGGCTACCTTGTCAAGAACTCCTGGTTCCAGAATTTCACGCAGGCTGTGTTGCAGGTCGTCAACGGCGGCGCGGCGGTTTCGCCAAGCGTCATCCGGCACCTGCTCGTGCGGCTGGGGCCGTTCGATCCGGGGAAATTGGACACCAGGGGCGTGCGCCGCAAGACGCTCTCGGCGCGGGAACGCGAAGTCCTGGGGTTTGTCGCAAGAGGCAACATCAACCGCGAGATCGCGGGCCATCTGTCGATCAGCGAGCAGACGGTGTGCGCACACATGAAAAGCATCTGTCGCAAGCTGCAGGTTCACACGCGAGCCCACGCGGTAACTCTCGCCGTCAACAACGGGCTGCTTTAGCAGCCCGTTCAATGCGCCATCAGGACCGGAAGTGTTGCGCGCGCAAGTACATCGCGTGTAACACCGCCCAGCATGCGCTCGCGCAGACGGGGGTGCCCGTAGCCTCCCATCACCAGCAGATCGGCCTCGGACACCTCGACGCGGTGCAGCAAGGCATCGGCCCATCGCAAAGATGTCGCCAGGCGCTCGACATCGGCCTGGACACCATGCCGCAGCAACCAACCGCTCATCTCCGAAGGATCCGGCGCGTGCGCCGCATTCGCGTCCTCTGGCCGCACAAGGGTGAGCAACGTGACATGCGCCGCCTTGCGCAGCAGCGGCATCGCTCCGCGCAGCGAGATCGACGCCTCCCGGCTCGAATCCCACGCGACAACGACCCTGTCGAAGGCAGGCGCAATGCGCCCCTCGCGCGGGACGATGAGCACTGGCCGACCGACGTCGAGCATGACGTCCTCGGGCAGTCGGCGCACCACGTCACTCACAGTCGCGGCCTCATCCGCCTGCCCGACGACGACCAAGTCGCTGGCACGGCCGAGACGCACGACCGCCTGCACGGGCTCCCCATCGACAAGCCGCGCGCCGCAGGACAGCGGGACCGGGCCCATGAGCCGGCTGCGAAACACGTGCGCGACCGTTTCGGCCCGTCTGCGCAGATACAGTGACGCTTCGACGAGAGCATCCGCCGCTTCTTGCGCACCGGGAGGCGGCCGGGCCGTATCGCAGCCGGTCGGCACGATGCCCATGAGGTGACTGTGATGCCGCCTGGCGAGTCTGGCCGCCAGCAGGGTGCGGATCTCACACCGTTCGGTGTGGTCCAGGTGAACGGCGATCGTCGGGAGCATCACGCTTCTCCTCTCGTCGCATTGATCCTGCGACCGGCATGCAAGCGGCGGGCGGACGGCACCGCGTGGGAACCATCTGCCGAGATGCATGCGTGGGCGCGTCGTAACAGCCGTTCGCCGTACTGCGGCTTGCACGGGGCCAGCGGAAAAGTGAAGTCGGTGTTCATGGTGTGTTCCTCGGGCTCGGGGGGCGTCCACGCCGATGCTGCCTGCACACCGCGTCCGGGGGCTTGCGCAACATCAACCCTGCGCACGCGCTCGTGCCGATAGAGGCCCCCGTTCGAAAACACTTCGACGTGCCCTTGATACAGCGCAAGACATCCGGGCGCTGCACTTCCTACAGTGAATGACGCGGTCGACGCCGGGATTCAAGCGGCGGTCGCCTTCTCCCCTTCCTCCACTCACTGCAAGGAGCTGTCATGAAGACCGATACCCAATTGCGCAACGATGTCCAGGCCGAGCTGAACTGGGCGCCCGAAGTCAAGGCCTCGAACGTGGGCGTGATCGCCAAGGACGGCGTGGTGACGCTGACCGGCCATCTCGCCAGTCACGCCGAGAAGTACGCGGTCGAGCGCGCCGCCCAACGCGTGCATGGCGTCAAGGCGCTGGCCGTCGAGCTCACGGTGAAGCTGCCCTTCGACAACCAGCGCACCGACGCCGATATCGGCCTGGCGGCCGATCGCGCCCTCGAATGGAACGTCCTCGTTCCCGAGGACAAGATCCACCCCATGGTGGAAAAGGGATGGCTCACGCTGACCGGCGAAGTCGAGTGGGAGTACCAGCGCAGCGCCGCCGAAAATGCCGTGCGCAACCTGATGGGCGTGACCGGTGTGTCGAACCTGGTGAAGGTCAAGCCGAAGGTGAGCGCCGCCGATGTCGAGAAAAAAATCCACGAGGCGCTGACACGCCAGGTCGAGCGTGAAGCCAGCCGGCTGTCCATCACGGTCAACGGCTCGCAGGTCACGTTGCGAGGCACCGTCCACTCCTGGACCGAACGCGATGCGGTGCAAGGCGCCGCGTGGTCCACGCCGGGCGTCTCGGTGGTGGTGAACGACCTGCTCGTCAACGCCTGAGCATGCGTGTCGCGCTCGTCACCGGCGGCAGCACCGGCATCGGGGCCGCCACGGCCGAGGCCCTGCTCGCAGCAGGCTACCGCGTGGCGGTGAACTTCGCGAGCCGCACAGAGGCCGCGCAGGTTTTCACCGCTCGCACCGGCATCCCGACCTTCCGCTGGAACGTGGCGGACTTCGACGCGTGCCAAGCCGGTGTCGCGCGCGTCGAGGCCGAGCTCGGCCCCGTCGAGGTGCTGGTCAACAACGCCGGAATCACGCGGGACGCAATGCTCCACAAGATGAGCGCCGAGCAATGGCGCGAGGTGATCGAAGTGAACCTGGGCGGCTGCTTCAACATGTGCCGCGCCACCATCGGCGGCATGCGCGAGCGCCGCTTCGGCCGCATCGTGAACATGGGCTCGGTCAACGGCCTCTCGGGGCAGGCCGGGCAGACGAACTACGCGGCGACGAAGGCGGGCCTCGTCGGCTTCACCAAGTCGCTGGCGCTCGAAGGCGCCTCGCGCAACATCACGGCCAACGTGGTGGCGCCTGGCTACACCGACACCGCCATGGTGGAAGCGGTCGCACCCGAGGTGATG
The DNA here is from genome assembly GCF_040544675.1 of Variovorax boronicumulans. Taxonomy (GTDB): domain Bacteria; phylum Pseudomonadota; class Gammaproteobacteria; order Burkholderiales; family Burkholderiaceae_C; genus Variovorax; species Variovorax boronicumulans_D. Next base: position 315,596 of record NZ_JBEPKK010000003.1, read on the forward strand.
GCGCGCATCCTGGCGGCCATTCCGGGCGGGCGCCTGGCCACGCCGACCGAGATCGCGCGCGGGGTGGTCTTCCTCGTGGCCGACGAATCCGCGTTCATCAACGGCATCACGCTGTCGATCAACGGCGGAAAGTACATGGCCTGAGGCGGCGACGCCCGGGTCCTCCTCTCCCGCAAGCCCTGCCATGCACGCCATCCCCGCGACCCGACCCGCCCCCGACTCCCGCATCTCGAGCGCGCCCACCATGCGCGCCATGGTGCTGAGCGCTGCACTGCTGCCGCTCGAAATGGAACGGCGCAACATCCCCGAGCCCGGCCCCGGCGAACTGCGCCTGCGCGTGCTGGCCTGCGCGGTCTGCCGCACCGACCTGCACATCGTCGATGGCGATCTGCCACTGCCCTTGCTGCCGATCATCCCTGGGCACGAGATCGTGGGCGTGGTGGAGGCGATCGGCGCGGGGGTGACGGGCCATCACATCGACGACCGTGTGGGGGTGCCCTGGCTGGGCCACAGCTGCGGCTGCTGCGACTTCTGCGCGGACGGCCGCGAGAACCTGTGTGATGCGCCGCGCTTCACCGGCTACCACCGCGACGGTGGCTTCGCGAGCCACGTGATTGCCGAAGCCGCGTTCTGCCTGCCGATGGACGACATGCCCGAAGCCGACGCCGTCCACATCGCGCCGCTGCTCTGTGCAGGGCTGATCGGCTGGCGCAGCCTGAAAGCGACGGGGGACGGCGCGCAACGGCTCGGCCTGTACGGCTTTGGCGCGGCGGCGCACCTGGTGGCGCAAGTCGCGATCGCGCAAGGACGTGAGGTCTTCGCGTTCACCCGCACGGGCGACCTTGCGGCGCAGGCCTTCGCACGCAACCTGGGCGTCACCTGGGCAGGCGGCTCCGACGAACGCCCGCCCATCCTGCTCGACGCGGCCATCCTCTTCGCGCCCGTCGGCAAGCTGGTGCCGGCCGCGCTGCGCGCCGTGCGCAAGGGTGGTCGCGTGGTGTGTGGCGGCATCCACATGAGCGACATCCCGGCTTTTCCCTACCGGCTGCTGTGGGAGGAGCGCAGCCTGGTCTCGGTGGCAAACCTGACACGTGCCGATGCGAAGGAGTTCCTGGCCTTCGCGCGTGCACATCCGCTGCGGGTCCATGTCAGGACCTACCCGCTCATCCAGGCCAACGAAGCGTTGGCCGACCTGCGCGCGGGCCGCATCGAAGGCGCCGCGGTGCTGGTGCCCTGAGCGCCACATAGGCGCACGAGTTCAGAGTTCGCGCGACTCGCGGTACTCGGGGACCGCACACGGCCAGCCGTGGCGCTCCTGGATGGCCAGCCGCAACGAATCGGCCGCCACGGGCTCCCCGTGCGTCACGAACACCTGGCGCGGCGCGCGCTGCGCGTCGAGCCAGGCGAGCAACTGGTCGCGGTCCGCGTGAGCCGACAGCGCCTGGAGGTTTGCGACCTCCGCGCGCACCGGCACATACGCTCCGTGAATCTTGATGGCGTCGGCGCCAGCCACCATGGCGGCCCCGCGCGTCCCCGCGGCCTGGAAGCCAGCAAACAGGATCGTGTTCCTGGCATTGGGCGCATAGGCCTTCAGGTGGTGCAGCACCCGCCCACCAGTGGCCATGCCGCTGGCCGAAACAATGATCGATGGAAAGCCCAGCGTGTTCAGCTTCTGCGATTCTTCGATCGTGTTCACGATGATGGTCTGCCCCTGCATCGCTGCGCATTGCTCGGCGCTCAACCGGTGTTCGTCCAGATGCTTGTGGTAGATGCGCGTGGCGTCGGCCGCCATCGGGCTGTTGAGGTACACCGGCATGTCGGGAATGCGCCGCGCCTGCTTGAGCAGCTGGATGCAGTGCAGCAGCGTCTGCGCGCGTCCGACGGCGAAGGCCGGGATCACCACGATGCCACCGCGCGCGGCCGTGCGATTGATCACACCCGCCAGTTCGGACAATATGGCCGACGCTGGATGCTTGCGATCGCCGTAGGTCGATTCCACCACCACGTAGTCCGCCGGCTCGGCGACTTCCGGCGGGCGCATCAAGAGGTCGTCGCTGCGCCCCAGGTCGCCAGAGAAAAGGATGCTCGAGCTTCCCCAGCCGACGCGCAGGCTGCCGGCGCCCAGGATGTGCCCCGCCCTCTGCAGCCGCCAGGACCAGCCGGTCCACGGGGCGCACTCCTGGCCGAACGGAATGACCTCGAAGCGCTTGAGCGCCGCACGCGCGTCCTGTTCGGTGTACAGCGGCAACGCGGGCTTGTGCTTCGAGTGGCCGTGGCGATTGGCGAAGTCGGCGTCCTCTTCCTGCAGGCGGCCCGAGTCGGGCAGCAGCAGTTCGCAGAGTTCCTGGGTGGCTGCAGAGCAATACACCCTGCCCTTGAAGCCCAGCTTCACCAGCCGGGGCACGAAGCCGCTGTGGTCCATGTGCGCGTGCGTCAGGAGCACGGCATTGATGCTGGCGGGGTCGACCGGCAGCGCATCCCAGTTGCGAAGGCGCAATTGCTTGAGTCCCTGAAAGAGCCCGCAATCGACCAGCAGCCGCCGGCCCTCGTGCGTCAGCAGGTATTTCGAGCCGGTGACGGTGCCAGTGCCGCCCAGGAAGTCGATGCGCATGGACGACTCAATGCGACATGAGCACCGGCAGCGTCATCCACTGCAGGATCGACAGCGTGGCCCCGCCCAGCACCCATTCGCGCGCCCGGCTGTGGCCGTAGCAGCCCATGACCAGCAGATCGGAGCCCAAATCGGCGGCGAGAGACAGCAGCTTGTTGCCGACATCCTCGTCCTTGCTGCCACCGGGGTGCAGCGTGGTGTCCTGGATGCCTTGCAACCGCAGGTAGCCTTGCAGGCGCTCGAGCGAAGCCTCCGCGCTTTCGCCATAGGCGACGGCATGCACCCGTGCCGCCTTGCGCAGCCACGGCAGCGCGGCGGTCACGGCGCGGGCGGATTCGCGCGTTTCCTTCCACGCCACCAGCACATTCCGACCGATCGGACCGACGGGTCCTGCGTAAGGCAGCACCAGCGCCGGACGGCCGCTTTGCACCAGCGTGCTGGGCAGGAAATCGCCGGGGAGTTCGCCGTCCATCGGGTCGTTCCGGTCGCGTTGGCCGAGGACCATCAGGTCCGCATAGAGCGCGCGCCGCGCGAATCCCCACGGGCCGTCGCTCTCGGGTTCGGCCCAGTGCATGCGCTGCGAGCCCGCACTGTGCGCCGTGAAGGTGGTTTGCATCTTCTCGTGCGCGGCCTTGTCGATCTCCTGCATGATCGCCACGACCTCCGCCGCAGCCTCGATGGAAAACGGATAACGCATGAGCGCGGACAGGGTGCACGGCAGGCCGGTCACCTCGGCATCGAAGGTCTCGGCGAGTTGGCGAGCCAGCTGAATGCGCTCCGCGGTACGGGCCGAACCGTCGAGGTGAAGCAGGATGGATTTCGGGCTCTGCATGAGGGCTCCTTGGACTGGCGGCATGTGATGCGCCGACCTTAGGCCTGCGCTTCTCGCGGGGCCTTGCGCTGGATCAACCGCTTTCGCGCTCGAACCCGACGCATCAAAGCTTGATCGGGCGCAAGGCACGGCCGCTTGTGCATGCATAGCCTTGGGCTTCGTACAACGCGCCAGGCTCATGCTCCGCCACACACTTCCGATGCCGAGAATCGCCGCCGTCCTGCTCACGCTCGCCCTGGCGGGCTGCGCCGCGACCACCCTGCACGAAAGCTCGGGCGAGTACCTCGACGACACCGTCATCACCGCGCGCGTGAAGGCCAGCCTGCTGGTGTACCGCGAGGTGAGTGCCGCGCAGATCAACGTCGAGACTTTCAAGGGCCGGGTGCAGCTCAGCGGTTTCGTGAAATCGAAGCTGCAGCGCTTCGAAGCCGAGGCTCTGGCTCGCTCGGTTCCGGGCGTGAACGAAGTCATCAACGACATACAGCTTCGATGACCCTTCCTTCGTGCGCCGACACGCCGAACCCGGAGGCCTGGTGGCTCGGTGCGGACACCGCCGAAGGTGTTGGCCTGTCGCAGTTGCAGGCCGATGAAGCACTCGTGCGCTGGGGCCGCAACAGCCTGCAGCCGCCGGCACGACGCTCGCTGGCACTGCAGTTCCTCGCGCGCCTGCGCAACCCGTTGATCCTGGTACTGATCGCGGCCAGCGCGATCTCGGCGGCGACCGGCGACGTCACCAACGCCGTGATCATCGTGCTGATGGTGCTGCTGAGCGTGACGCTCGATTTCGTGCAGGAGCACCGCGCCGGCAACGCCGCCGAAAAGCTGCGCGCGTCGGTCGCGCTGCGTGCCCGCGTGCTGCGCGACGAAGCGACGCTGGAGATTCCGGTGACCGAGGTCATGCCGGGCGACCTGGTGCTGCTGTCCGCCGGCGACCGGGTGCCGGCCGACGGACTGGTGCTGCAGGCGCGCGACTTCTTCGTCAACCAGAGCCTGTTGACCGGCGAGTCCTACCCTGTCGAGAAACACCCCCGGGCGATGGCCGGCACCGCCACTGAACTGCAGGACGCCATCAATGCAGTGTTCATGGGCAGCACGGTGGTCAGCGGCAGCGCCCGCATCCGTGTCATGGCCATCGGTGTGCACACCGCCCTTGGCGAAGTGGCGCATAGCCTGCAGGTCGAGCCGCCGCCCACCGCCTTCGAGCTGGGCATGCATCGTTTCGGCATGATGATCGTGCGGGTCACGTTGCTGCTGGTGCTGTTCGTGCTGCTGGTCAACATGTTGCTGCAGCGCCCGCTGCTCGAATCCTTTCTGTTCGCGGTGGCGCTGGCCGTGGGGCTCACGCCCGAGCTGCTGCCGATGGTGGTGTCGGTGACGCTCTCGCGCGGCGCGCTACGGCTCGCCGCGCACCGCGTGATCGTCAAGCACCTGGCTTCGATCCAGAACCTCGGCGCGATGGATGTGCTGTGCACCGACAAGACCGGCACCCTGACCGAGGCCCGCATCAGCCTCGCGCAATGCGCCGATGCCGACGGCCGCGACAGCCCCCGGGTGCTGATGCTGGCCCATCTCAACAGCAGTTTCGAAAGCGGCCTGAAGAGCCCGTTGGACGAAGCGGTGCTGGCGCACCCCATGGACACCTCCGCCTGGACGAAGATCGACGAAGTGCCATTCGACTTCGAGCGCCGGCGTGTCTCGGTGCTGCTCGACCGGGGCGATGCGCGCTGGTTGGTGGTCAAGGGTGCGCCGGACGATGTGCTCGCGCTGTGCAGCCGTTTCGAGCGCGACGAAGGCCACACGGTCGCGCCGCTCGACGCCGCCGCCCTGGTCCGGTTGCGCGATCGTTGCCACGCGCTGGAGCGCCAGGGCCTGCGCGTGCTGGGCGTTGCCTGGCGTCACGTGCCTGCGGACCATCCGCATGCCGATGTGCGCGACGAGAGCGCGCTGGTCTTCGCCGGCTTCGCCGCCTTCATCGATCCACCGAAGGCCGGTGCGGGCGAGGCAATGGCCATGCTGGCAAAGAGCGGCGTGAGCGTAAAGATCGTGAGCGGCGACAGCGAGCTCGTGACCCAGCACCTGTGCGCGCTGCTGCACATTCCCGTGACCGGCGTGCTGACCGGCCAGGAGATCGCGGCCATGGACGAGACCGCGCTGCGCGCCCGCGTGGGCCGAACCACCCTTTTCTGCCGCGTCAATCCGGCACAGAAGAACCGCATCATCCTTGCGCTGCGGGCGCGCGGCCACGTGGTGGGCTACCTGGGCGACGGCATCAACGACGCGCCGGCGTTGCGCTCGGCCGACGTCGGGCTGACGGTGGACAGCGCGGTCGACGTGGCGCGCGAGGTGGCCGACATCGTCATGCTCGACCACGACCTCGGGGTTCTTCACGAAGGCGTGCTGGAAGGACGACGCACTTTCGGCAACGTCGTGAAGTACATCATGATGGGCACGAGCTCGAACTTCGGGAACATGCTGAGCATGGCGGGTGCTTCTCTGTTCCTGCCCTTTTTGCCGATGCTGCCGGTGCAGATCCTGCTGAACAACGTGCTCTACGACCTGTCGCAAGCGGCGATTCCGCTGGACCGGGTCGACGACAGCGACCTGCGCCGGCCGCGCGCGCTCGACATGAAATTCATCCGCCGCTACATGTGGCTGTTCGGCGCTCTCAGCTCAGCCTTCGACGTGCTGACTTTCTGGCTGCTGATCCATGTATTGCATGCGGACGCAACACTGTTTCGAACGGCCTGGTTCGTCGAGTCGCTGGCCACGCAGGTGCTGGTGATCTTCGTGATCCGCACGCGCGGAAAGCCCTGGGCCAGTCGGCCCGGCGCGGCACTCACCGGGGTGTCTCTGATGGTGGTGGCTGCGGCGATGCTGTTGCCGTTCACGCCGCTGGGAGGCTACTTTCGCTTCGAGCCGCCACCCGCGATCTTCTTCGTGTGGCTGGCCGGGTTGCTGGCCGGCTACCTGACGCTCGCGGAGGTGACCAAGCGGTTCTTCTATGCCCGCCTGACGGACACCGGGCGTCACAACGGGCCGAAGAAGCCGGGAGGCCGTCGCCCTGTTCACCGACGAGCCCGGACCACGGCATCGCCCGAGGTTTGATCCATCTCAACATCCGGCGTCGGTGGCACGCGCAAGATTCTTCTCTACCCATCCCCAGGAGAAAGTCACATGCCCTTCCTCTCGAACAATGTCGGAATCCTCGACCGGGCGCTGCGCATCGGTGGAGGTTTGTTGCTGATTGCGCTGGCAGCCGGGGGAACCATCGGTTACTGGGGCTATATCGGCGTCGTACCGCTGCTGACGGGCGTGGTCGGCAACTGCCCGGCCTACTCCGTCTTCGGCCTGAGCACCTGTTCGCGCCGCGGCCACTGAGGCCCGGATGCACCTGCATCGCAACAACGCGAGGTACCCGATGTCGAACTACCTGCTGTTTTTTGTTGCACTGTGCGCGGCACTGGGCACCACGGTCCTGTGGGTCTTGTTCCAGCTCTTCATCATGTGGATCACCTTCGACTGAGGTCTTGCGAGGGGCGCCCGATGTGCATGAATCTGCTCAGAAAACTCGCCGCGTCGAAGCTTCCCTGCACCGAGGCCGCTTCCGCAGTGATCGACGAGCTGCGCGTGCTCGAGGCCGCTGGCCACATCAAGGTGTTGATTCCGCCGACCCATATGGACTGCGACGACTGCCTGCGCCAGGATGCGGCCACCGTGTTCGAGGTGACACCCCGGGGATGGAAAGCCCTGAGCGCAAGCGCACCGCAGGATGAAGTGCCCCTGCATCCTGCCGCGCAGGCTTCGCGCCCGAAAGCTGCGGGCATGGTGCCGAAACACGCACGAGCTGCATGCTCAGACCACCCGTGAGAAGCGCGCGCGGTTCTCACAGCAATAGCGGTCGAACACCATCGCGACAGCTCGCACCAGAAACCACCCTTGCTCGGTGACCACGAGGTCGTGGTCGCTCAGCCGCACCAGGCCCTGGGCCACCAGCGGACCGAGCGCTGCAAACTCGGTCGCGAAGTAGCGGCGGAAATCGACCGCGTAGGCCTCGCCCATCGCGTTGAAATCGACGCGGCCGCGGCACATCAGCGCCATGATCACCGCGCGCCGCAGCAGGTCGTCGCGCGAGAGTGCAAGGCCGCGCACCACGGGCAGGCGCCCTTGGTCGAGCAGGTCGTAGTAGTCGTCGAGCGTCTTGGCGTTCTGGCTGTAGGTGGCGCCCACGCGGCCGATGCCCGACACGCCCAGCGCAACCAGATCGCCCTCGGGCCGCACGCCGTAGCCCTGGAAGTCGCGGTGCAGGCGCCCTTCTCTTTTCGCCATTGCAAGCGGGTCGTCGGGCAGTGCGAAATGGTCCATGCCGATATACACGTAGCCCGACTCGGTGAGTTGTTCGATCGCGGCGCCGAGCATGCGCACCCGCGCGGTTGCATCGGGCAGCTCGTCGGCTGCGATGCGCCGCTGCGGCTTGAAGCGCTCGGGCAGGTGCGCATAGCCATAGAGCGCGATGCGATCGGGCCGCAGATCGCGGATCTGCGAGAGCGTGCGCCCGAAGGACGCATCGTTCTGGCGCGGCAATCCATAGATGAGGTCCACGTTGATCGACTCGAAACCCAGCGTGCGGGCCTTGTCCATCAGCGCGAAGACCTGCGACGCAGGCTGGATGCGGTGCACTGCCTTCTGCACCCCGGGGTCGAAGTCCTGCACGCCGAAGCTCAGCCGGTTGAAGCCCAGCGCGGCCAGGCTGGCCAGGCGTTGCGCATCGACCGTGCGCGGATCGATCTCGATGGAGCGTTCGCCGCCCGGAGCGAACACGAACGAGCGGTGCAGCAACGCCATGAGCTCGCCCAGTTCCGCGTCGTCCAGGAACGTGGGCGACCCGCCGCCCAGGTGCAACTGGGAGACAGTGATGCTGCGCCCCAGCTGTGCGACCTGCAACTGCACCTCCCGCGCAAGGTAGGCCAGGTATTGCCGGCCGCGTTCGCGGTGGCGCGTGACGATCTTGTTGCACGCGCAGTAATAGCAGAGCGATTCGCAAAACGGAATGTGAACGTAGAGCGACAGGGGCGGCGCCTCGGCGCCCGCCTCGCGCCGCTTGCACAGCGCCTGCGCGTAAGCCTCTGCGTCGAAAGCCTCGACGAAGCGGTCGGCGGTGGGATAGGAGGTGTAGCGCGGCCCGGGCACATCGAACTGACACAGCAACTCGACGGGCAGCGGCGCCTTCGAACAGACGGGCACTGGAGCGGAAAGGGACATGGCCGGGGTGCTCACCAAGAGGCTTCGAGTTGTTCGGCGTCGCGCGGTACGGCAAGCAGCACGGTGCAGGCGGGGTGCAGCGGGCATCCGGCGGTGGCTGAAGGCTCGAACCAGAGTGAAGAGCGGTTGGCTGCCTTTGGCCGGCTGACCAAGCTCCGCCCGCTCACCCGGACGTCGAGCATCTGGCAGCGCTCGTTGACGCCCCACACGAACGGCGGTTGTAGCGAGATCGAGGAAAGCGAGGCGAGCACAGCTTGCATCGCAGCGAGGCTAAGGGCGGCCGTCATCTCTCCATTTGATCTGCATCAACTCGATGCCAAGGTCTGCCTTGGCTCGCGGCAGACCTCCAAGAAACCCTACCTGATCAGACGCATCATCGTCGCCACAAACGGTTCGATCCGTTCCAAGACAGCCGTTGCGAGCGGGGCGCTGTGCCAGAGACTCACAACAGCAAATCAATTAGGGGGACCAGATCGGGGAACAAACGAAATCTGAACCTCAAGTTTTCAGCGTGGGCAAGAAGTAAAGCACAAGGGCACTGCGATCGGCGAGCGCTACGCCGATGGCGGCGGCATGTAGCTTCGGGCCAAGACCCTGGCGCTCGGCGTCTACCCCGCCGTGTCGCTCGCCAAGGCCCGGCAGCGGTGCGACAAGGCGCGCGAACTGCTTGCCGAAGGCGTGGGCCCAGCGCCGCAAAGCGGTAAGCGGCTGGCGATCCCCTCTTGATGGGTAGCTGCTCACCAGCTCCACGGATAAACTTCAAAAATCGGCCGACTGCGGTCATTCGCGGTCGGCGGACTTGAAGCTGCGTTTGGCGCCCGAGAGCCTGATGCGCGCTGCGCGAGCAGTGGGGTTGCGCTGCACGGTCGCGCCGGGACCGCGCAGCATTCTTCGCGCCCTGGCGCAGTCCGACTCAGGCTTCGGATGCGGCCTTACCTCCCTGACTGAACCTTCAACCCCACGAACCAGGATTTCCATGCACGCCAGCGACACCGAAGTCACTCTGCGCTTGATGACCGAGCGCGACCTGCCGATGCTGCACGAATGGCTGAACCGGCCTCATATTGTCGAGTGGTGGGGTGGTGAGGAAGAACGCCCGACGCTCGGCGAGGTGCTTCAGCACTACCTGCCAAGAGTCCTATCTGAAGCGTCCGTCACAGCCTACATAGCGATGCTGGGAGACGAACCCATTGGCTACGCCCAGTCGTACGTGGCCCTCGGAAGTGGTGATGGATGGTGGGACGACGAAACTGATCCCGGAGTTCGCGGGATCGATCAGTCTCTGGCTGACCCGGCGCAATTGAACAAGGGGCTGGGAACAAAGCTTGTCCGTGCCCTTGTAGGCATGCTCTTCTCGGACCCCACAGTGACAAAGATTCAAACCGACCCCGCGCCTCACAACCACAGGGCCATCCGTTGCTACGAGAGGGCGGGGTTTGTTCAGCAAAAGGTAATCACCACGCCTGACGGTCCGGCTGTTTACATGGTTCAAACACGCGAGGCCTTCGAGAGCTCGCGCAGTGCTACCTAGCTAGCCCCCCGTCAAGAAGCGCGCGTCATTCGAGCCCGACGTGGAGTGGCATTCGGCCACGATCTGGCCTTTGAGTTCCGGGAGTAGTAGCGCCGCTTGGGCGTTGGGCAATTGTGTCGTTCGCCATGGTGTGCATGATCTTTATCGTGCACACGATGCCTCGGCGCTGGGTCTATCTCAAGATGGGGTTGCCGGAAAGAGCGGCTGCTCTGGTCTTGCGACGTCGACAACTAGAAGTTGTCGGCAGTGAATTTCGGGATATCGCGCGCCATGGCCAACAGAGCCTGCGCTCGGCTGGTCACGAACTCAGCAAGGCCTCGCACGAAAGCGACTTCCTCTCCCATGTACGCCGAGTCCGCCGCCTGCGCCGGCGCCTCTTGAAGTGCGAACTCACAGAGACGCGTCAGCTCACGTGCGAAGTACCTGCGCTCAATGCCCATGCGCATGCAGAAGTCCGCAAGCGCGAACGAGCGCACCGCTTCCAGCTCGAACTCATCCCCGAATGCCATCGCCAGGCCGTGATGGAACGCCGCGTACTGCACGACGCTCACCAGGTCATACAGCGGCGTCGGCGTGAGCCCTGTGCGGTCGACGAAGAACGAGATGTTCTTGCCGTGCGAATCGCTGTTGCCGAAGAGCAGCGTCGTGACCGCCCAAAGGACCAGGCGCTGCATCCCCAGCGCCGGTTCGACGAACCCCGACCTGAGAGTGCCGAGCTTTTCGAAACTGGCGCCATCGCGAATGTGCCGCACTTCCGGTTGATCCCCCACGTTGCGCTCGTACTTTGCACTCACCGACAGATCCAGCGCCTGGCACCCGTCAATCATGTGCAACCGCTCGACACCGTCTGGCGTCCTGCGGCGGTCGAATCGCTCGATGCTCAGGACCGGCGACGGCACCCGCAGGATGCTCACTTGCGCGGCACCAGGCGCCTTCCAGCGCCGCATGCTGATGCGGTGGGTCAACTGCATGCAGAAATGCTCGTTGGCCACCATGCACCTTGCTTCCTCGCGCACAGGCTCGGGCTTGAGGATGTGCGTGGACGACAGCACCCCGTCGACCAGGAACAGTTGGTCTTCTTCGATGGCCACCAGAAGCTTGTCCTGGTGCCCCGCGATGGACATGCGCACTTTGCCGTCCCACCGGTTGAAGGGTTCGTTCGCGCGGTTGTCGATCCGTGCCTGCAGCTCTTCGAACGGCAGGTGCCGGCGCAATGACTCCTGCTCGGCCGGCACCTGGCCGGCAGCGACGAAGCTCAGCGCGCCAGCAGTCTCATGTCCGAGGTGGCGAAGAAGCCCGAAGACGTTGTTGCGCGCCACACGAGCGTCGTTGGCCGCCACAACCAGTGCCTCGCCTTCAGGGAGCAGGTTCTCCAGGAACCGGCGAATGGCCTGCGGCGCAGCGCCACCTTCCAAGGGCAGGTATGGCGAGAGCGGATACCGGCCTGGCAACGCCCGCCAGGCAGGGTCATAGTCGAAGTGGAAGACATCCTGAGCCTGGTCATAGCCCAGCGTGCCGACGCGCACGGCTCCCGCGTAGACGTCCAGGATGTACCCGTCCATCACCGACCCTCGCTCTCAGACCGGTCAAGCGCTGCTTCGAGGGCAGGAATGTCGGTCTTGGGCACGACGAGCATGCGAAGGCCCAGACTCTCCAGCACCAGCATGAGTTTGTCCGCTGTCACCGGCTTGCCGTTCTCCAAACGCGAAAGCAAGTCGCTGGAAACTCCACTGAGGGAAGCAGCGTCGTCGATGCGCATGCGCGACTGGGCGCGTCGATTTCGCACGAGCTTGCCGAGTTGCTCGAGCGAAGTAGCGGCTGGACTCAGGTTCTGCTGGAATTCAGGAAGCGTGCGGGCCATATTGTTCCGGTTTTCCGGAACTATAGACCAAAAGCCGATAATTCACCAATAGTTTCGACATGACGGAACAATGCTCTGTCTGCGTTGCAAAAGGCATTAATTTCGATATGGCGAAATAATTTGCACGCCAACGGCAAGCATCTCGCGGGCGTGAAGATCTCCACCGAGCGCCTTCCTGCGCCACCTGATCGCCATTTTGTTGATGCCGCCCAGCGGCTGTCGAGTGTTACGAGTGGGGCCGAAAAAGGACCGTGCCCTGCGCGAGCACACTGGTCCGGTCGTCCGCGCTCTTGATCGCACCTTGCAATTCGAGGACGCAGCCGCCTTTCGAATGCGCGGCCATCGACGTCACGCGCCACTCGATGAGCACCGTCTCGCTCGCCCGCACGGGACGCAGCAGGTCGACCGAGAAGCTCATTCCCAGCACCTTCCCTTTCGTGGCGAAGTGGCTGGCGGTCAGCCCCATCAGCAACGAGGTGGTGTGGGTCGCGCTGGCGATCAACCCGCCGAAGCCCTGTGCAAACGCCGCATCGTGGTGCAGGGGGTTCTCGTCTCCCGCGGCCAGCGCGAAGGCACGCACCTGCGCTTCGTCGAAGGTGTGGGGCCGCGAGAAGCGGTAGCCGGGCCCGACCGGCGCAAGGGCCGCGACCGCTTCGCACTCAGCCATGGCTCGCGAGCCGGGTGATGGCGTCCTGGCTTCCGGCCTGCTGGCGCAAGCGGAACTTCTGGATCTTTCCCGTGGCCGTCTTCGGTAGCGGGGTGAAGATCGCCCGTCGCGGACACTTGAAGTGCGCCAGCCGCTCGCGGCAGAACGAAATGATCTCTTGCTCAGTCGGCGCGACGACACCGGTCCTGAGCTCGATGAACACGCACGGCACCTCGCCCCACTTGGGGTCGGGCTGCGCCACCACGGCGGCGTGCAGCACCGCCGGATGTCCATGGACCACGTCTTCGATTTCGACCGACGAGATGTTCTCGCCGCCCGAGATGATCACGTCCTTCGAACGATCGGTAATCTGCGCATACCCGTTGGCATGCAGGACCGCGACGTCTCCGGTGCGGAACCAACCGTCGGCGAGCGCCTTCCGCGTGGCCGCCTCGTTCTTGAAGTAGCCCATCATCACGGTGTTGCCGCGCAGCATGAGTTCCCCTGCCGATTTGCCGTCGGGCACGACGGGTTCGAGGGTGTCGGTATCGCCGACCATGAGGCCCTCGAACATGGCGGCGCGCACGCCCTGACGCACCCGCAGCGCGCCTTGCTCGGCGGGCGCCAGATCGTCCCAGCCGTCCTGCCACACGCAACTCACCGGCGTGCCCGAAACCTCCGTGATGCCGAAGACGTGCTCCACATCGAAGCCCATCGCCAGCACCGAGTTCAGCACGGCCAGCGGCGGCGGCGAGCCGGCGGTCAGCACTCGCACGGGACGCGGCAGACGGGTGTCTTTCGCCGCGTCCGCGAGCATCGCCATCACGACCGGCGCTGCACAGAGATGATCGATCTGATGGTGCTCGATGGCCTCCAGCACTGCTTCGGCGGACACCCGGCGCAGGCAGACATGGGTGCCCGCCGCCGCCGTCACGGCCCAGGTGAAGCACCATCCGTTCGCGTGGAACATGGGCAAGGTCCATAGATACTTCGGCGCCCGGGGCATCGCCCAGTTCGTGATCTGCAGCAGGCTCATGAGGTAGGTGCCGCGGTGGCTGGCGACCACGCCCTTGGGGTCTCCGGTCGTGCCGGAGGTGTAGTTCAGGGCGATGGGTTGCCACTCGTCACTGGGCCAACGGCCGCGGAAGTCCGGGTCTCCGCTCGCCAGCAGCGATTCGTAGTCGGTCTCGCCGATGGGTTCGCCGGGTGGTGCGAGGTGATCGTTGATGTCGATGACCGCGGGCGCACGGTCGAGCAGCTTCAAGGCAGCGGCCACCGTGGCGGCGAACTCGCGATCGACCAGCAGCAACTTGCACTCGCCGTGACGCAGGATGAACGCGATGCCTTCGGCATCCAGGCGATGGTTGATCGCATTGAGCACCGCACCGGCCAGCGGAATGCCGAAGTGGGCCTCCAGCATGGCCGGCGTGTTGGGCGCGAGCACCGAGACGGTGTCGCCCGACGCGATGCCGCGCATCGCCAGCGCCGACGCCAGGCGATGGCAGCGCTCTCGCGTCTGCGCCCAGGTTTGCGTCAGCTCGCCGTGCACCACCGCCGCGCGGTTCGGATGCGCCAAGGCGGCCCGGTCGAGAAAGCCCAGTGGCGTGAGAGGCACATGATTTGCCGCGCAGCGTTCGAGGCCTTGTGCATAGGATGGCGCGCTCATGCAGTGGTCTCCCTGGAGGTGTCGTGGAATGTCGTGAAGGCGGACACGGGCTCGCGCTCGGTGACGAGCGAGTTCTCGACCGACGAGGTGTCGGCGTAGCCCAGGCTCATCCCACAGACCAGCATCTGGCCGGCAGGAATGTCCAGCAGGTCCGCGATCTGGCGATGGAATTTCAGGAACGCGGCCTGCGGGCAGGTGTGGAGGTTGCGCCCGCGCGCGGCCACCATCACGCTCTGCAGGAACATGCCGTAGTCCAGCAGGCTGCCTTCCTGGAGTTCGCGGTCCAACGTGAAAAACAGGCCCACGGGCGCATCGAAGAAGCGGTAGTTGCGCCCGTGCTGCAGATGCATGCGTTGCTTGTCGCCCCTGGCGATGCCGAGCAATCCGTACAGGTCCCAGCCGACCTTGCGGCGCCGCTCCAGGTACGGCGAAAACCATTCGCGCGGGTAGTAGTCGTAGGGCTCGAGCAGCTCGCCCGACCGGCCAGGATCGTTGTCGAGTGCGGCAATCGCCGCCGACAGACTGGCCTTTGCAGGCCCTGTCAGCACATGCACATGCCAGGGCTGCATGTTCATGCCGGAGGCGCTGTAGCGCGCCGTCGAGAGAATCGCCTCGACCTCTTCCCGGGGCACCGGCCGGGGCAAGAACGCCCGGATGCTGCGCCGGGTGGCAATGGCCCAGTCGACCGCTGCGCGCAGCGTGTGTGCATCCAACGGTGGCGCCATCATTCGGTTCATCGAGGTTTCCTTGCTATTTCGGGCACGAGCCCGTGAAAACCGTTGAATCGCGCGTGCCCCGCCAACGCGCGAGCATCGACCTGCTTGCCGGCCTGCTGCATGTTTTGTGTCTCCTATCGCTTGATCTGTCGCGAGATGCGATGTCGACGGGAGCTTAGTTCTGCGGACGGCGCGCTTCCATGCCCGCGCGTCTCGATCTGGATGGGGCGTTCGGACATGCCGGCATCCCCGGCGAGCGCCGGGGTTTCGGCTTATTCCGACGCGGGCGCGGACGAGCGATACGCGCCCGGGCTGACGCCTGTCCATTTCTTGAAGGCGCGGTGGAAAGCGCTGGTTTCCTGGAAGCCGGTCCGGGCAGCGACTTCGGCCACCGTCAGAGATGCGCTCGACAAGAGGTCGATGGCGATGTCCCGCCGCAGATCGTCCTTCACGCGCTGGTAGCTCCCGCCCTCCTGTTGCAAGCGGCGTTGAAGCGTGGTGCCGGAAACACAAAGTTCCTGTGCGAGCTTTCTGAGTTCCGGCCACGCCTCGGGCATCTGGCTTCGCAACCTGTTGCGCACCTGGGCGCTGGTGCTTGCATCGTTGCGGTACTTGACCAGCAGGTTGGCCGGCGCTTCCCTCAGGAAGTTGTCGACCGTGGCGGGTGACTCCGCAATCTTCAGGTCCAACAGATCGCTTGCGAAACTGATGTGCGTGGTCTGGCCGTTGAACTTCACGTTCTCGCAGAAGCGCGTGCGGTAGTGGCTGTCGTCACCGGGAGGCGGGCACCGGAACTGCATCTCGCGCAGGGGAATGCGCCGGTGAACGAGCCAGCACGCCAGACCGTGGACGAGGATGAACCAGGTGCCGTAGCCGAACAGCCGGCGCAGCACGCCGCCGTCATGCAGGACGACGCGCGCCTCGTCGCCGTCGCAGACCAGCTCGCCGCGGAAGTCGTCCAGGGTCGCGTGGAGGAATCTCAGAATCCGACGCAGGGCATGCGCCAGGTTGTCGGCGTTGACCGCCGCGCGCGTCATCAGCGCATAACTGCCCCGGCGAAGCCCGTGGCTGTCCAGTCCGAAGAACTCGTCGTCCATCAAGTCGGCCAGCGCCACCCACATGTGCGAGTACGCAGCCGCAGAGATGCGCGCACGCGGCGCGTTCAACAGCTCGCGATCGATCTTTGCACTTTCGAGGACGCTGCGAATGTCCATGTTCCTCAGCGCCGCGGCGTGGATCGCCTCGTGCACCAGCTCGATGGACACGGTTCCCTTCAAGCCTGCAGACTTCATACGCGCTCGCTCAAGAATCGTTGATTGGGGCGAGCCCTTTATAAGCGTGTTTTACGCCGCGCAAGGCGGCTCGCACATCGGCAGTTGCGCAGCGCAAGTGACCGGGCCTTCCCTGGGCACGAAAGCGGGGAATCGCTCGCCTCTGGAAAGTTCGCAACCGGGCACAAACCTGGATTGCCTATGCCGTGACACTGCGGTTTCGCGCCACGATTTGCGCGTGCGTCAGCGCGCCTCCTGCTGATGCAAACTCCTTCATCAGGGCATCTCGGTTGCGAGACGCGCGGTCCCTTTTCGCTGCTTCAACCGCCAGTTTCAAATCGCCGATCGCCAACTCGGTGCAGTACGCGGGCGTCCCTGGCTGCTGGCGCCAGGAGTCCTTGAGGCTTCCAGCGTCCAGCGCATCAAACCCCGTTTGATCGACCAGCTGTCGGGCTGTCGCCGTTGCCTTCGCGTCGTCTCCAGCCACGGGGATCGCGAGGCGACCGGGCGTACCCGCAGGCTTGCCTCCCGCTTCCAAGGTCTCAGCCAGAACGGCGTTCCATGCTTTCACCACGGGACGTCCGATCTGTTCCTGGGCCCATACGCTTTCGGGCTTTCCGCTGTCCACCTCGGCAATCGCGCCGTCGCGAAATGGATAGTAGTTGGACGTATCGATGACCACGACCTCGGGCGCTGCGTGCCCGAACAAGTTCGTGAGGCCTTGGTGGCTCGCAAAAGGAATCGCAAGGATGATGACCTCGGCGTCGGCAACCGCCTCTTCCTTGGTCACTGGTGTGGCACCGACTTCTTCGGCGAGATCCCGTATGGACTGTGGCCCCTTCGAGTTCGCAAGCTTGACATCATGGCCGCTGGCCGCGAGTTTGCGGGCGAGACGCGCACCGATATTGCCGGCGCCGATGATTCCGATCTTCATGTGCATTTCCTTTTGCGTGATCCGCGCAGCTCGCGCTCAGTCGGCGTATTCGCCGGTGTCCTTGATGACCTTCGACCAGCGCACCTTCTCCGATTCCACGAACTTCCTGTGGCCGGCCGGAGTCAAGCGGTCGTCATTCACCACGGTGAGGCCCAACGCCTCTTCACGCTTGATGAGTTCCGGATCCTTCAGGGCGATGCGAAGGGCCGCGTTCAGCTTTTCAAGTACCGCAGGCGGCGTCCCCTTGGGCGCATACAGGCCGTGCCAGACCTGCACGTCGAAGTCATTGAGCCCGGACTCCGACAGCGTGGCGGTGTCCTTGAGCGATGGCAGCGGCAGGCGCTTCAGGCTCGTGATGCCGTAGACCTTGACCTTCTTGCCCTCGATCTGTGGAACAGCGTTGGTGGCCTGCTCGCACATGAGATCGACCTGCCCGCCAATGAGGTCCGTCATGGCTGGCGCGGTTCCCTTGTACGGCACCGGCGTCATGGTGGTCTTCAAGGCGCTCTGGAACATCAAGCCGCACAGGTGCGACGCGGAGCCCAACCCTGCATGGGCCAGGTTGACCGTTCCGCCGTTCGCGGCAATCCACTTGCGCAAGTCCGCGAAGCTGTTGGCTTCCAGGCTCGGCTTGCCGATCACCACCGAAGGGGCTTCGTTGATCAGGCCCAGCGTTTCGAAGTCATCGGGCACCTTGTAAGGGAGCTTGCGATACAACGCCGGCGCGGTGGCCATGCCGATGTGATGCACCAGCAGCGTGTAGCCATCCGGCGCAGCGCGCGCCACTTTGGCCGAGCCGATGGTGCCGCCCGCACCGGCGGCGTTGTCGACGAGCACGGTCTGGCCGAGCGGCTTGCGCAGCGCCTCGGCCAGATCGCGGGCGATCTTGTCGCTCGGGCCGCCCGCGGCGAATGGCACAACCAGCGTAACGGGCTTGTCAGGGAAGTCTGCGCAGGCCACCGTGGCCGAAGCGAGCAGGCCGATGCCAGCGGCGAAGCGCCAAATTCTTTTCATGATGTTGTCTCCTTGGGGGCCATGCTTCAGGCCGAAAGCGCCTGCATCTCGCGGTACAGATCGGCCTTGCCCTCGAAGCCGATCCCCGGCAGGTCAGGCAGGGTCACGAAGCTGTTCTCGACCTTCACGCCATCCGGGAATCCGCCGAACGGCTGAAACAGGTCGGGGTACGACTCGTTGCCGCCGAGGCCGAGGCCGGCCGCGATGTTCAGCGACATCTGGTGCCCGCCGTGCGGAATGCAGCGGCTGGCCGACCAGCCATGTTCCTTCAACATCTCTAGCGTACGCAGGTATTCGACCAGCCCGTAGCTGAGCGCGCAGTCGAACTGCAGCCAGTCGCGGTCCGGGCGCATGCCGCCGTAGCGGATCAGGTTGCGCGCATCCTGCATGGAGAAAAGGTCTTCACCCGTGGCCATCGGGTTCTTGTAGAAATTGCGCAGCGCGGCCTGCAATTCAAAGTCCAGCGGATCGCCCGGCTCCTCGTACCAGAAGAGGTCGTACTGCGACAGAGCCTTGGCATAGGCAATCGCGGTTTCCAGGTCGAAGCGGCCGTTGGCGTCGACGCAGAGCTTCTGGCCGTCCTGCAGCACGTCCATGATCGAGTCGATGCGGCGCAGGTCTTCGTCCAGAGAGGCTCCGCCGATCTTCTTTTTCACGACCGTATAGCCGCGGTCGATGTAGCTGCGCATCTCGTCCTTCAGCTTCCCATGGTCCTGCCCCGGGTAGTAGTAGCCGCCCGCCGCGTAGACGAAGATCTTGCGGTTGGGCTTGCCGTCGCCATAGCGGTCGGCCAGCAACTGAAACAGCGGCTTGCCTTCGATCTTGGCCACCGCGTCCCATACCGCCATGTCGATGGTGCCGATGGCCACCGAGCGCTCGCCATGGCCGCCCGGCTTCTCGTTGGTGAACATCGTGTTCCAGATCTTGTGCGGATCGAGGTTGTCGCCGCTGTCGTCGACGAGGGACGACGGATTCGCCTCCATGATGCGCGGGATGAACCGCTCGCGCATCAGCTTGCCCTGGCCGTAGCGGCCGTTCGAGTTGAAGCCGTAGCCGACGACCGGCTTGCCGCCCTGGATCACGTCGGTGATCACTGCGACAAGGCTCAGGGTCATCTTGCTAAAGTCGATGTAGGCGTTGCGAATGGGCGAGCTGATGGGGATGGTCTTCTCGCGGATTTCGACGATCTTCACGGTTGTCTCCAGACGGGGTGAGTGGGAGACTGAATGTTCGGCCGTGCCGTCTTTTTGGGCCAATGTTCAATTTCTCAACTTCTATGCGCTGGACGAACCGGACATGAACCTGATCTGGCTTGACGACTTCCTGGCGTTGGCGGCAACGGGGAACTTCTCGCGTGCGGCAGATGAGCGCCATAGCTCACAACCCGCATTCAGCCGTCGCATTCGCGCGCTGGAGGAGTGGATCGGCGCCGACTTGTTCGACCGCAGCACGCAGCCCGCCACGCTCACCGAAGTCGGCGAATGGTTTGCCGGCGTGGCGCAGGAATTGATTGCAAGAGTGGCACGCGTGCCGGGTGACGCCAGGAAAGTAGCGGAGGCCAGTTCGGTCACCCTGCGCATCGCGTGCACCCATGCGCTCTCCATGACTTTCCTGCCGCGATGGATTCGCAGCCTCGAGTCGAGCATCACGCTGGGGCCGGTGCAACTCATGTCCGACGTCCTTCAGCGTTGCGAATCGCTGATGCTGCAAAGCAAGGTTCAATTCGTTCTAAGCCACGCACATCCTGATGCGCATGGCGCGCTCGATGCAGACACCTATGAATCGGCCCAAATCGGTGGGGACATGCTGATCGCGGTGTCCGCCCCCAATGACTCTGGCAGGCCGCGGCATCAGCTCTCACGCAAGGGCGCTTCGGCCATGCCCGTGCTCTTGTACAGCGAGGAATCAGGACTGGGGCGCATCATGCGTGTCCTGATCAGCCGACGGCTGGAGTTGCTGAATGTCCAAGTCGTTTTCACGGCCCATCTCGCCTCGGTCCTCAGGACGATGGCGCTGGATGGCAGGGGCATTGCATGGCTGCCGCAGACCCTCGTGGAAGAAGACATCGGCCAAGGGCGCCTTGTCGCCGCGGCGAGCAGCGACTGGGCCGTTCCGCTGGAAATCAGGCTCTATCGAGACCGAGAGCTCTTGGGGAAGGCAGCGAATGAATTCTGGAGTGCCGCCATCAGGGAGTCCGGAAACATCCGCGCCCGATGCCCACCGTCCCGATAGCGCCGCATCCAGCCCAATGCTTTCGCACAGCGTAAGGTTCCCACGCGCTCCTTAATTGATCCGCAGGGGTCATGCCGCTAAGGTCGCTGTAAACGGCAGTCCAACCACGCCGCCTTGCAGCCCTTCAAGCCCGCGACAGCAGAGAAGAAACGAACGCCCATGACGACCTGGAACAACGCGCAACGCGCACGAGACGCGCGGCTGCAAGCCGGCGCCCGGTATGCCAACGGCAAGCATGTGGCGGCACGCGACGCCACGGCGTTGCTGGAGGCGGTGCTTCAACCGGGCGACCGCGTCTGCCTGGAAGGCGACAACCAGAAGCAGGCCGAGTTGCTCGCGGCGGCGCTGGCGGCGGTCGACAGCGCCAAGGTGCACGACCTGCACATGGTGCAGTCGGGCGTGGTGCTGCCCGAGCACCTGGACGTGTTCGAGCGCGGCATCGCCAGGCGCCTGGACTACGCCTACTCGGGCCCGCAGTCACAACGCATCGCCCGCATGCTGTTCGGCGGCAAGATCGAGCTGGGCGCGGTGCACACCTACCTGGAGCTGTTCGCGCGCTACTTCATCGACCTCACGCCGCAGGTGGCGTTGATCGCCGCGGTGAGCGCGGACCGCCACGGCAACCTCTACACCGGCCCCAACACCGAAGACACGCCCACCGTGGTGGAAGCGACGGCGTTCAAGGACGGCGTGGTCATCGCGCAGGTCAATGAGGTCGTCGACACGCTGCCGCGCATCGACATCCCCGCCGACTGGGTGCACTTCGTGGTGGAAAGCGGCAAGCCCTTTTACGTGGAGCCGCTGTTCACGCGCGAACCCGCAGCCATCACCGAAACGCAGATCCTCACCGCGATGCTGGCGATCAAGGGCATCTACGCGCCCTATGGCGTCAAGCGCCTGAACCACGGCATCGGCTTCAACACGGCCGCCATCGAGCTGCTGCTGCCGACGTACGGCGAGCGCCTGGGCCTGAAGGGCCAGGTGGCCAGCCACTGGGCGCTCAACCCGCACCCGACGATGATCCCGGCCATCGAATCGGGCTGGGTGGCGCAGATCCACAGCTTCGGCTCGGAGGTGGGCATGGACGACTACATCCGCGCGCGCCCCGACATCTACTTCACCGGCCCCGACGGCTCGCTGCGCTCGAACCGCGCGTTCTGCCAGACGGCGGGGCTGTATGCCTGCGACATGTTCATCGGCTCCACGCTGCAGATCGACCTGCAGGGCAACTCCTCGACCGTCACCACCGACCGCGTGGCCGGTTTCGGCGGCGCGCCCAACATGGGCAGCGACGCGCGCGGCCGGCGCCACCCCAGCGCGCCCTGGCTGCAGGCCGGCAAGGAGGCCGACCCCGACAGCCCGCCCGCGCTGCGCCGCGGCCGCAAGCTGGTGGTGCAGATCGGCGAGACCTTCGGCGACAAGAACGCGCCGCTCTTCGTGGAGCACCTGGACGCCCTGCGCCTGGCCGAGAAGCTGTCGCTGGACCTCGCGCCGGTGATGGTCTACGGCGACGACGTGACCCACATCGTGACCGAGGAAGGCATCGCCAACCTGCTGCTGTGCCGCGACCGCGACGAGCGCGAGCAGGCGATTCGCGGCGTGGCGGGCTACACCGAAATCGGCCGCCGGCGCGACGCGAAGATGGTGCAGCGCCTGCGCGCGCGCGGCGTGATCCGCCGCCCCGAAGATCTGGGCATCGACCCCCTGGACGCCGACCGCCGCATGCTCGCGGCGCGGTCCATCAAGGACCTGGTGAAGTGGTCCGGCGGCCTGTATGCGCCGCCCTCGAAGTTCAGAAACTGGTAAGGAAGCACAGCGATGGAACAACTCAATTTCCGGCATGCGGCGCGCCAGCGGGCGGCAGGGTCCAGGCCCCAGGCCATCGTGGGCGTGGTCGCTTCGGGCAACCTCGAAGTGCTGGTGGAACGGCTGCTGCCCGACGGCGAATGCGAAGTCGACATCCGCACCGCGGCCGAAGGCTTCGGCGAGGTCTGGCAGGCGGTGGTCAGCGACTTCGTGGAGCGCCGTTCGCCGGGCGGCCTGAAGCTCTCCGTCAACGACGGCGGCGCACGGCCCGACACGGTCGCGCTGCGGCTGGCGCAAGCGGTGCGCGCCGTGGAAGGAGACGCTTCATGAGTGCCGTCGCGCACGACAACGACCTGCGCCTCGCCGCCAACTGGTACGAGGCTTCGGCACGCCAGCGCGTCGAAGGCCTGCTCGACGCAGGCAGCTTCGAGGAATTCATCGGCCCCGAGCTGCGCGAGACCAGCCCGCACCTGCCGCTGTTCGACCTGCCGCAGCAGTTCGACGACGGCATGGTGGTCGGCCGTGGCCGGCTCAGCGGCGCACCGGTGCTGGTGGCCGCGCAGGAAGGCCGCTTCATGGGCGGCGCCTTCGGCGAAGTGCACGGCGCCAAGCTCACCGGCCTGCTGCGCGCCGCACGCGACATGGGCACGGTGCCGGTGCTGATCCTCTTCGACACCGGCGGCGTGCGCCTGCAGGAGGCCAACGCGGGCGAACTGGCGATCGCGGAAATCATCCGCGCCCTGCTCGATGCGCGCCTGGCCGGCGTGCCCGTGGTGGGCCTCATCGGCGGGCGTGCCGGCTGCTACGGCGGCGGCGGGCTGATCGCGGGGTGCTGCTCGGCGCTGGCCGTGTCTGAGCAGGGCCGCATCAGCGTGTCGGGCCCGGAAGTCATCGAAACCAACCGCGGCGTGGAAGAGTTCGACGCCAAGGACCGCGCACTGGTGTGGCGCACCATGGGCGGCAAGCACAGGCGCCTGATCGGCGGCGCACAGCTGTTCGTGGACGACACGATGGCCGGCTTTCGCGAAGCGGCGGGCGCGCTCGTCCAGGGCGCTCCGGCGCTGGCCCACGCCTCGCTCGCGGCGGCGCAGGAGCGGCTGGAACAGCGCATCGAACGCTTCGGCGAATGCCGAGATGCACTGGACGTCTGGCAGGCGATGGGCGCGCCCCAGGCCAGCGCCATTCCCGGCATGCCCTTCGAAGAATTCGTCGCCCTCGCCGACCGACTGGAGGCGCCCCGCCATGACGCTCGCTGAAATTCTTGCCTCGCTCTTTCCGCAAGGCCACGACGTGGTCGTCGAGGACGGCCTGCTGTCCGGCAAGGGGCCGCGCGGCGGCTCCACGGGCCGTTTCACGGGCGGCACCGACATCGCGGTCATCGGCGTCGACGGCCGCAAGGCCGTCGGCATCGACGAAGCTGCGTGGCTCTCGCGCCAGGTGCTGGCCACCATCGAGGCCGGCGGCGGCACCCCCATCCTGGTGCTGATCGACAGCGACAGCCAGCGCATGAGCAAGCGCGACGAGCTGCTGGGGCTGAACCAATACCTCGCGCACCTGGCCCAGTGCCTCCACCTGGCGGATGCGCGCGGCCATGCGACGGTCGGCCTGCTCTACGGCCACACCGCCGCGGGCGCCTTCATCGCCACGGCGCTGTCCACCCGAACGCTGCTGGCGCTGCCCGGCGCGGAGCCGATGGTGATGGACCTGCCGTCGATGGCGCGCGTGACCAAGCTGCCCATCGAGGTGCTGCAGGAAATGTCCAAGTCCACGCCGGTCTTCGCGCCGGGGCTGGACAACCTGATGCAGACGGGCGCCGTCGCCTCGGTGCTCGACCCGCAACGATCGCTCGCCGAACAGCTGGACGAAGTGCTGACGCGGCTGGCCTCGGAGCCGGCCCATTCGCCGGACCTGCGCGACCAGTGGGGCAAGGAACGCAACGGCCGTCCGAAGGCGGCCGACATCGCAAGGCGCGTGTATGAGCTTGCCCGCCCTTCCCTCTGAGCCCGGCCTGCCGCGGCACCAGCTGGTGCGCATTGCGCCGCGCGCGTGGGACGCCCTGATGGCATCGCGCGTAGACCTGGCCGGCGATCCCTTGCTCGAAGGCTGGGCGCGGCGTGGCTGGCCGCTCGTCGTGCGGCGCCGCATGCCGGGCGAAACCGGCGCGGCGCCTGCGTGCCTGGCGCTGGGGCTGCCCCTGCCGCCCAGCGCCGGCAAGCGGCGCATCGCGTTGCAGGTGCAGCGTGCGGACGTCGCATCCGCCGCGTCCCTGCCCGCGCTGTGCGAGCTCATCGACTCGGCACCGGCGCACTGGCGCGCGAGCCTGCACGCGTTGCAGGCTGCGGGCGAACGCCATGGCGTGCAGACCCGCGTCTTCGGCAGCCTGGCCTGGCAATGGCTCACCGGCCTGCAGTACCTGGGCCCGGGCTCCGACATCGACCTGGCCTGGACGCTGCCCCACCGGGAGCGCCTCGACAGCTTTCTTGCGGAGGTGGCCGCCATCGAATCCGAAGCGCCGATGCGGCTGGACGGCGAACTGCTTCGCCCGGACGGCGCTGGCGTCAACTGGCGCGAACTGCACGCCGGCGCCGACGAACTGCTGCTCAAGACCGCCGCAGAGCCGCAGCTGTGTTCGCGCGACGCCTTTGCACAGGCATGCCCATGAATGCCAAAGCCGCCCTGCGAACCCGCTCGCCCGCAGAAGACATTGCGGCGCTGGCCGCGCACAGCCTGCGCCTGGAGGTGCGGACCTGGCCCAAGCCGGGCCTCGTGAGCCATGTCGATACCGGCAGCCACTCGGACATGGACGCCGGCACCTTCGAGCGCAGCGCCTCGGCCTTGCAGCCCTTCTTTGCCGAGCTGTACGAGGCCGGCGCGCGCAGCGGCGACATGCAGGCGCTGCGAAAGATCGGCCTGCGCGCCGAGTGCGCGATGGTGGGCGCGACGGGCGGCGTCAACACCCATCGCGGCGCCATCTTCGGCATGGGTCTGCTGTGCGCGGCGGCCGGCCTTCGGGACAGCGGCGGTGCCAGTGCGGCGACCTCGTTGGGCGACATCGTCGCGCGCCGCTGGGGCCGCGACATTCTGGGCGGTCCCCGGCCCAGCGACAGCCACGGCGAAGCAGCCAAGCGACGCTACGGCGCGGGCGGCGCCCGGCAGGAAGCGGCCCAGGGCTTTGCCAGCGTCTACGACATCGGCCTGCCCGCCCTGCACGAAGGCGCGCGCCTGGCACCGCACGACGCGCAGGCCGCCAGGGTGCAGTGCTGCTTCGCCCTGATCGCCGCGCTGGCAGACACCAACCTGCTGCATCGCGGCGGCACGGAAGGCCTGCGCTTCGCACAGCAAAGCGCACAGGCCTTTCTGGCGGCCGGCGGCGTCGGGCAAGCGCGCTGGCGCGATGCCGCCGAACAGGTACACCGCGCCTTCGTCGCACGCCGCCTCAGCCCGGGCGGCGCGGCGGACCTGCTGGCCATGAGCGTCTTCGCGATGGCGCAGGAGCGCGGGCTGCGGAGGCAACGCGCATGACGCTCGCGATCCTGTGCGCCGGACAAGGCGGCCAACACGCCGGCATGTTCGCGTTGACGGGCGAGGCCGCTGGAGCGCAAGGCATCTTCACCCATGCCGCCGCCCTGCTCGGCCACGACCCGCGCGCCTGGGTGCGCGAAGCCGGCCACGAGGCGCTGCATGCGAACCGGGCGGCGCAGCTGCTGTGCACGCTGCAGGCGCTGGCCGCAGCGGCCGCACTGGCGGATGCCCTGCCGCCCCGCTGCTGCATTGCCGGCTACAGCGTGGGCGAGATGGCGTCCTGGCACATCGCGGGCCTGGCGAGCGCCAACTACACGCTGGACCTGGCCGCCGCGCGCGCCGAGGCCATGGACGCCGCGCGCCAGGGCGAGCAGGGCCTGCTCTTCGTGCGCGGTCCGGACCGCAACGGCATCGACCGGCTGTGCGCGCACCGCGACGCCGCCGTGGCCATCGTCAACCCCGGCCAGGCCTGGGTGCTGGGCGGCATGCGCGATGCGCTCGCGATCATCGTGTCGGAGGCTCCGTCCCAAGGGGCGACCCGGGTCGTGCCCGTGGAAGTGAACGTGGCCTCGCACACCCACCTGATGGCGAGCGCCTCGGCGTCGTTCAGGCAGGTCCTTGCAGAGGCCCTCGCCGATGGCCGAATCGCACGCGCACCGCGCCCCGGCGCGCGCCTGTTCAGCGGCATCGATGGCGAGGTGGTGCTGAACGCCGCGCAAGGCACGGAGAAGCTCGCCTTGCAGGTCTCCCAAACGGTTCAATGGGCCGCCTCTCTGGAAGCCTGCATCGAAGCCGGCGCCACCGCCTTCTTCGAGCTCGGCCCGGGGCGCGCGCTCAGCGAGATGGTCTCCGGCGCCTACCCCGGCGTGGAGGCGCGCAGCCTGGACGACTTCAAGACCCTGCAAGGCGCACGCGACTGGCTCATGCGCGCCGGTTCAAGCGCGTAGGCGCAAGCAAGCACCCCGGCCTCAGGACATCTCGGCCTTGCTGGTGCGGCACACCGCCAGCAGCGCCAGCAGGTTGGGGTCGCGCTCCCGCGTGCGCAGAAAGCTCAGCCCCAGCGTCTGGCGCATCAGGTACTTGGGCTGCAGCGGAATCAGCTGCACCGTCTGCGAAAACACGTCGCGCACCACGCGCCCCGGCAGCAGCGTGCAGCCGATGCCGCCGCTCACCAGGTTCATCAGCGAGAAGATGTCGCCGGTCTGCATCACCACGTTCGGCGTGAAGCCAGCGATGCGAAAAGCCTCCACGAAGCCGTTGTAGGTGGC
Organism: Variovorax boronicumulans; assembly: GCF_040544675.1. GTDB lineage: Bacteria > Pseudomonadota > Gammaproteobacteria > Burkholderiales > Burkholderiaceae_C > Variovorax > Variovorax boronicumulans_D. Next base: position 342,765 of record NZ_JBEPKK010000003.1, read on the forward strand.
GAAGCCTTCCTTGAGGCTCACGAACTTCTCGTCGGCGCAGGCGCTCAGGTCGATGCACGCGTGCTTGGCATGGCGAGACCCCACGGGCGCGGCGAAATGGATCTCGTCTTCGAACAGCGGCTCCGACACCAGGTCGGTCTCGCCCTCGGGCTGCGCCATGAGGGCCGCGTCGATGGAGCCGTTGCGCAGCTTCTGCAGCAGCTCGGCGTTGGAGCCCAGCACCAGCTCGGTCTCCAGCTCGGGCTTGCGCATCTTCATGCCGATGAGCACGGTGGGCACCGTGCGGATCGTCAGCGAATACAGCGAGCCGATGCGTATGCGGTCCGCCGAATAGCCCGCAATCTCGCGGGTGGCGCGCACGCCTTCGGCCATGCTGTGCAGCACCTCGCGCGCCACATCGGCCAGCGCGTGCGCGGCCTCGGTGGGATGCAGGTTGCGGCCTTCGTGGCGAAACAGCGCGCAGCGCACGCCGGACTCCAGCGAATGAAGCGCGCGGTGCACGCTCACGGGGCTCACGTCCAGGCGTTCGGCCGCGCGTGCGAGGTTGCCGGTTTCCATGAACGCGATCAGCGTTTCGAGCTTGCGAAAAGTAATCTCTTCATCGACGCGGTGTTGCATGACGGGCCCATGAGTTCGGGCTGGCATCGTAGCCGCCCGCGCGCGGGTGGCGCGCGGGTGCCGCGTGGGGCACGTGTGGCATGTGCGGCCGATGGCTTGGCGCGGATGGTCCGCCCTACCTGGAGAACGTCGAGAACGTGCGCATGCACCACTTGCGCAGCTCGCTCGTCCACAGCACGGCGCTGCCCATGGCAAAGCAGGTCATCCATTGCGCAAGGCTCAGCGGCGCGGTGCCGAAGGCCGCGTTGAGAAAACCCAGCTCGACCACCGCCACCTGCAGCAGCGCCGCAAGGCCGATCGCACCCCAGAGCCAGCCATTGACGAACAGGTGCCCGAAGGCGCTCAGGCGCTGGGAGCGCGCATTGAAGCAATTGAACAGTTGCGCAAACACCAGCACGGTGAAACCCGCCGTGCGCGCCGTCGTGAGGTCGTGCGTGCCCTCGATGAGGCCGCCGGGAAGGTACATGTCGAGGGTCAGCAAGGCCGCCAGTGCCATCACCAGGCCCACTTCGACCACGCCCGCCCACATGGCCGCGTCGATGGCCCGCTCGTCGGGGCGCCGCGGCTTGCGGGCCATGACATCGTCCGTCGATGGGTCTACGCCCATCGCAAAGGCGGGGCCGGAATCGGTGACGAGGTTGATCCAGAGAATCTGCGTGGCCAGCAACGGCATCACGAACGCGCCGCCCGCGCCCTCCAGCCCGATGACGCGGGCGAACGCCACGCCCAGGAACACGGTCAGCACCTCGCCCATGTTGGACGAGAGCAGGTAGCGCAGGAACTTGCGGATGTTGTCGAAGATGCCGCGCCCCTCGCGCACCGCCTCGACGATGGTCGCGAAGTTGTCGTCGGCAAGGATCATCCGCGCGGCCTCCTTGGTGACCTCGGTGCCGGTGATGCCCATGGCGATGCCGATGTCGGCCGTCTTCAGCGCGGGCGCGTCGTTCACGCCGTCGCCGGTCATCGCGACGACGTTGCCGTCGGCCTGCAGCGCCTGCACGATGCGCAGCTTGTGCGCCGGCGCCACGCGCGCGTACACCGAGGTGCTCCGCACCGCGGCGGCGAAGGCGGCGGCGTCCATCGCATCGAGCTGCGCCCCGGTCAGCGCCGCCGTGCCGGCATCGACGATGCCCAGCTGGGCGGCGATGCGGGCTGCCGTGCGCGGGTGGTCGCCGGTGATCATCATCACGCGCACCGAGGCACGCTGCGCCTCGGCGATGGCCGCGGCCGCTTCGGGCCGGGGCGGGTCGACCATGCCGATGGTTCCGCAGAAGACCAGGTCGTGCTCCATGGCTTCGCCGCCCCCGGGATCTTCGCCCGGTGCGAGCGGGCGGTAGGCCACCGCCAGCGTGCGCAACGCCGCATCGGACATGCGATCGACCTCCGCCAGGGCCGCTGCGCGCCGCGGGGCGTCGAGCACGACGACGTCCATGCCCACGCGCACATGCGTGCACCGCTGGAGCAGGACATCCGGCGCCCCCTTGCAGACCAGCATCACCTGGCCGCCGTGCTCGCCGTCCAGCTGCAGCGTGGACATCATCTTGCGATCCGAGGTGAAAGGAATCTCGCCCAGGCGCTCGAAGCGCTGCGTGCGGCGCTCGTTCACGCCCAGCTTGCGCTCGGCGACCAGAAACGCGGCTTCGCTCGGGTCGCCCTGGATTTCCCAGGCGCCTTGCGCGTCCTGCCGCAGGATCGCATCGCCCGCCAGACTGCCGCCGCTGAGCAGCACGATGTGCTCTGCCAGGAGCGCGCCGGTGAGCGGCCGGCCTTCGTGCTGCACCTGGCCCTGCGGGGTGTAGCCGCCGCCCGTCACCCGGCTGCTGCCGGAGGCGGTTGCCGCCTGCTCCACCGTCATCTCGGAACGGGTGAGCGTGCCGGTCTTGTCCGAACAGATGACCGTGGCGCAGCCCAGTGTCTCCACCGATGCCAGGTGCTTGACGATGGCGTTGCGCCCGGCCATTCGCTGCACGCCCAGCGCCAGCACCACGGACAGCACGGCCGGCAAGCCCTCGGGCACGGCCGCCACGGCCAGCGACACGCCCAGCAGCAACGCGGCGACCACCTCGGACATGGTGTGCGCCTCGGAGATGACGAGCACGGTGGCGACGACGATCGCGGCGATCACCAGCACCGCCAGGCTCAGCACGCGCCCGATGTGCAGCACCTCGCGTTGCAGCGGCGTGGGCGCCTCCGGCGTGGCTTCGAGCATCGTGGCGATGGCGCCCAGCTCGGTGTCCATGCCGGTTGCGGTGACGATCGCCTGGGCGCTCCCCTGCACCACCGCCGTGCCCTTGAAGACCATGTTGATCCGGTCGCCGAGCATCGCAGCGGCGTCCAGCGTGCGTGCCTCCTTGAGCACCGCATGGCTCTCGCCGGTGAGCGACGATTCCTGCACGCGCAGCGTCGAGGCACGGATGAGGCGGGCGTCCGCACCCACCGCGTCGCCTTCGGCCAGCACCAGCACATCGCCGCGCACCAGCTCGGCACCTGGAACCTGAACCGCGCGCCCGTCGCGCATCACCGTCGATGTGGCGGTCGTCATGCGTGCCAGTGCGGCCACGGCATTGCGGGCCTTGGCTTCCTGCAGGTAGCCGAGCACGGCGTTGAGCACGACGACGAGCGCGATCACGATCGCATCCACCGGCCAGCCGTGACGGCCTTCCATCGCCCATGCGAGCAGCGACACGGCCACGGCCGCCGCGAGCAGATAGACCAGCGGGCTGCGCAGCTGCGCGAGCATGCGCACCCACGACGGTGTCGGCGGGGCGGCGCGCAACGCATTGGGGCCGTCGGCCAGCAGACGGCGCGCGGCCTCGGCCGATGTCAGCCCCTGCTCGGGGTCGGTCGCCAAGTCATTCGCGAGCGCCTGGATGCTCGCGGTGGAGGCGTCGTTCGCGAAGTTCGGCATGAAAAAGTTCATTGTGTGGACCGCACCGCGCCACGTCTGTGCGCCGTCGCACAGACCGTCGGGCACCGTGCGCGCACATTCGCCTGAACAGCTTGCTCACACCGCCTGTGACCGCAAGCGCCTGCAGGCCCTCCACGACTCTTGGAACTCCCCCTCATGACACCCTCTCCCGCCCACCCGCCCCCTGAGAACTTCGCCCTGCTGGATGCCTGGTGGCGTGCGGCCAATTACCTCTCGGTGGGCCAGATCTACCTGATGGGCAACCCGCTGCTGCGCGAGCCGCTGGCGCTGGAACACATCAAGCCGCGCCTGCTGGGCCACTGGGGCACCACGCCGGGCCTCAATTTCATCTACGCCCACATGAACCGCGCGATCAACGCGCGCGACCTCGACACGATCTTCATTGCCGGACCGGGCCACGGCGGGCCGGGCGTGGTGGCCAGCACCTACCTGGAGGGCACCTATACCGAGGTCTATCCGCACATCTCGCGCGACGCGGAGGGCCTGAAGCGGCTGTTCACGCAGTTTTCGTTTCCGGGCGGCATTCCCAGCCATGTATCGCCCGAGACGCCGGGCTCCATCCACGAGGGCGGCGAGCTCGGCTACGCGCTGCTGCATGCCTATGGCGCGGTGTTCGACAACCCGCAGCTGCTGGCCTGCTGCGTCATCGGCGACGGCGAAGCAGAAACCGGCGCGCTCGCCGCGAGCTGGCATTCGAACAAGTTCCTGAACCCCGCGCGCGACGGCGCGGTGCTGCCCATTCTTCACCTCAACGGCTACAAGATCGCCGGCCCGACTGTGCTGGCGCGCATCGGCGACGAGCAGCTCACGCAGTTGATGCGCGGCTACGGCTACGAGCCGCACTTCGTCTCCGGCCACGAGCCCGAAGCCATGCATCGCCTGATGGCGACCGCGCTCGACGCATCGCTCGATGCGATCCGGGCCATCCAGGTGCAGGCCCGCTCCGACGGCTTCGGTGCGCGGCATCGCTGGCCGATGATCGTGCTGCGTTCACCCAAGGGCTGGACCGGACCGAAGACGGTGGACGGCGTCGCCATCGAGGGCACGCATCGCGCCCACCAGGTGCCGATCACGGGGTTTGCCGACAAGCCGGCCCACATCGCCCTGCTGCGGGAGTGGATGCAGAGCTATCGCCCCGAAGAGCTCTTCGATGCCGACGGCGCGCTGCGCGCGGACATTGCCGCGCTGGCACCCCGGGGCGAGCGCCGCATGAGCGCGAACCCGCACGCCAACGGCGGCCTGCTGCTCAAGAACCTGAAGCTGCCCGACTTCCGGGACTACGCGGTGCCCGTGCCCAAGGCCGGCGCCGTCGATGCCGAGGCCACGCGCGTCATGGGCGAGTTCCTGCGCGACGTGATGCGGCTGAACGATGGCGACCGCAACTTCCGCCTGATGGGCCCCGACGAGACCACGTCGAACCGCCTGGGTGCCGTTTTCGAGGTGAGCAATCGCACCTCGACCGCCGAGATCCTGCCCGGCGACGACCATGTCGCACCCGACGGCCGCGTGATGGAGGTGCTGAGCGAGCACCTCTGCCAGGGCTGGCTCGAGGGCTACCTGCTCACCGGACGCCACGGTTTCTTCTCGTGCTACGAGGCCTTCATCCACATCGTCGATTCGATGTTCAACCAGCACGCCAAGTGGCTGAAGGTGACGCGGGGCATTCCGTGGCGGCGCCCCATCGCGTCACTGAACTACCTGCTGACCAGCCACGTCTGGCGGCAGGACCACAACGGCTTCAGCCACCAGGACCCGGGCTTCATCGACCATGTGGTGAACAAGAAGGCCGAGGTGGTGCGCGTGTATCTGCCGCCCGACGCCAACACGCTGCTGTCGGTCACCGACCATTGCCTGCGCAGCCGCGACTACGTGAACGTGATCGTGGCCGGCAAGCAGCCCGAGGCGCAGTGGCTGGACATCGCCGCGGCCGAGCGGCACTGCACGGTGGGCCTGGGCATCTGGGACTGGGCCAGCAACGACAACGGCGTGGCGCCCGACGTGGTGATGGCCTGCGCCGGCGATGTGCCCACGCTGGAAACCATGGCGGCGGTGGACCTGCTGCGCACGCTGCTGCCCGACCTGAAGGTGCGCGTGGTGAACGTGGTCGACCTGATGGCCCTGGAGTCTCCGTCAGGGCATCCGCACGGGCTGGACGACGCGGTCTTCGACTCGATCTTCAGCACCGAGGCGCCGGTCATCTTCGCCTTCCACGGCTATCCGGCGCTGATTCACCGGCTGACCTACAAGCGGCGCAACCATGGCAACTTCCATGTACACGGCTATCTCGAGGAAGGCACCACGACCACGCCCTTCGACATGACGGTGCTGAACCGGCTGGACCGCTTTCACCTGGCCGCCGACGCCATCGACCGCGTGCCCCGCATTCGCGACAGCGCCGCCCACGTACAACAGCATCTGCGCGACCGGCTGCTGGCGCACCGCGCCTACATCACCCGGCACGGCGAAGACATGCCCGAGATTGCCGACTGGCGCTGGACGCGCGGCTAGGCGCGAGCGCCGCCCTATTCGACGAGGAACGAGGGCAGCACCCTGGCCACGTTGCGCAGGTGTGCGAACTCGGCATCGCTCAAGGGCTGCTCCTGCACGTCGAAATGGCACAGGGTACCGAACAGCGAGCCGTTGCGGCCCGGAATCGGCACGCCGTGATAGGCCACCATCACGCCCTTGTAGGGGTGGCCGTCCAGGCGGTCGTCGCCGCCGGAGTTGCTCGTCATGAACAGACCATCCCGCAGCACGAACTGGCAGAAGCTCGTGCCCATGGGCACTTCCGCCAGGTACTCCGGACGGGCTTCGCCGGCCTTGTCGACCAGCTCGACGTTGCGCAGCAACTCGCCGTCCAGACGGTACACCGCCGTGAAGCGATGGCTGACGCGGCTGTTGAGCTGCGCCAGCGCGGCGGACAGGCCCTGGGTTTCACACACCGAGACGAAGCCGTGAATGCTCTCGTCGGCGCCCTCTTCCGGCCGGGTCATGAGCAATTGCAGGTACAGGCGATCGACCTCGTGCTCCCATGCCGTGCCCGCCGCCAGAAACGCCCGGTCGGCCGCGGCCTGGTCCGCCGCATCCGTCTCGGCTGGGGCAAGGGGGTAAGGCGGCACCAGCACGCCGGCGGCCTTGAGCGCCTGTTCTTTTTGGAAGCGTGAAAGTGTGGGCATGGGTCGGGCAGACGGAGGAATGAATAAGTGTCAATTATCGTCCTGCTGCGGGCCTGCGTGCCCTTGCGCGAACCTGTGTACAGGCCCTGGAGCGGCAAGCCGGCCCGCCCGATCAAGCACGCATCAGTTCGCGATACCCGATGGACAGTCGTCCCTCGCGTCGTCCATCTCGTCATCCATCGCCACGAACGCCGGATCGTCGCCCTCTTCGCGCGGCCCCACGTCCAGGTCGTCCGACAGCCCCTTGAGCACCACATAGCCCGCGTGCAGCGCATCCGCGTAAGTGGCAAAGCCGGTGGCGGCCTCCATCAACGGCTCGAATTCCATCGAGTGGTCGAAGGATTCCAGCAGCACCCAGAAATAGTCCCCGGCATCGTGTTGGTCGACGGTCAGGGCGATGGAGATAAGTTGGCCAGCCATGCGGGCATGGTGGCGCCGGTGGGTGACAGATCGAAGAAGCGGCCATGACGCTTTCGCGGCGTCCCTGTGCCGCGGCGTCCAGAAACCCTGCGGCCGCGCATTGAAAAATGCCCTGCGGCCAGCACCGCTTCCGCATGCCTTGGACGGCTTGGCAAACCGCCAGCGGGACGTCGCCAAAACACTACATCCCGACGCGCACACGCCCTTCACGGCATGCCCCGCGATCGGCGATGCTCGGGTCATGTCCACCGCGAGTTCACCGGGCTCCAGAAGATTGTCGGCACGCCCCGCATGGCGCCTTGCCGCGTCGATCTACACGGTTGCCGGCGTGGCCTGCATCCTGACCAGTGCCATCGTTCCGGAAAGCGACACGGGCATGCTGCTCTCCATCGTGGGCGGGCTGCCGTGGTCGCTGAGCCTGGCCACGCTGGACCTCTCGCCCGGCGTGGCGAGCACCGCCGTGTTGCTGCTGGCGGGCAGTTGGGCCGCCAATGCGGCGCTGCTGTGGTGGATGGCCCTGCGACCCTGAAATACCGTGGCAGCATCGCAACCTTCACTCTTCGAATAAAGGTTGCCCCATGTCTCTCGCGCAGCAAGTCAATGCGCCGCTGATCGGTGTTCCCGGCGGTCGTCATCTGCTCGACACCCCCGCCCTGCTCGTCGACCTGCCCGCGATGACGCGCAACATCGAACGCATGGCCGCCTTTGCCAAGGCACGCGGCATCCATCTGCGCCCGCACGTCAAGACCCACAAGTCGGTCGAGATCGCCCGCCGGCAGGTGGCGGCCGGCGCCATCGGCGTGAGCTGCGTCACCATGGGCGAGGCGGAGATCATGGTCAATGCGGGCATCCGCGGCGTGCTCGTCACCTCGCCGGCCGTCACCCCGAGCAAGATCGCGCGCCTGGTCAAGCTCGCGCAGCATGCGGTGCCGGGCGGCCTGATGGTGGTGGTGGACAACCCGCGCAACGCCGCCGATCTGGCGCAGGCCGCAGGCGGCCTCACGCATCCGCTGGACGTGCTGGTGGACTACGGCGCCGGCTACAACCGCACCGGCGCCGCCACCGAGGCGCAGGTGCTCGAACTCGCGGCGCTGATTGCCGCCGAGCCTCGCCTGCGCCTGCGCGGGCTGCAAGCCTATGCGGGCAACCTGCAGCACATCGTGGCGCGCGACGAGCGCAGTGCGGCCGCTGCGGCGCTGCGCGAAACGGTGGCGGGCATCGTCGCGGCGGCCAGGCGGCAAGGGATTCATTTCGAGATCGTCACCGGTGCCGGCACCGGCACGCACGACCTCGATTCGCAGGACAACGCCTTCACCGAACTGCAGGCCGGCTCCTATGTGTTCATGGACGCCGAATACGCGCAGGTGCTGGCCTCGGGCACGGAGCCGTCGCCCTTCGAGGTCTCGCTGTTCGTGCAGACGGCGGTGGTGAGCACCAACGCGGCGGAATGGGTCACGGTCGACGGCGGCAGCAAATGCTTTTCGACCGACAGCGGCGTGCCGCTGGTGGCCAAGGGCGTGGACGCCGCGAGCCGCTACGCCTTTTTCGGCGACGAGCACGGCAAGCTGATGGTTGCGGGGCCGCGGCCGGCGCTGGGCACCCGCGTCGAATTCGTGACGCCGCATTGCGACCCCACCGTGAACCTGCACGACTGGTATCACGTGGTCGATGGTGGCAAGCTGATGGCGATCTGGCCGGTGGATGCGCGGGGCAAGCGCTAGCCAGCCAGGCGCGGAAATCGGGGAACGGGAACGCCTCAGATGCGAGGCAGTGCGGCGAGAAAAGTGGAAACGACGATCGCGGCCGCACGATCGAGTTGAAGGATGTCGGCCACTTCGAAGGCGTGCGGCGCGGTGCGCCCGCTTCCGCCGAGCGGCTTGCGGATCTCGACAAGCACTTCGGCCGCGAGTTCGCGGTCGCTGCGCGGTCCGCCGTCGGGGTGCATCACCCACTCGTCGACCTGGTCGAAGGGAATGCTGCGAAAAACCCCGACGATGGGGACGTACTTGTAGCGATCCTCGCCCACCAGGATGGGCACACTGAGGTTACAGAAAAACGTGGTCGACATGCAGGATCGCCGTCGCGGGGCAAAGCCGTCGATTGTTTATGACTGCGGGCTCAGAAGCCATCCATACAGGAGACGACGCTGCGGCAAGGCGTGACCTTCTGCACACAAATTGACTCCATTTCTATTCATTTTCACCATAAAACAACCACTTAATTCTTACATACGGGCGCTTGAAGGGAAAAAGGGGTGCTGCTTTTTGAGGCATCCCAGGAAACGGCGAAACGCGAAAAAGGAAGGTTCCGCGCCTCGGTATCAGGCGCGGATGCAAACGCAGAAGCCGTGAGTTCGCCGGTCAGGCGGGCGGGTCGAAACGGGGCGCGCGGCGCTCGATGTTGGCCTTCACCGCCTCGATCTGGTTGGCACTGCCAATCAGCGCCTTCTGCTCGACCGACTCGGCGATCAGCAGCTGTGCAGCGTCTTGCGAGAGCGACGCATTGAGCAACCGCTTGCCGGCGCGGATCGCATCGGGGCTCTTGCCCGCGATCTCGTGCGCCATTTGCAGCGCCGCGTCCAGCGGGTCGGCCGACAGCCGCGTGGCAAAGCCGATCCGCAGCGCCTCTTCGCCCGAGAAGATGCGCCCGGTGAAGGTGAGTTCGCGCACCACGTCGCTGCGCGCGAGTTCGCGCATCAGCACCATGCCGGCCATGTCGGGCACCAGGCCCCACTTGATCTCCATGACCGACAGCTTCGTGTCGGGCGCGACGATACGAATGTCCGCGCCCAGCGCCACCTGAAGACCGCCGCCGAAGGCCACGCCGTGCACCGCGGCAATGACGGGCACCGGCACGTCGCGCCACACCATCGCGACCTGCTGCGCGGCGTTGGAGATGCCGTGCGTGCGCCGGACCAGGTCGGCGCCCGCTGCGCCCTCGCCCAGCACCTCGGCGCCCGCGCCCTGCTGCATGCGCTCGAACGAGGCCATGTCGAGCCCCGCGCAGAACGCCTTGCCGCGGCCGGAGATCACCACAGCGCGCACGGCCGCATCGCCGCAAAGGGCCTCGCCGGCTTCGATCAGCGCATCGAACATCGCGGGGTCCAGCGCGTTCATCTTGTCGGCGCGTGCCAGCTGCAGTTGCACCACGCCGTCGGCGTGGCGGGTCCATTCGATGCGGTCGCTCATTGCATGTCTCCTTGTGGGTTTCGGCGCCAGTATCACCCGGTGCGCCTGCCGCATCTGCCATGGGAGCTGGGCGATGATGGCGGCTGTCGCCCCACCCCACACCTTCGCCATGCCGCTGGACCGCCGTCACTTTCTCCTGCAATCGGGTTCTGTCGCCGCCGTGGTGGCGCTGTTCGGGCAGTCGCATGCCGCGTCTCCGGCGGCCTCCCGCTTGGCGAAGGCGAGCCCAGGCTTTACCGCAGTGCCCGCGTCCTTGCGCGATGCCGTCGTGATCCCGCCCGAGTACGAGTGGCAGCTGCTTTACCCCTGGGGCGCGCCCACGGGCATCGCCGGGCGGATGCCGCCCTTTGCACCGAACGGCGGCAACAGCGCCGACGAGCAGGCGCTGCAGGCCGGCATGCACCACGACGGCATGCACTTCTTTCCGCTCTCCGGGACCGACCGCGCGCTGCTCGTGATGAACCACGAGTACACCGACGAGCAGCTGCTGCACACGGACGGCATCAAGGAATGGACCGCCGACAAGGTGCGCAAGTCGCTGCACGCGATGGGCGTGTCGGTGATCGAGATCCGGCGCACCGCCGAAGGCTGGCAGCAGGTGCGGCCTTCGCCCTATGCGCGCCGCGTGCACGGCAACACGCCCATGCGCATTGCCGGCCCCGCCGCCGGCACGCCGCTGATGCGCACCGCCGCCGATCCGGCCGGCCACCGGGTGCTGGGCACCTTCGCCAACTGCGCGATGGGCGTGACGCCCTGGGGCACCTACCTCACCTGCGAAGAAAACTTCCACGGCTACTTCGGCGGCCCGAAGGAAGCGGCGACGGCCGCCACGGACGCGCAGCGGCGCTACGACACGGTGGCGGGCGCGCAATGGGTGGAGTACTGGCGCTTCGAAGAGCGCTTCGACCTGAGCCGCCACCCCCACGAGCCCCACCGCTTCGGCTGGGTCGTCGAGATCGACCCCTTCGACCCCGCCGCCACGCCCATCAAGCGCACGGCGCTGGGCCGCAAGCGCCAGGAAAGCGCGACCTGCACGGTCTCCAAGGACGGCCGCGTGGTGGTCTACATGGGCGACGACGCGCGCTTCGAATACATCTACAAGTTCGTCAGCACGGGGCGCGTCCAGGCCGGGCGCGACCGATCTGCGGCAGCGGCCAACAGCCGCCTGCTCGACGAAGGCACGCTCTACGTGGCGCGCTTCGACGCCGACGGCAAGGGCCGCTGGCTGGAGCTCACCCACGGCCGCAACGGCATCGACGCGGCCAGCGGCTTTGCCGACCAGGCCGAGGTGCTGATCCACGCGCGCCTCGCCGGAGACATCGTCGGCGGCACGAAGATGGACCGCCCCGAATGGATCGCGGTGCATCCCCAAAGCGGCGAGGTGTACGTCACCCTCACCAACAACAGCCAGCGCGGCGACGCGGGCAAGCCGGCGCCCGACGCCGCCAACCCGCGCGCGAACAATCTTTTCGGCGGCATCCTGCGCTGGCGCGAGGACGGCGGCGACGCGGCTTCGACGGACTTCGCCTGGGAACACTTCGCCCTGGCCGGCGACCCCGCCCAGGCCGGCAGCGGCGCGCGCTACCTCTCGGCCGAGGCCGACATCTTCGGCAGCCCCGACGGCCTGCACTTCGACAGCGGCGGGCTGCTCTGGATCCAGACCGACAAGAGCGGCCAAGTGATCGGCAAGCCCGCCTACGCCTCGCTGGGCAACAACCAGATGCTGTGCGCCGACCCCGCCACCGGCCGCATCAGGCGCTTCATGACCGCGCCGAACGGCAGCGAAATCACCGGCTGCGTGGTCACGCCCGACCGCCGCACGCTGTTCGTCAACATCCAGCATCCGGGCGAAGTGCGCGACGACGGCGGCACCACCCACAACAGCGCCTGGCCCGACGGCACCGCACCCGGCAGCGCACGGCCGCGCTCGGCAACGCTGGCAATCCGGCGGCGCGACGGCGGCATCGTCGGCACCTGAAGGAGGCACCATCCATGAGCATTCGCATCATTCGCCTCGGCACAGCGCGCGCACCCGGCGAAGGCCTGCGCGTAGGCACCGTTCGACGTCCGCCGCGCGGCGTGCCCAAAGCCGAGTTCGCATCGCAGAACTGGTACGACGTGTGGTACCCCAACCTCGCGCCCTCCGCCGAGACCATGAAGCTGGGCCAGGAAGCCGAAACGCCCGCGCAGTGGAACGCCTTCGTGCGCAAGTACAAGGCCGAGATGGCCGAGGCCGACGCGAGCCGCAGCCTCGACCTGCTGGCTGCGCTGTCGCACGGCACGGCGCTGTCGGTGGGCTGCTACTGCGAGGACGAATCGCGCTGCCACCGCTCGCTGCTGCGCGGCCTGCTGGCCGAGCGCGGCGCGGACATCGAAGGCTGAGCGCGGCCTGAACCGGGGCCGGCGGCGCCCTCAGCGCTGCGCCTTGTCCTTCTGGTTCTGCGCCTCGATGCGTTCGCGCGCGTCCTGCCAGTCGGTGTCGGTCCACTGGCGCAGCTCGTAGAAGTTGCCGCCGTTGGCCAGCGCGTTGCCGCCGTCCATCATGATGCTCTGGCCGGTGAGCCAGTCGCACTGGCCGGGCGCCATCAAAAAGGCTGCGATGTTCTGCAGCTCGCTCATGCGGCCGGTGCGCCCCATCGGGCTCATCTGCACGGTGCGCGCGCCGGGTTCCTCGCCGGGGTTCAGGCGCTTGCTCATGCCTTCGGTCGGAATCTCGCCGGGGCCCACGGCGTTCAGGCGGATGCCGTGCCGCGCCCATTCCACCGCGAGCGACTTGGTCATCACCTCGATACCCGCCTTGCTCATGGCCGAGGGCACGACGTAGGGGCTGCCGTTGTCGACCCAGGTGACGATGATGCTCATCACGCTGCGGAAGGGGTCGCCCTGCTTCCATTGGCCGGCCTTGGCCTCGGCCACCCATCGCTTGCCCACGGCCTGCGTCACGTAGAAACTGCCGTGGAAGACGATGTTGGCGATCGCGTCGAAGGCGCGGGGCGAGAGGCTCTCGGTGGGCGCCACGAAGTTGCCCGCGGCGTTGTTGACAAGGCCTGTGAGGCCACCGCTCTGGAACAGGCTCTCGACCATCTCGTCGACGCTCTGCGCGATGCGGATGTCCACGCCGAAGGTGTCGATGCGCCGCTGCGGAAACTGCTGGCGCCACCGGGCTGCCGTTTCCTCACAGACCGACTGGCGCCGGCCGCAGATGGCGATGTCCGCGCCAAGACTCAAGAAGCGCTCGGCCATCGCGCGGCCGAGGCCGGTGCCGCCACCGGTCACGAGGATGCGCTGGCCGCTCATCAGGGAAGCTTCGAACATGGGGTGTCTCCTGGTTCGTTGAGGCGGCGGCAAGGGCGAGCGCTGCCATCGCGCATGCTACGCGCGCCGTTCGGACGGCGGCTTGCGGAATCTGGCTCCGTGCAGCGGGCGCGGTGAGACACGGTGAGAATGGCTTTGACTTGTTCCTCTCCGACCCCAACGCCCATGTCCAGCCCCGCCACCCCACCCTTCCTGCCGCTAGCCGGCGTGCGCGTCCTGAGCCTTGCGCTCAACCTGCCCGGCCCGGCGGCGCTGCTGCGCTGCCGCCAGATGGGCGCCGCCTGCCTGAAGCTGGAGCCGCCCAGTGGCGACCCGATGGCGCTCTACAACCGGCCCGCCTATGCCGCGCTGCACGAAGGCATCGCCGTCGACACGGCCGACCTCAAGACCGACGCGGGGCAGCAAAAGCTGCACGAAGCGCTGGCGAGCACGGACGTGCTGCTCACCTCCTTCCGCCCTTCCGCACTGCGCAAGCTCGGCCTGGACTGGCCCGTTCTGCAGGCGCGCCATCCGTCGCTGTCGCAGGTGGCCATCGTCGGTGCGCCGGGCGAGCGCGCCGAAGAGCCGGGCCATGACCTCACCTACCTCGCCGAGAGCGGCCTGGTCACCGGCACCGAGCTGCCGCCCACGCTCTACGCCGACATGGGCGGTGCGCTGCTCGCGAGCGAGGCCGTGCTGACGGCCGTGCTTCGCCGTGCGCGAGGCGGCGACAAAACCGCGGGCATCCATCTCGAAGTGGCCTTGAACGCCTCGGCCGACTGGCTGGCGCTGCCGCGCACCTGGGGCCTCACGCAGCCCACGGGCGCGGTCGGCGGCGCGCATGCGGGCTACCGCGTCTACCCGTGCGCCGACGGCCGCGTGGCGGTTGCGGCGCTGGAGCCGCATTTTGCGAATCGCCTCTGCGAAGCGGCGGGCGTGACACCGCCGGACATGATGGCCGCGGCCACGCACGAAGCACTGGCGGCCTGGCTCTCCACCCGCACCCGTGCCGAGCTCGATGCCATGAGCCGCGAACGCGACGTGCCGCTGCTCACGCTGGCAGGCTGACAAGGGGGTTCAGCGGCCGGCGGCGTCGCGCTGGCGGTCTTCGCGCTTGAGCGCGAGGTACGTGTCCAGGTCGACCTCGCGCAGCTGGCGCGGGTACTGCTCGACCGCCGCGAACCAATGGCGCTGCCGCCGCTCGGCGGCGTCCTTGGCATCGGTCGACAGGTAGGCGTCGAGCGTGAGGAAGTAGCGCATGGCATTGCGCTCCACCAGCCCGCGCGGGCCGCGGATGTATTCGGGCTTGCCATCGGGCGTCTTGCCCGTCACCGTGAAGCCGACCTTGTCGCGGCCGAAGGTTGCCAGGTAGGCCTGGGTGGCGAGCCGCACCATCATGTTGTGGTCGTAGCCATAGCTGAAATGCACGAAGCTTTTCTGCGCGTCGAGCGCCACGGCTTCGAGCGTGACCCGGTAGTTGCTGGTGCCGAAAGGCCCGCTCGCGGCCGAGAGCTCGACCGCCAGGTGCTCGGGCGTAGCGTTCGCCACGCGATACACGAAGGGCAGCTCGAAGGCTTGCTCGACCGGCTTGTCGTAGCGCCGCACGACGTAGAGCGTGAGCGTTTCGCGCCCTTGCGCCGTCCCGGTCTTGCAGCGCCGGTTGTTGATGTGCAGCGTGAGCAACTCGCACCAATGGGTCGAGCCTTTGAAGGCGGCGGTGACCGCCGACAGCGGGTGGTCGATGACCGCGTAGATGTCGCCCTCAAGCCCGCCGGGCGTCTCGCTCGAATCGAGCAGCACGGGGCGTCCGAAGCTGCTGCTGTCGAGCTTGTCGCTCATGCGCTGGTGGGCGGCACGCAGTGCCTGGGCCGGGCCGCCCGGGGCGGCGGGATCGGGCGCGGCCGCCAGAACCGGAAGCGAGAAAGCAAGCAGGACGGCACCGGCCAGGGTGCGCATCCACGATACCGGCAGGCGGGGCGAACTGCTCATGGGGCCACACCATACAACGGACGGTCGCGTCCTGCGCGCCCCGGCTTCGTTCGCGCTACGCGCGCCTGTTCGGCCGCATGAGCAGCAGCATGGCCATCGCCAGCAGCACCGCACCCAGCCACTGGCGCGGCGCCATCGGTTGTGCGAGCAGCAACGCCGCGAGCAAGGCGGCGACCAGCGGCTCGATCAAGGTACCGACCACCGCCGCCGTGGGCGACAGGCGCCGCGCGCCCCAGGCAAAGGCCAGGTAGGCCACCGAGGTCGTGACCACGCCCGTGTAGGCGGCGCCCGCCCACTGGGCCGTGCCGGCGGGCCATGTGATGCCGGTAGACCATGCCACCGCGAGCATGCACAGCGCAGCCACGCTCATGCCCCAGGCCGATGCGGTCACGGCCGGCACGCGCAGCGGCATGCGCGCATTGCCGAGCACCACCAGCGCATAGCAGAGGGCCGAGCCGAACGACCACGCCAGCCCTGCGGCATGTCCCGCGGGCAGCGGCCCCCAGCCCTCGGCCGGCACAACGAGCAGCGCCACGCCTGCGAGCGCCAGCACCAATCCGGCGAAAAGGCGCAGGCCGAAGCGTTCGTAGCCGCGTGCGACCGACACCAGCACCACGATCACCGGCGCGCAGCAGATCGAGATCACTGTCGGCAGCGCCGCGCCCAGGTGCGCGATGCCGGCGAACCAGCAGCTCACGTTGAGCGCCATCGCGGCGCCGGTGCCGATCACCTGGACCTGCTCTTGTCGCGTGAGATGGCGCCAGCGCGCATTCGGCGATTGCGAGGCGCGTTGCGCCCTCCAGTGCAGCCACCACAACAGCGGCACGCCGAGCGCAAAGCGCGCCAGCGACAGGCTCTGCGGCGCGATCCCGCCATCGATGAGGAATTGCGCCACCAGCGCGCCGCCGCCCCACAGCGCTCCGGCCAGCAACACGCCGCCCCAGGCCAGGGCGGCAGACATTCTTGCGTTCATTGTTGAAACTCTCCATGACGCCTGCCGCTCTTTCTTGTCGAGGGCGGGCATGACCATCCGGCCGTCATCCGGCCTCGACGAGGGGAGGCGGACGGCGGCGACCACTTGCAGGTCTGAGCGCGGCGCGAGGCGCGCGTCAGCGGCAGTTCGGCGGAGGGGGAGAGTGGTGCAGGTGGGGGTGCATGAGCGGCCGATGATAGGCGCCGGGGCGCGGAGAGGGCAAGGAAAAGCACAAGAGAAAGCACAAGAGAGAATTGCGGCCATGTGCCCTCCCCCAGCCCTTCACGCCACATGAAACGCCAAGGTCGACTCGTCCGCTGGGAGGCCGATCGCGGCTTCGGCTTCATCCGCAGCCCCGAGGTGTCGGCCGACGTGTTCGTGCACCTGCGCGACTTCAGCGACAGGCGGGTGTCGCCGCAGGTGGGCATGGCACTGAGCTTCGAAGAGATCCATGTCGGCGGCAAGGGACCGCGCGCCGTGGCGGTGCAGGCAATGCAAGCGGCGGCATCGCGGCCATCGCCGCCATCGCCGCGGCCAGCGCCCGTCAATGACCGGCGCCGGTCCCTGCCTCGCTCGAATCCCAGAGGTGCAAGCGCGTCCGGGTCCTCGGGCTCATGGGGCATGCTCTTTCTGCTGGCCTACGGGCTGCTGCTCGGCGTTGCCGTGTGGACCGGCCGCCTGCCGCTGCTGGTGCTCGGCGCGGTTCCCGGCCTGAGCCTGCTGGCCTTCATCGCCTACGCCCTCGACAAGAACGCCGCGCAAACAGGCCGCTGGCGCACGAAGGAAAGCACCCTGCACCTGCTTGCGCTGATCGGCGGCTGGCCGGGGGCCTGGGCCGCGCAAAGACTGCTGCGCCACAAGTCGAGCAAGCAGGGTTTTCTGGTGGTGTACCGCGCCACGGTGGCCCTTCACTGCGCGGCCGTGCTGGCCTGGGTCTTCTGGCTGCGGGAGATTCATCCCGCGGCCTGAAGTCCGTCCGTCGCGTGCCGCCGGTCAGCGCACCTTGCGCGAGGGCTTGCCGGTCGGCTTGCTGCCGATGTCCCGCGGCGGCAGGCCGGTGTGCTGCGTGAGCATGCGGCCCTTGGAGGGCTTGACGGGCGCGAGCCTCACAGGCGCCGCGGCCTTGGCCGTGACCGGCGGCGCGGAGGTCGAATTCTTGCGGCGCGCGCTCGTGTAGCCGCCATCGGTCAGGGGCTGCCACGTCGGAATGAGATGGTGCTTGCCGTTGCCGATCAGGTCGGCGCGACCCATGCTCTTCAAGGCTTCGCGCAGCAGCGGCCAGTTGTTGGCGTCGTGGTAGCGCAGAAAGGCCTTGTGCAGGCGGCGGCGCTTGTCGCCGCGCACGATGTCCACCGTTTCGCTCTCGCGCGTGATCTTGCGCAGCGGGTTCTTGTTGGTGTGGTACATCGTCGTCGCGGTGGCCATGGGCGACGGATAGAAGGTCTGCACCTGGTCGGCGCGGAAGCCGTTCTTCTTGAGCCAGATCGCGAGGTTCATCATGTCCTCGTCGCTGGTGCCCGGATGCGCGGCGATGAAGTACGGAATGAGGTACTGCTTCTTGCCCGCCTCGGCCGAGAACTTCTCGAACATCTGCTTGAACTTGTCGTAGCTGCCGATGCCGGGCTTCATCATCTTGGTGAGCGGGCCCTGCTCGGTGTGCTCGGGCGCGATCTTGAGATAGCCGCCGACGTGGTGCTGCACCAGCTCCTTCACGTACTCGGGCGACTGCACGGCCAGGTCGTAACGCAGGCCCGAGCCGATCAGGATCTTCTTGATGCCGCGCAGCGCACGCGCGCGGCGGTAGATCTTGATGAGCGGGTCGTGGTTCGTGCCCAGGTTCGGGCAGATGCCGGGGTACACGCAGCTGGGCTTGCGGCAGGCCGATTCGATCTCGGGGCTCTTGCAGCCGAGGCGATACATGTTGGCCGTGGGGCCGCCCAGGTCGGAAATGGTGCCGGTGAAGCCGCTGACCGAATCGCGGATGGCCTCGACCTCCTTGATGATCGATTCTTCGGAGCGGCTCTGGATGATGCGGCCCTCGTGCTCGGTGATCGAGCAGAAGGTGCAGCCGCCGAAACAGCCGCGCATGATGTTCACGCTGAAGCGGATCATTTCCCACGCGGGGATCTTGGTGGCGCCGTCGTGGCTGCCGTTCTCGTCGGCGTAGCGCGGATGCGGGCTGCGCGCATACGGCAGGTCGAACACCAAGTCCATCTCGGCCGTGGTGAGCGGAATGGGCGGCGGGTTGATCCACACGTCGCGCGCCGTGGCGCCTTCGCCATGCGCCTGCACCAGCGCGCGGGCATTGCCGGGGTTCGTTTCGAGGTGCAGCACGCGGTTGGCGTGCGCGTAGAGCACCGGGTCGCTGCGCACCTGTTCGTACGAAGGCAGGCGGATCACCGAGCGGTCGCGCGGCGGCACCTTGATCTTCGTGCGCGATGCCAATGCCGGATTGGGCATGAAGGTGAGCGGCTTGATCGCGGGGTTGACGGCGGCCGAACCCGCTGCTTCCGCCGCCTTGGCCACGTCCTTCGCCTCGTCTTCCTTCGCACAGGTGGCGCCGTTGGCCTTGGCCTGGTCGGACACCATCAGGTACGGATTGACGTGCGCCTCGACGCGGCCGGGTTCGTCCACGCTGGTGGAGTCGATCTCGAACCAGCCCTCGGGCGTTTCGCGCCGCACATAGGCGGTGCCGCGCACGTCGGTGATCTGTTGCACCGGTTCCTTGGCGGCCAGGCGGTGCGCGATCTCGACGATGGCGCGCTCGGCGTTGCCGTAGAGCAGCAGGTCGCACTTGGAATCGACGACGATGGAGCGGCGCACCTTGTCCGACCAGTAGTCGTAGTGCGCGATGCGGCGCAGCGAACCCTCGATGCCGCCCAGGATGATCGGCACGTCGTTCCAGGCTTCCTTGCAGCGCTGCGAATACACGATGGCCGCGCGGTCGGGGCGTGAGCCGCCGACATCGCCGGGGGTGTAGGCGTCGTCGCTGCGGATCTTGCGGTCCGCGGTGTAGCGGTTGATCATCGAATCCATGTTGCCGGCGGTCACGCCGAAGAACAGGTTCGGTTTGCCCAGTGCCTTGAAGGGCTCGGCGCTCTGCCAGTCGGGCTGCGCGATGATGCCCACGCGAAAGCCCTGCGCCTCGAGCATGCGGCCGATCACCGACATGCCGAAGCTCGGATGGTCGACGTAGGCATCGCCCGTGACCACGATGATGTCGCAGCTGTCCCAGCCGAGCGCGTCCATTTCCTTGCGCGTGGTCGGCAGGAACTTGGCTGTGCCAAAACGGGCTGCCCAGTACTTGCGGTAGCTGTTCAGCGGCTTGGCGGCGCGGGCAAAGAAGGAGACGTCGACGGGAGCGTTCATCGGTGGGTGTGGACAGCGCCGGGGCGGCGCTGTGGTGGGCAACCCTCGATTTTAGGGTTTTCCACCATTCGTGTCGCGACAAACATCCTGTGACCGCGCCCGTCGGAGGCCTCAATTGATTGCCAAAGTCAACCAATTCAATGACAATGGCAATCATGTCCCTTCCTTCAACTGCTGTTGACAGCTCCGCCGTGAAGGCGATCCGGCAATTCAACCGCTTTTACACCCGCCGCATCGGCGCCCTCGACCCCTACCTGGGCGGCGCCATGTCGCTGACCGACGTGCGGGTGCTGTACGAGCTCGCGCACCGCGAAATTGCCGTGGCCAGCGAGATCGGCCGCGACCTGGGGCTGGATGCGGGCTACATGAGCCGCATCCTTCGCCGCTTCGAATCCGAAGGCTGGCTCACCCGCGAGCCTCATGCACGGGACGCCCGGCAAAGCGTGTTGCGCCTGACCGACGCCGGCCATGCCGCGTTTGCGCCGCTGCAACAGAAATCGCGCGACGAGGCGGCCGCGCTGCTCGCCACGCTGGCGCCCGCCCAGCGACAGCAGCTGGTGCAGGCCATGGGCACGGTGCAATCGCTGCTCGATGCGCACGCCCCGCCGGCAAAGCCGCAGGCCGTGGTGCTGCGCGACCCCGCGCCCGGCGACATCGGCTGGGTGGTGCAGCAGCACGGCGAAATCTATGCGCGAGAGTACGGCTGGGACAGCAGCTTCGAGGCGCTGGTGGCCGGCATTGCCAGCGAGTTCCTGCTCAAGTTCCAGCCCGAATGGGAGCGTTGCTGGATCGCCGAACGCAACGGCGAGCGCGTCGGCTCGATCTTCGTGGTGCGCAAGTCGGCCAGCGTGGCGCAGTTGCGCATGCTGATCCTGACGCCCGGTGCGCGCGGCCTGGGGCTCGGCGGCAAGCTGGTGGACGAATGCATCGCCTTCGCGCGCCTGAAGGGCTACCGGAAGATGGTGCTATGGACCAACAGCTGTCTCTCGGCCGCGCGCGGCATCTATGCGACGCGCGGCTTCCAGCTCACGAAATCGGAGCCGCACGAGAGCTATGGGAAACAGCTCGTGGGCGAAACCTGGGAGCTGAAGCTGTAGCGCCCGTCTTGCTCCTTCCCCCCTTTGGGGGAAGGAAAAATCCCTACTGCATGAACCAGCCGTGGCTCACCACCAGCGACTGCCCCGTCAACGCGTTGGTCGGAAACCCCGCAAACAGCAGCGCCACGCGCGCCACGTCCTCGGTCGTGGTGAATTCGCCATCCACCGTTTCCTTGAGCATCACGTTCTTGATGACTTCCTCTTCGCTGATGCCCAGCGTCCTGGCCTGCTCGGGAATCTGCTTTTCGACCAGCGGCGTGCGCACGAAGCCCGGGCAGATCACGTTGGCGCGCACGCCGTGCTTGGCGCCTTCCTTGGCGACCGTCTTGGCCAGGCCGATGAGCCCGTGCTTGGCCGTGACGTAGGGCGCCTTCAGCAGCGAGGCTTCCTTGGAGTGCACCGAGCCCATGTAGATCACGCTGCCGCCGCGGCCCTGCGCGTACATGTGCTTCAGGCACGCCTTGGTGGTGAGGAACGCGCCGTCGAGGTGAATCGCAAGCATCTTCTTCCAGTCGGCGAAGCTGAATTCCTCGACCGGATGCACGATCTGGATGCCGGCATTGCTGATCAGGATGTCGATGCCGCCGAAGGCCTTGGCACCCTCTTCGACCGAGGCGTTGACCTGGTCTTCATTGGTCACGTCCACAGCCACGCCGATGGCCTCGGCGCCCGTGGCCTTGAGCTCGGCGGCCGTTGCGTCGGCTGCTTCCTTGTTGAGGTCGGCAATGATGATCTTTGCGCCTTCCTGCGCGAAGAGGATCGCGATTTCCTTGCCGATGCCGCTGGCCGAGCCGGTGATATAGGCGACCTTGTCCTTGAGTTGCATGGTGAATGTCCTTGAGGTTGGGTAAAAAGAAGACAAGCAGGAATCAGGCGAGATAGTCGTGCTCGACTGTGCCTAAAGCCAGCGTCATGTCCGCGATGTAGTGCACCGCCGATTCGACCTTGCGCACCGGCAGATCGGCCACCGGCGCCAACGCATGCGGATGCAGTTCGAGCGAAGCCGGGGCGGTCCACGCGCCGTGCAGCGTGACATCGACCATGTGATAGCGCACCAGCTCGCAGATGCGGGCCGTGCCGTCGACGTGCGGAATGATCTTGAGCAGGAAGTTCGGCTGCGCAATGCCCGCAAGAATCGGCGCGGGGTCCAGTGCCCGGTGCTTGAAGCCCATGGTCGCCTGGGCCACGCGCACCTTGCCGTAGTCCAGCGTGCCGACGATCACGTCGGTCTCGTAGTCGAGCACCGGCGATGCCAGCTTTTTCGGAAAGCCCCAGAGCTCGCGGCCGCCGGCAATCGGCGGATGGTCGTTGAGGTACATCGCATGCACATACGCGCCCTGCTCCACGCCCTTGGCGGTGCGCAGCTGCACCGGAATGACCTGGCCCGACTCGGTGTAGTCGCCGAAGCCGGTGGAGTCGGGCATGCGGATGAATTCGTACTTCACCAGCGGCTCCACCACTTCGAGCGGCTCGGGCACCACGGCGCGCAGCGCGTCCATGTCGGTGCGATAGGTGACGACGAGAAATTCGCGGCGCATGAACCGGTACGGTCCGGGCGCAAAGGCGGGGCTGGTCAGCGGCATGGCGAAGGCCTGGCGCCGCACGTCTTCAATGTTCATGGACATTTCCTCCTGTTGAAGTGACCGGCCCAGTCTGGCGCTGCTTTCTTAGTCGAACCTGATCCGCCGCCGGCGCCACTTGCTCAGCGCGAAAGCCCCGGCCGCTTGACCCGGCCCGAGCCGTGCTCGCCCAGGTCGAAGGTGGTCACGCCGTTCACCGTGGCGTCGGCGCGCAGGGTTTCGGGATGCGCGAGCGTCTTGCGCATGTCGCGCACGCCCGACTCCCAGTGCTCCTCGACCGCGGCGCGAGAGAACTCGTAGTCCTTCGAGTCGAGTTCGTAGGGCTTGTCGCGGTAGATCAGATGGAAGATGTCGATGGGCTCGTGCGTGAGCTGCGACTGCACCGCGAGCACGCTGGGGTCCTTGCGCAGGCTGGCCGGCAGCTTGGTGATCAGGTCGGCAATGGCCTGCTGCAGGTTCATGTTGGCCGCCAGCGCGTCGGTGTTCATGCGGGTGCGGCTCGAATAGGTGATGTCCTTCTGCCGCTCCATCACGCCCGCCATGTTGTGCGGCATCTCGCCGCGCGCATTGAACAGGTCGACCTGCAGCACCACCAGGGGTTCGTTGCGGGGATGAATGTCCAGCACGTACTGCAGCGGCGTGTTCGAGACGATGCCGCCGTCCCAGTAGTCGTCGCCGTCGATGTGCACCGGCGCAAAGCCCGGCGGCAGCGCGCCGCTGGCCATGATGTGCTCGGGGCCGATGCGCTGGCGGGTGTTGTCGAAGTACACCGAGTTGCCGGTGCGCACGTTGACCGCGCCCACGCTGAAGCGGGCCTCGCAGTGGTTGATGCGGTCGAAGTCGATCAGGCGTTCGAGCGTGGCCTTGAGCGGTGAAGTGTCGTAGTAGCTCAAGAGAGGCGCCGCGCCGCCCATCCACAACGAAGGCGAATAGCGCGGCTCGAAGAAGCCCGGAATGCCGACCACCGACGCCATGGCGGCACTGAACTGGTTCTGCGTGGCGCGGTCGCCGAACCACGCGGGCAGGCGCTGCGACGGGCCGGACGAAACGAGGTGCCAGAACTCGCGCAGCTTGTCGACCCGGTGCTCGGGCGCGTTGCCGGCGATCAGCGCGGCGTTGATGGCGCCGATAGAAACACCGGCGATCCAATGGGGCTGAAGCGCGGTTTCGCTGAGCGCGGCGTACACGCCCGCCTGGTAGGCGCCCAACGCGCCTCCGCCTTGCAGCACGAGGGCCTTGCGCGCATCGCGCATGTCTTCGCGGCGTGCCGCGAAAGTGTTGAGGGTCTGGGCGGCGGCACGAGGCTTCTTCAATGTCATGCCGTCATTTGACACCAGCACTGCGGCGCCAACCTGACGAAGGCCGCGCCGCCCCCTGAGGCCTCAAGCCTTTACAGGATCACATCTTCGGCAGCATCTGCCCGCGGATTTCGCCGGCCGGATTCGCGGCAGTGTGGATGTTGGCGTACCACTTGCCGGCCACCAGGTCGGCTGCCTGTGCCGGCGTGAGCGTGGCCTGGCCTTCGATCGGGCTGGCCGCATTGGCGAAGGGCAGCACCACGCCGGCATTGGCACCGGCCACCGCGGGGCCGTGGAAGTGTGCCGCCGTGGCCGGGCCGCTCAGGCCGGTGTAGGTGATCTTGTACTTCAGCACATTGGTGTCGCGGTTGAGCCAGGCTTCGGCCATGCCGCTGCCGCGCGTCATGTTGGGCGGGACTTCGCTGGCCGCGTTCATGGCGCCGCTGAAGCTGGCGGTGTTCGCCTTGGACATCATCCCGCAGCCGGCCAGCGCGGCACTGGCCACGCCGGTGATGAGTGCTGCACGCAAAAGGGTGCCGTATCTGGTCATGCGTTTGTCTCCTGGTTATTGAAAGCTTCGCCAGCATAGGCAGCGAGGGTGGCTCGCCGTGTCGGCCACCGCCCCGTCTTTGCCGGCCCCGCCACCGCACAAAATGCAAGCCACGGAGAATGCAACGATGACCTCCAAAGACCTCCCGCAACTCCCGTCGGCCCGCGAAGTGGTCGATTTCTGGCGCCAGGCCGGCCCCGCACGCTGGTTCGCAAAGAGCGATGCCTTCGACGCGGATTTCCTCTCGCGCTTCTCGGCCGCGCACCATGCCGCCGCGCGCGGCGAGCTGGACCATTGGACCGGCGACGCCGAAGGCACGCTGGCCCTCCTGGTGCTGCTGGACCAGTTGCCGCGCAACGCCTGGCGCAACAACCCGCACATGCTGGCCACCGACAGCCTCGCGCTGTCCGTGGCAAAGAAGGCGCTGGCCGAGGGCTTCGACCGGCAACTCGAAAAAGAACTGCGTCCCTTCTTCTACCTGCCCTTCATGCACTCGGAAGTGCTGGCCGAACAGGAACGTTCGGTCGAGCTGAATTCCGCACTGGACCCCAACACGCAGCGCTTCGCGGTGCTGCATCGGGACATCGTGGCGCGCTTCGGGCGCTTTCCGCACCGCAACCGGATGCTCGGGCGCACCAATACCGCCGAAGAACAGAAGTTTCTGGACGACGGCGGCTTCGCGGGTTGAATGAAGCTGCTCAGGCGTCGTTGCGCGCCAAAGGCACGTCGCGTGTGGGCGACGGCTTTGCATCGGGCGCATCCGCCTTGTCTTTCATCGAGCCGTAGGTGCGCGCATAGACCCAGGTGAACTCCGCGCCCAGCAGGAAGATCTGCGCCGAGTAGTACACCCACACCAGCACCACCACCAGCGAGCCCGCCGCGCCATAGCCCGAGGCCACGCTGCTCTTGCCGATGTACAGACCGATCAGGTGCTTGCCCACGGTGAACAGCAAGGCCGTGACCGCCGCCCCCACCCACACGTCGCGCCACTGCACCTTCGCGCGCGGCATGATCTTGTAGATCATCGCGAAGATCACCGTCACCATCGCGAAGCTGAAGACGAAGTTCACCGCCTGCGCCAGGCTTTCCCATGCACCGAACATCGGCGACCACCATTTGCCGAGCGCCGCCAGCGCCGCGCTGGCCACCAGCGACACCATCAGCAGGAAGCCGATGCCCATGACCATGCTGAACGACAGCAGCCGCACGCGCAGCATGTTGAAGAGGCCTTTGTTGGTCGCTCGGGCCGGGGCGCGCCAGATGCGGTCGAGCGCGTCCTGCAGCTCGCCGAACACGGTGGTCGCGCCGATCACCAGAAGGCCGATGCCGATCACAGTGGCCACGATGCCCTCGGTCGGCTTGTTGACTGCCTGCAGCATGCCCTGCACCGCGGCCGCGCCCTGCTCGCCCATGAGGCCCGAGAGCTGGGCAAAGATTTCTCCGCGCGCGGCCTCCTGGCCGAAGACCAGCCCCGCCACCGCGATCACGATCAGCAGCAGCGGCGCGATGGAGAACACGGTGTAGTAGGCGAGCGCGGCCCCCATGCTGGGTGCGTAGTCGTTCGACCACGACGCGAAGGCCCGTTTGCACAGATCGAAGAGCGCACTTATTTTTTGCATGAGGATGAGTCTCCCGGTTGGGCGGCCTTGAGGAATGTCAGTGCGGTGCCCGGCATGTTGCAGGCCTGCCTACGATAATCGCACGCACATGCACCCGCCTTCCTTCGACACGGCCGCACCGCACGATCCCCCGCAGCCGCGGTCGCCACGCGACCTTTTTGTTTCGTTCACCTGGCTCGCCTTGCAGGGATTCGGCGGTGTCCTGGCCATCGTGCAGCGCGAGATGGTCGAGAAGAAGAAGTGGCTCACACCCGAGCAGTTTCTCGAAGACTGGGCGGTGGCCCAGGTGATGCCGGGCCCCAACGTGATCAACCTCGCCCTGATGATCGGCGATCGCTACTTCGGCCTGCGCGGCGCCCTGGCCGCGGTGGCGGGCATGCTGACCATTCCCCTGGGGGTGATCCTTGCGCTGGCGGTGCTCTACGCGCACTACGCGGCCAATCCGCAGGTGGCCGGCGCATTGCGCGGCATGGGCGCGGTGTCGGGTGGGCTGATTGCGGCCACCGGCATCAAGCTGATTCCCCAACTGCGCAAGCATCCGCTGGGCTTTGCGGCCTGCCTGGGGATCATGGCGCTGGTGTTCTCGGCCATCGCGCTGTTCAAGATTCCGCTGGGATGGGTGTTGCTGGTGGTGGGAGGCGCGGCCTGCGTCTGGACCTGGCGAAAGATCGCGCCATGAGCGGGCAACGCACCTCGCCAGTCCCGCTTGCACCCCGGCCGAGGGCGGAGGTTTTTCGATGCTGATCTCGATGCAATGGCACGACTGGCTGGCGCTCTTCGGCCAGTACCTGCTGCTCTCGCTGCTCTCGATCAGCGGCGCGATCACCACGGTGCCCGACATGCACCGCTACCTGGTCACCCAGCATGCCTGGCTCACCGATGCGCAGTTCAGCTCGTCGGTCGCCATCGCGCAGGCCGCGCCCGGGCCCAATGTGCTGTTCGTCGCGCTGATGGGCTGGAACGTCGGGCTCAACGCGGGCGGCGGCATCGGCGCGGGGCCCATGGCCTGGCTGCTCGGCCTGTTCGGCCTGCTGGTCACCATGGTCGGCATCATGCTGCCGAGTACCACCCTCACCTACTTCGCCACCCGCTGGGGCCACCGCAACCGCACCCGGCGCGAGGTGCGCGCCTTCAAGCAAGGCATGGCGCCGGTGGTGGTGGGCCTCCTTGTCGCCACCGGCTGGGTGCTGGCCGCGGGTAACCATGCCGGCGATGCGCCCGCATGGCACCTGTGGCTGCTGAGCGGCGTGGCCGCGCTTATCGTCTGGCGCACGCGCATTCACCTGCTCTGGCTGCTGGCGGCCGGTGCGCTGCTCGGCAGCGTAGGCTTCGTCTGACTGTCTTCTCCTTCTTCTTTCAGGAAAATTTCTTCATGTCGCAACTTCGCCCGCTCGGCCGCTCCGGCCTCCTGGTTTCGCCGCTCGCCTTCGGGGGCAATGTCTTCGGCTGGACGGTGGACGAGGCCGCTTCGTTCAAGCTGCTCGATGCCTGGCTGGACGCGGGCTTCAACTTTGTGGACACCGCCGACGTGTACTCGGCATGGGTGCCGGGGCACACGGGCGGCGAATCGGAAACCATCATCGGCAAGTGGCTCAAGCAAAGCGGCAAGCGCAACCGCGTGGTGCTGGCCACCAAGGTCGGCAAGCCGATGGGCGAAGGCAAGGTGGGCCTCTCGCCCAAGTACATCCGCGAGGCGGTCGAGGCCTCGCTCAAGCGCCTGCAGACGGACTACATCGACCTCTACCAGTCGCACGACGACGACGCCGGCACGCCGCTCGAAGAGTCGCTGGGCGCCTTCGACGCGCTCATCAAGGAAGGCAAGGTGCGCGCCATCGGCGCCTCCAACTACACCGCGCCGCGGCTGGCCGAGGCGCTGGACGTGTCGGAGCGCTTGGGGCTGGCGCGCTACGAGAGCCTGCAGCCGCTGTACAACCTGTACGACCGCGCGGTGTTCGAAGACGATCTGGAGCCGCTGTGCATCAAGCGCGAGGTCGGCGTCATCAACTTCTACGCGCTGGCCGCCGGCTTCCTGACCGGCAAGTACCGCACCGAGGCCGATGCCGCCAAGAGCGCGCGCGGCGCCAACACGACCAAGAAGTACCTGAATCCGCGCGGCCTGCGCATCCTGGAGGCGCTGGACAAGGTGGCGCAGCAGTACAACGCCAAGCCGGGGCAGGTAGCGATTGCGTGGCAGATCGCCCGGCCGGGCGTGACCGCGCCGATTGCCAGCGCCACCTCCGTCGCCCAGCTCGAAGAGCTGGTGGTAGCTACGCAGCTGAAGCTGGACGCCGGCACCATCGGCATGCTGGACCGCGCCAGCGACGAAACGGCCGCCTGAGCCGCTGCGCTTCCTGCGCCTATCCGTCGACCGGATTCAGCGGCGTCGCAAGAATGCGCTGGTAGAAGGCCACGTCGAGCCAGCGGCCGAACTTGAAACCGGCCTGCCGCACGGTGCCTGAGTGCTCGAAACCCAGGCGCTCGTGCAGGCCGATGCTGCCCGCATTGGCAGCGTCGATGGCACCCACCATCACATGCACGTCGCGCACCATCGCCTCGGCAATGATGGCCTCCATGAGCGTGCGGCCGAGGCCCGCACCGCGGTGCCCCGAGGCCACGTACACCGAGTGTTCGACGGTGTACTTGTAGGCCGGAAAAGTCCGGAACGCGCCATAGCTCGCAAAGCCCAGCAGCTCGCCGCTCTCGTCTTCCGCGCCGATCAGCGGAAAGCCGTTGGCGCGCTTGGCGGCGAACCAGGCGACCATGTTCTCGGGCGTGCGCGGCTTGTAGTCGTACAGCGCGGTCGATGTGACGATGGCTTCGTTGAGGATGGCGAGGATGGCGCCCGAATGGGCTTCCTCGGTACAGGCGATAAGGCGCATGGTGTGTATTGGCGTTGCCGTCGTTCAATATAAGAGAATAATAATCTCATATGAGAAACACTTCACCTGCTGCCCAAGTGCCCGAGGACAACATCGACGCGCTCATCGCGACCCGGCTGCTGGCGCTCCGGCAAGGCAAGGGGCTGAGTCTGGTCCAGCTGGCCGAACTGTCGGGCGTCAGCAAGGCAATGATCTCGAAGGTGGAGCGGGCGCAGAGCAGCCCTACGGCGGTGTTGCTCGGCAAGCTGGCGGCGGGCCTTGGCGTTTCGTTGGCGCAGTTGCTCACCGAGGAGAAGGCGCAGCCCCAACGGCTGCGCACGCGGGCATCGCAGGAGGTCTGGCGCGACCCGGAGGCAGGCTACTTGCGCCGCCAGATCGCCGAGCGCAGCGCGGGCAGCGGCGTGGAACTGGTCGAGGTCGAACTGCCGCGCTCGGCGCAGGTCGGCTATCCGCGATGGAGCGGCAAGCCCTACCGGCAGTGCCTGTGGATGCTCGAAGGCGCACTGCGGGTGGACTACGGCGACGACCGCTTCGAACTCGCACCCGGCGATTGCCTGGACTTCGGCGTGGACCGTCCCCTGGTCTTCAAGGCGCTGGGGCGAAGCGCCTGCCGCTATCTGCTGGTCGCCTGCCCGCTGTAGCCCGGCAGAAGCCATGGAAAGTCGGGCGCGGTAGGCAAGCTCCCACACGCAGAGGCGATGCCAGCCGGTTCGCAGGGCCTGGCCGGTCGGGATACTGCGAGACATCTCAGATACCGGAGGAACATGATGTCTTTTGCGCTTTACATGGTCGGATTCTTGATCTTCTTGGGCGGCGTGGCCTGGGGCGCCTCGGTGGCCGGGGTTCCGACGATCTATATCGGCATCGGGGCGATGATCCTTCTGGGCATCGGCATCTTCAGCGCGGTCGCTCGCACCCGCGGCAAAGATCCATCGTGATCCTCTGAGCCTCGCGGGTTCACACAGGCTTCACGCCGCCCGCACATGGCGTAGCTAACTTCGCATGCGCACCACAAGCCGTGGTGCGCATTGCCCGGTTCAGCTGCCCATGCACTCCTCTTCCAGCTTCTTCTCCCCGCTTTCCTATTCGCTCGCCGCGCCCTGCCCCGCACCGGCTTCTTCTGTCGGCGGCGGCTTCGGCCATGTCAAGGTCGATCTGCTTGTTGTAGGCGCCAGCTTTGCCGGCCTCGCCTGCGCCCGGGCTGCGGCGCTTGCCGGGCTCAGCGTGATGGTGGTCGAGAAGAAGACCAGCGCCGGCGCCAAGCTCCACACCACCGGAATCATCGTCAAGGACGCCGTCGACAGCGTGCCATGGTTGGCCGAGGTGCCGCCCGCGCTGGTTCGCCGCATCGAAGGCGTGCGGCTCTACGCACCCAACATGCGCCACGTCGACCTGCACGCGCCCGGCTACTGGTTCTGGGCCACCGATGCACCCGCGCTGCTCGACTGGATGGTGGACTCCGCGCGGGCCTGCGGCGTCGACGTGCGGCTGGGCACGCTGTTCGAGCAGGCGCTGTGGGTGGACGGCCGCTGGGAAGTGCCGGTGACGCAAGGCCCCTGCATCACGGCGACCTACCTCGTCGGTGCCGATGGGCCGCATTCGCGCGTGGCCAAGGCACTGGGCCTCTCGCGCAACACGCGTTTTCTCTACGGCATCGAGCATGAATACCAAGGCGCACGCATGGCGCCCGATCTGCTGCATTGCTTCATCGACCGCCGGCTTGCGCCCGGCTACATCGGCTGGGCGCTCGACGGCGTCGGCGTGAGCCAGATCGGTTTGGCGCGCCGCATGGGCCGCAACGACGCGAGCGCGCTGCGGCTCGCACCCTTCCTGCAGAAGATCGCATCGGTGGTCTCGCCCGGCGATGCACCGCCCATCGCCGTGCGCGCCGGAATGATCCCGTGCGGCGGCGTGCTGCCTGTGGTCGCTCGCGAACGTGCGCTGCTGGTGGGCGATGCGGCCGGCATGGTGTCGCCGGTGACGGCAGGCGGCATCCACACCGCGCTGCAGCACGGGGAGCGGGCCGGCGAGGCGGTGGCGCGCTTCGTGCGCGGTGAAGTGGACGACCCAGCCACCTGGTTCGTGCGCAGCTACCCGCGCTTTCTGCTCAAGCGCTCGCTGCGCTGGGCCTTCGACAACTTCCAGAGCGACTGGATGTTCAATCATCTGCTCGGCACGCCGCAGATGCGGCGCGTGGCGGAGCTCATCTACTTCCACCGCAAGGGTGGACCGCCGCCCAAAGGCTGATGCGCGATCAGGCGATGCGCTGGCGCATCGCCTCGTAGAGGCACACGCCGCTGGCCACCGAGACGTTCAGGCTCTCGACCGCTCCGGCCATCGGGATGCTCACGAGCTCGTCGCAGGTCTTGCGGGTGAGCTGGCGCATGCCGTCGCCCTCGGCGCCCAGCACCAGCGCCAGGGGGCGCTTCAGGTCGGTCTGGTAGATGGTGCCCGGCGCATCGTCGCTGGTGCCCACGCACCAGATGCTGCGCTCCTTGAGCTCGTTCATCGTGCGCGCGAGGTTGGTCACCATGAAATACGGCACCGTCTCGGCCGCGCCGCTCGCCACCTTGGCCACGGTGGCGTTGATGCCGGCCGCGTGGTCCTTGGGTGCAATGACCGCATGGGCGCCGGCGCCGTCGGCCACGCGCAGGCACGCGCCGAGGTTGTGGGGGTCGGTCACACCGTCGAGCACCAGCAGCAGCGGCACGGTGCCGGCCGCTTCGAGGCCTTCGAGCAGTTCGTCGAGCGAATGGATTTGCGCAGCAGGCTCGACCCGCGCGACCACGCCCTGGTGGCCGTGGCTGCCGCTGAGCTTGGCCAGGCGCAGGCCGTCGGCCTCGACCAGCCGCACACCGGCGTCTTGTGCGCGGGCAATGAACTGCTTCATGCGCGCATCGCGCCGGCTGGCGTCGAACATCACTTCGAGCACCGATTTGGGCGCGGTCTTGATGCGCACGCCCACGGCATGGAAGCCGAAGATCACTTTGGGGGAAGACATCCCCTGATTATCCCTACCCGACACCAGCGGCCCGGCAAAGCCGGTTCCGCGGTGTTTCCCGAATGAATCCGGCCCGCTTCAGGCGACAGGAAGGCCGCTGAGCGCACGCGTGCGCTCGTCGTGAAGTTCCTGCACCGCCAGCGCGTTCGGATGCACCCGCGCGGTGTTGCCGACGCTCTCCAGATACTGGCAGGCGGCATGGCCTTCGGCGGCCTTTTCGTACTGCGCGATCCAGGCGTCGCGAGCGGGCAGCTTCTCGGGCGAGACGGGCCAGACGCCCGGCTGCGGCCGGATGTGATCAACGATGCCGATGCGCCAGGGCTTGGCGCTCAGGCGGGCGCGAAAGCAGTTCTGGTTGCGGCACATGCGCGCATAGACCTTGTCCACGTCCATCGCCTGGAAGCAGTCGGCCACCGTCATGTCGTGGGGGCTGAAGACATCGTGCATCGCCAGCAGGCGGAATCCGGCGGGCGTGCGGTAGACGCGCAGATGCCAGTCGGGATGCTGGTGCATGAAACGGCCGATGCGCTCGGCCGCGCGCTTCTCGGGCGCAGGAGTGATGCTGGCCTCCCCCCGCTTCTTGGCCAGGCCGATGCGGTAGGCCACGGCGAACACCACGATGGCGGCGATGAGCCCGCCCACCCAGGTCTTGGCTGCCCAGCCGCCGATGATGCCCACGATCAACGCGGGCACCAGCGCATAGCCGAACACGCTGGTACGCAGGGCTTCTTCGAAATCGATGTCGACGAACAGCACATCGGGCGTGTTGAGGCAGCGCGCGCCGTAGCCGTTGCGGGTGACGACGCTGTCGCCCTGGCGCTCGACGATCTCCTCGCGGATCGGCACGCCGTTGGCGCCGTTGTAGGCCAGCTTGCGCTCGCGGCGGTCGAGCGTCTCGCCGCTCGCGATGCGGTCGAAGGCTTCGCGGGTGCGCTGGTCGGCGTGGGCCTGCGCGGCCACCGGGCTGTCGTCGGACCAGCCGTAGCGCCGCACGGTGATCTGCTTGCCTGCAACGCGTTCCTGGATACGGCCTTCGGCCCAGAACTGCGGAACGATCATCGCTTCAGGCACCCTTTGCAAAGTAGATCCATGCCAGCGCCACGAGCAGCAGCACCAGGACGATCGGCACCCACTTGTTGCCGCCGCCCGCCACACGGCCCGGCTCGGCCATGGGGTTGGTGGGCAGGTTGGACGACACATGGCCGAAGTCGCCGGCCACCGGGTTCCGGTGGTTGTCCACCAGGTGCTTGGATTCGGCCAGGCCCAGGCCTGTGGCCTCGCGCGTGAGGCGGACGGCCTCGATCTTGTTGCCGCGCGCCAGCGCCGCGAGCGCAGCGGCAGGCAAGGCGGCGGGGCCGTTGCCCTGCATGCCCGCCGTCGACTCGGGCTCGCCGCGGCCCCAGTCGCCTTCCTGCCAGTCCTGCGAATCGTCCTGAGCCCCGTGGGACCGGTTGGCGTGGCGCTCGACGGCTTCCTTGGCCGACTTGAGGTCCAGGCCGGTCTTGTCGCGCACGATCTTGATGGCCTCGATCAGGCTGCCGCGCTGCAGCGCGGCGATGGCTTCGGGTGGAAGCTTCTCCATGGGGTCTCTCCTCGTCCTGTTTTGTGTTCTCTATCGGCCCACCCGCTGCCAGCCGGGCAGATCAGGCCGCTTGTTCGACCGTCGACACCGGTGTTTTTTCGTTGAGCGACACGCGCCCGGCCTCGATGGTGATGCGGCGCTCGCAACGCGCCGCGATGCCGCGGTCGTGGGTGACCAGCACCAGCGTGGTGCCGAGTTCGCGGTTCAGGTCGAACATCAGCTTCATCACCTGTTCGCCGGTTGCAAAGTCGAGGCTGCCGGTGGGCTCGTCGGCCAGCAGCAGGGCCGGCTGCACCACGAAGGCCCGGGCCAGCGCCACGCGCTGCTGCTCGCCGCCCGACAGCACCTTGGGATAGTGGCCCAGCCGCTGGCCGAGGCCGACGCGGCCGAGCATTTCGGTGGCGGCCTTGCGCGCGTCCTTGCGGTTGGCCAGCTCCAGCGGCAGCATCACGTTTTCGAGCGCGCTCAGGTTGCCCAGCAGCTGGAAGCTCTGGAACACGAAACCCACGCGCTGGGCCCGCAGGGCAGCGCGCTCGTCCTCGTCGATGGCGAAGATGTCGTCGCCCGCGAGCTTGACCGTGCCGCGCGTGGGCGTATCGAGCCCGGCAATGATCGACAGCAAGGTGCTCTTGCCGGAGCCCGAGGCGCCGACGATGGCTGCGGTCTCCCGCGCGCCCAAGGTGAAATGGATGTCCTGCAGAATGTCCAGCGTGCCGGCCGAATCGGTGACGGACTTGAAGACATGCTCGACGGCGACAATGGCATCAGACGGGGGATGGGACATGGAAAGGCTTTGGTTTTGAATCGACGTGACTTTATCTTGACCACCGCCGCGCTAGGCAGCGCGGGGGCATGGATGGCCGCGGCGCAAGCCCAGGCCACCTCGGGCGCCGGCAAGCCAGTCATCCTGGTGCTGGGCGATTCGCTGAGCGCAGAGTACGGCTTGAAGCGCGGCGAAGGCTGGGTACCCTTGCTGGAAAAAAGGCTTGCCCAGCAGAAGATCGCGGCCACCGTGGTCAACGCCAGCATCAGCGGCGACACCAGTTCCGGCGGACGCGCCCGCTTTCCGGCGCTGCTGGCACAGCACAAGCCCAGCCACGTGGTGGTGGAGCTCGGCGCCAACGACGCGCTGCGCGGCCTGCCCCTTGCGAACACCGAAGACAACCTGCTGCAGATCACCAAGGCCGCGCAGGCTGCGGGTGCGAAGGTGCTGATCGTCGGCATCCAGGTGCCGCCGAACTACGGCGGCGACTACACGCGGCGCTTCGAGGCGGTGTTCTCCAAGGTGGCGGGCACCACCAAGGCGGCGCTCGTACCGTTCCTGCTCAAGGGCGTGGCCGATGCGCCCGATGCGATCTCGCTGTTCCAGGCCGACCGCATCCATCCCACCGCCGCAGCGCAGCCGCAGTTGCTCGACAACGTGTGGCCGGAGCTGCGCAAGCTGTTGCCCAAGTAGCACCCGGCAAGCCGAATGAAAAAGCCGCCGCAGGCGCAGGCCTGCGGCGGCTTCTTGAGAGGGATGCCAGGAGCGGATCAACCGTTCTTGGTGGGCAACTCGGGCACCGTGGGGGGATCGCGTTCGAGCGAGGCCACATCGGTTTCCGGATCTCCGGGTGCCAGTCCGTCGTTGCTCGGGGAGAGCTTGCGGTACTGCTTTTCGCGGAGCTTTTCTTCCTTCTTCTTCTTCTTGGCCAGTTCTTTCTGGCGCTTCTCGTAGCCGTAATTTGGTGTTGCCACTGCTTCTCCTTGGGGCGAGGCAGTCACGGTGACTGCGCGTTGGCCTACTGTAAGCGATAACGGTGCAGTCCCAAGACCCCCGACCGGCGCCCATGCACGGCAAAAAATACACCCTGATTACATCTGCACCAATGCTTGCTGAAGGTCGGCGCGCAGGTCGCCCACGTCCTCCAGGCCGATCGAAAAGCGCACCAGCGTGCCCTTGTGCGGCCAGCGCGCCACGCTCGCATCGCGCATCAGGCCGATGTCGTAGGGCACCACCAGGCTGATCGGCCCACCCCATGAATAGCCGAGGCGAAAGAGCTTCAGGCTATCGCAGAAACGGTCGACCTGCTCGCTGCTGTAGCGCTCGTCGAACACGACCGAGAACAAGCCCGCCGCCAGGTCGGTCGCGCCGCACAGTGCGCGCCAGTTGGCATGGCCGGGCGAGTCCTCCAGCGCGGGGTGCAGCACCTGCGCGATCTCTTCGCAGCCGTTGAGCCAGCCGGCCAGCTCGCGCGCCGCGCGGTCGTGCGCGGCGTAACGCAGGCCGATGCTCGGCAGCGAGCGCAGCAGCGTTTCCACGTCGCCCACGCCGATGCCGAAGCCGATGCGCATGTGGGCCAGCTTGAGCGCGCGGTGCAGCCGCTCGTCGTTGGTGACCACGCTGCCCATCAGCACGTCGCCGCCGCCGCTCGGGTATTTGGTGAGCGCGTGCACCGAGATGTCGACGCCCTGCCCCGTGCCGTTGAAATCGAAGGGCGAGAAGGCCAGGCCGGCGCCCCAGGTGTTGTCCAGCGCGGTTGTGACGCCGCGCGCGCGGCAGATGTCCACAAGCGCGGGCAGGTTCGGAAACTCCATCGTCACCGAGCCCGCCGCCTCGACCCAGACCAG
This sequence comes from Variovorax boronicumulans, assembly GCF_040544675.1. Taxonomy (GTDB): domain Bacteria; phylum Pseudomonadota; class Gammaproteobacteria; order Burkholderiales; family Burkholderiaceae_C; genus Variovorax; species Variovorax boronicumulans_D. The sequence continues at coordinate 378,937 of NZ_JBEPKK010000003.1, forward strand.
CCGCGTGCGGTGCGAGATCTTGGCTTCCAGGTCGGCCGGATTCATCGCGTCGTACATGCGGTGGGTGATGCCGAAGTTGGCGAGTTCGCCGGTGGCCAGCGCCTTGTTGGGACCGTAGGCGTTGTCGGGAATCAGCACCTCATCGCCGGTCTTGAGGAACGCGAACGACACCAGCGAAATCGCCGCCAGGCCGCTGGGCACCAGCAGGCATTCGGTGCCGCCTTCGAGCGTGGCCAGGCGCTCCTCGAGGGTGAAGGTGGTCGGCGTGCCGTGCAGGCCGTAGGTGTAGCCGGCCTTGGTCTTCCAGTCGCGGGCACGCATGGCGGCCACGTCGGCGAAGAAGACGGTCGATGCCTTGAACACGCCCGGCTGCGGCGCGGCGAAGGTGGCGGGCGGGGTGTAGGGGTGGTGGATCAGTTGTGTCGAAGGCTTGCTCATGTGCCGATGCTAGCGCGCCCGTTCCCAAGGGGGAATTTGCGTGCCGGCGCATGGCGCCTGCCCGCCCCTCCCGGCGGCACAATGCGCCGATGGGCAACAGCCTGACCTCATGAGCCGCAAAGCATGCAACTGACGCGGCCCCCTGCGCCTCACCTGCGGCCCTTCGTCAGGCTGCTGTGGGCCTCGGCGCCCGACGGCGCGCCGGCCGAACGGCCGGGCGCGCGCGAGCATGTGCTTCCCACCGGCGGCATGCATCTGGTGTTTCGCCTTTCGGGTCCGCCGTTGAAGCTCTTCGGCAATGCCGACGATGCACAAGGCCACACGCACGGCTATGCGATCGTCGGCGGCGCGCGTTCCGCCTTCTACATGCGCGACGTGTCAGTGGCGACGCGATCGGTCGGCGCGCAACTCGAGCCCGGCGCCGCCCGGGCGCTGCTGGGCGCGCCTGAAGACGCACTGGCCGGCCGGCACACGGCGCTCGACGCACTCTGGGGCGCACAGCAGACCGATGCCGCGCTGGATCGGGTCCATGCGGCAGGCGAGCTCGAACAACAACTCTCAGTTTTCGAAGCCCTGCTCATCCAACGCATCGTTGCCTCGCTGTGCGCCGGCCTGCACGGCCTGCACCCGGCCATCGCCTCAACGCTCGGCACGCTGGCGCGCGAGAACCCTTCCATTGCGGGGCTGGTGATGCAGAGCGGCTACAGCCACCGCCGCTTCATCGCGCTTTTTCGTGGCGCCATCGGACTCAGCCCCAAGGAATACGCGCGCGTGATGCGCTTCGACCGCGCGCTGGCGTTGGCTGCCGATCCGGCTCGCAGTTGGGTCGACATTGCGCTCACCGCCGGCTACAGCGACCAGGCACATCTGAGCCGTGAGTTCGCCGCGCTGGCGGGCATGTCACCGCAGGCATGGCGGCGGACGGGTGCGGAATCGCCGCGGCACGTTCCGGCGGCTGTGGCCGCGGGTCAAATTCGTTCAAGACGGTAGCGGCGCGGCGGCCCAGAATCGGCGCCACGAATCACCGGCTTCCCCTCTCTTCGAAAGCGAAAGGCAAACCCCATGGCGATCCACGAGCTCTTCCCGTATCTCTGCGTCGACGACGCCGGTGCGGCCATCGACTTTTACTGCGAGGTCTTCGAGGTGAAGGAAATCTTTCGCCTCACCGAGCCCAGCGGGCGCATCGGCCATGCGGAGCTGGACTTCCACAACGGCGCGATCCTGATGATTTCGGACGAGTTCGCCGAGTTCAACATCCGCAGCGCCAAGACGCTGGGCGGCAGCGCGGTAACGCTGCATCTGCATGTGGACGATGCCGACGCCGTGGTGGCGCGGGCCGTGGCTGCCGGCGCGACGCTGGACATGGCGCCGCAGGACCAGTTCTATGGCGAGCGCTCCGGGGTGTTCAGGGACCCCTTCGGCCACCGCTGGAACGTGGGCCACAGCATCGAAAAACTGACGCCGGAAGAGATGCAGCGGCGCTACACCGCGATGCTCACTTCCGGCGACGGATCGTGCCAGGCCTGATCAAAGGTTGATCAGACCGACCACTTCTCCAGCAGCTTCTCGGCGCCGAGGGAGTCGTAGCCCTCGAAGGGCTGGTGGATCCAGGGATTGGTCGCCAGGTACTCGACCGAGTAGTCGGGCGTGAAGGTCGACAGCGCCTTGGTCCAGATCACCGCGCTGCGCAGTTCGGTGATGGGCTTGTAGTTGTTGCGCAGCATGTCCATCACGGCGTGCAACGTGTGGCCCGAGTCGGCCAGGTCGTCCACCAGCAGCACCTTGCCGGCGATCTCGCCCTTGGGCGTGGTGATGAAGCGGGCGATGTCCAGGTGGCCCTGCACCGTGCCGGCGTCGGCGCGGTACGAGCTGGTCGACATGATCGCCAGCGGCTTGTCGAAGATGCGCGAGAGCACGTCGCCCGGGCGCATGCCGCCGCGCGCGAGACACAGGATGGTGTCGAACTCCCAGCCCGACTGATGCACCTTGATCGCGAGCTTCTCGATCAGGTTGTGGTACTCGTCGTAGCTGACGTAGAGATGCTTGCCGTCTTCGGTCAACATGGTTCTTTTTCCTCTTCAGTCAGCAAGGTAGGGGTGGCGCATCATGATCGTGTGGTCGCGATCGGGACTGGTCGACACCATGTGGATCGGCACACCGGTGATCTGCTCGATGCGCTGCAGGTAGAGACGCGCATTGACCGGCAGCTTGTCGTATTGCGTGACGCCCACGGTGCTTTCGGTCCAGCCTTCGAGGGTTTCGTAGATCGGCGTGCAGCGTTCGATTTCGTCCGCACCCATCGGCAGGATGTCGGTGGTTTCGCCGTCGAGTTCGTAGCCGGTGCACAGCTCGAGCTTCTCGAGGCCATCCAGCACGTCCAGCTTGGTGATGCACAGGCCCGAGAGGCCGTTGACCTGCGCCGAGCGCTTGAGCAGCGCGGCGTCGAACCAGCCGCAACGGCGGCTGCGGCCGGTGGTCACGCCCTTTTCAGCGCCCACGGTGCTCATGTGATAGCCGGGGGTGCCGGGCGTGGCCCAGTCGAGTTCGGTGGGGAAAGGACCGCCGCCGACGCGCGTGCAGTAGGCCTTCGTGATGCCCAGGATGTAGTGCAGCATGCCCGGGCCCACGCCCGAACCGGCGGCGGCATTGCCGGCCACGCAGTTGCTGGAGGTGACGTACGGGTAGGTGCCGTGGTCCACGTCGAGCAGCGTGCCCTGCGCGCCTTCGAACAGCAAGTTGGCGCCGGCCTTGTGCGCGTCGTTCAGTTCGCGCGACACGTCGGCCATCATCGGCTTGAGCAGCACGGCGTGGCGCATGGCTTCGTCGAAAACGGTGTCGAAATCGACAGCCGGTGCGCCCAGCACCTGCGTGAGCACGTGGTTGTGCAGGTCGAGCAGCACGCGCAGCTTGGCGGCGAAGCGATCGGGGTGCTTCAGGTCCTGCACGCGCAGCGCGCGGCGGGCGATCTTGTCTTCATACGCCGGGCCAATACCGCGGCCGGTAGTGCCGATTTTTTCGACCCCGCCCTTTTCGCGGTAGGTCTCGCGCGCGATGTCCAGCGCGGCGTGGAATGGCAGGATCAGCGGGCAGGCCTCGCTGATGCGCAGGCGCGAACGCACTTCGACGCCGGCTTTCTCCAGGCCCTCGATTTCCTCGAAGAGCTTGGCGGCCGACAGCACCACGCCGTTGCCGATGTAGCACTTGACGCCGGGCCGCATGACGCCGCTCGGGATCAGGTGCAACGCGGTCTTCACGCCGTTGATGACCAGCGTGTGGCCTGCGTTGTGGCCGCCCTGGAAGCGGACCACGCCCTGGGCGCTCTCCGTCAGCCAATCGACCAGCTTGCCCTTGCCTTCATCGCCCCACTGGGTGCCGACGACGACCACGTTTCTTCCGGTGGTTACGCTCATGCTCGTTCCATTGCTTAAAAATTCAGATCGTTCGGACATTCCACTGACCGGCCTGCTCGACGAGCTCGCGGTCGCAATGGAATTCATCGATTTCGCTGCCATGGCCGGGCAGCACGCAGACAACCGTTTCACCGGCCTTGCGCAATTGGGCGATGGCCTGGCGCAGCCCGGCCGCGTCGCTCCAGGGCGCGCGGATGGCGGCGCGCAGCGGGCGCGCCGGCAGCACGCCGACCAGTTCACGCACGTCGAGGCTGAAGCCGACGGCCGGCCGGTTGCGGCCGAACACGGCGCCCACCTCGTCGTAGCGGCCGCCGCGCACCAGCGAATCGGCCGCGCCCGGCACGTAGATGCCGAAGCGCATGCCGCTGTAGTAGGCGTAGCCGCGCAGGTCGGCCAGGTCGAAACTGATCTGGCGCCCGGCCGTGCCGTCGATGCCCGCGGCAAGCTGCTTCAGGTCGGCCAGCGCGGCGGCCATGGCCGGTGTGCCCTTCAAGGCCTTGGCTGCCTCATCGAGCACCGACGCGTCGCCATAGAGCTGCACCAGCGCGCGCAGCCCGTCGCGCGAAGTGGCCGGGAAATCCTTGGTGAGCACATGCAGCTCGCTCGCATCCTTGGCGGCGAGCGCGGCGTGCACACGGGCGAGCGCGGCGCCATCGACCGGCACCCCGGCGAACAACGCGCGAACGATGCGGGCATCGGCCAGGTCGACGATCACGCCCTCGCGCAGGCCCGCGGCGTCGAGGCAGTCGAGCGCCAGCAGCAGGGTTTCGGTGTCGGCTTCCAGGCCGGCGTGGCCGTAGATCTCGGCACCGAACTGCAGCGGCTCGCGGGTGGCATGCGGGCGGTCGGGCCGGGTGTGGAGCACCGGACCGCAGTAGCACAGGCGCGCCACGCCGTCGCGGTTCAGCAAATGGGCATCGATGCGCGCCACCTGGGGGGTGGTGTCGGCTCGAAGGCCCATGCTGCGGCCGGAGATCTGGTCGACAAGCTTGAAGGTTTGAAGGTCGAGCGCCTCGCCGGTGCCTGACAGCAGCGATTCGAGGTGCTCGAGCAGCGGCGGCATCACCAGCTCGTAGCCATAGCCACGGGCGGTATCGAGCAGCTGGCGTCGAAGTTCTTCGATGTGGCGCGCCTCGGAAGGCAGCACATCGGCAATGTGATCCGGGAGGACCCAGGCGGACATGGGGATCGGGGGCGTGGTTAAACCGGGATTCTACCGGGACCGCGCCCGAGTCCCGCGTGGGCATTCAATGGGTGGCGAGCCTCAGGCCAGAATCCAGAGCAATACCAAGCCCAGCAGGATGCTGCAGAGCCCGAAGAAGCGAAGCTGGCCGTCACGCAGCTGCATCAGCTGCCCGAAGCCGCGGCGCCATCCTCCCGGCGAAACGAAGGGCAGGATGCCCTCGATCACCAGGACGAGCGCCAGTGCACTCCAGAAGGTCTCGGCGCTCACGAAGCCCGGAGCGGATCAGCGACGCGGTGCGTTGCCCGCCGCCGAGCCGGAGCTCTGCATGCCGCGGAAGAAGTCGGACGACGGGTCGACCACCAGCACATCGCTCTTCTTGTTGAAGCTCTGCTTGTAGGCCTCGAGGCTGCGATAGAACTGGGCGAACTGCGGGTCGCGGCCGAATGCCTCGCTGTACGAAGCGGCGGCCTGGGCATCGCCCTCGCCCTTGATCTTCTGGGCGTCGCGGTAGGCATTCGCCACGATCACTTCACGCTGGCGGTCGGCGTCGGCGCGGATCTTTTCGCCTTCGGCCGTACCGGTCGAACGCAGTTCGTTGGCCACGCGCTTGCGCTCGGCTTCCATGCGGCGATAGACCGATTCGGTAATTGCTTCCACGTAGTCCACGCGGGTGATCCGCACATCGACCACATCCACGCCCCAGGGCTTGGCGCCCTTCACGACGGTCAGCACCTCGCGCTGCACATCGGCCATGAGGGCCTCGCGGCGCACCGAAATCAGGTCGCGCACAGTGCGCTTGTTGATGTTTTCCTGGAAGGCGTTGCGCACCACGCGGTTGAGCTGCATGGCGCCCGCGTTCTCGTCGAGGCCGACGTTGCGGATGTAGGCCTGCGGGTCGCTGATGCGCCAGCGCACATACCAGTCGATCACCACGCGCTGCTTCTCGGCCGTGAGCATGGGTTCGGTGTCGACACTCGACAGCGTCAAGAGGCGCTTGTCGATGTACGACACGTTCTGGAACGGCGGCGGCAACTTGAAGTTGAGGCCGGGCTCGGTGATGACGCTCTTGATCTGGCCCAGGGCATAGACCACGCCGAACTGGCGCTGGTCGACGACGAAGAGGGTCGAGCTCAGCAGCAAGAGCAAGACGAGGATCGACGAGGCGATGAATCCGATTCTGTTCATGTTCTTCTTGGCCTTTATCAGCGCACGTCGCGGTCACGCGAACGACCGTCGCGAGCACGGGTCTCGCCCGTAAGCGGGGCCACCGGAATGACCGACGACTGGACCGGCGCGGTGCCGGCCACGCTCGGGCTGGCGGCATCGACAGGTGTGGCGGCGGCATTGCTGCCGCTCATCTGCATGATCTTGTCGAGCGGCAGGTACAGCAGATTGGAGCCGGCCTTGGTGTCGACAAGCACCTTGGTGGTGCTGGCATAGATCTGCTGCATGGCATCGGTGTACATGCGGTCGCGGGTCACCTGCGGCGCCTTCTGGTACTCGGCCAGCACCGCGCTGAAGCGGCCGGCATCGCCTTGCGCCTGGGCCACGATGCGCGCCTTGTAGGCTTCGGATTCTTCCTTGAGGCGGGAGGAGGTTCCGGACGCGAGCGGCACAACCTGGTTGGCGTAGGCCTGGGCATCGTTCTTGGCGCGCTCGCGCTCCTGGCCGGCCTTGAGCACGTCGTCGAATGCAGCCTGCACCTGCTCGGGCGGACGCACGCCGCCCTGCTGCAGATTGATGCCCACGACTTCGACGCCGATCTTGTAGCGGTCGAGGATGGTCTGCATCAGTTGACGCACGCGCGGCGCGATCTGGTCGCGCTCTTCAGCGAGTGCCGCGTCCATCTTCATCTTGCCGACCACTTCGCGCACCGAGCTCTCGGCAACCTGCACGATGGTTTCAGCCGGCGATTTGCTTTCGAAGAGCCAGGCTTGCGCGTTGCTCAGGCGGTATTGCACGGCAAACTTGATTTCGACGATATTCTCGTCTTCGGTCAGCATGGCCGATTCGCGCAGGCCCGTGGACCGCACGATGGCGTCGCGGCCCACGTCGGTCGAGCGGATCTGCGAGGTCACCACCACTTCATGGCGCTGGATCGGATACGGCAGGCGCCAGTTGAAGCCGGCGTTCACCGTCGACTTGTAACGGCCGAACTGCGTGACCACGGCTTGCTGGCCTTCGTTGACGATGAAGAAGCCCGTGCCCAGCCAGATCAGCACTGCCACGGCAGCGACGAGGCCGATGCCGAACCCGGCGTTCTTCATGTCCGGCTTGTAGCCGTTGCCGCCACCGTTGCCACCGGAGGGGCGGTTGCCGCCGCCCTTGCCGCCGCCGAAGAAACCACCGAGCTTGCGATTGAGGTCGCGCCAGAGTTCGTCGAGATCGGGCGGGCCCTGGTTGGGACCCTGGCCGCGGGGGCGATTGCCGTTGTTATTGTTGTTGCCCGAAGGCGGGGGCGTCGGTGCGCCCGGAGGATCGGCATCCGGAGGACGGTTGCCGGCCGGGCGATCGCCGTTGGAGGACGCCGGCTCATCGCCGCGACCCCATCGGCCATCGTTCAGATTGAACATGCCCAGAAACCCTCTCCACGCTGGCTTTGCATTCATTCGCTTCGTTCTCTTGTCAGTGGCGGGATTGTGCCCAATCAAAGGGCAGGATCGTGCAATTCAGTGTCGGCTGCTGGGGTCATCGTATCGGCTACCGAGCCCGAGAGCCGGGCCAGTTCGGCGCGCAGCAATGGCACGCCTTCGCCGCTTTTCGCGCTGAGGAAGATACGGGGAACCTGTACGCCGTCGATTTCCATCTCGTCCTGCAGATGCAGCGGATGCTGCGCACTTTCAAGGGCGTCGAGCTTATTGAATACCAGCAGTTGCGCAACGTTGTCGGCGCCGATCTCCCGCAGCACGGTTTGCACCTCGGCCATCTGCTCGGGGTAATGGGGGTTGGAGGCGTCGATCACATGCAGCAACAGGTCGGCATCGACCGCCTCTTGCAGCGTCGCCTTGAACGCATCGACCAGGCCGTGAGGCAGGTCGCGAATGAAGCCCACGGTATCGGAAATCGACACCTGGCGCCGCGCATCGCCGAGGTAGAGGTTGCGCGTGGTGGTGTCGAGCGTGGCAAAGAGCTGGTCGGCCGCATAGGCGCGCGCCTTGACCAGCGCATTGAACAGCGACGACTTGCCGGCGTTGGTGTAGCCCACGAGCGAGATGTTGAAAGTCTCGCGCCGCTCGCGCTGGCGGCGTTGGGTGCCGCGTTGCTTTTGCACCTTGGCCAGGCGCTCGCGGGTGCGCTTGATCGATTCGCCGATCATCCGGCGGTCGAGTTCGATCTGCTTCTCGCCCGGGCCGCCGCGCACACCTGCACCGCCGGTCTGGCGCTCCAGGTGAGACCAGCGGCGGACCAGCCGCGTGCTGAGATACTGCAGGCGAGCCAGCTCGACCTGCAGCTTGCCTTCATGCGAACGCGCACGCTGGGCGAAGATTTCGAGAATGAGGAAGGTGCGGTCGTAGACCGCGATGTCGAGCTGGCGCTCGAGGTTGCGCTGCTGCGCGGGGCTCAGCGACTGATCGAAGATGACCTCGCTCGCCTGGTGCATGGCGGCAAGCTCCTTGATCTCGTCGGCCTTGCCGCTGCCCACGAACAGCGCCGCATCGGGTGCCTTGCGTTTGCAGGTGAGTCGGGCGACAGGCGTCAGGCCCGCGGTCTGCGCGAGCAGGCCGAGTTCCTCGAGTTCGCTGTCGAAATGGGGCAGCCCAAAGTCAACGCCGACGAGAACGGCGGCGCCTTCCTGGCGGGGGATCAGTTCAGACAAGCGGAATCAGAAAATGGAAAAAGCGCGACGGAGGAGACTCCGTCGCGCTCCGCGCGATCAGGCTGCGGCGTCGTCGTTCTCGGCAGCCGAGAAGTTGACGGCACGACCCGGCACGATGGTGGAAATGGCGTGCTTGTAGACCATTTGCGTCACTGTGTTGCGGAGCAACACGACGTATTGGTCAAAAGACTCGATCTGGCCTTGCAGCTTGATGCCGTTCACCAAATAAATGGAAACCGGCACATGCTCGCGACGCAAGGTGTTCAGAAACGGGTCTTGCAGAAGTTGCCCTTTATTGCTCACGATATTCTCCGTGTTCAAGAGTAGTTGTTGGAGAGATGACCTTAACACACGGTTTCTGCGCTGCAGCAATGGCAACTAAAAGCCTTGAGAAAATAACGTCTCTCAAAAGCCGGAACTTCCGCCCCTGCCGCAACTCATCGGCTGCCATCGGCAGCCAAGCACCTTCAGCGGTCCTTGTCCGCAAACGGATTTTGCGAGCTTTTGAACTGGATCCGCAAGGGCGTGCCCACCAGGTCGAATTCCTTGCGGAAACGCCCTTCCAGAAACCGCTTGTACGCCTCGGTCACGTGCTCCAGCGAATTGCCGTGGATGATGATCACCGGCGGATTCATGCCGCCCTGGTGGGCATATCGAAGCTTGGGACGGAACATGCCGCCGCGCTGGGGCGCCTGGAATTGCACGGCCTCCAGCAGCAGCCGGGTCAGCACCGGCGTCGACATCTTGCGCGTGGCCGACTTGTGGGCCTGCGCAATGGCCTGCCACACCGGGCCCAACCCTTGCCGCTTGATGGCAGAGATGAAATGCAGCGAAGCAAACTTGAGAAACGGCAGCCGGGTTTCGATCTGGCGCTGGATCTGCTCACGCTGGTAGCTGTCGACCGCATCCCACTTGTTGATCGCGATCACCACCGCGCGGCCGCTTTCCAGGATATAGCCCGCAATGTGCGCGTCCTGGTCGGTCACGCCCTGCGTGGCATCCAGCAGCAGCAGCACGACGTTGGCCGACTCGATGGCCTGCAGCGTCTTGACCACCGAGAACTTCTCGATCGCCTCGAACACCTTGCCCTTGCGGCGCAGGCCGGCCGTGTCGATCAGTTCGAATCGCTGGCCGTTGCGCTCGAACGGCACCGAGATGGCGTCGCGCGTGGTGCCGGGCATGTCGAAGGCCACTAGGCGCTCTTCGCCCAACCAGGTGTTGATCAGCGTGGACTTGCCCACATTGGGCCGTCCGGCCACCGCCAGCTTGATGGGCTTGTTGACGTCGTCTTCATCGGCCTCGTCTTCGGGGTCGGCCAGGTTCAGCGGCTCGAGCGCCAGTTCGACCAGGTCGCGCATGCCCTGCCCGTGCGCAGCGGACACGCCATGCACGTCGCCGAAGCCCAGTTCGTAGAAGTCGACCAGCTTGGTGCCGTCGTGCATGCCTTCGGCCTTGTTGGCCGCCAGCACGCAAGGCTTGCCCAGCCGGCGCAATTCGTTGGCAATGTCGTGGTCTTGGGCCGAAAGGCCTTCGCGGGCATCGACCACGAAGATCACCACATCGGCCTCGGCCACGGCCTGCCGCGTTTGCTTGGCCATCTCCTTGTAGATGCCGCTGCCGGCATCGGGCTCGAAACCGCCCGTGTCGATCACGATGAACTCGTGCTTGCCCAGCCGGCCATTGCCGTAGTGGCGGTCGCGCGTGAGGCCGGCGTAGTCGGCGACGATGGCGTCGCGCGTCTGGGTCAGGCGGTTGAACAGCGTCGACTTGCCGACGTTGGGACGGCCGACCAGGGCCACGACCGGCTTCATGGCCGGCCTTTCGATGGCGCGGTTTTCATGGTCGGGCCTTGAGCTTGAGAGAGGGAAAAGAAGAAATTATTCAGGGCGATAACCAAACACGCCGCCCTTGGCCGTCACGACCACGACCGTGTTGCCAGCCAAGACCGGCGCAACGGTGATGGCCGAGCCATCGGGCGTGACACGGTTGAGCAGTGCGCCGTCTTCGCGCGAGACGAAATGCAGGGAGCCGGTGTCCTCGCCAATGATCAGCGAGCGGCCCACCGCGAGCGGCGAGGTCAGCACACGGTTCTTGAAACGGGTCGATTGCCAGGCGCGCTCGCCGTCGGCCCGGCGCCAGGCATTGAGGCTGCCGTCGGACTCGGTGCCGTAGACGAAGCTCTCGTCGCCGGTGAGGCCGTCCGCACCCGTGGCAGGCTTGCTCCACAGCAACTGGCCGCGCAGGGTGTCGACGCAACCGACGCTGGCGTAATAGGCGCGTGCGCACACGGTGTCGCCCGAGCGGCTCACGCTGCCGGTCAGATCGACCAGGCGCTCCACGTCGTTGGTGCCGCGCGGCGCGGCGATGGGCGATTCCCAACGCGAGGTGCCGTTGCCGGGATTGATGCCGGCCAGACGGCCGCCGATGCCCGCCACCAGCGTGTCGCCCACGGCGATCAGCACACCCGACTTGCGCAGCACCAGGTTTTCACCCGGACGCTGCTGGATCCACAGGCGGCGGCCGCTCTGGCCGTCCCAGCCGCTGATGCTGCGGTCGGCGGTCTGCACGAACACGCGGCGGCCCGCGACCAGCGGCGCGGTAAAGGCCTGGGCAGACAGCTTCTGCTTCCACAGGACCTTGCCGTTCTCGATGGCGACCAGTTCGTTGTTGGTGGTGACCACCGCGGCCATCGTGCCGTCGCTTCCGACGCCTGCGGCCAGCGTGGCACCGGCGTTCGCGCGCCAGGTTTCACGGCCGGCGCGGGCGTCGATGGCCACCACGGTGCCGTCGCTTCCAGCCACGGTGACGATGTCGCCGCTGACGTCGGCGGTGAGCGGGAAGCTCACTTCCGAGATGCGCACGCTCCAGGCCTGGCGCACACCGAGCGAGGCCGGGTTGGCGGGCAGTTCGGCCGGCTTCGGCTTGCTGGTGCCCGAACAGGCAGCCAGCAATGCGACCAACACAAGGGCGGAACCCGCACGCAAGGCGGCCGATTCAGGCAGGAGACGCTTGAAATTCATGATGCGGTCAGGAAGTTTTGGTGGCTGCAGGTGTGACAGTGATGGTGGGCGCCAGGCTCTTCGGGTCTACACCGACCGCGTTCAGCTTGATCTCGACCAGACGACGGTAGTCGGAGGTCGCACCCAGGCCCGTCCAGGCCTTGCGGTACTCGGCCTGCGCTTCGGCCCGCTTGCCCTGGGCCATGTAGATGTCGCCCTTGCGGTCGGCCAGCAGCGGTTCGAATTCCTTGGGGACCTTGCCGTCCAGTTGCTTCAGGGCTTCGTCGTACGACTTGCTGTCGAGCAACTCGGCGGCAAGCCGCAGCTTTGCAACCGCCTGGTAGCCCGGATCGACACCCTTGTCGGCCACCCAGCCCAGCGCGGCGCGCGACTCTTCGGGCTTGCCCTTTTCGTACAGCGTCTTGGCGACCAGGAGGCCGGCCTGCTGCGCATAGGCAGTGCCCGCGAAGCGTTCTTTCATGTCGGCCAGCACTCGCTGAATGCGCTCGACGTCGCCGGACTGCGTGCTGCGCTCGACCTCATCGTAGAGAGCCGCGGCCTGGGCAGCCTTGGTGCGCTGGAAGTATTGCCAGCCGTTCCAGGCCACGAAGGCGCCGGCAACGAGCAGCACGACCCAGGTGATCAGGGTGCCGTAGGTGTTCCAGAAATGCTTGAGCTGGTCGAGCTGTTCCTGTTCGTCGAGGTCGAGATGGGTTGCCATGCGCTGTCAGATGTTGGGAGCCGGGGATTGTAGGGTGACGGCCCAGGTGGCCACTTCAGCAAGCGGCCGTGCAGTCTGCGGGACGCTTGCATCGCGCAACGCCTTCAGAGTCACTTCGCCGCGCGCAAGTTCATCGGCGCCGAAGATCAGGGCGTAGGTGGCGCCGCTGGCGTCAGCTTTTTTCATTTGCGCCTTGAAGCTGGCGAGCCCGTCGGCGGTGGCCGCGTGCATCTGCACGCGCACGCCGGCCTCGCGCAGCTGTTGCAGCGAGCGCAGCACCACAGGCATCGAGGCGGCGTCGGGCACGATGGCATAGGCATCGGGGACCGGGGTGGGCAGATCGGCGCCCTGCTCCTTGAGCAGATCGAGCACGCGCTCCACGCCCATGGCCCAGCCCACGGCCGGTGCGGGCTTGCCACCGATCTGGGCAATCAGATCGTCGTAACGGCCACCGGCGCACACGGTGCCCTGCGCGCCGAGGCGGTCGGTCACGAACTCGAACACCGTGAGGTTGTAGTAATCGAGGCCGCGCACCAGGCGCGGGTTGATCGTGAAGGCGATGTCGTTGGCCTTGAGGATGGCCTGCAACCCCTCGAAGTGCGCGAGCGATTCGGCACCGAGGAAGTCGATCAGCTTCGGCGCCGATTCGACGACATCCTTCATCGCCGGATTCTTCGTGTCGAGGATGCGCAGCGGGTTGCTGTGCAGGCGACGCTTGCCGTCCTCGTCGAGCTTGTCGGCGTGCTTCTCGAAGTGCGCGATCAATTGGGCGCGGTGCTGCGCGCGCTCGGCAGACTGGCCCAGACTGTTGAGCTCCAGGCGCACGTCGGTCAGGCCGATCCGCTTCCAGAGCGCGCTCGCAAGCAGGATCAGTTCGGCGTCGACATCCGGGCCGGCAAAGCCCAGGGCCTCGGCGCCGATCTGGTGGAACTGGCGATAGCGACCGCGCTGGGGCTTTTCGCGGCGGAACATCGGCCCCGTGTACCAAAGGCGCTTGGGCCCGTCGTAGAGCATGTTGTGCTCGATCACTGCACGCACCAAGCCTGCCGTGTTTTCCGGTCGCATCGCCAGATGCTCGGCCTGTCCATGCTTGTCGGAGCGGTCTTCGAAGGCGTACATCTCCTTCTCGACAATGTCCGTCACCTCGCCGATGCCCCGCACGAAGAGCGCGGTGTGCTCCAGGATCGGCGTGCGGACGTTGCGGTACGCATAGCGCCCCATCAGGTCGCGCACGGTGGCCTCGAGCCACTCCCAGCGCGCCGATTCGGGCGGCAATATGTCGTTCATGCCTTTGACGGCATTCAATTTTTCAGCCATGAGTCTGCGGAGGTGTCAGGCAGCGACGGCGTGCTCGCCGCCGAAGCGCTTTTCGATGTAGGTTTCGACGAGTTGATGGAACTCGTTGGCGATATTGTCGCCGCGCAGCGTGAGGGCCTTTTCGCCGTCAATGAAGACCGGCGCGGCGGGCGCCTCGCCGGTGCCGGGCAGGCTGATGCCGATGTCGGCATGCTTGCTTTCCCCGGGGCCGTTGACGATGCAGCCCATGACGGCCACTTTCAGCGTCTCCACGCCCGGGTATTTGTTGCGCCAGACGGGCATCTGCAGGCGCAGGTAGTCGTCGATCTGCTTGGCCAGTTCCTGGAAGGTGGTGCTCGTGGTGCGGCCGCAGCCCGGGCAGGCGGTGACGCTGGGCACGAACACGCGCAGGCCGAGGGCCTGGAGAATTTCGTTGGCGATCAGTACTTCCTGCGTGCGCGATTCGCCCGGCTGCGGCGTGAGCGACACGCGAATCGTGTCGCCGATGCCTTCCTGCAGCAGGATCGACAGCGCCGTGGCCGACGCCACCGTGCCCTTGGTGCCCATGCCGGCTTCGGTCAGGCCCAGGTGCAACGGGTACTCGCAGCGCCTGGCCAGTTCGCGGTACACCGAGATCAGGTCCTGAACGCCGCTGACCTTGCACGACAGGATCACCTGGTTGCCGGCCATGCCCATCGACTCGGCCAGCCTGGCGGATTCGATGGCCGAGGTGATCAGCGCCTCGTACATCACCTGCTTGGCATCCCACGGCTGAGCGCGCTGGCTGTTGATGTCCATCAGGCCGGCAAGCAATTCCTGGTCGAGGCTGCCCCAGTTCACGCCGATGCGCACCGGCTTGTTCCAGCGCATGGCCGCGTCGATCATCTGGCCGAACTGCTTGTCCTTCTTGTCGCCCTTGCCCACGTTGCCGGGGTTGATGCGGTACTTGCTCAGCGCTTCGGCGCAGGCCGGATAGTCGGTGAGCAGGCGGTGGCCGTTGTAATGGAAATCGCCGATCAGCGGCACGTCGATGCCCATGCGGTCGAGCTGCTCGCGGATGTAGGGCACCTGCGCCGCGGCTTCGGGCGTATTGACCGTGATGCGGACCATTTCGGAACCCGCGATGGCGAGCTCTTTGACCTGGATCGCGGTGCCGATGGCATCGACCGTGTCGGTGTTGGTCATCGACTGCACGCGCACCGGTGCGTCGCCGCCCACGGTGACGGTGCGCGGGCCCCAGACCACGCTGGCCTGACGCGAGCGACGCGCCTTGGGCGCCGCCGATTCGATAGGTTGTGGGGTGCTGTTGCTGTCTGCGAAGACGGTCACGATGTCACCTCGAAACGCGCCACGCCGCCGCCGCGGGTGACAGGCTTCAGATCGTAGGCTTTTCCGCGCACCTGCACATCGACCGCCGAGGCCCGGCCGACCACCACCGACAGCGGCAGCGTGCCCGACAGCCCGACGGTTTCGCCGGCCTGCAGATTGCGGCGCAGCAGTTGCTTGCCGCCGGCTTCGGTCACGGTGATCCAGCACTCTTCGCGCGCGACGAAAACGAGTTGCTGGCTGCTGTTCGCAGCCGCAACGGCAGACGCGGTTGCCGCAACCGCGGCCGGCGGTGCCGCGACGACGCTGTTGTCGGCAGGGGTCGCTGCTGGCGCGACGCTGGCGGGCCCGGTCGGCGCGACGGCCTGAACGGGCACGTTCTCGGTCGCGATGCCGGACCCGTTCGCCGCAGCGCCGGACTCGGCCGCGGCAGGCTCGCCAGCGGCACCCGCACCGGCTTCGCCGCGCGAGGTCATGCGCGACACGGAGGCGCCGATCTGGTCGAAGACCGACTGCGGCATCCAGAACAGCGCACCGGCGCCGATCAGCAGCAGCACGACCACCGTCAGCACGGCGCGCGACGGCAGCCCACTGGAAGAACGTCCGCCGTTCCAGCGGGGCGTGCCGGACACGATGTTGGTCTTGAGGGTGCGATCAGCCACGGCCAGCGGCGCTTGCTTGGTACTCGGCAGTTTGGCGAGCACCGGCGCCGGGTCGATACGCAGCGCCCGGCAGACGCTGCTGGCCAGGGCACGGGCGAAGACGGGGTCTGGCAGCGAAGCGATGTCGTCTGCCTCCAGCGCGATGATTTTCTGCGGCGGCACCTTGAGTGCGGCGGCCACCATGTCGACGTGCAGACCGTGCCCCTCGCGGGCCTCGCGAATCATGTCGCCGGCCGTCTTGTGCGTGATGTCGCCTTCCTCGAGCGGCAGCGCCGCGGAAGTGCCGAACTCCGAAACCCGTTCAGTCATTGAAATTCCCGCGCTCGTACGCTGATGCCTCCCGCGATTGGGGGAAGCGGCGTTGCAGTTGGCCGCCCAACTGCGCGACGGCTTCGCGGTTGTTCAGCTTTCGTTCGATCTTGATGCCGAGCCAGAGCGTTTCGGCGTTGGCCGAGGGGCTGTTGTTGACGCGGCGAACGTAGAACTGCGCGCGGGACCATTCCTCGCGCTGCGCCAGCAGCGATGCCAGGTTGAAACCGACCACCGGGTTGCCGGCATCGATTTCGTAGGCCTGCAGGAGGCTGCGTTCGGCCTGCGGACGCTGGCCAGCCTTGAGCTCGCAGAGGCCCTGCGTCATGAGCGTCTTGGCGCGGTCGCCGTAGTTGGGCATGGCCAGCACTTCGGTGAACTGCTGCGCCGCGTCGCCGTAGCGGTTCTGCTGGCACAACAGCCAGCCGTAGTTGTGGCGCGTGTTGGGATCTTTGGGGTTCAGGGCAATCGCGCGGCGGAAGCTGTCTTCGGCCTGCGCCGCATCTTCGAGCCGCATGTAGACCAGGCCACGAAGGCTGTAGGCGTCCGCGTAGTTGGGGTCGGCCACCAGGGCCTGCTTGATCTCGTCGAGCGCAACCGTGGTCTGGCCGTGCTCGAAATAGCCGGATGCCAGCTCCATCCGCAAGCGCGCTCGGCGCTGGCGGCTGGACTCGTCGGACTCGGTCACAAGTTGATTGCCCTTGCCCGAACTGGTGTCGGCAAGGCTCGTGGTGGTGGTCCGCGTGTTGACGCAGCCCGCGAGCAGAAACGCCACGGCGACACCGGCGAAGCTTGCGGCCAGCAGCCGCTGCGCGCTCGCGGTGGTCATCGGAAAGGCCTTGCTCATCGGTTCAATGCTCCTGGGGAACGGTGGGGGTCTTGCGCATCGGGTGCAAGACGACGGGTCGCTCGGTTGCACGGCGCTGGGCCATGCGTTCGGCGGCGCGGGTGCGGTCCTTGACGTCGCCGGCGAGTTGTCCGCAGGCGGCATCGATATCGTCGCCGCGCGTCTTGCGCACGGTGGTCACCAGCCCCGCTTCGCTCAGCGTCCTGGCAAATGCCAGCACGCGCGGTTGCGGCGAACGCAGCAGGCCCGAGGCCGGAAACGGGTTGAACGGAATCAGGTTGAACTTGCACGAGACATCGTGCTTGCGCACCAGCTCCACCAATTGCCGCGCATGCTCGGGCTGGTCGTTGACGCCGTCCAGCATGCAGTATTCGAAGGTGATGAAGTCGCGCGGCGCATGTTCGAGGTAGCGCTTGCAGGCCTCGAGCAGTTCGGCAATCGGGTACTTGCGATTGAGCGGCACGAGGTCGTCGCGCAGCGCATCGTTGGGCGCATGCAGCGAAACGGCCAGCGCCACCGCGCAGTCGGTGCCCAGCCGGTCGATCATCGGCACGACGCCGGAAGTGGACACGGTGACACGGCGGCGCGACAGCCCGTAGGCGTTGTCGTCGAGCATGGTGCGCAGTGCGGGCACCAGCGCCGAGTAGTTCTGAAGCGGCTCGCCCATGCCCATCATCACCACGTTGGAGATGACGCGGTCGTCGCGCTTCAGATGCTTGCGCAGGAAATGTTCGGCAAACCACAGCTGAGCCATGATTTCGCCGGTGTTGAGGTTGCGGCTGAAGCCCTGGTGCCCGGTCGAGCAGAAGCGGCATCCGACCGCACAGCCGGCTTGCGACGACACGCACAGGGTGCCGCGGTCGTCCTCGGGAATGAATACGGCTTCGACGGCATCACCGCCGCCGACGTCGAACAGCCACTTGATCGTGCCGTCCTTGGATTCGTGCTGCGTGAGGACCGGCAGGGCCTCGACGCGCGCGGTGGTCGCGAGCTTCTCGCGCAGCGACTTGGCCAGATCGGTCATCTGGGTGAAGTCGCTGGCGCCACGCTGGTGGATCCAGCGGAACAGCTGCGTGGCGCGGAAACGTTTCTCGCCGAGTTTTTCGCAGAACGCAGCCAGCCCTTCGAGATCGAAGTCGAGCAGGTTGGCCGTGGTCATGGAATCGGTCGGCAGCAGCTTCAGCGTGCGTAGACGTTGAGGCCGGCGAAGAAGAACGAGACTTCGTTCGCTGCGGTTTCGGGGGCGTCCGAGCCGTGCACGGCGTTGGCGTCGATGCTGTCGGCGAAGTCGGCGCGGATGGTGCCGGCGGCTGCCTTCTTGGGGTCGGTGGCGCCCATCAGGTCACGGTTCTTGGCGATGGCGTTTTCGCCTTCGAGCACTTGCACGAACACGGGGCCGGAGATCATGAACTCGACCAGGTCCTTGAAGAAAGGACGCTCCTTGTGGACCGAGTAGAACTGCTCGGCTTCGTTGCGCGACAGATGCACCAGCTTGGCGGCGACGATCTTGAGGCCGGCAGCTTCGAAGCGGGAAACGATCTTGCCGATGACGTTCTTGGCGACTGCGTCGGGCTTGATGATGGAGAGGGTACGTTCGATAGCCATTATTGAAATGCTTCCTGCAGCTTTGATTTTGAAGTGTTTTGTCACAACTGCAACGAATTTGTTTCGCTGCAAGTCGACAAAGCCTCTGATTTTAACCGGCGCGGCTTTGGGGATTGGTGAAAACCCCGCGAAAGCCGCGCTGCAACGGCTGGCTTTCAGCGTCCGCGGCGGCGCGAGCCGGCCGGGCCACCGTAACCGCCGCCACCCGACGAGCCGCCGCCGCTCCGGCGCCCAGGCGCTCCGCGCTGCTCCTTGCGCTGGCGCGAAAAGCTGTCGGCACCGATGTAGCCCAGCGACGTCTTCATCGGATCGGGCTGGTTGGCACCGCTCGGCTGGCGATCGTCGCCGCCCTGCCGGTTACCGCCACCGCTCTGCCCGCCTTGACCCTGCCGGTTGTAGCCACCGCCTCCGCTGCGGCGCCCTTGCGCCGGAGGGCCACCGTTGCCGCCACCGCGATTGCCGCGTCCGCCACGGTCGCCACGCGGCGGACGGCCGTCGCCCAGCGGATTCGGAATGGGGGCCTCGCGGCCGTCATCGCGCATCTCGCGCGGCTGTTGTTGACCTTGCCCCTGTTGTCCCTGGCCGCCGCCGTTGCGGTTGCCGCGGCGCTTCTTGTTGCGCCCGTTGCGACCGCCGCCGTCGGGACCGCCGGGTCCGCGCGGTTGCGAGTTCGCGGGGCGCGCCGCCGCGCCGCCGGAGGCCTGGAACAGTGCGCGGATGTCCCGCTCGTCCAGTTCCATCCAGGCACCGCGCTTGAGTCCGCGCGGCAGCACCATCGCGCCGTAACGGATGCGGATCAGCCGGCTGACCGCGTGGCCCACCGACTCGAACAGGCGGCGCACCTCGCGGTTGCGGCCCTCGGAAATGGTGACGCGATACCAGCAATTGGAGCCTTCGCCGCCGCCCTCCTCGATGGTGCCGAACTGGGCCATGCCGTCTTCGAGGCGAACGCCGTCCAGCAGCTTCTGCTTCTCTTCGCTGCTGAGCGCGCCCAGCACGCGCACCGCGTACTCGCGCTCCAGGCCGAAGCGCGGATGCATCAGTTGATTGGCCAGGTCGCCGGAGCTGCTGAACAGCAGCAGGCCTTCCGTGTTCAGGTCGAGCCGGCCGACCGATTGCCACTTGCCCTGCTGCAGGCGCGGCAGCTTGCGGAACACGGTGGGACGGTTCTGCGGGTCGTCATGCGTGACCACTTCGCCGACGGGCTTGTGGTAGGCGATCACCCGGGGCGGCGGCGGGTCGATACGGTAGCGGATCGGCTTGCCGTTGATCTTGACCTGGTCGCCGTACTGGATGCGCTGGCCGATGTGGGCCGGCTCGTTGTTGACCGAGATCCGGCCCTGCAGGATCAACGACTCCATTTCAAGCCGCGAACCCAGGCCCGCCTGCGCCAGCACCTTGTGGAGCTTGGGCGAATCGGCCTCGGGCAACAGCACGCGCTTGAGCGGCGGTACTTCGGGGCTTTCCTCGTCGGCATCGAACTGACCGGAAATGACGTCCACGAAGCGAATCGGCTCTGGCGGCGGCGCATTGCGCTGCTCGCGATCGGCGGCGCGGCGGGCGCGGTCGAGATCGTCCTCTTCCTCGTCGGGTTCTTCGTCCTCGTCCTCTTCACCGTCGTCGCCCTGGTCGTCGCGATCAGCCTGTTCGACGGCACGCGCCTGGCGCGCCTCCACGGGCTCGGCCCGCGGCTGTTCTTCTTCAGGCACGGCGACGGTGCCGGGCAATTCGACCGCAGCTTCCACGGGCTCGGCCTGAGCGGTCGACGGCGCTGCTTCGGCTTCGGCCTCCACAACCACCTTTTTCTTGCGCGGACGGCGCACCTTGGGCGCCTCGCCCTCCACAGGCGCCGCAGCCTCCTTCTTCTCGGATGCAGGCGTGACCGGCAGTGTTGCCTCGTCGTCGATGTCAGATGGGCTCATGAGGTTTTTCCGGAGGAACAGCGTGGGGGTCGACCTCGTCCGGGAACGCGGCATCGGGGTCGGAATCGTTGGGAGGCGCAGATTCGGTCTCTGCGGCGGGTTCAGGCTCGGCGCCGGGTGCGACAGGTTCGGCCAGCTCGGCCGTTTGCGTCCCCTCCGCCACTTCGGCGGAAGCGGCGTCTTCTGCGACCTGTGCCGCAGCGGCAGCCAGCGCTTCGGCAGCCTCGGGCAGCACATCCACCGCGTCGATGGGCAGGTCGGTCTGCGCGCCCGACGCCTGCTCGAGCGCATCGACCAGCGCTGCCTGCTGCGCGGGCGTTTCGATCAACGGCAACTGGTCCAGCGAGGCCAGGCCGAGATCGTCGAGAAACTGGCGGGTGGTTGCGTACAGCGCAGGCCGGCCGACGGTTTCGCGGTGGCCGATGACTTCGACCCAGCCGCGGTCTTCGAGCTGCTTGAGGATCAGCGAGTTGATCGTGACGCCACGGATGTCTTCCATGTCGCCGCGCGTGGCCGGCTGGCGGTAGGCAATGATGGCCAGCGTTTCGAGCGCGGCGCGCGTGTAGCGCGGCGGCTTTTCGGGGTGCAGGCGGTCGAGGTGGTCGCGCATTTCCGGCCGGCTCTGAAAGCGCCAGCCGCTGCCGACGCTCACGAGTTCCATGCCGCGTTGCGTCCAGTCGTCTTGCAGTTCAAGCAACAGCACCTTGATGGTGTCCACACCCAGTTCGTCGTCGAACAGCACGCGCAGGTCGCGCACTGGCAACGGCTGGCTCGAACAGATCAAGGCGGTTTCGAGAATGCGCTTGGCATCCGCCGTATTCATGGTTCGCGTTATCCGGGAAAAGGCGTCTGGTCGACGCTGGCTCACAAGGATGAAAGGAGTAGGCGTTGCCGGCACATGGCGAGTGCAACGCAAGGCCGGCATCGGGTGGCCGGCGAGGCCCTCGGGCCGTCAGGCGCGATTGTAATCCAGCCCCCAGGCCCTCAATGCCTCCGCCAGGTCGGGCGGCAGGGGCGAGCGCAATTCCAGCGGCGCTTGCGTGACGGGGTGCACGAACGCCAGCCGGAAGGCGTGCAGGCCCTGGCGCGCGAGGCCGACGGCGGGCGCGCCACCGTAGAGCGCATCGCCCACCAGCGGATGCCCGATCGAGGCCATGTGCACCCGGATCTGGTGGGTACGGCCGGTTTCGAGGGTGCAGCGCACGACGCACCCTTCGGAGTGGCTGTCGAGCCGCTCGATCAGCGTGCGAGCCGTCTTGCCCGCATTGCGCTCCAGATCGACCACGGCCATGCGCAACCGGTTGCGCGGGTCGCGGCCTATGGGCGCGTCGACCTGCCGGGCGGCCGCGCCCGCCCACGGCTTGTGCCCGATCGCCAGGTACTGCCGCTTGACGTCACGCGCGGCGATCAACGCCACCATCGCATCCATTGCAGCCCGGGTGCGCGCGACCACCATCAACCCGCTGGTGTCCCGGTCCAGCCGGTGGACGATGCCCGCCCGCGGCAGCAGAACCGCCTTCGCATCCAGCGCCAGCAGGCCGTTCAGCAATGTCCCGCTCCAGTGACCGGGCGCCGGATGCACGACCAGGCCGGCCGGCTTGTCGATGATGCGCAGGTGCTCGTCCTCGTACACGGTGACGATGTCCATCGCCTCCGGCTTGAAGGCCTGGCTCTGGGGCGTGGGGCGCAGTTCGATGCGCCCCTCCTGCCCGGCGCGGACGGTGGCGGAGGCCTTGGTGAGCGTGCGCCCTTGCAACTCCACGGCGCCGGCTTCGATCAGTTGCTGCAGGTAGCTTCTGGAAAATTCGGGCACCAGAGTCGCCAGCGCCCGGTCGAGCCGCTGCCCGTGCAAGGCCTCGCTCACGGCAAAGGGCCGCAACTCGCTGGATTCGACCGGATCGGCTCCTTCTTCGAGCTCCATGGTTTCCGGGGGATCGGCTGAAGGGTCGGTCGATATAATTGAGGGCAACTGTTTCACGAAAGCCGTATGTGATGTTTCGCGCCAAATTATCGGTCCCCGCCTGGATCGCGCTCAGCGCGGCGGCTCTGCTCGCCACCGGTTGCTCTTCCACCAAGGAAGACAAGACCGCCAACTGGAGCCCCAACCGCATCTACTCCGAGGCCAAGGAAGAAACCAGCTCGGGCGCCTACGACAAGGCGGTGCCGCTTTACGAGAAGCTCGAAGGCCGCGCGGCCGGCACGCCGCTCGCACAGCAAGCCCAGCTGGAAAAGGCCTACGCCCAGTACAAGGCCGGCGAAAAGGCCAACGCCATCGCCACCATCGACCGCTTCATGAAGCTGCACCCGGCCAGCCCGGCGCTCGATTACGCGCTTTACCTGAAGGGCGTGATCAACTTCAACGACGACCTGGGCATGTTCGCCTTCCTCACGCGCCAGGACCTGTCCGAACGCGACCAGAAGGCGGCCAAGGAATCGTTCGAATCGTTCCGCGATCTGGTGACGCGCTTCCCCGATTCGCGCTACGCCCCCGACGCCCGGCAGCGCATGAACTACATCGTGAACTCGCTCGCGCAGTACGAAGTTCACGTGGCGCGCTACTACTACTCGCGCGGCGCCTACCTCGCGGCCATCAACCGGGCACAAATCGCGCTGTCCGACTACCGCGAAGTGCCGGCGCTCGAAGAAGCTCTGTACATCATGGTGAAGTCGTACGACGCTCTCGGGATGAAGGACTTGCGTGACGATGCCCAGCGCGTGCTGACCACCAACTATCCGCAGAGCACCTATCTGGCCAACGGCTTCAAGGGCAGCAACGACCCCTGGTGGAAGCTCTGGTAACTCGCTCGCGTCAGTAAGGATTTTTGAGGGCGCCGATGGCGCTTTCAAAATCCGCCTCGCTGTCCAGCCGACGCATCGGCGGCAGCGCCGCCAGCAGCCGGCGGCCATAACCCATTGCCACCAGCCGGGTGTCGCAGATCGCCAGCACGCCGCTGTCGGTCTCGCGGCGAATCAAGCGCCCTGCCCCCTGCTTGAGCGCAACGGCCGCTTCAGGCAACGAATAATCGCCGAATGAACTGCGTCCCTGCGCCTCCAGGCGCTGCGAGCGGGCCTCGACCAGCGGATCGTTGGGCGGTGGGAACGGCAGCTTGTCGATCACCACGAACTGCAAGGCATCGCCGGGGGCGTCGAAGCCCTCCCAGAACGATGCCGACGCCACCAGCACGCACCCCGCCCGCCCCTCGCTCGCGCCCTCGCGAAACCGCTCCATGAGCACGCGCTTGGGCAGTTCGCCCTGGACCAGCACCTCGGGCCGCACATCGGCTTCGAGCAATTCGAATTGCTGCTTCATCGCATCGCCGATGGTGCGCAACGCGCGCAGCGTGGTCGTCAGCACCAGGGTGCGACCGCCGAGCTCGGTAGCGCCACGCGCGGCCAGTTGCGCGACCTTCAGGCTGTGCGACGGATCGTTCGGCTTGGGAAACGCACGCGGCACATAAAGCGCCGCCTGCGACGCATAGTCGAACGGGCTCTGAACCCGCAGCACCTCGGCATCGCCCAGCCCGCAGGGCTCGGTGAACCAGCGCAGCGTCGGCTCGTCGCCCAGCGTGGCCGATGTGAAGACCCAGGCACGGCGGCTGTGGTCCTGCTGCGGCGGGCTCTCGCCATACGCATCGAGGTTGCTGTCGTCGCCTTCATCGCTGTCGTCGGGCTCGCCGATCTTGAGCACGCGCTTGCGCATGGCCTCGGCGATGTCCAGCGGCGACTCGATCAGCCGCAGCTGCGAGCCCACGTCCACCCAGCGCACCGAATCCACCGCGCAAGGCAGCGCAAATCGCGCCGCCCGCTTGGCCAGTTGCTGAGCCCGCTCGTGCAGCCGCACGAAATCGGGAGAAATCTCACTGACGGTATCAAGCCCTTCGGCCGCCGCTTCGAACGAATGCTGCAGGTCTTCGAGCGCGCCTTGCCAGGCACTGCCGTCGACGCCCTCGGGCGTTTCTCCCAGCCAACGCAGCTTGGCGCCCGGCCATTGCTTGCCGACCACCAGCCTCAGCTCGCGCGCGGCCCGCTCGACCCCGGCGGCCAGTTGCTGCCAGTCGACCAGCCCGCGCGCGTGCTGCAGGCCCGCGCCCAGCAGGTCGCGCGAGAAATCGAGCGCCTGGCCGCTGCCCAGTTGCGCGCCCAGGAACTGCACGCCGGTTTCGTTGAGCTGATGCGCTTCGTCGAACACCACCACGCTCACGCTGGGCAGCAGTTCCGCCATGCCCGTCTCGCGCACGGCGAGATCGGCAAAGAACAGGTGATGGTTGATGACCACGATGTCCGCCGCCAGCGCCTCGCGCCGGGCCAGGTTCACATGGCAAGCCTTGAATTGCGGGCACTGCGCGCCCAGGCAGTTCTCTCGCGTGGAAGTGATCAGCGGAATGAGCGGCGATCGCTCGTCGAGCCCCGGCAATTCGGCCAGGTCGCCCGTGCGCGTGGCCTTGGACCACTGCTCGATCTTGGCAAGGGTGCGCAGGCTGCCGCGCTCCGGCAGCGAGGCGTCGTGGCGCGCCGTATCGAGCCGGTGCAGGCACAGATAGCTGCCGCGCCCCTTCAAGAGCGCCGTGCGCACCGGCAGCGCAAAGGCCTCGACCAGCCGAGGCAAATCGCGTCCGAAGAGTTGATCCTGCAGGGTCTTGGTGGCGGTCGAGAGCAGCACGCGCTCGCCGCTCAGCAACGCCGGCACGAGGTACGAAAAAGTCTTGCCCACGCCGGTTCCGGCCTCGACCACCAGCACGCCGCCCTGGTCGATGGTGCGGGCCACGGCCATCGCCATGTCGGTCTGGCCCGAACGCTCCCGGAACTGATCGGCCGCATGCGAAAGCACTCCGCCTGGCGCGAAGGCTTCGCGCACCTTGTCTTCGAGCGCGCCGGTCACGCGGGCTCTCTCGGATCGAGCATGTTCTCCACGCGCGTGATCTGGTCGCGCAGCGCGAGGCGGCGCTTCTTCAGGCGCCGCAGCAAAAGCTCGTCCTGCGGCGCGGCCTCGGCCAGGCGATCGATGGTGGCGTCCAGATCGGCATGCTCGATGCGCAGTTCGATCAGTTGGCGGGAGAGGGAGTGAAGATTGGAGTCCAACGGTGGGGGCGCGAACGCAGTGCTTGCGCGACGCATGTTCATTCGATAATACGTCCTGATACGAATTTACGAGAAGACAGGAAGTGCGCCTTCGGCGCACATGTGCTCATGACCCAAGGCTTTCGACTTGCCGCCGCCACCGGCCTCCACAAGGGGGACCGCCCCTATCAGCAGGACCAGGTGTTGATGATGAGCCACCCGCGCACGCCGGGCTGCGTGCTCGCCGTGGTGGCCGACGGCATGGGCGGGCGCAGCGGCGGACGCAAGGCCTCCGACCAAGTGTTGATGACGGCGCGCCAGCTCTTCACGCGCTACCACCCCGACCGCGACGACCCCAGCGCCATGCTGCAGCAACTGCTTGAAGACGCGCACACGGTCATCAAGCTCACGGCGATCTCCAGCGAGCAGGAGCCGCACAGCACGCTGGCCGCCTTTCTGCTGAACCCCAAGGGCGACTGCGCATGGATCCACGCCGGCGACTCCCGCATCTATCACTTTCACGACGGGCAACTGATCAAGCGCACGCGCGATCACTCGTACGTGCAGGCGCTGGTCGACCGCGGGCAGATCACCGAGGCCGAGGCCAACGTGCATCCGCAGGGCAACATCCTTCTCGGCTGCCTGGGCATGGCGACGACGCCGCCGCCCCTCGCCCTGCACTACATCCCGAAGATGCGGCAGGGCGACGTGCTGATGGCCTGCAGCGACGGACTCTGGCACTACTTCACTCCCGAGGAACTGGCGAGCGTGCTGTACGCGCAGCCCGCGCGCGATGCGGCGGAGATACTGGTGGGCGAAGCACGCCGCCGGGCGCGCGGCACGGGCGACAACATATCGATCACGGTGCTGAAGTTCGACCCGCTGCCGGAGCAGCCGGCGGCCGGCTGATTCCGCTGGCCCGGTCGGCCGGCTGATTCCACAGGCCCGGTCGGCCGGGCGTGCAGGCCCGTTCAGGGCTTGGGCGACGAGGCCGGGGTTGCAGGCGGCAGCGGCGCGCCGCGCGGCTTGGTGCGGTTGGCGTTCTGCCGCTCGCGGCTCGCCCTGTGCTCTTCGGCTTTCTTCTGCTTTTCCTCGAAGCGCTCGGCCAGGGCAGGCGCCTCGGCACGGCGCTGCGCGGCCTTGGCCCGCGCGTCGGCTTGAGCCTTCTGCTTGCTCTCGAACTCGCGCTGACGCTCGGCGGCCTCGGCCGCGGTCGCCGCACGGCTGGCTGCATGGTCGGCCGCGCGTTGCTCGCGGTCCTTCTGGCCCTGTACCGATTGATCGCGCTTTTCGGCCTCGTCCTGCGGGCGCTGCGTTGCGGCCTTCTGGTCGAGCTTCTGCAGCTCCGCCGCGCCGGCACGCTGGCGCTGGATATCGTTGATCGCGGTTTCCTGGCGCTTGATGCTGTCGGTTTCGTTGCGGCGCCGCGTGCGGCTTTCGCGCAGGCAGTCTTCGACCGCGAACTTCTTGTAGCAGGCCGCGCGCTCCTGGGCAAAACGAGCCTCGATCGCCTCGCGCTCGGCCGACAGCCGGCTGCGCTCGGCCTCGAAATTGACGTTGCCCGCCGCGGCGGTCGATTGCGCCCAGAGCGGAAGGCCGGCGGACGTCATCAACAGGGCAAGGACGAATTTTTTCATGTGAGTCGGGTATCGACGATGCGGCGTTCCAGGGAGAGGAACTCGCTCGACTGCATTTCGGTGAGCCGGGAGACCGTGCGCGGAAACTCGTGCGCCAGCGGACCCTCGGTGTACAACGCCTCCGGCGCCACCTCTGCCGACATGATGAGCTTGACCCGACGGTCGTACAAGACGTCGACCAGCCAGGTGAAACGGCGTGCTTCCGAGGCCATGCGCACCGGCATGTGCGGCACGTCGGACAGCAGCACCGTGTGGAACTGGCTCGCGATTTCCAGATAGTCGTTCTGCGAGCGCGGTCCGCCGCAGAGCGTCTTGAAGTCGAACCAGACCACACCGCCGGCCTTGCGCCGCGCACGGATCTCGCGCGCCTCGATGTGCAGGATCGGGTTTTCATCGGCCGTTTCGGCCAGCTTGTCGAAGGCCTTGCGCATTTCCTTCTCGGCGGCCGCATCGTTGGGCGTGAGGTACATGCGCAGTTGCTCGAGCGTGCGGCGCCGGTAGTCGGTGCCGTTGTCCACGCTGAGCACTTCGAGCTTCTCGTTGAGCAGCGCGATCGCGGGCAGGATCCGGTCGCGGTGCAGCCCGCCGGGGTACAGGTCGTCGGGCTTGAAATTGGAAGTGGTGACGAAACCCACGCCGTTCTCGAACAGCGACACCAGCAGCCGATGAAGAATCATCGCGTCGGTGATGTCCGCTACATGGAACTCGTCGAAGCAGATCAGCTTGTAGCGCTTGGAGATGCGCAGCCCCAACTCGTCGAGCGGGTTGACCGTGCCCTGAAGCTCGCGCAACTCGCGGTGCACCTCGCGCATGAACTCATGAAAGTGCAGGCGCGTCTTGCGCCGCAGCGGCACCGCGTTGAAGAACAGGTCCATCAGGAAGCTCTTGCCCCGCCCGACGCCACCGTACATGTAGACGCCGCGCGGCAGCTCGGGCCGGTTGATGAACTTCTTCAACGCATTGGAGCGCTGGGCCTTGTAGTCGGCCCATTCGTTCGCGCAGCGATCCAGCGCCTCCACGGCGCGCAGTTGCGCGGGATCGCTGTGGAACCCGCGCACGGCGAGTTCCTTTTCGTAAGCCTCTTTGACGCTGGCCAAGGGATCAGCGCATCAGAAGTTGAGCGTGCGCTTGTCCACTGCCAGAGCAGCTTCCTTCGTGGCTTCCGACAGCGACGGGTGCGCATGGCAGATGCGCGCGATGTCTTCGGCGCTGGCCTTGAACTCCATCGCCACCACGGCTTCGGAGATCAGCTCGCTGACCTGCGGACCCACCATGTGCACGCCCAGGATCTCGTCGGTCGCGGCATCGGCCAGGAACTTGACCATGCCGGTCGTGTCGCCCAGCGCGCGTGCGCGGCCGTTCGCGAGGAACGGGAAGGTGCCGGCCTTGTAGGCGCGGCCTTCGGCCTTGAGCTGCTGCTCGGTCTGGCCGACCCACGCGATTTCGGGGTGCGTGTAGATCACCCACGGAATCGTGTTGAAGTTGACATGGCCGTGCTGGCCGGCAATGCGCTCGGCCACGGCAACGCCCTCTTCCTCGGCCTTGTGCGCCAGCATCGGGCCGCGCACCACGTCGCCGATGGCCCAGACGTTGGGCAGGTTGGTCTTGCAGTCGGCGTCCACGTTGATGGCGCCGCGCTCGTCGAGCGCCAGGCCCACGGCATCGGCCGCCAGGCCGATGGTGTTGGGCACGCGGCCGATCGAGACGATCAGCTTGTCGACGTCCAGCACCTGGGCTTCGCCCTTGGCGTTGGTCCAGGCGATGGACACGCCCTTCTTGCCCGACTTGATCTCGCCGACCTTCACGCCCAGTTCGATCTTCAGGCCCTGCTTGTCGAAAGCCTTCTTGGCTTCCTTGGCGATCTGCTCGTCCACTGCGCCCAGGAACGTGGGCAGCGCTTCGAGCACCGTCACTTCGGCGCCCAGGCGGCGCCACACCGAGCCCATTTCGAGGCCGATCACGCCCGAGCCGATCAGCGCGAGCTTCTTGGGCACGGCGCCCATGCGCAGCGCGCCGTCGTTCGAGAGGATGTTCTCTTCGTCGAAGGCAGCACCCGGCAGCGCGCGGGCATTGGAGCCCGTGGCCACGACGATGTGCTTGCCGACGATGGTTTCTTCGGCGGCACCCGCCACCTTGATCTCGTAGCCGCCTTCGGCGGCCTTCACGAACGAGCCACGGCCGTGGAACGAGGTGATCTTGTTCTTCTTGAACAGGTAGGTGATGCCGTCGTTGTTCTGCTTCACGACCTGGTCCTTTCGGGCCAGCATCTTGCCGATGTCCAGCGACAGGCCCGACACGTTGATGCCGTGGTCCGCAAAGCCGTGGCCGGCGTGGTCGAAGTGTTCCGACGATTGCAGCAGCGCCTTCGAAGGAATGCAGCCGACGTTGGTGCAGGTGCCGCCCAGGGCGGGACCGCCCTTGGCGTTCTTCCACTCGTCGATGCAGGCCACGTTGAAGCCCAGTTGCGCCGCACGGATCGCGGCGATATAGCCACCGGGGCCGCCGCCGATCACGATGACATCGAATTGTTTGGTCATTTGAGTTCCGAAAATTTAGTGATGAACGCTCCGCACCATCTCGATGTGCGGTATCCCGTCTTCGTCGTAGGGCTCGCCCACTGTGGCAAAGCCCGCCGATTCATACAACTTCTGCAGGTAAGCCTGCGCGCCGATCCTCAGCGCGGCGTTCGGCCAGAACCCGTTCGCATGCACAAGGCCCCTGTTGAGGAGCGCCTGCCCGAGGCCCTGGCCGCGGTACGTGGCACCCGTGAGGACGCGTCCGATCGAGGCCTCCTCGTACGACACGCCCGGCGGCAGCAGCCGCATGTACGCCGCCACCCGCTGCCGGCCCTGCGCATCGGCCCCACCGTCCATTGCGAAGAGGTGGTGCGCCTGCGTGTCCTTGCCGTCCGGATCGAGGTACACGCAGCGCTGCTCCACGACAAAGACTTCGCTGCGCGCCGACAGAATCGCGTAGAGCTCCGACGCCGTCAAAGCGTCGAAAGGCTTGCAATACCACTCCATCGGCAGCGTGCGTGGATCAGATGTCGAACAAGAGGCGCGACGGATCTTCCAGCGCTTCCTTCATGGCGACCAGGCCCAGCACGGCTTCGCGGCCGTCGATGATGCGGTGGTCGTAGCTCATGGCCAGGTAGTTCATCGGGCGGATGACGATCTGGCCGTTTTCCACCACCGCGCGGTCCTTGGTGGCGTGCACGCCGAGGATCGCCGACTGGGGCGGGTTGATGATCGGCGTCGAGAGCATCGAGCCGAAGGTACCGCCGTTCGAGATGGAGAAGGTGCCGCCGGTCATCTCTTCGATGCCCAGCTTGCCGTCTTGCGCCTTCTTGCCGTACTCGGCGATCTTCTTCTCGATGTCGGCAAAGCTCATCTGGTCGGCGTTGCGCAGGATCGGCACCACCAGGCCGCGCGGCGAACCGACGGCGATGCCGATGTCGAAGTAGCCGTGGTACAGGATGTCGTTGCCGTCGACCGAGGCGTTGATCACCGGGTACTTCTTGAGCGCATGCACCGCGGCCTTCACGAAGAAGCTCATGAAGCCGAGCTTCACGCCGTGTTCCTTGGTGAAGCTGTCCTGGAAGCGCTTGCGCAAATCCATGACGGGCGCCATGTTGACTTCGTTGAAGGTGGTCAGGATCGCGTTGGTCGATTGCGATTGCAGCAGGCGCTCGGCAATGCGGGCGCGCAGGCGGCTCATCGGCACGCGCTGTTCCGGGCGCTCGCCCAGGTCGGCCGAGCCGCCCGGTGCCGCGACTTGCGGCAGCGCGGGCTTGGCAGCCGGTGCGGGAATGGCGGCTGCCGCGGGCTTGGCCCCCGAAGCCACCGCGCCGAGCACGTCGCCCTTGGTGACGCGGCCGTCCTTGCCGGTGCCGGCAACGTCGGCGGTCTTGAGGTTGTTGTCGGCCAGCAGCTTGGCGGCTGCGGGCATGGCAACGTCCGACTTCGAACCGCCCGTGGCGGCGGCGGCTGCGGCTGCCGGAGCGGGTGCTGCGGCCGGCGCGGCGGCCGCGGGAGCTGCCGCGGGTGCAGCGGCGGCGGCCTTGCCGTCGGTGTCGATCTTGGCGATCAGCTGCTCGGCCACCACGGTGGCGCCATCGGGCTGCACGATTTCGACCAGCACGCCGGCCGAAGGCGCGGGCACTTCCAGCACGACCTTGTCGGTCTCGATCTCGATCAGGATTTCATCGACGGCGACGGATTCGCCGGCCTTCTTCTTCCAGGTGAGCATGGTGGCTTCGGCCACGGATTCGGAAAGCTGGGGGACTTTGACTTCTACGATGGACATTGGGAGTTTGCTCCGTGTTTTTCTTCAGGGTGTTCGTGTGAAAAGAGGCTTGGATTACTTGGTCAGCACGAAGCCCTTGAGCTTGCCGAATGCGCCGTCGACCAGTGCCTTCTGCTGCTCCTGGTGCAGGTGCGAGTAACCGACCGCGGGCGATGCCGAAGCGGCACGGCCGGAGTAGCCCAGCTTCTGGCCGTCCTGCATGTTCTCGTGGATGTAGTGCTGCACGAAGAACCAGGCGCCCTGGTTCTGCGGTTCGTCCTGGCACCAGACCACGTCCACGAGGTTCGGGTACTTCTTGACCTCGGCCGCAAAGGCCTTGTGCGGGAACGGATAGAGCTGCTCGACGCGGATGATCGCCACGTCCTCGGTGCCCTGCTCTTCGCGCTTCTTGGCCAGGTCGTAGTAGACCTTGCCCGAACAGGCGATCAGCCGCTTGACCTTCTCGGCCTTCAGGCCCTTGCTGTCGGGAATGACGGTCTGGAAGCTGCCCTTGGTGAACTCTGACAGCGGCGAGGTCGCGTCCTTGTTGCGCAGCAGCGACTTGGGCGTGAGGATGATCAACGGCTTGCGCAGGTTGCGCACCATCTGGCGACGCAGCACGTGGAAAATCTGGCTGGCCGTGGTGGGCTGCACCACCTGCATGTTGGTGTCGGCGCTCAGCTGCATGAAGCGCTCCAGGCGCGCCGAGCTGTGCTCCGGGCCCTGGCCTTCGTAGCCGTGCGGCAGCATCATCGTCAGGCCATTGACGCGGCCCCACTTCACTTCGCCCGAGGCGATGAACTGGTCGATCACCACTTGCGCGCCGTTCACGAAGTCGCCGAACTGGGCTTCCCAGATCACGAGCGTGTTCGGGTCGTTCGAGGCGTAGCCGTATTCGAAGGCGAGCACGGCTTCTTCGGACAGGATCGAGTCGATCACGACGAAGGGGGCCTGGTTTTCAGCCACGTTCTGCAGCGGGGTGTAGGTGCCGACGTCGAACTTCTCGCGGTTCTGGTCGTGCAGCACGGCGTGGCGGTGCGTGAACGTGCCGCGGCCGGAGTCTTCGCCCGACAGGCGAACCGGGTAGCCGCTGGCCACCAGCGAGGCGAAGGCCATGTGCTCGCCCATGCCCCAATCGACGTTGACGTCGCCGCGGCCCATGGCGGCGCGGTCGTCCAGCACCTTCTTCACCAGCGAGTGCACCGTGAAGCCTTCGGGCACGGTGGTGATCTTCTCGGCCAGGCGTTTCCACTCGGACGAGGGAATGGCGGTGTCGCCGGCGTCGGTCCACTTCTTGTTGAGGTACGGACTCCAGTCGACGGCGTACTTGCTCTTGAAGTTCGTGAGCACAGGGTCGACCGTGTTCTTGCCTTCGTCGAAGGCGGCGCGCTGCGCCTTGACCATGTCGTCGCCGAGCGTGTCGCCCAGGCCCTGGGCGGCCAGCTTGTCGGCGTACAGCTTGCGCGTGCCGGGGTGCTGGGCGATCTTCTTGTACATGAGCGGCTGGGTGAGCGAGGGCGTGTCCTGCTCGTTGTGGCCCAGCTTGCGGAAGCAGATGATGTCCACGACCACGTCCTTCTGGAACTCCATGCGGAAGTCCAGCGCGAGCTGCGTGGCGAGCACCACGGCTTCGGGGTCGTCGCCGTTCACGTGCAGCACCGGCGCTTCGATCATCTTGACGATGTCCGAGCAATACAGCGTCGAGCGGCTGTCGCGCGGGTCGCTGGTGGTGAAGCCGATCTGGTTGTTGATGACGATGTGCACCGTGCCGCCGGTGGAGTAGCCACGGGTTTCGGCAAGGGCCAGCGTTTCCATCACGACGCCCTGGCCTGCGAAGGCGGCGTCGCCGTGCACGATGACCGGCAGCACCTGCTTGCCCAGCGGGTCGCCGCGGCGGTCCATGCGGGCGCGCACCGAGCCTTCGACCACGGGGTTGACGATTTCAAGGTGCGAAGGGTTGAACGCAAGGCTCAGGTGCACCGGGCCGCCGGGCGTGGTCACGTCCGAGCTGAAGCCCTGGTGGTACTTGACGTCGCCGCTGGGCAGGTCTTCGGGGGCGGTGTGGTCGAACTCGGCGAACAGGTCGGCCGGCATCTTGCCCAGCGAGTTGACGAGCACGTTGAGGCGGCCGCGGTGGGCCATGCCGATCACGATTTCCTGCACGCCCTTGACGCCGGCCTGGTTGATCAGCTCGTCCATCGCGACGATGAAGCTTTCGCCGCCTTCGAGAGAGAAGCGCTTCTGGCCAACGTACTTGGTGTGCAGGAAGCGCTCGAGGCCCTCGGCCGCGGTCAGGCGGTTGAGCACATGCTTCTTCTGGTCCGCATTGAGCTGCGGATTGGTGCGGGCGCTTTCGAGCCGCAACTGCCACCAGCGCTTGTGGTTCTGGTCGGTGGTGTACATGTACTCGGCGCCCATCGTGCCGCAGTACGTTTCGCGCAAGGCGTTGAGCAGGTCGCGCAGCGACATGGTCTCCTTGCCGAAGAAGGTGTTGCTGGTGTTGAACACCGTCTCGAGGTCGGCGTCGGTGAAGCCGTAGAACGAGGGTTCCAGTTCCGGAATGGCCGGGCGCTCGGCGCGCTTGAGGGGGTCCAGGTCGGCCCAGCGGGCGCCGACGTTGCGGTAGGCGGCAATCAGCTGCTGCACGGCCGTGCGCTTGCGGCCGAGTTCGGAGTCGGCGCCGCTGGCCTGCACGACCTTGGTCGTGCCTTGCTTGGCGCGCTCGGCGAAAGCGTTGATGACCGGCAGGTGCGGCACATCGCGGGTGTTGGTGCCGTCGACGGCGGGAACGTTCTGCAGGGCGTCGAAATACGAGCGCCAGTTGTCGGGCACGCTGCCGGGGTTGGTGAGATAGTTTTCGTACATCTCCTCGACATAGGGCGCATTGCCGCCGAAGAGGTAGGTGTTGCCTTGATAGGCGGTGTACGCCGATGGCGTAGAGGAATCGCTCATGATCCGCTGACCTTCGCTTCCCTGAAGGAAGCACTAGCTGGTTAAGAAACCTTCCGCGACACGGCTGGACCGGTTGGCGGATGCGACTGTGGCTGGGGAAGGGCCTGAGTACCTCGGCATTGTGCCACGTCAACCATATGACGGTTCTGCGTGGCTTCGCAAGGCCGCTTTCGCTCACTCAGGACGAAGAAAGTAACTGTTTGATCTGCTGCAGCGTTGCGGGGTCGTCGATGGTGGTCAGGTCGCCCGGGTCGCGCTGTTCGCATACGGCCTGGATGGCGCGGCGCAGCAATTTGCCGCTGCGGGTCTTGGGCAGCCCCGAAACAAAACGCACGCGGGCGGGCCGCGCCAGGGCACCGAGCTGGTCGGCCACCACTTTCATGATCTCGCCTTCGAGCTTGAGCGCTGCGTCGGGGTCCGTCACGGCCAGGCCGTCCTTCGGGACGACGAAGGCCATCGCCACCTGCCCCTTGAGCGCGTCGGCCACGCCGACCACCGCGACCTCGGCCACGTTGGCATGGCCCGAAATGCTCTCCTCGATCTCGCGCGTGCCCAGGCGATGGCCGGCCACGTTGATCACGTCGTCGGTGCGGCCCAGAATGTAGAAGTAGCCGTCCTCGTCGCGAATGCCCCAGTCGAAAGTCGAATAGACCATCTTGCCGGGCACGCTCTTCCAGTAGGTGTCGACGAAGCGCGCATCGTCCTTCCACACGGTCTGCATGAAGCCCGGCGGGGTCGGGCCTTCGACCACGACGACGCCCTTTTCGTTGGGGGCCGTGAGCTCCTCGCCCGTCGATTCGTGAAGAATCTTGATGCGGTAGCCGTACATCGGAATGCCCGGGCTGCCGAACTTGCTCGGCTTGGGTTCAACGCCATTGGCGATGGTGATCATCGGCCAGCCCGATTCGGTCTGCCAGTAGTTGTCGATGATGGGAACGCCCAGGCCCTCGCTGATCCAGCGCGCCGTGGGCTCGTCGAGCGGCTCGCCCGCCAGGAACAGCGCGCGCAGGCTCGAGAGATCGTATTTCTTCAGCAGCGCCGGGTCTTGTTTCTTGAGCACGCGCACCGCGGTGGGCGCGCTGAACATCACCGTCACCTTGTACTTCTCGACCAGGCGCCACCAGATGCCGCCGTCGGGCTGCTGGTCGATGCCCTGGGTCGGCAGGCCCTCGTACATGATCGTCGCCATGCCGGCGATCAGCGGGCCATAGACGATGTAGCTGTGGCCCACCACCCAGCCGATGTCGCTGGTCGAGAGGTAGGTTTCGCCGGGGCGGCCATCGAAGATGTGCTTCATGCTCGCGGCCAGCGCCACCGCGTAGCCGCCCACGTCGCGCTGCACGCCCTTGGGCTTGCCCGTGGTACCGCTGGTGTAGATGGTGTAGCTGATGTCGGTAGACGCGAGCCAGGTGCAGGGCACTTGGGCGTCGAGGTGCTTCTGGCGCAGTTCGCCGGCCAAGTGGTCGCGGCCGGCGGTCAGCTCCATGGGCGCCAGGCCGCGATCCGTCAGCAGCACGGCCTCTGGCTTGTACTTGGACAGGCGGATCGCCTCGTCGAGCAGCGGCTTGTACGCGATGACTTTGCCGCCGCGCGAACCGGCATCGGCGCTCACGACGACCTTGGGCTCGGCATCTTCGATGCGCGTGGCCAGCGAGCCGCTCGCGAATCCGCCAAACACCACGCAATGGATCGCGCCGATGCGCGCGCAGGCCAGCATCGCAAAGGCAGCCTCGGGAATCATCGGCATGTAGATGAGCACGCGATCGCCCTTCCCCACGCCGAGTTCGATCAGGCTGGCGGCCGTGCGCTGCACTTCGGCATGCAGTTCGCGGAAGCTGTAGCTCTTCTCGACCCCGGTTTCGGTCGACACGAAGATCAGCGCCCGCTGGTCGCCGCGCGTAGCCAGATGCCGGTCGAGCGCGTTGTGGCAGAGGTTGGTGGTGCCGCCGACGAACCAGCGCGCAAATGGCGGCTGGCTGGCGTCGAGGATCTGCGCTGCGGGGGTTTGCCAGTCAATCAGCTTCGCCTGCTCGGCCCAGAAGGCCTCGGGCGCGTCGACGGACTGGCGATAGAACTCTTCATAGCGGCTCATCTGGACTTGTCTCCTGTTATTCATTCGATCTGGCGGCATGGCCAAAACTGAATTCATAATTATGGAGATTGAGCTTGCAACAGGCTGACGGCTGGAACAATCCGGCCAAGCCCTGCCCAGATCGCCGCAATCGGGCTATCGGACCAGCGCGAGCAATTCGGGAAATGCGGGGTGTTCCGCGGTGCGCAGCCACTCGAAGCCCACCATTTCGGTCGTCACCAGTTCGGCACCGGCACCAGCCAGCCGGTCGAAGGCGGCATCGCGGTTGCGCTCGGTGCGCGAGCCGCAGGCGTCGGTGACCACCCAGACTTCGAACTCGTCTTCCAGCAGGTCGAGCGCGGTCTGCAGCAGGCAGACGTGGGCTTCGCAGCCGGCGATCACGATGGTGTTGCGCTCTTCGGCCGCGGCGGCGGGCTTCTGCAGGTGCTTGGGCAGGCTGCGGGCATTGCCCTGCGGCGCCACCTTGGCCGGCGCGCGCAGCCATTCGCCCAGCCCCTCCTCCATGCCGCTGAAATGCATCTTCGACAGCGTGCGCTGGCACAGAGCGCGGATGTCGGGCACGTTCTCGCCCAGCTTGGAGGGGTTGTGCTCGGTACCAAACACCGGCACCTCGAAGAGCCGCGCCATCTTGCCGAGCCGCACCGCGTTCTGCGCGACCGCATCGCTCTCGAAGATCGCCGGCATCAGCCGCGCCTG
This sequence comes from Variovorax boronicumulans, assembly GCF_040544675.1. Lineage (GTDB taxonomy): Bacteria > Pseudomonadota > Gammaproteobacteria > Burkholderiales > Burkholderiaceae_C > Variovorax > Variovorax boronicumulans_D. The sequence goes on from NZ_JBEPKK010000003.1 coordinate 416,194, forward strand.
GTAGTCGACCAGAACGAGTTGGGAGAGCGAGGCGTCGAGCAGCATGAACGGTGTCTTTCAGGTATCGGTTGAACTGGGCTGAACCGTACCACCGAAAAGATCGGGTTGGCCGGCCAGGGCGGGCTCGCCGGTGTCTTCGGTCATCGCCGCGGCGGCGGCGCGTTGGGTCAATTGCGCCAGATAGGTCTTGAACAAGGCATCGGCCGACTGCCTGAACATGCGGATGCGGCCGGTGTGCTGCATCAGCAGCAGGCCGACGCCGTGGGCGAAAAGCGCCGTGTTCTCCTGCAGCGCGAGGGCCGCGTCCAGGCCCATGGCCTGCAGCGCTTCTTCGCAGGGGTGCAAGGCGTCGTAGAGGCGGTCGTTGAGTTCATGGTCCAGTTCGCTGGTGAGCCCGCGCGGCCGCATGCCGTGCACCAGGTAGAAGCCCAGGTCCAGGTCGCGCGGGTTCGCCGCATAGAAGTCGAACCAGGCCTGGGCCTTGGCGGCCAGGGTCTTGTCCGGCCGGGCCCTGAACACCTTGGCATCGGCCACGGCGGCCTGCAGGCGCAGCAGCGATTCGTCGAGCAAGGCGGCGTAGATCGCCTCCTTGCTGTCGAAATACGAGTAAATGGCGCCCGGCGTGTAGCCGGCCTTTTTCGCGATCTCGCGGATGCTCGCGCCCTCGATGCCCGCCTCGGCGAACACGGTGCGGGCGGCGTCGAGCACCAGGGCACGGCGGGCGTCGGTCAGTGTCTGGCGGCGTTGGAGCTTGGGATGCATGGGCGCCAATATATAGCTCGAATTGTGCAGCCGGCCATTTTTTCAAACGTTGATATAAAAATTGAACAGTGTTCAAATATTTGTGCCAACGATCAAAAACACCGGAGACACCCCGATGAACGCCCCGCTTTCCGCCGCCTCGCTCATGTCCGGCGCCGACTACCGCGAATCGCTGCGCCGCTACAAACCCACCGTGTTCGTCGATGGCCGCCGCGTCGACAGCGTTGCCGACGAGCGCGCCTTCCAGCCCGGCATCAATGCCATCGCCCTCACCTACGACTACGCGCTCAAGCCGCAATACGAGCCGCTGATGACCGCCGTGCAGCACACCAGCGGCAAGCGGGTGAACCGGCTCTCGCACATCAACACCAGCTCGGGCGACCTGCTCAACAAGCTCGAAGCCGTGCGGCTGGTCTGCCAGGAAACCGGCTGCGCCCAGCGCTACCTGACGCACGACGCGCTCAACGCCATCGCCCAGGTGTCGGCCCGCATCGACGATGCCCGCGGCAGCACCGAGCACACCGCCCGCTTCCACGAGTATTTGCATCGCGTGCAAGACCAGGACCTGACCCTGGGCGTCGCCATGACCGATGCGAAGGGCGACCGCAGCCGCCGCCCGCACGAGCAGGCCAACATCGACAGCTACCTGCACGTGGTCGAGCGCAATGCGCGCGGCATCGTGATCTCGGGCACCAAGGCCATCGTGACCGGGGCGCCCTATGTGCACGAGCTGCTGGTCATGCCCTGCCGCAACATCAGCCGGGAAGACGCCGACTTCGCCGTGTGCTGCGCCGTGCCGCTCGATGCGCCCGGCCTCACCATCGTCGCGCGACCGGCCGGGCGCCCCGGCGAAAAGCTGGAACACGGCGACGCCCTCTTCAGCCGCAAGTACGGGCAGAGCACCGGCGTGTGCATGTTCGACAAGGTCTTCGTCCCGTGGGACCGCGTGTTCTACGCCGGCGAATGGGAGCACTCGGGCCACCTGACCTACAGCTACGCCACCCATCACCGCCACAGTTGCATCGGCGCACGCGCGGGTTTCGGCGACCTGCTGATCGGCGCCGGCGCGCTGATGTGCGAGGCCAACGGCTTCGACCCCGGCAAGGAGAGCCACCTGCGCGAGCAGATGGTCGAGCTCATCACCATCACCGAGGGCTTCTTCGCCTGCGGCGTGGCGGCCAGCGTCTACGGCAAGGCCGACGAGCATTGCGAGGTCTTCATGCCCGATCCGGTGTTCAGCAACATCGGCAAGCTGCTGCTGGCCACGAAGATCTACGACATGCACCGCATCGCGCACTATGTGAGCGGCGGGCTCATCGTCACCCTGCCAGGCCCCGACGAAGACCACAACCCGGAGACCGCCGCGCGCCTCTCGGACGTGCTACGCGCCAACCCGGCGATTCCCTACGAGCAGCGCATCGAGACGGCCCGCTTCATCGAAGACCTGACGGCCGGCTACCAGGGCGGCTGGTACAGCGTGATCAGCCTGCACGGCGGCGGCTCGCCGGCGGCGATGAAGCAGGAGATCTGGCGCAACTACCCGGTCGGCTCGAAGGTGGAACTGGTCGAACGCATCCTGGAGCGCGGCATCGCGGCGGACGGCTCGCCTGACGCCGCGCCGCACGACCCGGCACGCGCCATCACGAAGAACCGGCAGCCGGGCAAATGCTGCGACACCGGCTGCACCACGCCCGGCCAGCCGGTGATGGTCGACCTGCCGGCGTCGCGTCGCGCCTAGACTGCGGCGGATGCGGATTCTCCCGACACTTTGCGCGGCGCTGCTGGCCACCGGCTGCGGCGGCTTGCGCACGACCCAAGTCCCGATCGACACCGTGCTCGAAAAGAGCGCCTGCACGCCGAACGCCGACACGCTCGTCGTGATGCTGCCCGGCGCGTACTCGCACCCCGACGAGTTCGTGCGAGAAGGCTTCGTCAGCGCCTTGAACGACAACCGGCTTGCGGTCGACGTGATGCGGGTCGATGCCCACCTTGGCTACTACAACAACAGGACCATCCTCGAGCGACTGAGCCAGGACGTGATGACGCCGGCACGCAACCAGGGCTACAAGGCGATCTGGATCGTCGGCATCTCGGTCGGCGGCTTCGGCGGGCTGCTCTACGCACAGACGCATCCCGGCGAACTCTCGGGCCTCGTGACGCTGGCACCGTACCTCGGCGAACGCGCCCTCGGCACCGACATCGCCAATGCCGGAGGCCTCACCCGATGGACCGGCCCCCTGGGCGCGCCACCGGGCAGCGACGTGCGCGCGCCGAACGAAACGCAGCTCTGGCAATGGCTGCGCGGCTATGCGGGCACCACCGTCACTTATGGCGCGCGCCCACCGCTCTACCTGGGCTACGGCATCGACGACCGATTCGCTTTCAGCCACCGGCTGCTGGCCGCCGCGCTGCCCGCCGACCGCGTCTTCACCACCGAAGGCGGCCACGACTGGCCCGAGTGGACGCGGCTCTGGCGCCGCATGCTGCCGACCCTGCCGCTGCCGGGCTGCCCCGGCTGAGGCGCGCCTTCAGTTCGGCCGCAGGCGCATCAGCTTGCCGTCGGCCTCGTCGGTCAGCACGTACAGCAGGCCGTCCGGCCCCTGCTTCACGTCGCGGATGCGGGCCCGACTGTCGGCCAGCAGCTTGTGCTCGGCGACCACCTTGCCGTCCTTGAGCTCGATGCGGTCGAGGTAGCCGAACTTCAGCGAGCCCACGAAGAGGTTGCCCTTCCAGCCCGCGCCGTAGCGGTCGCTGGTCAGAAAGGCCATGCCCGAGACCGCGATCGACGGCACCCAGTAGTGCAGCGGCTGCTCCATGCCGTCCTTCGAGGTGATGCCTGCACCTATCTTGCCGCCGCCGTAGTTCTCGCCGTAGGTGATCACCGGCCAGCCGTAGTTGCGGCCGGCTTGCGCAATGTTGATTTCGTCGCCGCCCTGCGGACCGTGCTCGTTCGTCCAGAGGCGTCCGTCGGGCGCCAGCGCCGCGCCCTGTGCGTTGCGGTGACCGTAGCTCCAGATCTCGGGCAGCGCGCCCGGCTTGCCGACGAAGGGGTTGTCCTTGGGCACCGTGCCGTCCTTGGCGATGCGCACGACCTTGCCGTGGTGGTTGTCCAGGGTTTGCGCATCGTCCTTGCGGCTGAAGCGGTCGCCCAGCGTGAGAAACAACGTGCCGTCGCGCGCCTCGACGATGCGGCAACCGAAATGCGAGCGGCTCGCGAACTTGGGCTTCTGGCTGAAGATGATCTTCAGGTTCTCGAGCCGCGCACCGTCCGCCGACAGTTGCGCGCTGCCCAGCGCCGTGCTGTTGGCCGAACCGACGGCTTCGGGTTCGGAGAAGCAGAAGTACAGCGTGCGATTCTTTTCGAAGCCCGAGTCGGCCAGCACGTCGAGCAAACCGCCCTGGCCTCCCGCGGCGATGGAGGGCAAGCCTGCGATGGGCGCGCTGACCTTGCCGTCCGCACCGATCAGCCGCAAACGCCCCGGGCGCTCGGTGACCACGAATCGGCCGCCGGGCAAAAAGCTCAACCCCCAGGGGTTCTCGAGGCCGGAGGCCACGATTTCCGGCCGAATTTGCGCCATGGCGATGCCCCACACCCCCATGCCAATGACTGCGGCGGCACCGCTCACCAAGCCGAAGCCGGCTCGAAACTGCAATTTCATGTTTTTTCCCGGTAGTTGCAGCAATCTTGGCGAGAAATAGCGCCCGAATCCAGGAGGCTGGCCAGTTCACCCTGGAGGCAAAGGCCCTTTCAAGGTGAACCGCTTATGGGACATAAAGATCGACCGTTACATTTTTTCTTCGGCCGATTTCAAAAAACTCAAACAAATCAACGATTTGCAGACACATCCGCTATTTCAGATTCAATTGACATAACCGCGCGTCATCAATATCCTACGCGCCATGCGTTTTTTCGTCCTACCCGCGTCCCTCCTGATTGCCGTCGCTGCACATGCAGCCCCCCAACAGGACCGATCCGATGACGAATTGGCCCGCTTGCTCGCAGACAAGGGTCTGATCGGGCAACTCCAGCAGGTCCGTCAAACCGTCACCGAACGAACCTCCGATCTGGTGGTCACCGCCATCGGCTTCCTGGGCGTTCCTTACCGCCGAGGCGGCAACACGGCGGAATCCGGTTTCGATTGCAGCGGTTTTGTCCGCGCGATGTACAACCAGACCGTGGGCCACATGCTCCCCCGCCGCGCCGAAGAGCAAGCCGCCGCCACCGAAAAAATCGACCGCAGCCAGCTCAAGCCAGGCGACCTGGTGTTCTTCAACACCATGCGCCGCGCCTTCAGCCATGTCGGCATCTACGTCGGCGAAGGCAAGTTCATCCACTCCCCCCGCTCCGGCGCGCAAGTGCGTGTGGAAGACATGAACGGCAGCTACTGGCAACGCCGCTTCGACGGTGCCCGCCGCGTGCTGGGCGGCGGATCGGCGGAAGAGCTCAAGGCCGCGGCCGTGACCCACACCGGCAACTGATTCCCTCCGGATTCCGGACGAAAAAAATCCCGCTGCGGCGGGATTTTTTGTGGGCGCTCGACCAGCGAGCGCTCCTCTTTCATCCGGTCAGGCGGCCTTCTTTGCGGGCGGCAGGTCGGTACAAGTACCGTGCGCCACTTCCGCCGCCATGCCGATGCTTTCGCCCAGCGTCGGGTGCGGGTGGATGGTCTTGCCGATGTCGATCTCGTCCGCGCCCATTTCAATGGCCAGTGCGATCTCGCCGATCATGTCGCCCGCATGCGTGCCGACGATGCCGCCACCCAGGATGCGGTGCGTTTCTGCGTCGAACAGCAGCTTGGTGAAGCCCTCGTCGCGGCCGTTGGCGATGGCGCGGCCGGAAGCAGTCCACGGGAAGTGGCCCTTCTTGACCTTGATGCCTTCGGCCTTGGCCTGGTCTTCCGTGAGGCCCACCCACGCCACCTCGGGGTCGGTGTAGGCCACGCTGGGGATCACGCGGGCGTTGAAGGCAGCGCTGGAGAGTTCCTTGTCGCCCTTCTGCTCCCCGGCGATCACCTCGGCCGCCACATGGGCCTCGTGCACCGCCTTGTGCGCCAGCATGGGCTGGCCCACGATGTCGCCGATGGCGAAGATGTGGGGCACGTTGGTGCGCATCTGGATGTCGACCGGAATGAAGCCGCGGTCGCTCACCGTGACACCGGCCTTCTCGGCGCCGATCTTCTTGCCGTTGGGGCTGCGGCCCACGGCCTGCAGCACCAGGTCGTACACCTGCGGCTCCTTGGGCGCGTTCTCGCCCTCGAAGGTGACCTTGATGCCCTCCTTCGTGGCTTCGGCGCCCACCGTCTTGGTCTTCAGCATGATGTTGTCGAAGCGCGGCGCGTTCATCTTCTGCCAGACCTTGACCAGGTCGCGGTCGGCGCCCTGCATCAGGCCGTCGAGCATTTCGACCACGTCCAGGCGCGCGCCCAGCGTGGAGTACACCGTGCCCATTTCGAGGCCGATGATGCCGCCGCCCAGGATCAGCATGCGCTTGGGGTCGGTCGCCATCTCCAGCGCGCCGGTGGAATCCACGATGCGCGGATCGCCCTTGGGCATGAAGGGCAGGCTCACCGCCTGCGAGCCCGCCGCGATGATGGCGTTGCGGAACTTGACGGTCTGCTTCTTGCCGTTGGTGTCCCAACTGGTCCCGGTGCTTTCCTCGACTTCCAGGTGGTAGGGGTCGATGAAGTTGCCCACGCCGCGCAGCACCGTCACCTTGCGCATCTTGGCCATGGCCGTGAGGCCGCCGGTGAGCTTGCCCACCACCTTGTTCTTGTGGCCGAGCAGCTTGGCGCGGTCGACCGTGGGCGCGGCAAAGCTCACGCCCAGGTCGGCGAAGTGCTTGACCTCGTCCATGACGGAAGCGACGTGCAGCAGCGCCTTCGAGGGGATGCAGCCGACGTTCAGGCACACGCCGCCGAGGGTGGCGTAGCGTTCGATCAGCACGACCTTCAGGCCCAGGTCGGCGGCGCGGAAGGCGGCCGAGTAGCCGCCGGGGCCGGCACCGATCACGACCACGTCGCACTCGACGTCGACCTTGCCGCCGTAGGTGGAGGCCACGGGCGCCGCGGCCGGTGTGGGTGCCGGGGCAGCAGCCTTGGCGGCGGGCGCCGCTGCGGCCGGGGCAGGCGCCGGTGCTGCGGGGGCTGGCGCAGGCGCGGCCGCGGCGGCACCGTCCACATCCAGCGTCAGCACGACCGAGCCCTGCTTGACCTTGTCGCCCACCTTCACGGCGACGGCCTTCACCACGCCGGCGGCGGACGACGGAATCTCCATCGAGGCCTTGTCCGATTCGACCGTGATCAGCGACTGCTCGGCCTTGACCGTGTCTCCGACATTGACCAGCACCTCGATCACAGCGACTTCGTCGAAGTCGCCGATGTCGGGCACCTTGATTTGTTGTTCGCTCATTTGGACACTTTCAGTTTGAGTGTGAGAACGTCGACCGGTGGGGCCGAATTGCGATCGAATTCGCAGGCGGCGGCGATCCCCGCCTCCGCCACGTCGCGCGCGCTGCGCGACTTGATGTCATAGGCCGCGTGCATGGCGCCGAGCGCAAAGCTGCGCCCTGAGCCGATAGCCCAGAACTGCTTGAACTCGAACACCTCGCGGTAGCTGTAGATGCCGTAGATGCCGCTCTGGTTGGCCATCAGCATCGTGAACTGGCTCGACTCGTAGGGCTCGTGCTCGTCTTCCTTGGTCTGCATGAAGAACGATTCCTTGAGCACCGGATGCAGCATCGTGAAGGTGCGAAAGATCTCGTGCTTGCTGCCGAACAGGAGCTTCTCGCGCTCCTGCGCGGCCAGCGCGTGCTGCAGCACCAGGAAGTGCGCGGCGGCGCCGGCCATCGCAAACAGGCTGGTGCCCGCCGCGTCCTCGACGGTGAAGATCTTCTGGTTCGCCTCGGCGCGGTGCGAGAGCCGCGTGTCGCCGAAGGTGACCAGAGAATCCGCTGCCATCGTGACCTGGCCGCCCTTGCGGACGGCCACTACCGTGGTCATAGCAGGATTCGACGATAGTCCGCGAGCACCTGGCCCAGGTAGGCGTTGAAGCGCGCAGCCAGGGCCCCGTCGATCACGCGGTGGTCGTAGGACAGCGACAGCGGCAGCGTCAGGCGCGGCACGAACTGCTTGCCGTCCCACACCGGCTTCATCTGGCCCTTGGAGAGGCCGAGGATGGCCACTTCGGGCGCGTTGATGATGGGCGTGAAGTGCGTGCCGCCAATGCCGCCGAGCGAGCTGATCGACATGCAGCCGCCCTGCATGTCGGCCGAGCCGAGCTTGCCGTCGCGTGCCTTCTTGGCCAGGTCGCCCATCTCGGCACTGATCTGCAGGATGCCCTTCTTGTCGGCATCTTTCAGCACCGGCACCACGAGCCCGTTGGGCGTGTCCGCCGCGAAGCCGATGTTGAAGTACTGCTTGTAGACGAGCTGGTCGCCATCCAGGCTGGCGTTGAAGTCGGGGAATTTTTTCAGCGCTGCAACCACCGCCTTGATCACGAAGGCCAGCATCGTGACCTTCACGCCCGACTTCTCGTTCTCCTTGTTGGTGGAGACGCGGAAGGCCTCGAGCTCGGTGATGTCGGCTTCGTCGTTGTTGGTGACGTGCGGAATCATCACCCAGTTGCGGTGCAGGTTCGCGCCGCTGAGCTTCTTGATGCGCGAGAGGTCCTTGCGCTCGACCGGGCCGAACTTCGTGAAGTCGACCTTGGGCCAGGGAATGAGTCCCAGCGCCGCGCCGTCCGCGCTGCCGCCACCGGCAGGCGCCTTGGCCGCCGAGGCCTTGGTGCTGGCCTGGCCGCTCATCACGGCCTTGGTGAAGCCCTGCACGTCTTCCTGCGTGATGCGGCCCTTGGGACCGGAGCCCTTGACCTCTTCGAGCGGCACGCCGAGTTCGCGGGCAAACTTGCGCACCGAGGGCGAGGCGTGCGGCAGGTTGGCGCTGGGTGCCGTGGTGGGATCGTGCGGCGCGGCAGCGGCGGCCGGGCTTGCGGCCGGGCTTGCGGCCGGGGCCGGCGAAGCAGCGGCCGGCGCGGGTGCGCTGGCGGTTGCTGCGGCCGGGGCGGCTGCAGCAGCTTGTGCTGGCGCGGGCGCCGCGGCACCTGCCGAACCTTCCAGGATCGCGATCAGGTCACCGATGTTGACCGTGTCGCCGACCTTGACCTTGAGCTCCTTCAACACGCCGGCATGCGACGACGGAATCTCCATCGAGGCCTTGTCCGACTCCACCGTGATCAGCGACTGGTCGGCCGCGATCGTGTCGCCGGGTTTCACCAGCAGTTCGATGACCGCGACGTCCTTGAAGTCGCCGATGTCGGGCACCTTGACCTCGACCGGGCCGGAGGCTGCTGCGGGCGCGGCGGCCGGTGCAGGCGCCGCGGCTGCGGGCGCCGGAGCGGCAGCCGCAGGGGCCGCTGCAGGCGCGGGCGCCGGCGCTGCGGCGGCACCTTCGGCCTCGAGCACGAGCACCACCGAGCCCTCCTTCACCTTGCCGCCGACCTCGACCTTGATTTCCTTGACGACACCGGCGGTCGACGACGGAATCTCCATCGAGGCCTTGTCCGACTCCACCGTGATGAGCGACTGCTCGGCCTCGACCGTGTCGCCCACCTTCACCAGCACCTCGATCACCGCGACTTCATCGAAATCGCCGATGTCCGGCACCTTCACTTCCACTGCTGCCATATCGTTGTCTCCCGCCGTAAGGCGCCGTTCGTTCGTTGGTTGTTGATGTTCAAGCGTAAAGCGGGTTGACCTTGTCGACATTGATGCCGTACTTCTTGATCGCTTCCACCACCTTGGCCACCGGCACGGTGCCGTCTTCGCTCAGCGCCTTGAGCGCAGCCACCACGATGTAGTGGCGGTTGATCTCGAAGTGCTCGCGCAGCTTGTTGCGGAAGTCGCTGCGGCCGAAGCCGTCGGTGCCCAGCACCTTGTAGGTGCGGCCCTTCGGAATGAAGGGACGGATCTGTTCCGCATAGGCCTTCATGTAGTCGGTCGATGCGACCACCGGACCCGTGCTGGCCGCGAGTTGCTCGGCCACGAAGGGCACGCGCGGGGTCTGGTCCGGGTGCAGCAGGTTCCAGCGGTCGGCGTCCTGGCCGTCGCGGGTAAGCTCGTTGAAGCTCGGGCAGCTCCACACCGAAGCCGACACGCCCCAGTCCTTCTCGAGCAGCTCCTGCGCCGCAAAGCTTTCGCGCAGGATGGTGCCGCTGCCCAGCAGTTGCACGGTCGGCGCTTCCTTGCTTCCCTTGGCGGCCTTGACCACCGGGCCCTGCTTGGACAGGTACATGCCCTTGATGATCTGCTCCTCGGTGCCGGGCTGCAGGCCGGGCATCGGGTAGTTCTCGTTGAGCAGCGTCAGGTAGTAGTAGACGTTGTCCTGCTTCTCGACCATGCGCTTGAGGCCATGGTGCAGGATCACGCCCACTTCGTGCGCGAAGGTCGGGTCGTAGCTCACGCAGTTCGGGATGGTGTTGGCCAGGATGTGGCTGTGACCGTCTTCGTGCTGCAGGCCTTCACCGTTGAGCGTGGTGCGCCCCGAAGTGCCGCCCAGCAGGAAGCCGCGGGCCTGCATGTCGCCGGCCGCCCAGGCCAAGTCGCCGATGCGCTGGAAACCGAACATCGAGTAGTACACGTAGAACGGCACCATGATGCGGTTGTTGGTGCTGTACGAAGTGGCCGCCGCGATCCAGCTGGACATGCCGCCGGCCTCGTTGATGCCTTCCTGCAGGATCTGGCCTGCCTTGTCTTCCTTGTAGTACATGACCTGGTCCTTGTCGACCGGGGTGTACTGCTGGCCCGCGGGGTTGTAGATGCCGATCTGGCGGAACAACCCTTCCATGCCGAAGGTGCGGGCTTCGTCCACCAGGATGGGCACCACGCGCGGGCCGAGCGCCTTGTCGCGCAGCAGCTGCGTGAGGAAGCGCACGTAGGCTTGCGTCGTCGAAATTTCGCGGCCTTCGGCCGTGGGCTCCATCACCGACTTGAAGATGTCCAGCGAGGGCACCGTGAACGCCTCGTCGGCCTTGGTGCGGCGGTGCGGCAGGTAGCCGCCCAGGGCCTTGCGGCGCTCGTGCAGGTACTTCATTTCCGGCGTGTCGTCGGCCGGCTTGTAGAACGGCAGCTCGGCGATCTTGCTGTCCGGAATCGGGATGTTGAAGCGATCGCGGAAGGCCATGATGTCCTCGTCGCTGAGCTTCTTGGTCTGGTGCACGTTGTTCTTGCCCTCGCCGATCTTGCCCATGCCGAAGCCCTTGACCGTCTTGACCAGGAGCACCGTGGGCTGGCCCTTGTGCTTGACGGCCGCGTCGAAGGCTGCATAGACCTTTTGCGAATCGTGGCCGCCGCGGCGCAGTTGCCAGATGTCGTCGTCGCTCATCTTGGCGACCATCTCGAGCGTGCGCGGGTCACGGCCAAAGAAGTGCTTGCGAACGTAGGCGCCGTCGTTGGCCTTGAACGACTGGTAATCGCCGTCGTTCGTTTCCATCATGATCTTGCGCAGCGCGCCGTCCTTGTCGCGTGCGATCAGCTGATCCCAGCCGCTGCCCCAGATCAGCTTGATGACGTTCCAGCCCGAGCCGCGGAATTCGCCTTCGAGCTCCTGGATGATCTTGCCGTTGCCGCGCACCGGGCCGTCCAGGCGCTGCAGGTTGCAGTTGATGACGAACACGAGGTTGTCGAGCTTCTCGCGCGCCGCGAGGCCGATGGCGCCCATCGATTCGACTTCGTCCATTTCGCCGTCGCCGCAGAACACCCAGACCTTGCGGTTCTCGGTGTTGGCGATGCCGCGGGCATGCAGGTACTTGAGAAAGCGGGCCTGGTAGATGGCCATCAGCGGGCCGAGGCCCATCGACACCGTGGGGAACTGCCAGAACTCGGGCATCAGCTTCGGATGCGGGTAGCTCGACAGTCCCTTGCCGTCCACTTCCTGGCGGAAGTTGAGCAGCTGCTCTTCGGTCAGGCGCCCTTCGAGGTAGGCGCGGGCATAGATGCCGGGCGACACATGGCCCTGGATGTAGAGGCAGTCGCCGCCGTGGTTTTCGCTCTCGGCGTGCCAGAAGTGATTGAAGCCGGCGCCGAACATGTTCGCCAGCGAGGCGAAGGAGCCGATGTGGCCGCCGAGGTCGCCGCCTTCGGGCGGGTGGTGGCGGTTGGCCTTGACGACCATCGCCATGGCGTTCCAGCGCATGTAGGCACGCAGGCGCTCTTCGATCTCGAGGTTGCCGGGGCAGCGCTCTTCCTGATCGGGCTCGATGGTGTTGACGTAGGCGGTGTTGGCGGAGAAAGGCTTGTCGATGCTGTGCTGGCGGGCGTGTTCCAGCAGTTGCTCGAGGAGGAAGTGCGCCCGATCGGGGCCTTCGCTCTGGATGACGGAAGACAGTGCGTCCATCCATTCACGGGTCTCCTGGGCGTCCGCATCGTTTGCGGCCGAGCCGAACAGGCTCTCGGGATTTGCCGACATGCTTGTCTCTCCTTTTAGGGCTGTGGCTGTAATTTAGTGCGCTATGCAATAAACGCAGCGAGTTTCGCATAGAAACTTCGTGATTTCAAATGGCGCCTTGTGATTTCTTAATGTGATATTTTTTGACAAACATGCTTTGAAGAGTGACCGCGCGGCAGACGCTGCCACCCTCGCTTTCCCACCGCTCATCAAGGGGGCATCACCTAAACTCGCCCCATGCCTTTTTCCTCTCCGCTGGCCGTCGCCCGCAGTGCCGTGAATGCCTCGCCGCTGTCCTGGTGGCGCACCTGGTGGCGCCGGCAGACGCCGGTGCTGCAAGACGCCGTCGCCATGCTGGCACCCATGGCGGCGGTGCTGCTGTTTCTGGCAGCCATCGTTTCCGCCTTCTGGTACCTGCGTACCGAAGAGGTGGAGCGCGAGCAGGAATCGGTGCGCCGCGACGTCGAATACGCCCAGCAACGCATGCGCCTGCGCCTGCTGGAGCGCCAGGAACAGCTGATGCGCATTGCGCGCGACGCGTCCAACCGCGAGATCGATCCCACCGAATTCACCAGCCGGGCCGAATCGCTGGTGAGCCAGTTCCCCGAGCTGCAGACCATCACCTGGATCGACGACCGCCGCCGCTTCAAGGCCGGTTACGCGGCGCCCAGCGTGCATCCGGCGCAGCAGCACCTGATCGGCGATGTGCTGCGGCCGGGCGACATCGAGAGCAACTACGCCCTCGCACGCGAGCTGCGCCAACCGGTGTATTCGCAGCCCGTGGCCGGCGGCGAACCCGCGGCAATGCTGCAGCTTCACATCCCCCTCTTCGACCAAGGCCTGTTCGCGGGTGTCGTGCTGGGCGAGTTCTCGGTCGATGGCCTTTTGCGCTACGGCATGCCTTCCGAAGTGCAGGCGCGGTATGCGGTTTCGCTGCTCGACGCAAAAGGCAACGTCATCGCCGGCAACACGACCAACCTGAAGGAGAGCGGCACGCGCTTGCTGCCGTGGTCGGAGCGCACCAATGAATACGAAGTGCCGGTGTCGCCCGTCGGCAATGCGCTGCTGCTGCGCGCACAGGCTTACCGCACCTCGCAGGGCGTGGTGGGCAACGGGCTCTTCTGGCTGGTCTGCGCCCTCAGCGTGCTCACCAGCTGGATGCTGATCGGCACCTGGCGCCACACGCGCCGGCGCCTGCAGGCGCAGCAACGGCTGGTGGCCGAAACCAATTTCCGGCGCGCGATGGAAAACTCCATGCTGACCGGCATGCGCGTGCTCGACCTGCAGGGCCGCATCACCTATGTCAACGCCGCTTTCTGCGCGATGACGGGCTGGAGCGAAGCCGAGCTGGTCGGCCAGTCGCCGCCCTTCCCCTACTGGCTCGAATCCGACCGCGAAGTGATGAACGAGCGGCTCGAAGAAGAACTGCACGGCCGCGCCCTGCCCGGCGGCTTCCAGGTGCGGGTGAAGCGCAAGAACGGCAGCGTGTTCAACGCGCGGCTCTACGTCTCCCCGCTGATCGACGCGCGCGGCCACCAGACCGGCTGGATGACCTCGATGACCGACATCACCGAGCCCACGCGCATCCGCGAGCAGCTGTCGGCGTCCTACGAACGCTTCACCACAGTGCTCGAAGCGCTGGACGCCGCGGTGTCGGTCGCGCCCATCGGCAGCGAAGAATTGCTGTTCGCCAACAAGCTGTACCGCCTCTGGTTCGGCTCGGACACCGTCGGCCATCTGGGCATGGTGGCGCAGGCCGGCGTGCCGGCATCGAATGCGCACGACGAAGGCCTGGACGACGTGGACCCCTATGCCGGCCTGCCCATCGACACGCTCACCGCAGCGCAAGCCGCGAACAACGAAATCTTCGTGCCCCACCTCGGCAAATGGCTCGAAGTGCGCTCGCGCTACCTGACCTGGGTGGACGGCCGCCTTGCGCAGCTCGTGATCGCCACCGACATCACGCCGCGCCGCGATGCCGAAGAGCAGGCTGCCGCGCAAGCCGACAAGGCGCAGGCCGCGAGCCGCCTCATCACGATGGGCGAAATGGCGTCCAGCGTGGCGCACGAACTCAACCAGCCGCTGACCGCCATCACCAACTACTGCAACGGGATGATGTCGCGCATCAAGGGGCAGACGATCGACACCGAGGCGCTGCTTGCGGCGCTAGAAAAGACCTCGAAGCAGGCCCAGCGCGCGGGCCAGATCATCCAGCGCATCCGCTCCTTCGTGAAGCGCAGCGAGCCCAACCGCACGCCCGCAGACGTGGCCACCATGGTGAGCGAAGCGGTCGAACTCGCGGGCATCGAGCTGCGCCGGCGCAACGTGCGCCTGAACCACTACGTGGCGGCGCGGCTGCCGGTGGTGCGGGTCGATCCGATCCTGATCGAGCAGGTGATGGTCAACCTGTTGAAGAACGCGGCCGAGTCCATCGATCTTGCGGACCGGCCGCTCGCGCGCCGCAGCGTCGAGCTGCGCGTGCTGCCCAAGACCATCGAGGGGCAGAACGCCATCGAGTTTTCGGTGCAGGACACGGGCAAGGGCCTCTCGCCCGAGGTGATGGATCGGCTGTATGAAGCCTTCTTCTCCACCAAGCCCGAAGGCATGGGCATCGGGCTGAATCTGTGCCGCACCATCGTCGAGTCGCACCGCGGCCGGATGCAGGCGGAGAACATCTACAATGGGCCGGATGTGATCGGATGCCGTTTTTCCTTCTGGATTCCGGTGTTGGACGCTATCAGTTCCGTAGCTAGCGACGAGGCAAAGGTACCTGCATGAGTTTGATTCCGAAGAAGGGCACGGTCTACGTCGTCGACGATGACGAAGCCGTACGCGATTCGCTGCAATGGCTGCTCGAAGGCAAGGACTACAGAGTCCGCTGCTTCGATTCCGCCGAATCCTTTCTCTCCCGATACGACCCGCGCGAAGTCGCCTGTTTGATCGTCGACATCCGCATGGCCGGCATGACCGGCCTCGAATTGCAGGATCGGCTGATCGAGCGACGCTCCCCGCTGCCGATCGTGGTCATCACCGGCCACGGCGACGTGCCGATGGCGGTCGACAGCATGAAGAAGGGCGCCATGGATTTCATCCAGAAGCCCTTCAACGACGAAGAGCTCGTCACGCTGGTCGAGCGCATGCTCGAACACGCGCGCGGCGCCTTCACGCAGCACCAGCAGTCGGCCAGCCGCGATGCACTGCTGTCCAAGCTCACCGGCCGCGAGGCGCAGGTGCTCGAGCGCATCGTCGCCGGCCGCCTGAACAAGCAGATCGCCGACGACCTGGGCATCAGCATCAAGACGGTGGAGGCGCACCGCGCCAACATCATGGAAAAGCTCAACGCCAACACCGTGGCCGATCTGCTCAAGATCGCACTCGGACAGGCGGCCCCCGTGGCCAAGGCCTAGAAGCTATCTCCGCGATAGCGATGCATATCCCTCACGCCTGCGCAAGCGGGCGTTTTTACTTGGAAAATCGAAACCGATGACCGCCCAACTGATCGACGGCAACGCCCTCGCCAAAACCATCCGCGCCGAAGTCGCAGGCCGCACCGCCGCACTCAAGGCGCGTGGCGTGAACCCGGCTCTTTCCATCATCCTCGTGGGCGAAGACCCGGCCAGCCAGGTCTACACGAAGCACAAGGTCAACGACAGCACGCAAACGGGCCTCGAAGCCACGCTCGAAACCTACCCCGCCGACCTGAGCGAAGCCGAACTGCTGGCCCGCATCCGCGCCCTCAACGACGACCCGAAGGTGCACGGCATCCTGGTTCAATTGCCGCTGCCGAAGCACATGGACAGCCAGAAGGTCATCGAGACCATCTCGCCCGCCAAGGATGTGGACGGCTTCCACGTCGCCAGCGCCGGCGCGCTGATGACCGGCGCTCCCGGCTTCTGGCCCTGCACGCCGCACGGCTGCATGAAGATGCTCGAAGCCATCGGCTACGACCTGCGCGGCAAGCACGCGGTGGTCATCGGCCGCAGCAACATCGTCGGCAAGCCCATGGCCATGATGCTGCTGGCCAAGAGCGCCACGGTGACCATCTGCCACAGCGCCACCCAAGACCTGGGCGCGATCACGCGACAGGCCGACGTGATCGTCGCGGCCGTGGGCAAGCTCAACCTGCTGACCGCCGACATGGTCAAGCCCGGCGCGGTCGTCATCGACGTCGGCATGAACCGCAAGGCGGACGGCAAGCTCGCAGGCGACGTCGATTTCGACGGCGTGAAGGAAGTGGCCGGCTGGATCACCCCCGTGCCCGGCGGCGTCGGTCCGATGACCCGCGCCATGCTCCTCGTCAACACCCTTGAAGCGGCCGAACGCGCCGCAAGATAGGAACCACCCCGTTGCTTGCTCACTGCGTGTAGCCCCCCCCCCTCAAGGGGCACCACCTGCGGCCCGGCAAAGCCGGTTCCGCGGTGGTTCCCGAAACGGCTTCGCTACGCTCGACCAGGATCTCTCACATGACCAACCCCCTCCTCGACTTCACCGACCTCCCGCTGTTCGACCGCATCAAGCCCGAGCACGTCGCGCCCGCTGTCGATGTGCTGCTCGCTGAAGCCGAAACCGCGCTGCAGACCGTCACCGCGCCGGAATTTCCGGCCGACTGGAACGACATCTCCAAGGTGCTCGAAGTCGCATCGGAGCGCTTCGGCCGTGCATGGAATGCCGTGGGCCACCTGAACGCCGTGGCCGACACGCCCGAGCTGCGCGCTGCCTACAACGAGGCCATGCCGCGCGTCACCGCTTTCTGGACCCGCCTGGGCTCCGACGAACGGCTCTACGCCAAGTACAAGGCCATCGACGTCGCCACGCTCAACAGCGAGCAGCGCCAGGCCCACCGCAATGCCGTGCGCAACTTTGTGCTCGGCGGCGCCGAACTGCAGGGCGATGCCAAGAAGCGCTTCGCCGACATCCAGGAGCGCCAGGCCGAACTGAGCCAGAAGTTCAGCGAGAACGCACTCGACGCCACCGACGCCTTCGCCTACTACGCCAAGCTCGGCGAGCTCGACGGCGTGCCCGAGGACGTGGTGAGCGCCGCGCGCTCCGCCGCCGAGGCCGAAGGCAAGGACGGGTACAAGCTCACGCTCAAGATGCCCTGCTACCTGCCGGTGATGCAGTTCGCCAAGAGCAGCGCACTGCGCGAAACGCTCTACCGCGCCTACGTCACGCGCGCCAGCGAGTTCGGCGACGCGGCCTTCGACAACACCGCGCTGATCACCGAGATCCTCGCGCTGCGCGAAGAAGAGGCCAAGCTCCTGGGCTACAAGAATTTCGGCGAACTTTCGGTGGTGCCGAAGATGGCCGAGTCGCCCGAGCAGGTCGTCAAGTTCCTGCGCGATCTGGCGACCAAGGCCAAGCCCTACGGCGAGCGCGACCTTGCGGACCTGCGCGTCTTCGCTGCCGAGCAATTGAGCATCACCGATCCGCAGCCCTGGGACTGGAGCTACATCGGCGAGAAGCTCAAGGAAGCGCGTTATGCGTTCAGCGAGCAGGAGGTCAAGCAGTACTTCCCGGCGCCGAAGGTGATGGCGGGCCTGTTCAAGATCGTCGAGACGCTGTTCGAGGTGTCGATTCGCCGCGACAGCGCACCGACCTGGCACCCGAGCGTCGAGTTCTATCGCATCGAGCGTGCCGGCCAGAAGGTCGGGCAGTTCTACCTTGACCCCTCCGCCCGCGCCGCCAAGCGCGGCGGCGCCTGGATGGACGACGTGCGCGCCCGCTGGCTGCGCCCCGACAACGGTGTGCTGCAAACGCCCGTGGCGCAGCTGGTCTGCAACTTCGCGAGCGGCGTGGACGGCAAGCCGCCGCTGCTCACGCACGACGACGTGACCACCCTCTTCCACGAATTCGGCCACGGTCTGCACCACATGCTCACGCAGGTGAACGAGCGCGACGTCTCGGGCATCAGCGGCGTGGAGTGGGACGCGGTCGAGCTGCCGAGCCAGTTCATGGAAAACTTCTGCTGGGAGTGGGACGTGCTCAGCCACATGACGGCCCACGTCGACACCGGCGAGCCGCTGCCGCGCGCCCTCTTCGACAAGATGACCGCCGCCAAGAACTTCCAGAGCGGCCTGCAGACGCTGCGCCAGATCGAGTTCTCGCTGTTCGACATGCTGCTGCACACCGAGTACCACGCGGCTGCCGCCAAGACGGGCGACGTGATGGCACTGCTGGGCAAGGTGCGCAGCGAAGTGGCCGTGATGCCCTCGCCGCCATTCAGCCGCACGCCGAACACCTTCAGCCACATCTTCTCGGGCGGCTATGCGGCCGGCTACTACAGCTACAAGTGGGCCGAAGTGCTGAGCGCCGACGCTTATGCGGCCTTCGAGGAAACCGTGGGTGCCGACGGCGAGCCGAACATCGAAACCGGCCGCAAATACCGCCAGGCGATCCTGGAGGCCGGCGGCAGCCGCAGCGCCATGGATTCGTTCAAGGCTTTCCGCGGGCGCGAGCCCCAGCTTGATGCATTGCTGCGACACCAGGGCATGGCAGAGGCTCAGCCTGCTTGATGCGGCGCTGAAGATGGCGATACTCGGGAGATGTATCTGACGCCTTACAAATTCCCGCCGCGTCGCCTGACCGGCCTCGCCCTGCTGCTCGTGGCCGCAGGCGCCATGGCCCAGCCGATCTATCGCAATGTCGACAAGAACGGCAAGGTCACTTTCTCGGACCGCGCGCCCACCGCCAGCACCGAGCCGGCGGCAGCACCGCAAGGCGTCGCAACCCCGGCCAACACGGCGGGGCTCCCCTACGAACTGCGGCAGGTGGCGCAACGCTACCCCGTCACGCTGTACAGCAGCGACGAATGCGCCCCCTGCAGCGCGGCCCGCACGCTGCTCACCACGCGAGGCATTCCCTTCGAGGAACGCACGGTCAAGAGCAATGAAGACATCGAGGCGTTGCAGCGCCTGAGCAGCCAGAGTTCGCTGCCACTGCTCACCATCGGCACCCAGCAGCTGAAGGGCTTTGCGGATGCCGAATGGTCGCAATACCTCGATGCGGCAGGCTACCCCAAGAGCAACAGCCTGCCGGCCGGCTACCGCAACGGTCCCGCGCGGCCGCTGGTTGCGCAGCAGGCAGCGCCTGCGCCCCGTGCCGCCGCGGCACCGGCTGCTGCGCAACCCGCACCGCCGCCGCCCGCCTCCAGCGATCCGAGCCCCAGCAACCCGGCCGGCATCAAGTTCTGACGAGAGCGGCTCGGCCGCTCCTCCCTCGGCCCTTCAGGCGAACTGCATCGTCTTCACGCCCGCCGCGGTGCCCAGCAGGCACACATCGGCTTTCTGATGGGCGAAGACGCCGACGGTCACCACACCGGGCCACTGGCTCACTTCGGATTCAAAGGCCAGCGGATCGCTGATCTTCAGGCCCGTGACATCGACGATGTGCTGGCCGTTGTCGGTGACCAGCGGCAGCCCGCCCTTCTCGCGCACTTGCGCAATACCGCCCATGGCCGCGAACTGGCGCATCACCCGCTGCACCGCCATCGGGATCACCTCCACCGGCAGCGGAAAGGCGCCCAGTGTCTCGACCAGCTTGGATGCGTCGGCGATGCAGACAAAGCGCTTCGATTGCGCCGCGACGATCTTCTCGCGCGTGAGCGCCGCGCCGCCGCCCTTCACCATGAAGCCGCTGTGATCGATCTCGTCGGCGCCGTCGATGTAGACGGCCAGTTCTTCCACCTCGTTGCTGTCGAACACCGGAATGCCCAGCGCGCGAAGGCGTTCGGTCGATGCCACCGAGCTGGAGACGGCGCCCTTGATCTGGTCCTTGATGGTGGCCAGCGCATCGATGAACTTGTTGACCGTCGAGCCGGTGCCCACGCCGACGATCTCGCCCTTGACCACGTAGGCCAGCGCGGCCAGGCCGACTTGGGCCTTGAGTTCGTCCTGGGAAAGCGTAGGCGCTGCTGCGGGCGCGGAAGATGGGGAGGCGGGTGCGGTCATCGCGGAGAATCCTTGGCTCATTGAAGTCGAGAATTATCCGATGCCCCTGCTGCTGCCCTCTTCGCTCTATGGCCTGGCCCGCCCTTTTCTCTTCGGGTTCGATCCCGAGCATGCTCACGAACTCACACTCGACGGGCTGGCACGCACGCAGAACACACCGCTGGCCTGCGCCTATTCGGCACCGCGCGTGGATGACCCGGTCACTCTCGCCGGTCTGAGCTTTCCGAACCGCGTGGGCCTTGCGGCCGGGCTCGACAAAAACGCACGCTGCATCGACGCCTTTGCAGCCATGGGCTTCGGCTTCGTCGAGGTCGGCACGGTGACGCCCAAGGCGCAGCCGGGCAACCCGAAGCCGCGCATGTTCCGCCTGCCGCAGCGCGATGCGCTGATCAACCGGCTCGGCTTCAACAACGAAGGGCTGGCCGCCTTCCTCGCCAATGTGCAGAAGGCGCGTTTTCGCAAGAGCGGCGGCGGCAGGACGCCGATGCTGCTCGGCCTGAACATCGGCAAGAACGCGGCCACGCCGATCGAGCGCGCGGTGGACGACTACCTCGCCTGTCTGGACGGCGTGTACCCGCATGCCGACTATGTGACGATCAACATCTCGAGCCCCAACACGGCCAACCTGCGCAGCCTCCAGAGCGACGAGGCGCTCGATGCGCTGCTGGGCGCGGTGGCCGAGCGGCGCGAGGCGCTGGCCGCGCAGCACAACAAGCGTTCGCCGCTGTTCGTGAAGATCGCGCCCGATCTCGACGAAGCCCAGGTGGCGGTCATTGCCGCCACGCTGCAGCGTCACGGCATGGACGGCGTGATCGCCACCAACACCACGCTGGCGCGCGATGCAGTGGCTGGCTTGCCGCATGCGGAGGAAGCGGGCGGGCTGTCGGGCGCACCGGTGCGCGAGGCGAGCAATCGAGTGATCGCCCAGTTGCGCGCGGCACTGGGCAAGGATTTCCCGATCATCGGCGTGGGCGGCATCCTGAGCGCGGCCGATGCCACGGCCAAGATCGCCGCAGGCGCGGACGTGGTGCAGATCTACACCGGATTGATCTACCGCGGACCGGCGCTGGTTCGCGAAGCGGCTCAGGCGCTGCTGCGGGACCGCAGCAAAGCCTGAGACCTTTTTCTTTCTCTCAGCGCATGCGCCAGAGAATCGGCGCGATGACGGCCGCCCAGCGCAGCAAGCGCTTCGGGCGAATCACCACCACGGCGGCTGCAGCGACGACGCCCGCCGCCACCGGATGCGCCCGCGCAATGCGCAGTGCGGCGGCGGATGCGCTTTCGTTGGGCGGAGGCGCCTCGCGCTCGGTGGTGCCCGCAGGCTGCGTTTCGCGGCCGCCTTGCAGGGTCGCAATCCGCTCGCGCTGATGCGTCATGCGCGCGAGCAATTCCTCGCGCGTGGCCGGCCGCGGTGGACGCGGTGCTTCTTCGTCTTCCGGGTCCTTGCCGAGTCCGAAGCTGTCCTGCACCCAGGCCCAATCGCGTTCGAACTCCTGCCGTGCCGGAATGAAGCTGTTGGAGGCGTTGCGCAGGGTCAGCAGCAGACCGGCAGCGGCAGCGAGCCAAAGCGCGATCCACGCGCCGGCCACCGACCAGGCGGCGGTGACGCGGTACGGCGTTTCCCAGAAATGCACCACCACCGCCACCGACAGCAGCGCCGCCGTGACCGTGGTGAGCCCCACCAGCACCACCACCAGGATGAGCATCAGCTTCAGGCGCTGTTTCTCTTCCTCCCAGGCCATGCGCAGCAACTGCACACGGTCTTCGGCTGCGAGTGCACCTTCGGCGGCCGCGATACGCAGTCGGCGAATTCGGCCGCTCAGGCCGAACAGGGACAGCAGCTTCATGGGCAGGCTCCTGCCCCGCTCAATGGGCGGCAGCGAACGGGCCGGCGGTGCGCGCTTGGGTTTGCGCGATCAGCGGCGGCCAAGCAACAGACCCACCAGCACGCCGACGGCCAGTGCGGCGCCTGCGATCTGCCAAGGTTCGTCGTGGGCGTAGGCATTGGTGGCGGAAGCCGCCTCGCGCGCCTTCTTGGCGGCAAGCTTGCTTTTCTCGGCGGCGAGCTCGCGCGCAATGGCGAGCTTGGTGTCGATGCGCTGACGCAGCGCCTTGATGTGGGGAACCGAATCCAGGTCCTTGCTGGCCAGCACGCCGCGCACGTCGCTTGCGATGTCTTCGGCTGCTGCTTCAAGATTTTGGGATGCACTCATTGGAAACTTTCCTCCGTGATGACACCGGCACCGCGCCGGCGGCTTCACGCCAGCAAATGGCGTGGTGTCATGTTACAGGCTGGAAAGCCCCTCATGCGCGGATGTGCACGCTCGTGGCCTGCGATGGCTCATGTATCGGCCAGCAGCCGCGCGACATGCGAGGCGATCGCCAGGCTGCTGGTGAGTCCCGGCGACTCGATGCCGAAAAGATTGACCAGGCCCGGCACACCGTGCGACGCGGGGCCGTCGATCATGAAGTCGGCTGCGGGCTCGCCCGGGCCGGAGATCTTGGGACGCATGCCGGCGTAGCCCGGAATCAATCCACCATCGGGCAAGGCGGGCCAGTACTTGCGCACCTCGGCATAGAAGCCGTTGCCGCGCGCCGGGTCCACCACCAGGTCATCGGCCGAAGTGACCCATTGCACGTCGGGTCCGAACTTGGCCTGCCCGCCGAGGTCGAGCGTCAGGTGAACGCCAAGGCCGCCGGGCTCGGGCACCGGGTAGATGAGGCGACTGAACGGCGCGCGCCCCGACAAGGTGAAGTAGTTGCCCTTGGCAAAATACTCAGTAGGAATCGATGTGGCGGGCAGCCCCTCGAACCGCCGCGCCAGCGCCGGCGCACCGAGTCCGGCTGCATTCACAACAGTACGGCAGCGCAGCGACGTCCCGTCCTGTGCGGTCAACACGATGGCGCCGTTGCCGCATTCGGCACGCGCAATGGGCGACTTCAACGCCAGCATTCCGCCGGCGTTCTCCAGGTCGCCCAGCAGGCTCAACATGAGCGCATGGCTGTCGACGATGCCGGTGCTGGGCGAATGCAGCGCGGCGGTGCAATTCAGTTGCGGCTCCATCGCCATGGCCTGCTGCCCATTGATCTGCACCAGGTCGTCGACGCCGTTTGCGGCCGCCTTCGCGCGAATGATTTCAAGCTGCCCCACCTGCTCTTCAGACGTGGCAACAATGAGTTTGCCGCAGCGCCGATGTGGCACGCCGCGTTCCGTCGCATATGCGTAGAGCGCGTGTCGCCCTTCGACGCACAGCCGTGCCTTGAGCGATCCCTGCGGGTAGTAGATCCCTGCGTGAATGACTTCGCTGTTGCGCGAACTGGTGCCGGTGCCAATGGCACCTTCAGCTTCAAGCACCAACACTTCACGGCCCGCCAGCGCCAGAGCGCGCGCCACGGCCAGCCCCACCACACCACCGCCGATAACGGCGCAATCGAGTTCGTCCATGGCGCGAGCTTATCGCGGCCCGCGCTGCGAACTCACGAGACCTGGGGTGGCGGCTCGGGGTCGGTGGCTTCGTCGGGCGCCGTGTTCGGGCCTTCGTCGGGCTCCACGGGAAGGTCTGGCGTGACGGGGGTCGGAAGGTCGGGATGTGTGGCCATGGTCGTCTCCTTTAGCCTCTTCGTTCTAGTCGGCCGCCGCATGTAATTCGCAAGCATGCAGCTTCACTCCGCGTCAGCGCGAAACTACAGCGGCCGGTCAAATGACGTTACCTTCTACGGCTTTCGGATCGAGGAGGGCTGTGGTGTACTGCACCGCACTGTTCAACAGGGAGAGACATGTCCACCATCGACACGAACGGGATGCTCATCGATCCCAAAGTGATTCCGCGACGCTCATCCGGCATCGAACACGGCGCCTTGCCCAGCGTGCTGGCCATCGTCGTTCACCAGACCGATTCCTCGACCGCCGAGTCCAGCCTCAACGGCTACAAGGACGGCGGCAACGGCGCCCATTTCCTCATCGACAAGAACGGCCAGATCTACCAGACGGCCAGCCTCTTCGCGCGCTGCTATCACGTCGGCAAGCTGATCAAGTCGAAGTGCCTGACGGTCAACAAGAACACCTGCGACACGGCCGCCATGGCCAAGATGCTGGCGATGTCGTGGACCCAGCAGATCAACGCACTCGATGCACACGAACGCGCCAAGTCGTACCCCGACCGCTTCCCCATCAACAGCGAGGCCATCGGCATCGAGCTGGTCGGGCTGCACATCGACGAGACGACCTACGAGGCGGTCACGGCGGCGCAGAACGCGTCACTGCAATGGCTCATCGACGTGCTGTACGCGCAGTTCAACCTGAAGCCGACCGATGTCTACAAGCATCCGACGGTGTCGTACAAGAACCCGGGCGAAGCGAGTTCGGCGGTATGGAAATGAAGGTGCGGGCCGCAGCCGGGGTGTTCGGCGCAATGCTTGTTGCGGCGTGTGCGGCTGGCAGCACGACGTTCACGGATGTGTACATGGCCGATTTCCGGTCCGACCAGCCCGCCGCCGCCTGCCGGCCGAGCGATGTGCCGCAGAACCACGGCAAGGCGCGCGAATTTTTCTCGCGGGCCAGGCAGGTCGACTACAAGACGCTGCACGACAACTACGAGCAGGCACCCTGCTTCGTCGAAGGCACCCTCAAGAAGGACGGCAAATCGTGCGACTGGCAGATTCGCGCAGGCGCCACAGGTGCCGTTCAGTGCGGCGAGCAGAAGCTGTACTTCGCGTGCGACACCTGCGGCGACCTGTTCGGCGCGAAGTAGAGGCAAGAGGCGGGCAAGAAAAAAGCGACTGGGGGTCACCCGAGTCGCTGAAGATTCTTCTAGAAAAATGGTGGGCGGTGGAGGTTTCGAACCTCCGACCCCAGCAGTGTGAATGCTGTGCTCTACCCCTGAGCTAACCGCCCGTGGCACCGCGAATGCAGTGCCTTGGAATTAATCGCGTTGCGCGAAGCCTTCGATTATGCCACAGCATTTCCGCCGTTTTGGCGAAACAGCGTGCGTCCGTTGCTGGATTTGTCGAGCTGCGACAACACCGCATCGTGCGCCGCGAGCTCCTGCTCGCCCGCCATGATCACCGGCAGCTCGAACTGGCTCAGGTCGATGGCCACCACGGTGGCGCCTGGCGCGGGCTCGTTCGAGGCGACGTCGATCATCAGCGCGTCCTGCCCGCGTGTGAGGTTGATGTAGACATCGGCCAGCAACTGGGCATCGAGCTTGGCGCCGTGGAAGGTGCGGTTCGAACGATCGACGCCGAAGCGGTCGCACAGCGCATCGAGCGAATTGCGCTTGCCGGGGTAGACCAGCTTCGCCATGGCCAGCGTGTCGGTCACCTCGCTCACGAAGGTGCGCAGGAGCGGAAGGCCGGCGCGCTCGAATTCCTTGTTGAGGAAGCCGACGTCGAAGGCCGCGTTGTGAATGATCAGCTCGGCGCCGCGCAGGTACTCGATGATGTCGTTGCCCAGCGTGGCGAACTTCGGCTTGTCGCGCAGGAAATCGGTCGTCAACCCGTGCACCTTGAGCGCGTCTTCGTGGCTCTCGCGCTCGGGGTTGAAATACATGTGCAGGTCGTTGCCGGTGAGCTTGCGCGCAACCAGCTCCACGCAGCCGAGTTCGATGATGCGGTCGCCGTTCTCCGCGGAGAGGCCGGTGGTTTCGGTGTCAAGGACGATCTGGCGCGACATGCGGTGGCTCTTTCAGTGATTCTCTTTGGCGTGGTTGATCGAGTACTTGGGAATCTCGATCGTGACATTCTCCTGCGCCAGGATCGATTGGCAACTCAGGCGCGATTGCGGCTCCAGGCCCCAGGCGCGGTCGAGCAGGTCTTCTTCGCCCTCTTCCGCCTCGTTGAGCGAGCTGAAGCCCTCGCGCACGATCACGTGGCAGGTGGTGCAGGCGCAGCTCATCTCGCAGGCGTGTTCGATGTTGATGTGGTTGTCGAGCAGCGCCTCGCAGATGGAGGTGCCCGCAGGCGCGGTGATTTCGGCGCCTTGCGGGCAGTACTCGGGATGCGGGTAGATCTTGATCGTGGGCATGTTGTTGTTCTAGAGGGATTCGAGCTTGCGGCCGGCAAGGGCGCGCGCAATGCCCGCGTTCATGCGCTGGGCGGCAAAGGCTTCGGTGTCGTTGGCCAGCGTCTTGGTGGCGGCTTCGATGGCCGCGGCTTCGTTGCTGGCCTTGGCGGCTTCGCGCAGCTTTGCCATCGACGCGTCGATGACGGTGCGCTCGTCGTCGCTCAGCAGGTCGCCGTCGGCATCAAGGGCGCTTTGCGTGGCGAGCAACATGCGATCGGCATCGACTCGCGCCTCGGCGAGCGCGCGGGCCTGCATGTCCTGCTGCGCGGTGGAGAAGCTCTCCTGCAGCATGGTGGCGATCTGGTCGTCTGAAAGACCGTACGACGGTTTGACAGCCACGCTGGCCTCGACACCGCTGCCCTGCTCCTTCGCACTCACGCTCAGCAAGCCGTCGGCATCGACGGTGAAGGTCACGCGGATGCGCGCCGCACCGGCCGCCATGGGCGGAATCCCGCGCAGCGTGAAGCGCGCGAGGCTGCGGCAGTCGGACACGAGGTCGCGCTCGCCTTGCACCACGTGCAGTGCGAGCGCGGTCTGGCCGTCTTGATAGGTCGTGAAGTCCTGCGCCATCGCGGTCGGGATGGTCTGGTTGCGCGGCACGATGCGCTCAACCAGGCCGCCCATCGTTTCGATGCCGAGCGACAGCGGGATCACATCGAGGAGCAACAGATCGCCCGCGCCGTTGTTGCCGGCCAGCTGGTTGGCCTGGATCGACGCGCCGAGCGCGACGACTTCGTCGGGATTCAGGTTGACCAGCGGCTCGCGGCCGAAGAACGCGGCCACGGCCTCGCGGATCTGCGGCATGCGGGTGGAGCCGCCGACGAGCACGATGCCCTGCAGATCGTCGGCCTTGAGCTTCGCATCGCGCAATGCCTTGCGGACAGCGGCGATGGTTTTGTCGGTGAGCGCTTTCGTGGCTGCATCGAAATGCGCGCGCCTCAGATCGAATCGCACGGAGCCGCCGGCCACCTCGACCTGGAATTCGACAGCGTCCGAATCGGTCAGCGCCTCTTTGGCCGCGCGGGCTGCGACGAGCACCGCGGCCTTGTCGCCGTCGTTCACCACCTGCAATCCGGTTTGCGCGCGGACGAAATCGGCGAGCGCATGGTCGTAGTCGTCACCGCCCAGCGCCGAGTCGCCGCCGGTCGCGATGACCTCGAACACGCCCTGCGTGAGCCGCAGGATCGAGATGTCGAAGGTGCCGCCACCGAGGTCGTACACCGCGTAGACGCCTTCGCTCGCGTTGTCCAGGCCGTAGGCGATGGCCGCGGCCGTGGGCTCGCTGATCAGGCGCAGCACGTTGAGGCCGGCGAGTTGCGCGGCGTCCTTGGTGGCCTGGCGCTGGCCTTCGTCGAAGTAGGCCGGCACGGTGATGACGGCGCCGTAGAGCTCGTCGTCGAAGGTGTCTTCGGCGCGAAAACGCAGCGTGGCGAGGATCTCGGCGCTGATCTCGACCGGTGACGTCTCGCCCACCGAGGTCTGCACCTTCACCATGCCGCCGTCGTCGCCGCCGATGCGGTACGACATGGATTCGCGGTTCGCGATGTCAACGAGGCCGCGGCCCATGAGCCGCTTGACCGAGGTGATGGTGTTGGCCGGGTCCTGCGCACGCGCGGCGAGCGCCTCGAAGCCGATCTGTCGGCGGTCGCCATCGAGGTAGCGCACGGCCGAAGGCAGTAGCACGCGGCCCTGGTCGTCGGGCAGGCACTCGGCCACGCCGTTGCGCACCGCGGCCACCAGCGAATGCGTGGTGCCGAGGTCGATGCCCACGGCGATGCGGCGCTGATGCGGGTCGGGCGCCTGGCCGGGTTCTGAAATCTGGAGGAGAGCCATCAGGCCTCCCGCCGGGCCGCCCCAAGGGAGGCCTGCGCCCCCTCGGGGGGCAGCGAATACACGAAGTGAAGAGCGTGGGGGTGCATTTCGTTATTGTCCCAACTGATCGAATTTGGCTTCGACATCGTGGCCGAAGCGCTCAATGAACATGAGGGCTCTCACCTGCTGCGCGGCGGCGGGGTAGTCGCCCTTTTCGTCGATCAGCCAGTCGAGCGACGACAGCGCGCGCGCACGGCCGGCATCGACCTCGGCCTGCAGCTTCTCGACCGCGGCGATGTCGCTGGCGTCGTCGAGCGCCTCGCGCCATTCCATCTGCTGCATCAGGAAATCGGATGGCATCGTGGTGTTGTTCTCGGCATCCAGCGGTGCGTCGTGCAGTTCGCAGATGTAGCTCGCGCGACGGATGGGGTCCTTGAGCCGCTGATAAGCCTCGTTGATGCGCACCGACCACTGCATGGCCACGCGTTGCGCGGCAGCGCCCTGCGCGGCAAACCGGTCGGGGTGGGCCTCGCGCTGCAGCTCTTTCCAGCGCGCGTCGATCGCGGCGCGGTCCTGCGCGAAGGTCGCGGGGACGGCGAACAGTTCAAAGTCGGTGTCGTTCAGGTTCATGGCAAAAAAAAACCGCCAGCACATGACATGGTGGCGGCTGTGGTCGCAATCAGCGACGACGCATCAGATGCGAAAACTCTCTCCGCAACCGCAGCGATCACGCTCGTTCGGATTGATGAACTTGAAGCCTTCGTTCAGGCCTTCGCGCACGAAGTCGAGTTGCGTGCCGTCAATGTAGGCCAGGCTCTTCGGGTCGACCAGCACCTTCACGCCGTGGTCTTCGAACACCACGTCTTCAGGCGTGAACTCGTCCACGTACTCGAGCTTGTAGGCCAGGCCCGAGCAGCCGGTGGTCTTCACGCCCAGCCGCACGCCCACGCCCTTGCCTCGCTTGCCGAGGTAACGGGTGACGTGGCGCGCAGCAGCTTCGGTCAGCGTAACGGCCATCTCAGTGAACAGCTTCGGCGGTCGACTCGGCCGTCTTGGCGCCGTGCTTGGCCTTGTAGTCGTTCACGGCCGCCTTGATGGCGTCTTCCGCGAGGATCGAGCAGTGGATCTTGACTGGCGGCAGGGCCAGTTCTTCGGCGATCTGCGCGTTCTTGAGCGCAGCCGCTTCGTCGAGCGTCTTGCCCTTGACCCATTCGGTCACGAGCGACGACGAGGCGATGGCCGAGCCGCAGCCGTAAGTCTTGAAGCGCGCGTCTTCGATCACACCGGTTTCGGGGTTGACCTTGATCTGCAGCTTCATCACGTCGCCGCAGGCCGGTGCGCCGACCATGCCGGTGCCTACCGAGTCGTCGCCCTTTTCGAAGGAGCCGACGTTGCGGGGGTTTTCGTAGTGGTCGATGACCTTGGAAGAATATGCCATGGTGTGCCTCTCAAACTTTGTTCAATCGTGGAGCCTTGGGCGGGCCTGGGTCAGTGGGCCGACCACTGGATCGTGCTGATGTCGACGCCGTCCTGGAACATCTCCCACAGGGGGCTCAACTCGCGCAGCTTGGCGACGTTGTGCTTGATGGTCGAGATGGCGTAGTCGATTTCTTCTTCGGTCGTGAAACGGCCGATGGTCATGCGCAGGCTGCTGTGGGCCAGCTCGTCGCTGCGGCCCAGGGCGCGCAGCACATAGCTGGGCTCCAGGCTGGCCGAGGTGCAGGCCGAACCCGACGACACCGCCAGGCCCTTGATGCCCATGATCAGCGACTCGCCTTCGACGTAGTTGAAGCTCATGTTCAGGTTGTGCGGCACACGGCGTTCGAGATCGCCGTTGATGAAGACCTGTTCGACATCCTTCAGGCCGTCCAGCAGGCGCTGCTGCAGGCGGCGCGCATGGGCGATGTCGTCGTTCATTTCGAGCTTGGCGATGCGATAGGCCTCGCCCATGCCGACGATCTGGTGCGTGGGCAGCGTGCCCGAACGCATGCCGCGCTCATGGCCGCCGCCGTGCATTTGCGCTTCGAGGCGAATGCGCGGCTTGCGACGCACATACAGGGCGCCGATGCCCTTGGGGCCGTAGGTTTTGTGCGAGGCGAGGCTCATCAGGTCGATGGGCAACTTCGTGATGTCGATCTCGACCTTGCCGGTGGCCTGGGCCGAATCGACGTGGAAGATCACGCCCTTTTCGCGGCAGGCATTGCCCAGCGCGACCACGTCCTGGATCACGCCGATTTCGTTGTTCACGAAGAGCACGCTGGTCAGGATGGTGTCGGGGCGAATGGCCGCCTTGAACTTGTCGAGATCGACGAGGCCGTTTTCCTCGACGTCGAGGTAGGTGACTTCGAAGCCCTGGCGCTCGAGTTCGCGCATGGTGTCGAGCACGGCCTTGTGCTCGGTCTTCAGCGTGATCAGGTGCTTGCCCTTGCCCTTGTAGAACTGGGCCGCACCCTTGAGCGCGAGGTTGATGGACTCAGTGGCGCCCGAGGTCCAGACGATCTCGCGGGGGTCTGCATTGATCAAGTCAGCCACCTGGCCGCGCGCCTTCTCTACCGCCTCTTCCGCTTCCCAGCCCCAGGCGTGGCTACGCGACGCCGGGTTGCCGAAATGTTCGCGCAACCAGGGAATCATGGCGTCGACCACGCGCGGGTCGACCGGCGTGGTCGCGCCGTAATCGAGATAAATCGGGAAATGAGGAGTGACGTCCATGGCTCGGGCTGGCGTGGGGTTGTTCTTTGATCTGGGCTGCTGGCGGCGGCGCTCTGTGGCGCCGCTCGCGACTCAGGACTTGGCGAAGACGTTGCCGAGGGCAAACACCGAATTCGGCGCATTCACGCGAATCGGCTTGACCACCGGCTGCGCCGAGATCGCGCGCTTGACCACAGGCTTGTTCTCGATCTGCACGCCCTTGGCAATCTGGTCGTCGACCAGCTTCTGCAATGTGACGGAGTCGAGGAACTCGACCATGCGCTGGTTCAGCGAAGCCCAGAGTTCGTGGGTCATGCAGCGACCCGCTTCGCCCAGGCAGTTTTCCTTGCCTCCGCACTGCGTGGCATCGATGGGCTCATCGACGGAAACAATGATGTCGGCCACGGTAATGTCAGCCGCCTTGCGGCCGAGGCTGTAGCCGCCGCCGGGGCCGCGCGTCGACTCCACCAATTCGTGGCGACGCAGCTTGCCGAACAGCTGTTCGAGGTACGACAACGAAATCTGCTGCCGTTGGCTGATTGCAGCCAAGGTGACCGGACCGGTGTTCTGACGCAGGGCCAGATCGATCATGGCGGTGACCGCAAAACGGCCTTTGGTAGTGAGACGCATCGCAAGCTCCTTCAAGTGCTTACCGTTGAAATGACACCGTGGTCCTGGACCGCGGTGACTTCGTCTCCGCCCTGCCCGACCCCTGACGCTGGTGAACCAGCCGGTAGGAGTCGGTCCTTCATCGCGAAGTTCTTATGTTGTTGAGTGTTTCGGTCAAGTATAGCAGAAGGCCCTCAACTCTGCTGGGGTAAACCCCAGCGCCAACCCCTTGAAGAACGCGGACTTCCGGCTACGACGGCAAGACGACGATGTTGTCGCCGCCGGACGCCCCGAATGCCTGCTCCCGCAGCAGCGCCAACTGGTCTCGCACCCGCGCCGCCTTCTCGAATTCGAGGTTGCGGGCGTGCTCCAGCATGAGCTTCTCCAGCCGCTTGATTTCCCGGGCAATGTCTTTCTCGCTCATGTCCTCGACCTTGGCGCGTTCCAGGTCGAGCTTGGCCATTTCCTTGCCCGTCTTTTCGCTGTAGACGCCGTCGATCAGGTCGCGCACCTGCTTGACGATGCTGCGCGGGGTGATGCCGTTGGCCAGGTTGTGGGCGATCTGCTTGGTGCGCCGGCGCTCGGTTTCGTCGATGGCCTTCTTCATCGACTCGGTCATCCGGTCGGCGTAGAGGATGGCCTTGCCGTTCAGATTCCGCGCCGCGCGCCCGATGGTCTGGATCAGCGAGCGCTCCGCGCGCAGGAAGCCCTCCTTGTCGGCATCCAGGATCGCGACCAGCGAAACCTCGGGAATGTCCAGGCCTTCGCGCAGCAGGTTGATGCCCACGAGCACGTCGAAGGCGCCCAGGCGCAGGTCCCGCAGGATCTCGACCCGCTCGACGGTGTCCACGTCGCTGTGCAGGTAGCGGACCTTGACGCCGTTGTCGCCCAGGTAGTCGGTCAATTGCTCGGCCATGCGCTTGGTCAGCGTGGTGATCAGCACGCGCTCGTTCTTGTCCACGCGGATGCGGATCTCGCCCAGCACATCGTCCACCTGGTGCGTCGCGGGACGCACCTCGACCTCGGGGTCGATCAGCCCCGTCGGGCGCACCAGTTGCTCGACGACATTGCCGGAGTGGTCCTTTTCGTACTGCGCCGGTGTGGCCGAAACAAAGATCGCCTGCCGCATGCGCGTTTCGAACTCGTCGAACTTGAGCGGCCGGTTGTCCATGGCCGAGGGCAGCCGGAAGCCGTACTCGACCAGCGTGGTCTTGCGTGCCCGGTCGCCGCTGTACATGGCGTTGAGCTGGCCGATCATCTGGTGGCTCTCGTCGAGGAACATCAGCGCGTCCTTCGGCAGGTAGTCGGTCAGCGTGGCCGGCGGCTCTCCGGGCGCGGCGCCCGAGAGGTGGCGCGAGTAGTTCTCGATGCCCTTGCAGTGGCCGATCTCGGCGAGCATTTCGAGGTCGAAGCGGGTGCGCTGCTCCAGGCGCTGTGCCTCCACCAGCTTGCCCTGCCCCACGAACTCCTTCAGGCGGTCGGCCAGCTCGATCTTGATGGTCTCGACCGCGCCCAGCACCTTGTCGCGCGGCGTCACGTAGTGGCTCGACGGGTACACCGTGAAGCGCGGAATCTTCTGGCGGATGCGCCCGGTGAGCGGGTCGAAGAGCTGCAGCGACTCGATCTCGTCGTCGAACAGCTCGATGCGGATCGCCAGCTCGCTGTGCTCGGCCGGAAACACGTCGATGGTGTCGCCGCGCACGCGGAAGGTGCCGCGCGAAAAATCCTGCTCGTTGCGGGTGTACTGCATGCGGATCAGCCGGCTGATCACGTCGCGCTGTCCGATCTTGTCGCCCACCCGCATGATGAAACGCATCTGCGTGTAGTCCTCGGGCGTGCCGATGCCGTAGATGGCGCTCACCGTCGCCACGATGACCGTGTCGCGCCGCTCCAGCACGCTCTTGGTGGCCGAGAGGCGCATCTGCTCGATGTGCTCGTTGATCGAGGAATCCTTCTCGATGAACAGGTCGCGCTGCGGCACGTAGGCCTCGGGCTGGTAGTAGTCGTAGTAGCTCACGAAGTACTCGACCGCGTTCTTCGGAAAGAACTCGCGAAACTCGCTGTAGAGCTGCGCCGCCAGCGTCTTGTTGGGCGCGAACACGATGGCCGGGCGGCCCAGCCGCGCGATCACGTTGGCCATGGTGAAGGTCTTGCCCGACCCGGTCACGCCCAGCAGCGTCTGGAACACTTCGCCGTCGATCACGCCCTCGACCAAGCCGTCGATCGCCTTGGGCTGGTCGCCGGCCGGCGGATACGGCTGGAAAAGCTCGAACGGAGAGCCCGGGTACTTGATGAATTCGCCCTGCTTGGCAGGACCGATCGGGTCCAGTTTCTTCAGGTCTGCTATGGCTTCGGTGTTCTCTGGCATGGCTGTTCCCGACAGGTGGCGATGGCGCCGGTAAAATTCAAGGCAACCGGAAAGCGTAGCGCAAACCCGGTTGCCAGCGAAGCTTTCATCCCAAAGGACCTTTCCATGTCTATGTTCACCGCGGTCGAAATGGCACCGCGCGACCCGATCCTCGGCCTCAACGAGCAATTTGCAGCCGACACCAACCCCAACAAGGTCAATCTCGGCGTCGGCGTCTATTACGACGACAACGGCAAGCTGCCCTTGCTGCAATGCGTGCAGGCAGCCGAACAGAACATGATGAAGGCCCCCTCGGCCCGCGGCTACCTGCCGATCGACGGCATCGTGGCGTACGACAACGCCGTCAAGGGCCTGGTGTTCGGCACCGACAGCGAACCCGTGCAATCGGGCCGCGTGGCCACCATCCAGGGCATCGGCGGCACCGGCGGCCTGAAGGTCGGCGCCGATTTCCTGAAGAAGCTCAACCCCGATGCCAAGGTGCTGATCAGCGATCCGAGCTGGGAAAACCACCGTGCCCTGTTCACCAGCGCAGGCTTCGTGGTCGAGAGCTACCCCTACTACGACGCAGCCAAGCGCGGCGTCAATTTCGAGGGCATGCTGGCCGCACTCAACGCAGCGCCCGCGGGCACCGTCGTCGTGCTGCATGCCTGCTGCCACAACCCCACCGGCTACGACATCACCCCCGCGCAGTGGGACCAGGTGGTTGCGGCCGTCAAGGCCAAGGGCCTCGTGCCCTTCCTCGACATGGCCTACCAGGGCTTCGGCTACGGCCTGAAGGAAGACGGCGCCGCCGTCGCCAAGTTCGTCGATGCGGGCCTTACGTTCTTCGTCTCGACCTCGTTCTCCAAGAGCTTCAGCCTGTACGGCGAACGCGTGGGCGCCCTGTCGGTGCTGTGCGAGAACAAGGAAGAAGCCGGCCGCGTGCTCTCGCAGCTCAAGATCGCCATTCGCACCAACTACAGCAACCCGCCGATCCACGGCGGCGCCGTGGTGGCTGCGGTGCTGGGCAACGCCGAACTGCGCGCCCTCTGGGAAAAGGAACTGGGCGAGATGCGCGTGCGCATCAAGGCCATGCGCCAGAAGCTGGTCGACGGCCTCAAGGCCGCGGGCGTGAAGGAAGACATGAGCTTCATCACCACCCAGATCGGCATGTTCAGCTACTCGGGCCTCTCCAAGGACCAGATGGTGCGCCTGCGCAATGAATTCGGCGTGTACGGCACCGACACCGGCCGCATGTGCGTGGCCGCGCTCAACAGCAAGAACATCGACTACGTCTGCGCATCGATCGCCAAAGTCATCTAGGTGACAGCAAGGCGTGAGGGAATCCGCCCTGGCGACGATTCCTTCACGCGCTTGCAGCGAGGGCTCCTCGCGGCGGGGGCGGTGTAGGGGTTAGGCCCCCTGCACCGCGGCGAATGCGCTGATATATTGCACCGCAACATTCCACTCCAACACCAGCGATGCTCTACCAACTCTACGAAGCCCAGCGTTCCTTGATGGAACCGTTCTCGGACTTCGCGCAAGCGGCCTCCAAACTCTACGGCCCGGGTGCCGTGTGGAGCCAGCTGCCCATGGCCCAGCGCATGGCCGCGGGTTACGACCTGCTCTATCGCCTGGGCAAGGACTACGAAAAGCCCGAGTTCAACATCAAGTCCGTGAAGGTCGATGGCGAAGACGTCGTCATCCAGGAGGCCGTCGAGCTCGACAAGCCCTTCTGCGAACTGCGCCGCTTCAAGCGCTTCACCGACGAGCCGCACATCCTCAAGACGCTCAAGAGCCAGCCCGTGGTGCTGATCGTGGCGCCGCTGTCGGGCCACTACGCCACGCTGCTGCGCGACACCGTGCGCACCATGCTGCAGGACCACAAGGTCTACATCACCGACTGGAAGAACGCGCGCCTGGTGCCCATGTCCGAAGGCAAGTTCCACCTGGACGACTACATCAACTACGTGCAGGAGTTCATCCGCCGCCTGCAGGCTGAATACGGCAACTGCCACGTGGTGAGCGTGTGCCAGCCGACCGTGCCCGTGCTCGCCGCGGTGTCGCTCATGGCGAGCCGCAAGGAACCGCTGCCGCTCACGCTGACGATGATGGGCGGCCCCATCGACGCCCGCAAGTCGCCCACCGCGGTCAACAACCTTGCGATGAACAAGAGCTACGAGTGGTTCGAGAACAACGTGATCTACCGCGTGCCCCAGGGCTTTCCGGGTGAAGGCCGCCGCGTGTACCCCGGCTTCCTGCAGCACACCGGCTTCGTGGCCATGAACCCCGACCGCCACGCAACCAGCCATTACGACTATTTCAAGGACCTCATCAAGGGCGACGACGCCAGCGCCGAGGCCCACCGCAAGTTCTATGACGAGTACAACGCCGTGCTCGACATGGACGCCGATTACTACCTCGACACCATCCGCACCGTGTTCCAGCAGTTCGAGCTCGTCAACGGGACCTGGGATGTGAAGAACCCCGAAGGCCAGATCGAGCGCGTGCGTCCGCAGGACATCACCACCGCCGCGCTGCTCACGGTCGAAGGCGAGCTGGACGACATCTCCGGCTCTGGCCAGACCGAAGCCGCGCACAGCCTGTGCACCGGCGTGGACGATTCGAAGCGCGAGCACTACGAGGTCAAGGGCGCGGGCCACTACGGCATCTTCAGCGGCCGCCGCTGGCGTGACCTGGTCTATCCCAAGCTGATGAAATTCATCGCCGCCAACGACCAGCCGCAAAAGCGTGCCGGTACGCGCGAAAGCCTGCCGGCAGAAGACCGCATCAAGCCGGGCCAGAAGATCGCCGCCCCCGCGGCCAAGAAGGCGGCACCCGTGCCGAAGAAGGCCGTTGCCGTAGCGGCGGCGGCCAGGAAGCCGGCAGCTTCGAAGACGCATGTGGCGGCCAAGAAACCCGCGGTCACGGCCAAAAAAGCCAGCAAGCCCCGCACCGGCGCCGCGCGCTGAGTCGCGCGCATCCCACACCGTGAACGGGCTGGCCGCACGCATCAACGACGCACTGCCACAAACGCAGTGCACACGGTGCGGCTACCCCGATTGCGCCGGCTACGCGCAGGCCGTGGCCGATGGCGAGGCAGGCATCAACCAATGCCCGCCGGGCGGCGCCGAAGGCATCGCCCGCCTTGCGCTGCTCACCGGCCGCCCTGCACTGCCGCTCGACCCGCAGTTCGGCACCGAAGGCCCACGCGCCATGGCCGTCATCGACGAGGCCTGGTGCATCGGCTGCACCCTCTGCCTCGATGCCTGCCCGACCGATGCGATCGTCGGCATCAACAAGCGGATGCATACGGTGATCGAGGCGCACTGCACGGGCTGCGAACTCTGCATTCCGGTGTGCCCGGTCGATTGCATCTCGCTGGAAGTCGAAACGCCCGGCCGCAGCGGCTGGCAGGCGTGGTCGCAGGCGCAGGCCGAGGCCGCGTTGCAGCGCTACAAACTCCATGGCCTGCACCGTGAGGCTGCGAAGCGCGAGGCCGAACCGGCACCCGCCGCCGCCGAACCGCAAGCCGCCGACACGCGCAAGCGCTCCATCGTCGAAGCCGCCCTGGCGCGCGCCCGCGCCGCCGCCGAACAACGCGGCAAGACCGCTCCCAAGCCATGACGCTCGACACCCTGCTGATCTACGTCGTCGCCTCGCTCGCGCTGGCCGTCATTCCCGGCCCCACGATGCTGCTGGCGCTGTCCAACGGCATCGACGGCGGCATGCGGCGCGCGAGCTGGGGCATTGCGGGCGCATCGCTCGGCAGCATCACGCTGATCGCGGTGGTGGCATTGGGACTGGGCTCGCTGCTCGCGGCATCGGAAGTGCTCTTCAACGCGATCCGCGTGGCCGGCGTTGCCTACCTCGTCTGGCTCGGTATCAAGCTCTGGCGCAGCGAAGCGACCGATCTCGGCGCGGCGCTGGCCCAATCCGCTGTCGAGGCTCGGCCGCACGGCCGTGTCGCGCTGATGCGCAGCCTGCTCGTGGCGCTCTCCAACCCGAAGACGGTGCTGTTCTTCGCGGCGTTCCTCCCGCAGTTCATCGACATCACCCAGCCGCAAGGCCCGCAGTACCTGCTGCTCGGCGCGATCTTCGTCGTGCTCGACACCTGCGTGATGCTGGCCTACGCGGCCGCTGGCACGCAGGCCGTGCGCTGGCTCTCGCGTCGCGGCCTCAAGGTGCTGAACCGCAGCTGCGCGGCCGGCATGTGGCTTCTGGCGGCCACGCTCGCGTTCTGGCGCCGTCCGGGCACCTGAAGAAAGCGCTTCAGTTCTTTGCTGGGCGCTTGAAGAGCAGCAGCAGCACCCCCGCCAGCACGACCGACACCGCATACCACTCGAAGCGCGTCACGGTCTCGTTGGCGATCCACACACCCAGCAGCATCGCGATCACCGGGTTCACGAAGGTGTAGCTCGCCGCCAGCGCAGCCGGCGCCTTCGCGAGCAGCACCATGTAGGCGTTGAACGCGATCAGCGAGCCGAACACCACCAGGTACAGCCAGGCCCAGACGGCCACCGGCGCCGGCGGCCACACCAGGCTCTCGCGGGAGACGGCCGCCAGCACCAGCAGCACCACCCCGCCGCAGATCATCTCGCTCGCAAACCCCATCGCACCGGGCGCGAGCGGCAGGCTGCGCTGGCTCAGCACGCTGCCCATCGACCAGCAGATGCAGGCGATGGAAATGGCTACCAGCCCCGCAGGCGACGACTGGAAGCCGCTGCCCTGCGTCAGCATCAGCACGCCGATGAGGCCGAGCGCGATGCCCGCCGCCTCCATGCGCGTCGGCTTGATGCCCCAGATGAGGTTCAGCAACGCGATCAGCAGCGGCACCACCGCGATGAAGGCCACCACCAGGCCCGAACCGATGGAGACCTCTGCATGCGCCGTGCCGCCCATGCCGCCGCCGAGCATCAGCGCGCCCACGACCAGCGCATTGCGCCACTGCATCATCGAAGGCCACGCGGCACCGCGCCAGCGCATCCAGGCCGCGAGCACCAGCCCCGCAAACAGAAAGCGCGACCCCATCTGCAGGAACGGCGGAAAGCTGATCAGCGCGTACTTGATCGCAAGATAGGTCGAGCCCCAGACCACCCAGGTGGCGGCAAGGCACAGCCACAGCAAAGGCGGCAACGCGCCGCGTGCGGAACCGGGTGTGGCCTGGGCGGGAGAAGCGAGTGTCGGCATGTCGAGGCGGAGGTTTTGTTGGTATCGAAGCGCCGCCCATGGTATGAAAGCCGCCTGCAAGGAACCATGGACATTTCACGGTTCTACTCACCCCTCACCGTCGATTTAAAGGAGTTCCATGGACTTCACCTTGAACCCCGCGCTGGACGCCCACGACACCCGCATCCTCGCCGAGCTCCAGGCCGATGCACGCCTCACCATGGCCGAACTGGGCCGCCGCGTGCACCTGAGCCAGCCGGCCGTGACCGAGCGTGTGAAGAAGCTGGAGGCTGCGGGCGTCATCAGCGGCTACCGCGCCACCGTCAACCTCGGCAAGCTGGGCTACGGCATCCGCGCGATCATCCGCGTGGGGCGCGCCGACTACGACCTCGTCGTGAAGCTGGTGCAGGACACGCCTGAATGCGTCAATGCCTACAACGTGACCGGCGAGGACAGCTGGGTCCTGGAGATCGCAGTGATCGACGTGAGCCACCTCGACGCGGTGGTCACCAAGTTCTGCATCCTCACCGAGACGGCGACCT
This sequence comes from Variovorax boronicumulans, assembly GCF_040544675.1. Lineage (GTDB taxonomy): Bacteria > Pseudomonadota > Gammaproteobacteria > Burkholderiales > Burkholderiaceae_C > Variovorax > Variovorax boronicumulans_D. Next base: position 455,568 of record NZ_JBEPKK010000003.1, read on the forward strand.
CGATCATCCTGAACCCCGCGCGCGAGCACCAGCCGATGCTGCCGCCGCACCGCTCGGACGTGCGGCCGCCGATCAAGAAGGTGCTGAACGCCTGATAGCCCTGAAACCCGTTCGGGCTGAGCCTGTCGAAGTCCCAAGAGCCGTTCGGGCTGAGCTTGTCGAAGCCTCACAAACCCGTTCGGGCTGAGCCTGTCGAAGCCTTGCGCGAGGCTTCGACAGGCTCAGCCCGAACGGTAGCTGGCGAACCAGGATCAGCGTGCCGCGAGTGCGGTAAAGGCCGTCACCACCTCGGGCGGCGCCTGCACCATCTCGATCAGCACGCCCTCGCCCGCGATCGGAAACTCCTCGTTCGCCTTCGGATGCAGAAAGCAGATGTCGAACCCCGCCGCGCCCTGGCGGATGCCGCCGGGCGCAAAGCGCACGCCCTGCGCGGTGAGCCAGTCGACGGCACGGGGCAGGTCATCGATCCACAGTCCCACGTGGTTCAGCGGTGTCGTGTGCACCGCGGGCTTCTTCTCGGGGTCCAGCGGCTGCATCAGGTCGACCTCGACCTTGAACGGGCCGCTGCCCATCGAACAGATGTCCTCGTCGACGTTCTCGCGCTCGCTCTTGAAGGTGCCGGTGACTTCGAGCCCCAGCATGTCGACCCACAGCTTCTGCAGGCGCAGCTTGTCAGGCCCGCCGATGGCGATCTGCTGGATGCCCAGCACCTTGAAGGGACGCGGCGTGGTCGTCATGCGCAAGCCCCGGCTTCTTCGGTCGCCGTAGTGCGGCGCGACTGCAGGCCCAACTTGCGCAGCAGCTGCACGTCCGCATCCACATCGGGATTGCCCGTGACCAGCAGCTTGTCGCCATAGAAGATCGAATTCGCGCCGGCCATGAAACACAGCGCCTGCACCGCGTCGCCCATTTGCTGGCGCCCGGCCGACAGCCGCACGCGGGCCGTGGGCATCGTGATGCGCGCGACCGCGATCATGCGCACGAAGTCGAAGGGATCGACCGGTTCCGAATCGGCCAACGGCGTGCCCGGCACGCGCACCAGGCTGTTGATGGGCACCGACTCCGGGTACGGGTTCAGGTTGGCCAGCTGCGCGATCAGCCCCGCGCGGTGCACCGGTTGCTCGCCCATGCCGACGATGCCGCCGCAGCACACGCTGATGCCGGCGCTGCGCACGTGGGCCAGCGTGTCGAGCCGGTCCTGGTAGCTGCGCGTGTCGACGATGTCGGTGTAGTACTCGGGGGCCGTGTCGAGGTTGTGGTTGTAGTAATCGAGGCCCGCGGCCTTGAGCTGGTGCGCATGGTGCGGCTCCAGCATGCCGAGCGTGGCGCAGGTCTGCATGCCGAGGCCCTTCACCGCTTCGACCAGCACGGCCACCTTCTCCACGTCGCGGTCCTTCGGCGCGCGCCAGGCGGCGCCCATGCAGAAGCGCGTGGCGCCCGCGTCCTTGGCGGCCTGCGCGGCGCGCAGCACCTCGTCGACCTCCATGAGCTTCTGCGCTTTCACGCCGGTGTCGAACTCGGCCGACTGCGGGCAGTAGCCGCAGTTCTCAGGGCAGCCGCCGGTCTTGACCGAGAGCAACGTCGCGAGTTCGATGTCGCCTTCGGGGAAGTGCTGGCGGTGCACCGTCTGCGCTTCGAACAGCAGGTCCATCAGCGGCTTGTCGAGCAGCGCCTGGATCGCCTCGACCGTCCACGGGCCCTGTGGCGTTGCCGGCTTCGGGGGCCGGTGTAGCGTGATCGTTTGTTGCAAGTCGTTGGCACCCATCAGTTGAACTCCAGAATGATTTGATCGACGGCGAGGGACTCGCCCTTGCCCGCGGACACCTTGCCCACCACGCCGTCCTGCGCAGCGAACAGCACGTTTTCCATCTTCATCGCCTCGATGACAGCCAGCTTCTCGCCGGCCCGCACCTGCTGCCCCGGCTGAACCGACACCTCGACCAGGAGGCCCGGCATCGGTGACATCAGGTATTTGCTCAGGTCCGGCGGCGCCTTGTAGGGCATCAGTTCGAGCAGGCGAGCACCCAGCGGCGACAGCACCATCGCTTCGATCTGCGTGCCGTCGTGCGACACGCGCAGCGCCAGCGGGTTCTTGCCCGCACCGCGCTCGACCTGCGCGGTGAAGGGCTTGTCGTTGACCCGGCCCTGCACGCGAATCGCACCCAGTGCAAAGCTGCTGTCGATCTTGTAGCTCTTGTCGCCCACTGCGACGGCACTGGCGCCGGTCTTGCCCTGGAAGTCGGTGACCGACACCGGGTGGTGCACATGCTTGCCCTCAGCCCCGAGTTCCACCACCACGAACTGCTCGCCCACCTTCACGCCGTGGCCTTCGAGCTGCCCGCTGATGCCCGAGGCGCGCGCACGGTAACGACGATGCACATACGCAGCCAGCGCAACGAGGAACGACGGATCGGTGTGCGGCACGTCTTCCGCATGGAAGCCCTTGCCGTAGTGCTCGGCGATGAAGCCGGTGTTGAAATCGCCCGCCACGAACTTCGGATGCGCGAGCAGCGCCGCCTGGAACGGGATGTTGCTGCTGATGCCGCGGATCACGAAGCCGTTGAGCGCCTCGCGCATGCGGGCGATCGCATGCTGGCGGTCCTTGCCATTCACGATGAGCTTGGCGATCATCGAGTCGTAGTACATCGGGATCTCGCCGCCGTCGTACACGCCGGTGTCCACGCGCACGCCTTGCAGGTGCTCGGTGTCGCTCGCGAACATGGTCTCGGCCGGCGGCTGGAACTTCACCAGGCGCCCGGTCGAAGGCAGGAAATTGCGGAACGGGTCTTCTGCGTTGATGCGGCACTCGATGGCCCAGCCGTCGCGCTTGACCTCTTCCTGCGTGAGCGGCAGCTTCTCGCCGGCTGCGACGCGGATCATCAGTTCCACGAGGTCCAGCCCCGTGATGCACTCGGTGACCGGATGCTCCACCTGCAGCCGCGTGTTCATTTCGAGGAAGTAGAAGCTCTGGTCCTTGCCGACCACGAACTCCACCGTGCCCGCGCTCTGGTAGTTCACCGCCTTGGCCAGTTGCACCGCCTGCGCGCCCATCGCCTTGCGCGTCTCGTCGCTGATGAAGGGCGAAGGCGCTTCCTCGATCACCTTCTGGTGACGCCGTTGAATGGAGCATTCGCGCTCGTTCAGGTAGATCACGTTGCCGTGCGAATCGCCCAGCACCTGGATCTCGATGTGGCGCGGCTCCTCGACGAACTTCTCGATGAACACGCGGTCGTCGCCGAAGCTGTTGCGCGCTTCGTTGCGGCACGAGGTGAAGCCCTCGAAAGCTTCCTTGTCGTTGAAGGCCACGCGCAGGCCCTTGCCGCCGCCGCCGGCCGAGGCCTTGATCATCACGGGATAGCCGATGTCGCTCGCGATCTTCACGGCGCGCTCGGCCGTCTCGATGGCGTCGTTCCAGCCCGGAATGGTGTTGACCTTGGCTTCGTTCGCAAGCTTCTTCGAGGCGATCTTGTCGCCCATCGCCGCGATCGAATAGTGCTTCGGTCCGATGAAGGCGATGCCCTCTTCCTCGACCTTGCGCGCGAAGGCTTCGTTCTCCGACAGGAAGCCGTAGCCCGGGTGCACCGCCTCGGCACCGGTCTGCTTGCAGGCCGCGATGATGCGGTCGGCCTGCAGATAGCTCTCGCGGCTGGGCGCGGCGCCGATGTGCACGGCCTCGTCGGCCAGCTCGACGTGACGGGCTTCCTTGTCGGCGTCGGAGTAGACGGCGACGGTGAGGATGCCCATCTTCTTGGCCGTCTGGATGACGCGGCAGGCGATTTCCCCACGATTTGCAATCAGGATCTTTTTGAACATGTTCTTCTTCTCCGGGCCGCTCACAAAGGGATGTTCCCGTGCTTGCGCCACGGGTTCTCGAGCTTCTTCTCGCGCAGCATCACCAGCGAGCGGCAGATGCGCTTGCGCGTTTCGTGCGGCAGGATCACGTCGTCGATGTAGCCGCGTGCGCTCGCCACATAGGGATTCGCAAAACGCGCCTTGTACTCGGCTTCGCGCGCAGCCAGCTTCTCGGGGTCGTTCTTGTCTTCGCGGAAGATGATTTCCACCGCGCCCTTCGCGCCCATCACCGCGATCTCGGCGCGGGGCCAGGCGAGGTTGACGTCGCCGCGCAAATGCTTGGATGCCATCACGTCGTACGCACCGCCGTAGGCCTTGCGCGTGATGACGGTGATCTTCGGCACCGTGCACTCCGCGTACGCGTAGAGCAGCTTGGCGCCGTGCTTGATGATGCCGCCGTACTCCTGCCCCGTGCCGGGCATGAAGCCGGGCACGTCGACGAAGGTGATGACCGGGATGTTGAACGCATCGCAGAAGCGCACGAAGCGCGCGGCCTTGATGCTGCTCTTGATGTCCAGGCAACCCGCCAGCACCAGCGGCTGATTCGCCACGATGCCGACCGTCTGGCCTTCCATGCGCGCGAAGCCGATCACGATGTTCTTCGCATAGTCGGGCTGCAGCTCGAAGAAGTCGCCGTCGTCCACCACCTTGAGGATCAGCTCCTTGATGTCGTAGGGCTTGTTAGGGTTGTCGGGCACCAGCGTGTCCAGCGAGTAGTCGGGCCGGTCGGCCGGATCGCCCTGTCCGTTGTTGCCCAGGCGCACGGGCGGCTTCTCGCGATTGTTGAGCGGGAGGTAGTTGTAGAGGCGGCGCAGCATCATCAGCGCCTCGACGTCGTTCTCGAACGCCATGTCGGCCACGCCACTGCGCGTGGTGTGAGTGATGGCGCCGCCGAGCTCTTCGGCCGTCACGGTTTCATGCGTCACGGTCTTCACCACGTCGGGGCCGGTGACGAACATGTAGCTGGAGTCCTTCACCATGAAGATGAAGTCGGTCATGGCGGGCGAATACACCGCACCGCCTGCGCAGGGGCCCATCACCATGCTGATCTGCGGCACCACGCCGGAGGCCATCACGTTGCGCTGGAACACGTCGGCATAGCCGCCCAGAGACGCCACGCCCTCCTGGATGCGCGCGCCGCCCGAATCGTTCAGGCCGATGACCGGCGCACCGACCTTCATCGCCTGGTCCATCACCTTGCAGATTTTTTCGGCATGCGCCTCGCTGAGCGCACCGCCGAAGACGGTGAAGTCCTGGCTGAACACGAACACCAGGCGGCCGTTGATCATTCCGTAGCCGGTGACCACGCCGTCGCCCGGGATCTTCTGCTCGGCCATGCCGAAGTCGACCGAGCGGTGCTCCACGAACATGTCCCACTCTTCGAAGGTGTTGTCGTCGAGCAGGAGCTCGATGCGCTCGCGCGCGGTGAGCTTGCCCTTGGCGTGCTGCGCGTCGATGCGCTTTTGCCCGCCGCCGAGGCGCGCCTTGGCGCGGCGCTGTTCGAGTTGTTCAATCAGATCTTGCATGGTGTGGTTCCGAAGCTGTGGTCCTGAAATTGATGTGGCGTCATGGCCTGGCCGTGATCGCCGCCGCCGCGAGCAACTGGCGCGCCGCGGTCGATGCAGGCAGCGCACCCTGCGCGACCTGCCGGGTGAGTTGAGGCAGCAGTTCACGCACCTGCGGGTGCTGCCTGAAGGCCTGCTTGAGCCCGGCGTCGATGCGCTCCCACATCCACGCGGAGGCCTGCTTCTCGCGGCGTGTGGCGAGCTTGCCGTTGGCGGTCTGCAGTTGCTTGAACTGCGTGACGGCTTCCCAGAAAGCATCCACGCCTGTGCCCGCGAGTGCGCTCAGCTGCAGCACCTTGGGCAACCAGAAACGCACTTCGGCGCCGCTGTGCGCGTCGTGCACTGCGTGCGCGTGGTCCGGGTTGCCCTGGTGGCCGAAGAGGCGCAGCGCCGAAGTGATCTGGGCCTGCGCACGCGTGGCGGCATCCTTGTCGATATCGGCCTTGTTGATGACCACCAGGTCGGCCAGCTCCATCACGCCCTTCTTGATCGCCTGCAGGTCGTCGCCGGCGTTGGGCAGCTGCATCAGCACGAACATGTCGGTCATGCCAGACACCGCCGTCTCGCTCTGGCCCACGCCCACGGTTTCGACGATGACGACGTCGTAGCCCGCAGCCTCGCACACCAGCATCGCCTCGCGCGTTTTCTCGGCCACGCCGCCCAGCGTGCCGCTCGAAGGACTCGGGCGGATGTAGGCGCGCTCGTGCACCGAGAGCTTTTCCATGCGCGTCTTGTCGCCGAGGATGGAGCCGCCGGAGACGGTGGATGAAGGGTCGATGGTGAGCACCGCGACGCGGTGGCCCTTGTCGATCAGCAGCAGGCCCAGCGTTTCGATGAAAGTCGATTTGCCGACACCGGGCACGCCGGAGATGCCAAGGCGAAAGGAGTTGCCGGTGCGCGGCAGCAGTGCGGTGAGCAGCTCATCGGCCTCGGTGCGATGGTCGGTGCGCGTGGATTCGAGCAGCGTGATGGCCTTGGCGATCGCGCGGCGTTGGATGGGCGCGGCACCGGCAACAACGCCGTCGAGCAAAGCGGGAGGTGCCAAGGATCGCGAGGGGACGGCATTCATGGTCTTCCCCACCACCCGTTCGGACTGAGCTTGTCGAAGCTGGGGCTCTGCGGTGGACAGCCCTTCGACAGGCTCAGGGCGAACGGGGACGTCATGGCGAACGGGGGTGTCGTAGCTCTCCCCCGACCGTTCGGGCTGAGCTTGTCGAAGCTGCCCCCGAGGAGCACTCGACTTCGCCAGTTCCTTGATGCGGTCCCACTCGCCTCGAATCAAGGCCTCCTTCTTCGCGCGAGACCACCCCTTGATCTGCTGCTCGAAGGCGATCGCCCCTTCTCGCGCGTCGAACTCACCCTGCCATACCAGTTCGAGTGGCCTGCGCGTTGCGGTGTATCCGTCCTGCCCATCGACGTGTTGGCGCATCCGGACATCGATGTCGTCGGTATGGCCCGCGTAGTACGAGCCATCCGAACAGCGCAGCAGGTAGACGAAAAAGGGTTTCACGGGGATTGTGGGAGGCTTCGACAAGCTCAGCCCGAACGGGCGGTTGTCGCCGAACGGGTGGCTGTATCCGCTTGGGTGGTTGCATCCTGGTCGCGCCAGCGGTAGTGCAGGTCGACGCCCTCCTCGCTTTCGAGCACGAAGCCGTGCCGCAGATAGAAGCGGTTGGCATCGCTCTGCACCAGCGCAGTGAGCTTGATGTCCAGATTCTTTTCGCGCGCCTCGGCCTTGGCCCAGCGCAGCACCCATTCGCCGATGCCGCTGCCCTGGAAGCCGGTGCGCAGGTACAGGTGGTCCAGGCGCAGCGCATCCGGGCCCTCGGGCTTGAGCGTGACGAAGCCCACGCGCTGCTCGCCGTCGAGCACGATGTGGTGCATGAACGGCACGACGAAACCGGCCGTGAGCCGCTCGCGCGAGCGCGCAACATCGAAGCGCCCGACGCGCTCCAGGCTCGGCCGCATCGCATCGATGCGAACCGCCAGCATGTCTTCGAAATCACCGGAATCCACCGGCTGCAGCGACAGCCGCGACAAGAGATCGCCCACGTCTGGCCCCCGGGTCAGGCCGCAACGGCCGCGCGGATTTGCTCCAGCACGTCCTTGGCACTGGCCGGAATGGGCGTGCCCGGTCCGTAGATGCCCTTGACGCCGGCCTCGTAGAGAAAGTCGTAGTCCTGCCGCGGAATCACGCCGCCGACGAACACGATGATGTCGTCCGCGCCCTGTTTCTTGAGCTCGTTGATAATGGCGGGCACAAGCGTCTTGTGGCCGGCTGCGAGGGTGCTCACGCCGACGGCATGCACGTCGTTTTCGATGGCTTGCCGCGCGCACTCTTCAGGCGTCTGGAACAGCGGCCCCATGTCCACGTCGAAACCCAGGTCGGCGAAGGCCGTGGCCACCACCTTGGCGCCGCGGTCGTGCCCGTCCTGCCCGAGCTTGGAAATCATCACGCGCGGACGGCGCCCCTGTTCTTCGGCGAAAGCATTGATCTCGGTCTTGAGGGCTTCCCAGCCCTCAGCGGAGTCATAAGCAGCTGCATACACACCGGTCACCTTTTGCGTGTCGGCCCGATGGCGGCCGAATGATTTTTCGAGCGCATCCGAAATCTCGCCCACCGTGGCGCGAAGGCGCACCGCATCGATGCTCAGCGCAAGCAGGTTGCCCGTGCCGTTCTCGGCCGCTTCGGTCAGCGCGTCGAGCGCGGCCTGCACCTTGGCGGTGTCGCGCGAAGCGCGGATCTGCTGCAGCCGCGCCACCTGCTGGTCGCGCACCATCACGTTGTCGATGGAGAGGCTGTCGATCGCATCTTCGTTCTTGAGCTTGTACTTGTTGACGCCCACGATCACGTCCTTGCCCGAATCGATGCGCGCCTGCTTCTCGGCGGCGGCGGCTTCGATCTTGAGCTTGGCCCAGCCGCTGTCGACGGCCTTGGTCATGCCGCCCATGGCCTCCACCTCTTCGATGATGGCCCAGGCCGCATCGGCCATGTCCTGCGTGAGCTTTTCCATCATGTAGCTGCCGGCCCAGGGGTCGACCACGCTGGTGATATGCGTCTCTTCCTGGATGATGAGCTGCGTGTTGCGCGCGATGCGCGAGCTGAACTCGGTGGGCAGCGCGATCGCTTCGTCGAGCGCGTTGGTGTGCAGGCTCTGCGTGCCGCCGAACACCGCAGCCATCGCCTCGATGGTGGTGCGTACGATGTTGTTGTACGGGTCTTGCTCGGTGAGACTCCAGCCCGAGGTCTGGCAGTGCGTGCGCAGCATCAGGCTCTTGGGGTTCTTGGGCCCGAACTCCTTCATGATGCGGCACCACAGCAAACGCGCCGCGCGCATCTTGGCCACCTCGAGATAGAAGTTCATGCCGATGGCCCAGAAGAAGCTCAGGCGTCCGGCAAAGCCGTCGACATCGAGCCCCTTGGCCAGCGCGGTCTTCACGTATTCCTTGCCGTCGGCCAGCGTGAAGGCCAGCTCCAGCGCCTGGTTGGCGCCGGCTTCCTGCATGTGATAGCCGCTGATCGAGATCGAGTTGAACTTGGGCATGTGCTGCGCCGTGTACTCGATGATGTCGCCGATGATCCGCATGCTCGGCGCTGGCGGAAAGATGTAGGTGTTGCGAACCATGAACTCCTTGAGGATGTCGTTCTGGATGGTCCCGCTCAATTGGTCCTTTGCCACGCCCTGCTCTTCGGCCGCGACCACGTAACCCGCCAGCACAGGCAGCACGGCGCCGTTCATCGTCATGGACACGCTCACCTTGTCCAGCGGGATCTGGTCGAACAGGATCTTCATGTCCTCCACCGAATCGATCGCCACGCCGGCCTTGCCGACGTCGCCGGTCACGCGCGGATGGTCGCTGTCGTAGCCACGGTGGGTGGCCAGGTCGAAGGCCACGCTCACGCCTTGGCCGCCCGCTGCGAGTGCCTTGCGGTAGAAGGCGTTCGACTCTTCCGCCGTCGAGAAGCCGGCGTACTGGCGGATGGTCCAGGGGCGCACCGCGTACATGGTGGCCTGCGGGCCGCGCAGGTAGGGCTCGAAGCCGGGCAGCGTGTCGGTGTACTTCAGGCCCTCCAGGTCGGCTGCGGTGTACAGCGGCTTGACGGTGATGCCGTCGGGCGTGATCCAGTTCAGCGCGCTCACGTCGCCGCCCGGCGCGGACTTGGCGGCGGACTTGGCCCAGGCACCGAGGTCGGCGGGCTTGAAGGTGGGTGCTGGTTTGCTGCTCATGAAAAGGACGCCGCTTTGCAGTTTGTCTTGCCGGGGAATCGACGGGGATATCGACGGGAGATCGACAGTGGATCGGCAGATCCGCTCGCACGGATCTGCAGGCCGGCCGCGAGTTTAACCGATCCATAATTATTAATTCAAACGCATTTTTGAAGTACAGTCCTGCCCATGTCCGCTGTCACCCTCACCCCGCGCGCCCTCTACGAAGAGGTGGCCGAGCTGCTGCGCCAGCGCATCTTCCGCCGCGAGCTGGAGCCCGGCAGCTGGATCGACGAGCTCAAGCTCGCCGAGGAATACGGCATCAGCCGCACGCCCTTGCGCGAAGCGCTGAAGGTGCTGGCGGCCGAAGGGCTGGTGACGATGAAGGTGCGGCGCGGCGCCTACGTGACCGAGGTGTCGGAGCAGGACCTGGCGGATGTCTATCACCTGCTCTCGCTGCTGGAGAGCGATGCGGCCGGCGTGGTGGCCGAGCGCGCCACCGATGCCGAGCGCGCAGAGCTGAAGAAGCTGCACGCCGAGCTCGAAGCCGCCGCCGCCCCTGGCAAGGAAGACCGGGAGCATTTCTTCGCGGTGAACGAGCGCTTCCACATGCAGTTGCTGGCGATCGCCAACAACAAGTGGCGCGACCAGATGGTGGCCGACCTGCGCAAGGTGATGAAGCTCAACCGCCACAACTCGCTGCTCAAGGCGGGGCGCATCGGCGAATCGCTGGCCGAGCACCGCTCGGTGATGGCGGCCATCGAGGCGCGCGACCCAGCGGCCGCCATGGCGCGCATGCGCGAGCATTTCAAGAACGGCCTGGAAGCGGCGAACTGAGTTCGCCGGCCGGGCGCCGCCGCGTCAGACCGTCAAGCCCGATCAGTCCGGATTGAACGATCCCGCTTCAGCGGAAATTCGCTGCGCCACGTCGAGCAACCGGGGAACCACGCGTTCGAGCATGGCTTCCCTGGTCAGCAGGTAGGCCGGGCCGCCGCAGCCCACGCCGTAGCGCTCGCCGCGCGGGCCTTGCAGCGCAAAGCCCAGGGCGTGGATTTCCGGATGCCATTCGCCGAAGGAACTGCAATAGCCCACGCGGCTGTACTCCTCCACGCTGGCCATCAGGCGCGGCTCGAGCGCGGGCCAGTTCTCGCCGGCTTCCTCGCGGATCTGCGCCAGCAGCTCCGTCTGTTCTGCCTCGGGCAGCGCCGACAGATACGCCCGGCCGGACGCCGAGGTGGTGATCGACATGCGCGACCCCACATCGATGCGCGAACTGATGATCGCCGAGCGCGGACGCAGGGTGTCGATGACGAGCATGTCGAGTTCGTCGCGCACGCCCAGGTGAATGCTTGCCCCCGCGAACTCGGACAGGTCGGTCAGATGGGGCCGGGCCACGGCGCGCAGGTCGAAATGGCGCAGGTAGCGGCTGCTCATGTCCAGCAACGCGGGGCCCAGGCTGAAGCGCTCGCTGTCACGCGACTGGCGCAGGTAACCCGCGCCTACCAGCGTGGCTGTAAGCCGAGAGACGGTGGCCTTGGGAATGCCCGTCGTGTCTGCCAGTTCGCGGTTGCCCATCGGCGCGGCCGCCATTCCGATGGCCTTCAGAAGGGTCAAACCGCGGGCTAGCGCGCTGACCTCTTCCTTGCTGCCAACAGCTTCACTCATAAGAACCTCGTTTTTTGTTTCCCTGACCTCTTTATTCTTCAGCAAAAAGACAGTGAAAATCACATTTGTTATCGCATTGCTTCGGAACAATGTTTTATTAAAGTCAATGAATGGCCCTCCGCGCGAGCCCTGAAACGGCTTTGGGGGACGCAAAAAGGCGCGCGAAAGCGCTCGCCCTGCGGGCGTCTTCGTCTCGGTTGGAAAACGGCCTTCGTGGCCGGGAGTTGAGGCGGGTCAGGCGGCCTGAGCCACAGACTCTTGCGGCGCTTGCGCATGCGCGAGCGCCATCACCTCGTGCGGCGGGCGCGTTTTCAGGCGGTGGTCGCTCCACACCTGCCGCCAGCGGCGCGCACCGGGAAGGCCGTTGCGCAAGCCCAGCATGTGGCGCGCAATGGACGACCACTGCGTGCCGTGCGCTGCGGCTTCGCGAACCATGTAGTCGCACATCAGCGACTCCACCTCTTCGCGCGTCAGCGGCTGCGGCGCGGCGCCGAAGAACTCCGCGTCCCATTCGGCGAGCCACCAGGGGTTGTGGTACGCCTCCCGACCGACCATCACGCCGTCGAGCAGCCGCAGATGCTCGTGCACCTGTTCGTTGACGGAGATGCCGCCGTTGATCGAAAACTTCAGCGCCGGAAAGTCGTGCTTCAGCCGGTGCACCAACGCATAGCGCAGCGGCGGAATCTCGCGGTTCTGCTTGGGGCTCAGGCCCTGCAGCCAGGCATTGCGCGCATGGACGATGAAGGTGCCGCACCCCGCTTCGCTGACCTTGCCGACGAAGTCGCGCACGAACTCGTAGCTCTCGATCTTGTCGATGCCGATGCGGTGCTTGACGGTGACGGGCACGCTCACCACATCGACCATCGCCTTCACGCAGTCGGCCACCAGCTGCGGCTCGTTCATGAGGCAGGCACCGAAGGCGCCGCGCTGCACGCGCTCGCTCGGGCAGCCGCAGTTGAGGTTGATTTCGTCGTAGCCCCATTCCTCGCCGAGCCTGGCGCAATGCGCCAGGTCAGCCGGCTCGCTGCCGCCCAGTTGCAGCGCCACGGGATGCTCTTCAGCGTTGAAGCGAAGGTGCCGGGGCACGTCGCCATGCACCAGCGCGCCGGTGGTGACCATCTCGGTATAGAGCAGCGCGTGGCGCGACAGCAGGCGATGGAGGTACCGGCAGTGCCTGTCGGTCCAATCCATCATGGGTGCAACGGAGATGACCTTGTCTTCCAAAACGCGGTGTCCTGTGGGTATGGGCTGTGTGTGCGTAGGCCCGGACATCGGGCGCGCAAGGCGCGGATTTTCTCACGCGTCCCAGCGAGCCAATGTTGGGCCCATGATGGCCCCGCAAACCTCAAGAAGGCGAGACGGCCGCGAGGGCCAATGCCTGCGTGAGTTGCTCGACCGAATAAGGCTTGCGCAGCCAGGCCGTGCCCGGCATCACGGTGGTGGGCTCTGCCTGCCCGGTCACGAAAATCACGGGCACGCGATGGTCGCGCAGCAGCCTTTCCGCAAAGTCGTGGCCCGAGAGCGCGGGCAGGCCGATGTCCACCATCACCACATCGAAGGCCCCGTCCAGGAAACGTGCGATGGCGGCCTCGGCGCTTTTAACGCCCGTGGCCCAATGTCCCAGGGTCTCCAGCAGTTGGAGGGTGGCGACCAACGTGTCGACGTCATCCTCCACGAGCAGCACGCGAAGCTTGGTTTGCGGATCAGTGGTGGTCATTGCGATTCATTTTTCCAGACAAACAGCCTCAGCGCAGCAACGGCGCCAGAGATGTACGACAGATGGCGGCGTTGTCCGACTCTGCGAGCCGCCTGTGCCACGACAATCGACCGCATTCCAGAGACAAGCCGAAGACCACGCCGCGAGCCCGAGAGCACGCGCACCCGGTCCGCCACAATGACCCGCATCTACCTCATCGAAGACAACCCGCTGATCGCCACCACGCTGACCGACGGGCTGCGACACTTTTCCGGGTGCAAGGTCGTCGGCACCGCGACCACCTCCGACGAGGCCATCGAATGGCTGAAGGCCAATCCCGACGAATGGGACGCGGCAGTCATCGACATCTTCCTCGCCCAGGGCAACGGCCTGACCGTGGCGCACTACCTGAACGACACCAAGTCCCCCGCGCAACGCAGCGTGGTGCTCATGAATTACGCAAGTTCCGAAGTGCGCGAAGGCGCGCTGGCGGCCGGTGTGGATGCGGTCTTCGACAAGTCGTTGCAGCTCGAAGCCTTCTATGAGTTTTGCGCGGGCCTGAACATCACGCCGCGCCGCTGAACCGCTGGCCCATTGACGCCGCGCGGCGGCACAATCGCCGGCGTGCCGCTCATCCCCCATCGCCTGACCGCCGGCTTCGCGCTGCTGCTCGCATTCGCCGCGCCCGTTGCGCGCGCGGCCGATCCTGTGTTGCTCGTCACATCGCCCGCCGCGCTGCAGGTCGCGGAAAAATCCGGCGCGAGCTTTGCCCATTGGGCCGGCCCTGCGCAGCCGATGCCACCCGACGGCATTGCAAGCAACCAGGCGCTGATGAAAACGCGTGCGTGGCCCTCCATCGCCAAGCCGCTGGCCGACAGCCTCGCGCGCATCCAGCGCAGTGACAGGCAGGCCGGTGTCGGCATCTCGCGCTACCCGCACCGGTTGTTCGATGCGCGCTGGCTCACGAGCCCCGATGCCTTCTTCGAGCTGGTAGGCGTGGCCAACCGCATGGACCGCCGGCCCTTTCAAAACGGCGCGTGCGGCGAGACGCGGCTGGTGTACCGGCTGGCCTATCGCACCGCAGCGATGCAGTCGCGCCTGCCGATGACCGTCAACGTCGAACTGCGCGGCGATGCGCCCGATGCCGACGGCAGCTGCGCGAGCACTGCGCGGCGCTGGCAACCGCCGCAGGCTTCGATGCCCGACGATGCGCTCGGCCGCTGGCTGGTGTCGGCCGAGGGGCCGCTGTCGCCGCAACGCCTGGCGCCCGCGCGCATCGCGCAGGTCACCACCAACCTGCAGAGCGTGCGTTGGCCCTCGGCGGTGCGGCCCGACCTGGGCGGCCATGCCGAATACATGCTGCGCGCCTTTCGCTGGAACGCCGCCGCGCAACGCTTCGACGCCGCCCCGCTGGAGAACACGCCCGACGTCGCGCGCCTGAAAGCAAACGCGCCGCTGCGAAAAGAACTGCAGCAGTGGCTGCAGCAACCCGCCAACCTGCGTGCGTTGGAGGAAGCGACGCTCCAGGTGCCCGAGAAATTCCTCGCGACCGAATCCATCTCGGTGGCGCCGCGCGGTCTGGCACGGCTGGCGAACCGGCCGTTCGCGCAGATCTTTTCGCCCGGCGAATGGCATGCCGTGCCCGGCAGCCGCACGCTGCAGTCGCCGCAGGCGGTGCTGCGCCGGCTCGACGACCTCAGCTGCGCGGGCTGCCACCAGAGCCGCGCGGTCGCGGGCTTTCATTTGCTGGGCGTGGACCGTCGCGGCGCATCGCGCACCTTCACGACCGGCAATGCGCTCGCGCTGCCGCACTCGCCGCACCTGCAGGACGAACTCGCGCGGCGTGGCAGCTATGTGCTCAGCGCGCTGTCGACGCCGCGGCCCGACCCGTTCCGGCCGTTGGCCGAACCGCACATCGATAACGCCGACAGCGCCGCGCCTGAAAAGGCCACCGTAGGCGCAAGCTGCGAGCCCACGCGCATCACCCAGTCCGCCAACCCGTGGCTGGACCGCGCAGAGAAACTGCCGCGCGCCGCCTGCGAAGGCACGCGCGCCGTGTGCGAAAAAACTTCGGTCGGTTTCCCCGGCGGCATGTGCTCCGGCCCCTGCGATCCGAACGACAAGAACGGCACCTGCGGCGCCATCGCCATCCTGAGCGATTTCAACCAATGCCTCGCCGCCAACAAGCCCTTCGGCGAATGCCTGAGCAAACACACGCGCCCCGGCAACTTGCGCAGTTGCTCGGCGCAACAGCCCTGCCGCGACGACTACATCTGCGCGCAGGCCGAGGGCCAGCCCGAGGGCCGAGGCGCCTGCATTCCGCCCTACTTTCTTTTCCAGATGCGGGTGGACGGCCACTCCTGAAGACCGCGTGGTGCGGGCGGGCATAAAACATCGCTTGCCATTAGATCGCATGCGATCTAATATCCGGCCCATGCCTTCCAAGCAACGCCCCGCCTCATCCACCCGACGCACCGAAGCGCCCACTAGCGACCCGCTGGCATTGGACGAGCAACTCTGCTTTGCCGTGTACTCGACGATGCTGAGCCTCAACAAGGTGTACCGGGGCCTCTTGCGCGACCTGGACCTCACCTACCTGCAATACCTCGTCATGCTCGTGCTGTGGGAGAAAGACAGCGTCAACGTCTCCGAGATCTGCAAGCGCCTGGCGCTGGAAACCACCACCCTCACCCCGCTGCTCAAACGGCTCGAAGTACGCGGCCTCGTGCAGCGCGTGCGCTCGGCATTGGACGAACGCCAGGTCATCGTGTCGCTCACCGCCGAAGGCCGCGCGATGCATGCCAAGGCCAGCGGCCTGCCCAGTTGCGTGGCCCAGGCCATGGCACTGAACCCCAACGAAATCGGCATCCTGCGAGACCAGTTGCTCGCGCTGCGTTCGAACCTCGACAGGAACGCGTGATGGCCCGCCGCATCCGCCTTCCTGTTTTTTTACCCCATTTATATCGCATGCGATATTAGTCCAAGCGATATGAATTCCGTCTTTTCAACATCACCCAAGGAACGCACCATGTCCTCCGCAAACAGCAGCAACACGCAAGCCGCCACCGCCCAGCCCACCCGCCGCAGCCTGCTGGTCGGAGGCGCATCCGTCGCTGCCGGGGCCCTCGTGGGTACCGGCATTTCCACCGCGGCACGCGCCGCGTCCACCGCCGCGCCCAGGCAGGGCACGGTTCCTCCCGCCTCTTCACTCAAAGGAAAGCAAGTCATGAGCAACACCATCGTCACCAAGGACGGCACCCAGCTTTACTTCAAGGACTGGGGCACCGGCCCCGTCACCGTCGTGTTCAGCCACGGCTGGCCGCTCAACTCCGACAGCTGGGAGTCGCAGATGCTGTTCCTCGCGTCGCAGGGCTACCGAACCGTGGCGCACGACCGCCGCGGCCACGGCCGCTCCAGCCAGCCCTGGAACGGCAACGACATGGACACCTACGCCGACGACCTGGCCACCGTCATCGAAACGCTGGACCTCAAGAACATCGTGCTCGTCGGCTTCTCCACCGGCGGCGGCGAAGTGGCGCGCTACATCGGCCGCCACGGCACCCAGCGCGTCATCAAGGCCGCGCTCATCTCGGCCGTGCCGCCGCAGATGCTGAAGACGGCCGCCAACCCCGGCGGCCTGCCCATCGAAGTGTTCGACGGCCTGCGCGCGGCGCAACTGGCCAACCGCTCGCAGTTCTACAAGGACGTGCCCTCGGGCCCCTTCTTCGGCTTCAACCGCCCCGGTGCCAAGGTGTCGCAGGGCCTCATCGATTCGTGGTGGGCGCAGGGCATGCTCGGCGGCCACAAGAACACCTACGACTCGATCAAGGCCTTCTCTGAAACCGACTTCACCGAAGACCTGAAGAAGTTCGATGTGCCCACCCTCATCGTCCACGGCGACGACGACCAGATCGTGCCCATCGGCGCCGCGGGCCTGGCCTCGGCCAAGCTGGTGAAGAACAACAAGCTCATCGTGTACCCCGGCGCGCCGCACGGGCTGACCGACACGCACAAGGACAAGTTCAACGCTGATTTGCTGGCGTTCATCAAGTCCTGATGGGGAAAGGGCCGAGGTGAGGGCTGACGGCCTCCACCCCACAACAAGCGCCCGGCAGGCGGTACGGCCCGGCCGACCCCTCTGTGCCGCCGAGGAGCGCAGCGTTTCGCGGATCAGGGCTTGCAGCTGTTTGAGCCGAAGGCGAGTTCGGCAAGCCCCCGCGAGACGCGAGCACCGCAGGGAAGCCGCGAAGCGGCCGGCACAGTGGGGCCGGCCGGGCCGTACCGCCTGCCGGGCGCCCCTCAAAACAGAAGAGAAAGGTCAAACCTCCTCGTACCACCGATCCTTCGCAAGCATCACCCGGTGATGCCCGTGCCCCGAAGGCATCATCGGAAAGCAGTTCTCCTGCGCCGCAACCTGCACATCCAGAAAAAACGGACCTTCGCTCGCAAGGCACTCAGCCAGCGCAGCGTCGAGCTCCGCAGGGTCGGACACCCGGCGCGCGCCCCACCCGAACGCCTTGGCCAGCGCCACGAAATCGGGCAAGGCCTCGTTCCAGCTGTGGCTCAGCCGATTGCCATGGTTCAGCTCCTGCCACTGCCGCACCATGCCCATGTAGCCGTTGTTCGACAGCACCAGCTTCACCGGCGTGCGGTGCTGCACGGCCGTCGACAGCTCCTGGATGTTCATCAGCACCGACGCATCGCCGCTCACGCAAACGCACAGCGCATCGGGATGCCCGATCTGCGCGCCGATGGCGGCAGGCAGCCCGTAGCCCATGGTCCCCGCCCCACCCGACGTCAGCCAACGACGCGGGCCATCGAAGCGCAGGTACTGCGCGGCCCACATCTGATGCTGCCCCACATCGGTAGACACGATCGCATCGCGACCGGCCACCGCGCGCTGCAGCGACGACATCAACTGCTGCGGCAGGATCTCGTCCGCACACGGCTCGAAGCGAAGGCACTCCTGCGCACGCCAACGCGCGATGCGCTCCCACCAAGGCGCCAGCCGCTCCGGCGCAAAGCCCTCTTCGGGCAGCAACGCCAGCACCGCATCGAGGATCGCCTGGCAATCCCCCACCATCGGCACATCGACATGCACCACCTTGTTGATGCTGCTCGGGTCGATGTCGATGTGGATCTTTCGCGCATGCGGGCAGAACTCGTCGAGCTTGCCCGTCACGCGGTCGTCGAAGCGCGCGCCTACGCACACCACCAGGTCGGCTTCGTGCATCGCAAGGTTCGCTTCGAGCATGCCGTGCATTCCCAGCATGCCGATGAACTTCGGGTCCGACGCGGGAAACGCGCCCAGCCCCATCAGCGTGAGCGTGCAAGGCGCATGCAGCCGATGCACCAGCTGCGCGAAAGCCTCGCAGGCCGCCGGCCCCGAGTTGATCAATCCGCCGCCGCCATACAGCACCGGCCGCCGCGCCGTCGAAAGCAAATCAGCCGCCCGCTGCAGCATCGCCTTGGGCGGCAACGCCGCCCTGCTCGCCCGCAACGGGCGCAGCGGCGCCGGGGCTGCGCCATGGCCCAGGCGCATCAGCTGAATATCCTTCGGCACATCGAGCAGCACCGGCCCCGGCCGCCCTGACGATGCGATTTCCAGCGCGCGCCGCACCAGGCCCGGCACCTCGTCCGCCGCGCGCACCTGGTGGTTCCACTTGGTCACCGGGCGCGACATGCCCAGTGCATCGCTCTCCTGAAAGGCCTGCGTGCCGATCACCGCCGTGGCCACCTGCCCGCTGATGCACAGCACCGGCACCGAATCGCTCATCGCATCGAGCAGTCCGGTGATGGTGTTGCCCACCCCCGGCCCCGAGGTGACCAGCACCACCCCGACCCGCCCCGTGCTGCGCGCATAGCCCTCGGCCGCATGCACCGCAGCCTGCTCGTGGCGCACCAGCACATGGCGCAGGCGCGGCTCGCCATGCAGCGCGTCGTAAAGCGGCAGCGCCGCGCCGCCTGGGTAGCCGAAGATGGTGTCGACACCGCACTCGACCAGCGTGTCGAGCAGGGCCTCTGCGCCGTTGCGCACGCGGGGCGGCGCTTCAGGGTGGACGGACAAGGAAGTCGTGAGGGGCAGGTCAAGCAATCGCATGCCGTCAATTCTTCCGGCTTTGATGCAGAATTTGCTTCTTTCTTTTGGCTCTTTTGGGTCGCTTTATGAAAACCCTTCGGAAATCAGCATCAAACGAAGAAGGATCTTTCGACAAGACCGACATGGCCATCCTCCGGGTGCTGCTGCTCGACTCGCGCAAGACCCTGCAGGAAATCGGCAACGAGGTCGGCCTGTCGCCCACCAGCTGCTGGACGCGCATCAAGAAGCTGGAGGCCCAGGGCGTCATCAAGCGCTACACCGTCGACGTCGATCCGGCCAAGCTCGGCTATCACGATTCGGTGATCGTGCAGGTCACGCTGGAGAGCCACACCGACGAAACCCTCTATGACTTCGGCCGCGTGCTCGCGACCATTCCGGAGATCCAGGAGGCCTACCTGGTGTCAGGCGACTACGACTACTACATCCGCATCGCCGTGCGCGACACCCGCGACTACGAGCGGCTGCTGCGCGAAAAGCTCTACAAGATCCCCGGCATACGCCACAGCAAATCGCACTTTGTGTTGCGGGTGCTGAAGGAGACGAGCGTGCCGGTCATCTGAAACAGGGCCGTTCACGCTGAGCTTGTCGAAGCGCCGCGCGAGGCTTCGACAGGCTCAGCCCGAACGGTTTTGGCAGATCGAGCGCAGTTCCGCCTGAGGGCAGAAGCAGCCTCAGTTCAGAGCCGCACCAGCTCCACCCGCCGGTTCTTCGCGCGCCCCGCTTCGTTGTCGTTCGGCGCTACCGGCTCGGCCGCGCCGGCGCCGCGCGTGGTGAAGCGGCGCGGGTCCACGCCCGCCTTCACCAACACCCCGATCACCGCGACCGCACGACGCTTGGAGAGATCGTCGTTGTGCTTCGCATCGCCCTGCGCATCGGTATGCCCCACCACCGACAGCTTGAGCGGCGGGTTGCTGCGCATCAGCTTGGTCATTTCGTCGAGCGTGGGCTGCGACTCGGGACGAATCACGTCCTTGTCCAGGTCGAAGAGGATGCCGTAGAGGTTGATGCGCCCCGTCTCGGCCAGGCTCTTCTGCATGGCCGAGGCGTCGACGAACACGATCTTGTCGCCCTCCATCGCCTTGCTCTCCACCACGCGCACGAAGGCGTGGTTGCCGACATCGGCGTTGTGCTCGGCCAGCGCGATGCTGGCGTACACCGTGCCCGTGGGGCCGGTCTTCTTGGCGAGCAGATAACGGCCGCTCACCGAAAAATAGTTGCGCACGTAGTCGCCACGGCTCCCCAGGCGCGGCCACTCGGGGTCGTCGAAGGCCAGCGCAAAGTCGTAGGGCGTGTTGGTGTCCACGCTGTTGGGCCGCTTCTTGTAGCAGGAGGCGTTGGCCGTGCCGCAGGTAAAAAGAACCTCGAAGCCCTTGGCCTTCAGGCTCGCCTCGTAGTTGCGCTGCACCTCCAGCAACGACCGGCCGCCGGGCAGCTTGTAGTGATAGAGCGAGATCTTGCCTTCGAGCTTGAGCAGATCGGGCTTGCCACCGCCCCAGTTCTGGAACGGCTCCTTGATGAGGCCGACCTCGTCGTAGGCCGTGACCTTGGTGCCGTCGAGCACCGCGCCTTCGTAGCGGCCGACGAGGGGATGGTCCTTCTCGGGCGCGGCGGCGAGGGCAGCCAGGCCCAGCGTGGCCGTGGCGGCGAAGAAGGCGAGCTTTTTGATCAAGGGCATCGGGAGGATCGACAAAGAGCGTGCGACAAAGAACGTTGATGCCAGGGATGCTAGGACGGCCCCCGGCCGTTGTGCATTCGACGGATGGCCTATGCCGTGGACAATTGCGCCCGCCCCATACGAAACCAAAGCCTCGACATGCCCCGCCTCGACGACCCCCTCCACGACGCCGAAATCGGCTCCCGCGACAGCACGCTCGACACCACCCGGATCGACGACGTGCGCATCGGTGCCGTCCGCCCGCTCATCACCCCCGCGCTGCTGCAGGAACGCGTGCCCGTGCGCGACAACACGCTGGCGCTGGTCGAAGGCAGCCGCGCGGCGATTGCCGACGTGCTGCACGACCGCGACGATCGCCTGGTGGTCGTGGTCGGCCCCTGCTCCATCCACGACCACGACCAGGCCATCGAGTACGCGCAGCGCCTGAAGAAGGTGGCCGATTCGCTGCAGGACGATCTGCTCATCGTGATGCGCGCCTATTTCGAGAAGCCGCGCACCACCGTCGGATGGAAGGGCTACATCAACGACCCGCACCTGGACGGCAGCTTCGCGATCAACGAAGGGCTGGAGCGCGCGCGGCGCCTGTTGCTTGAACTCACCACGCTGGGCCTGCCGACCGGCACCGAGTTTCTCGACCTGCTGAGCCCGCAGTTCATTGCCGACCTCATCGCCTGGGGCGCCATCGGCGCGCGCACCACCGAGAGCCAGAGCCACCGGCAACTCGCCTCGGGCCTGAGCTGCCCGGTGGGCTTCAAGAACGGCACGGACGGCAGCGTCAAGGTCGCGGCCGACGCCATCCTCGCCGCCCGCGCGCCGCATGCCTTCATGGGCATGACCAAGATGGGCATGGCCGCGATCTTCGAGACCCGCGGCAACGACGACTGCCACGTCATCCTGCGCGGCGGCAAGGCGCCCAACTATTCGGCGGCGGATGTGGAATCCAGCTGCCAGGCGCTGCTGGCGAACGGCCTGCGGCCGCAGGTGATGATCGACGTTTCGCACGGCAACAGCAGCAAACAGCACCAACGGCAGATCGTGGTGGCGCAAGACGTGGCCGAGCGAATCGCGGCCGGCGAGCGGCGCATCACGGGCCTCATGATCGAGAGCCATCTCGAAGAAGGCCGGCAAGACCTCAAGCCCGGCGTTGCGCTGAAACACGGCGTCTCGATCACCGATGCCTGCATCGGCTTCGCACAGACCGTGCCGGTGCTCCAGGGACTGGCTTCCGCGGTCAAGACGCGGCGGCGACTGACAAAGGTGTGAGGCCCGCGGGCGCTTACTCGCTTGCGAGGCACCGGTGCATCGTGCAGGCGGGCCGAACGCAGGAGAGTTCCGCATGCCAGCGACACACAAAGCGATTCTGGAGAAGGCCAACGCGGCCATCGTTGTAGGCGACTACGAAGGGTTCCTCGCGTTCTGCACCGAGGACACCGAATGGACCTTCGTGGGCGACCGCACGCTCAGCGGCAAGGAAGCGGTTCGCCAGTGGATGGCGACCGCGTACACCGAGCCGCCCCGGTTCGAGGTCCATCGCCTGATCGCCGAGGACGACATCGTCACGGCCCTCGGCGAGATCACGCTGAAGAACGACGCGGGCAAGGACACGCGCTACGCGTACTGCGATGTCTGGCGCTTTCGCGAAGGCAAGATGGCCGGTCTGCACGCCTTTGTGATCGAGGGGCCTCTGCAAAGCTAGCGGCTGCGATCCGTGCCCGGCGGCAAAAGCCTTAAGCGCTGCCCGCCTCGGGCGGCATGCGGCGGTAGTTCAGTTCGACGGCCAGAGCCTCCTCGCCCGCGGGGGTGATGTTGTACATGCGCAGGTCGAGAGTGTCATCGTCAGGCTGCTCGATGGCCGTGCGCCCCGTGCGCCAGCCCCAGCGCTAGCCGCTTTGTCCGTCGCTGTAGCTGCCCAGTTTGCCGTGCTCCAACCAGAGTCGGAAAAGCAGCCCTTCATCGCCGTATTGATGCCTTTGGATAAGTCACCCGCCTTTTTCGGTTTTCGCGCTGCTCCGCTTTTCGGTCGAGGATCCTTTCTCTAGGCGACCTACCCGAGATCTTCTTTCGCTCCTGCTCGATCTGATTCCAGATCTCTCGTGCATGATTTTGAACGACCATATTCAACGCCAACAGATCCGCGTTTTCTGTCTCTACGCAAAGTTCGGCAACCAACATCGACAGGGATGCTGTTGCGTAGTTGATCGCGACCTCGCAGCCGTAGGCCAATGGAATCTCATTGCCATCGATCGCAGCGAAATCGAGGCTGATCCGCGTGAGCGCAGCAAGAGGGCCTCCGTGGATCGTGTTGTTGGCTTGCTCATATCCGCGCCGCAGTGTGTCCAAGCCAACGTGATTCTCCAGATCTCGGAATGTGGTTCTGCCGCAGCCGAGTTCGACTGAGGCCCATCCGTAGTCCTTGGCGAATGCTGCTCCAAACCTATTGACCATCGCGGCTTTC
This sequence comes from Variovorax boronicumulans, assembly GCF_040544675.1. Lineage (GTDB taxonomy): Bacteria > Pseudomonadota > Gammaproteobacteria > Burkholderiales > Burkholderiaceae_C > Variovorax > Variovorax boronicumulans_D. Next base: position 478,784 of record NZ_JBEPKK010000003.1, read on the forward strand.
TGCCTGCGCAGATGACTGGCGCGCCGGTCACGATGCGCGTCCACTCTGCCAACGCCACTAGTCCTGTTGTGTTCGAGAAGTCGGAGCTCCTCTACCTGGTGATGCGATAGGTACATCTGTGCGCACATATCGGACCGCCCGGAAACAAACATCGCAACGACGCAAACCTCGTGCAGTGATCGCCATCGGGCGAGTGCGCCGTCTGCATAGCCAGCTCGCGCCAGTACAGTAATCTCACCAGTAATTTCGTATGCTCGTGCAACAAGTTTGCCCAGTGCAAATTCTGTGTTTATTTTGGCGTATGCGCCCTGACCGATCCCAGCCGCAGCTTGGTTCCACTCCAGTACGAGTTGCCCGAGGAAGTCCAACCGCTCGATCACGTCGCCCCAGATGCGCTGAACCATTTCAGCGCGCACTGACTGCACCCGTCTCAGATCAATCGCATGATCTGCTGCTTGCTCTGAAAGCCTGTCACCGATGATTTCAGCAACATTCGCAAGCGCGTTGGGAATCGCCCCTACCGCAGCCTCGACTAAATCGTCTCCAAGCTCCTTGAGCGCCCCCTTCAGCTCATCGAAAAGTCCCTCTATCGTTTCTCGAATTTCCTCCGGGGTCTTCCCAAGTCCGCATGAAGGATCTACATCGATCCGCAGCACGTCACCCTCCGCGCTGAGCAGTGCTGCAGTCAAGTTCTGGAGCTCCACCTCTGAGAGATTGAGCTCTCGCTTTTTTGCCACCTTCGCGAGGGCCAAGGGAAGGAGCTTTTCTGGCGACGTGATTACCGACAGGGCATGGTCAATCGCATCCTCTATCACGCGTAGTTTTTTCAATGGCAGCGCCTTTCAAGCTTGGATTTTCCCTGAACACATGGCACGGCGGCTTGCGCCCAATCTGACACATGAGGCCACAGAATTGCGCGATCTGACCGTCATCCCGGAGTCTCTCCTCTAGCATCAGAAGCGCACTCGAGCCCCTGAGAAAAGCAAAAACCGGACATCGGCATCAAACCTCCCCGGAGGCGAAGCCACGGGTCATGCTTTTTTTTGCCCGCCGAAACAAGACGACAAGCCCCGAAATCAGGAAGTAGACGGCACCAACAGCCGCATACCCCGCAAACGTCTGCACCACAGGCGCCGCACTCCCCTGCTGCGCCACAAAGAACCCGCCAGCCAGCGCAGACTGCGCCCCGCTCAGCATCATCACCCACTGCCCCCGCTCGCTCTTGCGCCGGCGAATGGCAGTCGCCAGCTGAAGCAGCCCCGCCACGATCGCCCACGCCCCGAAGATCGCCAAGATGACCTGCAGTTGGAGCCCCAGCGAAACCGCCACGGCCACGGTGACCAGCGCGCTCATCCACGCGTTTAACACCTGCGTGGGGTTGGCCTTCGCGCCCCCCGTCATCCGGGCGTCCCACAGGTTCGCCAGCGCGTCCCACGCGGGGTAGATGACGAGCAGCGCGGTCGCGACGACGGGCGACCCCTTCGCGACGGTGAAGGCGAGCGCGACCCAGGCGAAAGAAAACGCAGCGCGCGTGAAGTAGAGCTTGCGAAGCCACGCGGCTCGCTGAAATTGGGACAGGTTGGTGTCAGACATGGCAATGGCGGTGAAAGCCGCAGATAGATAAAGAAAACAAGAAAGAAGGAAGAAAGGCCGTCGCCCCTGGAGCGAGGCGGGTGCAGACGATTCTGTGGGGCAAGCCCCCGCCGCGGTATCGGTCGAATGACCGACAAGCCCCGAAAAAGACCGACTGTGCGATGCTGGGCTTTTGCCTCGGCCCCCTCCCCTCGCATGTCCGACGACTCGACCATTGCCGTTTTCGACGCTGTCCGCGCGCTCGCCTTCATCGGCGACCTGAGCATGGGCCAGCCGACCGACCATTCGCTGCGCACCGCGTGGCTCGCGGGAATGATCGCGACCCAGGCGCGCTGCGACCCATCGCAGGTCGAAGCCTCCCGGCACGTCGCGCTGCTGCGCTGGTCGGGCTGCACGGCCAACGCCCAGGAGTTCGCGGACTTTCTGGACGACGACGTGCAGGGCCGGCAAGCGCTTCTTGCATCGCAGAAGCCGCGCGCCAAGCAACAACAGCAGCAACCGCGCACCGCGCCCATTCCCAACGCGATGCTCGCCATGGCCAGCATCCATTGCGAAATTGCCGGCGACATCGCGAACACTCTTGGCCTCGGCCCCGACACCGAAGCGGCGCTGCGCGCCATCTTCGAGACCTACGACGGCGGCGGCGTGCCCGGCCTCCTGCAAGGCGACGACGTGCCGCTCGCGACGTACGTCGTGGCACTGGCGAGCGACCTCGAAATCTTCAGCCGCCTCTATGGGCAGGGCGAAGCGCTTGCGCTGGCGCACGGTCGCGCGAACAGCGTCTACCCCGCCGCGCTTGTCGATGCCAGCGCGCCGTGGGTCTCGACGTGGATGGCCACGTTGGATGCGCCCACGCCGCCGTGGACCGACGTTGGCGATCAGCCCGCCTCGATGCTTCAGCGCGTCGGGCTGGAGCTCGTAGGCGACGTGATCGACCTCAAGCTCCCCTGGATGACGGGTTACTCGCGGCGCGTGGCCCAACTGGCGCGCGATTGCAGCGCGCGTGCGGGCCTCGATGCAGCCCTGTGCCACCGTACGTACAAGGCCGGGCTGATTCACGGCATCGGGCGAGCATCGGTGCCCAACGCGATCTGGAACGCGCCCGAGCCGCTGCCGGCCTCCTCGCTCGAGCGCCTGCGGCTCGTTCCGTACTGGACCTCCCGCGCTGCGGGGCAGATCGACGGGCTCGCGCTCGAAGCGGAGATTGCATCCTTCGCCTTCGAGCGGCGCGACGGCTCGGGTTATTTCCGCGGCCGGTCTGGCACGGCCATGCCGCTGGAGGGCCAGATCGTTGCAGCGGCGGAGCGCTGGATTTCTCTTCGCACCCGTCGTCCGTGGCGCGCAGCGTTCACCGAAGCAGAGGCGCTAGGCTGCATGAAAGGTGACGTCGATGCGGGCCGCTTCGACCAGAACGTCGTCGATGCGCTGCTCGCTTGCGCGATGTCGCATGCACCCCCGAAGCCAGTGGCGCCGAAGCCAGGAGAGCAGGCGCTGTCGGAGCGCGAACTGGAGGTGCTGCGCTGCATCAGCAAGGGCGAGAACACCAAGGAAGTCGTTCGCGCGCTGGGCATCAGTCCGCGCACGGTGCGAACACATGTAGAGCGCGTGTTCCTCAAGCTCGAATGCTCGACCCGTGCGGCCGCGACGTTGAAGGCGGCGACCAGAGGGCTCATTTGAATCCACGTGGTCGTGTGCCGAAGCCAAAGCGCGTGCATCTGCTCCGTGATGCCGGCGGTCAACAAGGCCCGTAGATCGGGCCGCAGCGCATTCACGAAGCCGCCGCAATCCACTCCCTCACCCACCGATGCCCCGGGTCCCGATGCCGCCGCTCGTGCCATAGCATCGCCATCTCGAACCCCGGCACCTCCAGCGGCGCCTGCACCATGCGCAGCCCCGGTGCGCCGCGCGCCAGCCGCTCCGGCAGCATCGCGACCATGTCGGTTTCCGCCAGCACGGACATCATGAAAAGAAAGTGCGGCACCGACAGCACCACGCGCCGCGCAAGGCCCATCTCGGCCAGCGCTTCGTCCGTGGGTCCGGCGAATCCGCCGCCGGCCTGCGACACCACCACATGCTCCAGCGCGCAGAACTGCGCGAGCGTCGGCCGCCGTTTCAGTCGGGGATGCCCTGCCCGCCCGGCCAGCACATAGCGCTCGTTGAACAGCACCCGCCGGTGCAGACCGGCCGGCGCGCCCACGCTGGTGTGGAAAAACAGGTCGAGCTCCCCCTGCTCCAGCTGCCGCGCCATGCGGGATGGCACCGCTTCCACCACGGCCAGCCGGGTGTTGGGTGCCGCCGCGCGCAGGCCGGCAAGCGCGGGCAGCAAGATGGCCGATTCGGCGTAGTCGGCCGCGGCCACGCGCCAGGTGGTGGTGGCCGCTGCGGGGTCGAACGGCTTGGTGGGTGCCACCGCGCGGCCCAATGACTCCAGCGCCTCGCGCAGCGGCCCCTGCAGTTCGTCGGCGCGCGCGGTGGGCCGCATCCCGCGCTGCGCGGGCACCAGCAGCGGATCGGCGAAGGCCTCGCGCAGCTTGGCGAGCTGCACGCTCACCGAGGGCTGCGACAGGTTCAATCGCTCGGCAGCGCGGGTGACGTTGCGCTCGGCCAGCAGCACGTCGAGCGTGATCAACAGGTTGAGGTCGAGGCGGCTGAAATTGTTCATGGCAATGGCTGGTATTCGAACTATTCATTTCCAATATATCTCTGGCGCTTCTAACCTGCGTGCATGTTCTTCATTCATCAGGCCAGCGCATCGTGAAAATCCTCCTCGTCCACGCCCACCCCGAAGCCCGCTCGCTCAACGGATCGCTCAAGAACTTCATGGTGGATCGGCTCACCCAATCGGGCCATGAAGTGCGCGTGTCCGATCTCTACGCCATGCGGTGGAAGGCGCCGCTGGACGCCGACGACTTTGCGCATCTGGAGCGCGGTGCGCACTTCGATCCGGTCATGGATTCCATGCACGCCTTCCAGGCCGGCACGCAGCCCGGCGACATCGCCGACGAACAGGCCAGGCTGCTCTGGGCCGACGCGGTGCTCTTCCAGTTTCCGATGTGGTGGTTCTCGATGCCCGCGATCCTCAAGGGCTGGGTCGAACGTGTGTATGCCCACGGGTTTGCATACGGCGTCGGTGAGCACTCCGACACGCACTGGGGCGACCGCTACGGCCAAGGCGTGATGGCCGGCAAGCGCGCCATGCTGGTGGTGACCACCGGCGGCTGGGCCTCGCACTACGCGCCGCGCGGCATCAACGGGCCGATGGACGATCTGCTCTTTCCGATCCATCACGGCATCCTCCACTACCCGGGCTTCGACGTGCTGCCCCCTTTCGTGGTCCACCGGACCGGCAAGGTCGACGAGGCCGGCTATGCGCGAATCACCGAAGACCTGGGCCGGCGGCTCGATGCGCTCTGGACGACCGCCCCCATCGCGTTCCGCGCGCAGAACGCGGGCGACTACGAGATTCCCGCCCTCACGCTGCGGCCAGACATTGCGCCAGGCCGCACCGGGTTTGCGTCGCACATCGCCGATTGAAGCGGCCTCGTGCGCCTGCGCCGCAGGGCATGACTTTCGCGCAAGCCCTTGTCCTACTTGGTTCTGTTCCGCCCGCCACATGCCTTGCACACGCGGGTGTTGCATAAGCCGTTTCATGCGCCTATTCAATACAAAGACATACGCAGCCGCGGCAGTCACCGCGGCATTGACCACCACGGCAGCCTTGGCCGCCCCACCCGCCCAGGTACGCGCCAGCGGCAAGACGCTGGCGACTTCGCAGCTGGCCACCGACGTGCTCAACAAGATCGCCGAGTACACCCGCACCAGCGGCGGCTGTGCAGCGCTGGACGCCGTGGACATGCAAGTGCTGCCGCGCAACTACGTGCCCCGCCAACCGGCGATGCCGGCGACCAGCCGCGGCGGGCACTTCGAACGCTGGAGCATCGAGGCGTGCGGGAGCCGGCAGCAGTTCCAGGTGGGGCTGTGGCCTTCGCCGCAGGGCGGCAGCGATTTCGCGGTGACGCCGCTCACGGGGCGTTTGCCGGTTGCAGCTTCTGCAGGCGCTGCAGTGGGCGCCGGCACCGCAGCTTCGGCGAATGCGGGAAGAGCCCTGCCTTCGGCGCCGCTGGCCGCGTGGAACGGCCGCTACGTGTGGGAAGAATCGCTGGGCCGCATCGGCGGCTCGTCGCCTTCAGAAGGTGCCGCAGCCTTCGTGACGCACACGCTGTCGCTGGGTCCGGGCAACGGCGCCACCGGCTGCACGCTCAACGCGGAGGGCTTTCAGACGAACATGCGGATGCTGTGCACGGCCACGCCTTCGGGCACGTCGGTGGTTGTCAAGTTCTACAAGTTCGGGCCGGACAACGTACGCGGCCAGCGCACCACGGGGGAGCGGCTGCTGACGCTGACGCGCGAGCCCGGCGGCATCGTCACGCAACTGGAGGGGCTGCGCCCGTCGAGCGATGCGGCGCCGCGCAAGGGGCGCTTCTTCGCCAAGGTGGGCTGAGGGCGCGCGCCCTTATTCGGCTTCGATCCCCGCCGCCTTCACGATGCGGCCCCACTTCTGCGATTCGCCGGCCTGGAACTTCGCCATTTCCTCGGGCGAGGTGGTGAACACCTCGGTGCCGGTAGGTTCGTAGAAGGCGGTCTTGGCCGACTCGCTCTTTGCGGCCTTCACCAGCAGTTCGTTGAGCCGCTTGACGACGGCGGGCGGCGTCCTGGCGGGCGCATACGCGGCAAACCAGTAGCCCATTTCGTAGCCCTTCACGCCGGCTTCGGCGATGGTGGGCACATCGGGCGCCAGCGGCGAGCGGCTGGCGCTGGACATGCCCAGCGCGCGCAGCTTGCCACCCTTGACTTGCGGCAGGCCCGTGGCGGTGTCGGTGATCATCATGTCGATCTGCCCGCCGAGCAGGTCGGTCACGGCCAGGGTGTTGCTCTTGTAGGGCACGTGCAGGAGCTTGATGTCGGCCATCTGCTGCAGCAGCTCGCCCGCCATGCGGCTCGAAGAACTGCCGCTGCCAAAGCTGTACTTGCCCGGCTCCTTCTTCGCGAGCGCGATGAACTCGGCCACGCTCCTGGCGGGGAAGGACAGATTGACCACCATGATCTGGCCGCCCTTGCCGAGTGCGGTCAGGGGCGCAAAGTCTTTCACCGGGTCATAGGGCAGCTTCTTGAACAGATGCTCGTTGGCGGCGTGCGTGGTGTTGGTGGTGATGAGCACGGTGTAGCCGTCGGCGGGCGCTTTCGCCACGTTCTGCGAGGCGATGAACCCGCTGGCACCGGCCTTGTTGTCGATGATGACGGACTGCCTGGTCTCGGCGGTGATGCTGTTGCCGAGCGCGCGTGCGATCTGGTCGGTGGCGGTGCCGGCCGCAAAGGGCACGACGAAGGTGATGGGCTTGTCGGGAAAGGCTTGCGCTTGGCTGAGCATCGGCATCAAGGCCAATGCGGCGGTCAACACGGTGAGGGAAAGTCGTTTCATTTTTTTGTCTCCGGATGGATGGGGAAGGGAAAAAGTTGCGGCAGCCGCTACGGCCCGGCCAGCAGCGGCGCGAGCGCGCGCGGTATCTGGATCGGCATGTCGAGCAGCAGGAAGGACAGCGACTTGCCGTGCGCGTCGAGGTTCAGCGCATCGTTGACGCCGCCGTCGAGCACCGCATCGAGCACGAAGTTCATCGCGTGCAACCTGGGCAGAACGAAGCGCTGCACCTGCGCGGGCGCACGGTGGCGAAACTGGGCCGCAACGCGCTCGGGCGTGAGCTGTTCGAGCAGCAGCGGATAGAACTCGGCACGCCAGGCGATCACGCTGATGTTCGAGCGGTCTCCCTTGTCGCCGGTGCGGCCGTGGGCGGCGCGGTAGAGGGGGACTTCGATCATGTCGGGCGCGGCGTGTGAGTTTTTCATGCCAGCGCCTCCGCATGCATCAACTCGAAGCGCACCGGCACCGATTCGCGTGGCAGCAGGCATGAGATCGTGTTGAGGCGCGGCGTGAGGGCGGTGCGCACCCCGCCGCCGCCCGCGGGACCGCAGGTGTAGAGCGCCATCACTTCGCGCCCCAGGCGTTCGGCCTGTGCGCGGTCTTCGTGCGTGGCCGCAACGCGCAGGCGCACGTCGCGCAGGCCGGTGTCGGGTGTGTCGGCGAGCATGCGGCCGGCGTCATCGCCCAGGATGCTCAGCGCGCCGATGAGGTCTACGCGCAGCGCCAGGCCCTCAAGTCTTTTGCGCAGCACGTCGGCCGCGAGCCGGGCGCGTGCTTCTGCGCGTGGGCCTGCATAGGAGATCTCACCTTCGGCCAGCCAGCCGCCTTCGTGGCACACGTTGACCTTGTAGTGGCTGGGCCGCGCATGGCCGCGCACGCCGGAGAGTTCGACGCGGTCTTGTTCAGGCAGCGCGCGCACTTCGGCGTCCGCGATGTCGGCCACCACGTCGGGCGTGAGGTACGCACTCGGGTCATGCACTTCGTACAGCAGTTGTTCCTTCACCGTGGCTTCGCTCACGAGGCCGCCGGTGCCGTCGGCCTTGCCGATGGTGCAGTGGCCGTCTGCATCGACTTCGGCAATGGGAAAGCCGACGGCTTCGAGCCCCGGCACTTCCTTGTAGCCCGGGTCGGCAAAGTAGCCGCCGCAGACCTGCGCGCCGCATTCGAGCAAGTGCCCGGCCATGGTGGCGCGGCCCAGGCGGTGCCAGTCGTCGGCACGCCAGCCGAAGTGCGACATCGCGGGGCCCACTGTGAGCGAGGGGTCGGCCACGCGGCCACACACCACGATCTGCGCGCCGGCATCGAGCGCGGCGGCGATCGGCTCGGCGCCGATGTAGGCGTTGGCACTGACGATGCGCAAGCCTTTCATCTGCGTGCCCAGTGTCTGCTCGAGCAGCGCAAGGTGCTCCGGCCCCGAAAGGTCGTCGCCCTCCACCACCGCGATGCGCGGCGCGGCGGCACCCAGCTCGCGCACCATGCGGGCGATGTGCCGCGCGGCGGCGCGCGGGTTGGCCGCGCCGAAGTTGCTCACGATGCGGATGCCGTGTGCCAGGCAGCGTGCGAGCACGGGCCGCAGCATCGCGTCGAGCAGCGGCTCGTAGCCCGCCTCGGGGTTGTCGCGGCGGCGCAGTTGGGCGAGCGCCAGCGTGCGTTCGGCCAGGGTCTCGAAGATCAGGAAGGCGCGCTGTCCGTCGGGTCCGCCCGCCAGCCGCGCGATCAGCGTATCGACCACCGGGCCGGCCGCATCGGTGCGGTCGCCCGAGAAGCCTGCGGCGCAGCCGATCAACAAAGGGGGCGAGGCAAAGGTGGTCATCGAGGCGCAATGTAGGCAAACGGTGGTCATCCGTAAAATCGAAAATCCAGATCGATTGATCTGGATTTCAAATAACAAGGCCCCAGAGACATGAGAAAGACGCCCGACCTCTCCACGCGGCAGCTGCGCGCCTTTCTCGCACTGGCCGAACATCGCAACTTCACGCGGGCGGCGCAGGGCAGCCACCTGTCGCAGCCCGCCTTCAGCGCGTTGATCCGCACGCTCGAGGACGCGGTGGGCACGCGCCTCTTCGACCGCGACACGCGCAGCGTGCAGCTCACGCCCGAGGGGCAGCTGTTCGAAGGCTCGGCCCGGCGCCTGCTCGACGACATGGGCAGCGCCATGGGCGACCTGGCCGACCATGTGGGGCGCCGCAAGGGCCGGGTGCGCATCGCGGCCCTGCCCTCGCTCGCGGCGGGCTGGCTGCCCGCGGTGTTCGCGGAGTTCATGCAGGCCTGGCCCGGCATCCGCATAGACCTGAACGATGCGCTGTCCGATGCCTGCGTGGCGCTGGTGCGCAACGGCCAGGCCGACTTTGCGCTCGCGGCCTCGGGCGCGGCGGCCGACAGCGACCTGCGCGCGCGCAAGCTCTGCACCGACCGCTTTCACCTGGTGTGCCGCGCCGACCATCCGCTGGCGCAAGAGGCGCGCCTGTCGGTCAAGAAGATCGCGCCCTGGCCCTTCATCCAGATGGCGCGCAACAGCAGCGTGCGGCAGGCGCTCGATGTGGCGCTGCATCCGCAGCGGCTGAACGCGGTGTTCGAGGTGGAGCACCTGGCCACGGTGATGGGGCTGGTGGAGGCGGGCTTGGGCATCAGCGTGGTGCCCGCGCTCACGCTCTTTCACTTTCGGCGCGACACGCTGGTCACGCGGCCGCTGCCGCTGCCCGCGCTCACGCGCACGCTGTACCTGGTGCAGCGGCGCGAGGGAAGCCTGTCGGTGGCGGCGCAGACGCTGCACGACCTGGTGGTGGCGCGGCTGGGGTCGCTGCGGCTGGACTGAAGCTGCGGCGTGGGACCCGGCCATGCCGGCGCGGCATATCTCCCAGTGCGATCACGATATTGCTGCCGGGCGGCGCAGCGGGAATAGTGCGGCATCGCGGCGCCAGACCGCAGGCAACACCGCAGACCACCCCAGGAGACACATGAAACATTCCCGCCGCAGCTTCGTCGGCTTGATGCTGACCGCCGCTGCCAGCAGCAGCACAACCAGCACATGGGCCGCCACGGCCGGCCCCCTTTCTTCCCGCCCCATTCGCCTGGTCGTGCCTTTCGGCGCGGGCGGCGTGGCCGACCTGGTCGCGCGCAGCGTGGCACAGAAGATGTCGGAATCCATGGGCCAGACCATCGTGGTCGACAACAAGCCAGGCGCGGGCGGCGTGGTCGCATCGGACACCGTGGCCAAGGCGACGGCCGACGGCCACACGCTGCTGTTGATGTCGAACGGCAACGCGGTGAGCGTGGGCCTTTTCAAGTCGCTGCCCTACGACACCATCAAGGACTTTGCGCCCATCTCCACGCTCGGCTACTTCGACATGGCAGTGCTCGCGCCGGGCAACGGCAAGTTCAAGACCCTGGCCGAGCTGGTGGCCTATGCCAAGGCCAATCCGGGCAAGGTGAACATCGGCACCATCAATGTCGGCAGCACGCAGCATCTGGCGGGCGAACTGCTCAAGACCTCGCTGGGCATCGACGCGCAGGTGGTGCCCTTCAACGGCACGCCGGCCGTGGTGACCGCGTTGCGCGGCAACCAGGTCGATGTGGCGGTGGAGATCCTGCCGCCCGTGCTCTCGCAGATCGAAGGCAAGGCGCTGCGCGCGCTGGCCGTGATGGGCGAAAAGCGTGCCGCCGGCCTGCCCGATGTGCCCACAGTGGCCGAGAGCGGCACGCCGGGCTTCCAGGTCGCCTCGTGGAACGCGCTGGCCGCGCCCGCCGGCACGCCGGCCGAGATCATCACGCGCCTGAACACCGAAGCGCTGGCCGCCCTGGCTTCGCCCGATGTGAAGAAGCGGCTGCAGAACCTGGGCGTGGAGCCGCGCGGCAGCACGCCGCAGGCGCAGGCCAGGCTTCTTGAAAGCGAGATCAAACGTTGGTCGGCCGTGATCCAGCGCGCCGGCATTCCCAAGCAGTGAACCGGCAAGGAGCCGCCTTGAAAACCATCGCCCCACCCCACCCCGCCCCGAGCCGCCCCACTTACCGCCTGCCGGCGGGCGCCTGCGACGCGCACTGCCACGTCTTCGGCCCCGGCGACGTGTTTCCCTACTCGGAAAACCGCCGCTACACGCCGCCCGACGCACCCGCGGCCAGGCTGCGCGCGCTGCACGAGCTGCTGGGCATCGAGCGCGTGGTGCTGGTGCAGGCCAGCGTGCACGGCCACGACAACCGCGCGATGCTGGACGCCATTGCGCAATCGCCCGACACCTACCGCGGCGTGGCCATGGTGGGCGCGGGCGTGACGGACGCTGAATTGAACGCGCTGCACAAGGCGGGCGTCAGGTCGGTGCGCTTCAACTTCGTGCAGCACCTGGGCGGCGCGCCCGACCTGCCCACGGTGTTGCGCATGGCCGAGCGCATCGCGCCGCTGGGCTGGCACCTGGTGCTGCACCTGGACGCGGAAGACCTGCTGACCTACCGCGCATTTCTGGACACGCTGCCGGTGCCCTTCGTGATCGACCACATGGGCCGCACGATGGTCGCGCACGGCCTCGGCCAGCAAGCCTTTCAGATGATGCTCGAGCTGATGCGCGACGAGCGCGCCTGGGTCAAGGTGAGCGGGGCCGAGCGCATCTCGCAGGCCCTCTCCACCCAAGGCCAGCCCTATGCGGACGCGGTGCCATTCGCGCAACAGCTGATCGCCGCCGCGCCCGACCGCGTGCTGTGGGGCACCGACTGGCCGCACCCCAACGTGCGCGAAATGCCCGACGACGGCAAGCTGGTCGACCTGCTGCCGCTCTTCACCGAAGACACGGCGCTGCTGCACAAACTGCTGGTCGACAACCCGACGCGCCTGTACTGGTACGACTGAGTCGCTGCCACCGGCCGCCGCCTGCGCGGCGCATATCGACGACTGCCCCCCGCCTTTCACGCCACGGCGACACCCTGGCGTGGGGCGGCTGCGCGCCCGCGTCTTTTTCTATCCGTTCCCCAACCAGCCACGAAGACGACAACGAGGAGACAAACATGAGAAGACTGATCCCGACCCTGGCGCTGTGCAGCGTCGCACATGCCGCGTACGCGCAAGCGGATGCGGCTTCATCCAGCGCGCAGATCTACGGCCTGGTGGACGTGTTCGCCGGCTCCATGCAGCGCAGCGACGAGGCCGGCCGCACCAAGGTGCTCAACGGCGGCGGCATGACCACCTCGTTCTGGGGGGTGCGCGGTGCCGAGAGCCTGGGCGGCGGGCTGCAGGCGCAGTTTGCGCTGGAGAGCTTCTTTCAGCCCGACTCGGGCACCTTCGGGCGCAACACCACCGACCCGTACTTTTCGCGCAACGCATGGGTGGGCCTGGCGGGCGGCTTCGGCCAGCTGGCGCTGGGCCGGCAGACCAACCCGCTGTTCGTGGCGAGCGGCGCCTTCAACCCCTTCGGCACGTCGCTGCAGTTCTCCCCCGTCATGCTGCACACATGGCAGCCGACATACAACCGCGCCGTGCTGGGCGACAGCGTGTGGAGCAACGCGGTGCAATACACCTCGCCCACCTTCGCGGGCCTGCGCGCCAACGTGCTCTACGGCCTGGGCGAGGTGACGGACCGCGATTCGGTGCGCAACCTGAACCTCACCGTCAACTATGCGGCCGGCAACTTCGCCGCCGCGGTGTCGGTGCAGCAGGCCAGGACGGGACCGGGCTTCACCACCACCATCAGCCGGCAGGACGCCGCGTTCATCGGCGCTTCCTACGACTTCAAAGTAGTGCAGGTCTACGGCCAGTTGCAGCGCACGCGCACGCCCGACATCCGCACCACCGCCGACACCGCCCAACTGGGCGCCGCCGTGCCCGTGGGGCCGGGCCGCTTCATGGCGTCGGTGGCACGAACGCAGCGCAAGGTGGAACCTGCCACCGAAACCAACCGCACGACATGGGCGGTGGGCTACGACCACTTCCTGTCGAAGCGCACCGACCTGTATGCGGTGTACATGCGCGACCGCATCACCGGCTTCGACAGCAGCGGCAGCGTGGGCGTGGGCGTGCGTCACCGCTTCTGAGGAGCCTGCACTTCAACGCGCCCGCCCAGGTGCTGCTGAACGAGTTCGCGCAGCAACTCGCCCATGGCGCGCTGCGTGCGCGTCACCGGGCGCTGCGAGCTCGCGGCCAGCGCCAGCCGGCTGCGCAGGCTGGGCTCCACGATGGGGCGGATCGTGTAACGCTGCGGCCGCCCCGCGTTGGCGACCGCATTGCGCGACAGCACGGCGTGGCCCGCGCCGTCGGCCACCAGCGCCAGGATGGCGGGCACGCCGTCGATTTCCAGCGCAATTTGGGGCCGCAGCCCCAGGGTGGCGAGCTCGGCCTCGACCAGCATGCGAATCGCGTTCGGCCGCGTCGGAATCACCAGCCGCTGCTGCGCCAGCTGGCGCAGCGGCAACGGGGCGCCGCGCCGCATGGGGCCGGCGCCCTTGGCGGCGCCGACCAGGAACAGGTCTTCCTCCAGCACCGTCTGGCTGTCCACATCGGGTGAAGGCTGCGGGTTGTAGAGCAGCGCAATGTCGAGCCGGCCGGTGACCAGCGATTCCTGGATCGCCGTGGAGAGGCTTTCGGTGATGGAGAGCGAGGCCTCGGGCAGACGCTCGCGCGCGGCCCGCACCAGCGGCACCGTGAGCACACCGGCCACGCTGGGCGGCAGCCCCACGGCCACGCGGCCGCCCAGCGCGCCGCGCGCACGGTTCATGTCTTCGCGGGCACGCTCGACCTGGTGCAGGATGCCGCGGCCGTGCTCCAGCAGGCGCTGACCGGCATCGGTCACCACAACACCGCGGCCGTTGCGCACCAGCAGGTTCTGGCGCAGCTCCACCTCCAGCTTGCGCACCTGGCGGCTGAGGGCCGGCTGCGCGATGTCGATCACGATCGATGCGCGGGTGAAGCTGCCCAGCTCCGCCACGCGGATGAAATATTCGAGTTGCTTCAGGTCCATGCTCGGAGGTTATCGGCATCGTGCCTTGGGAGCCATGCGCAGTTGTTCTATCTGCCATGCCCAGGTGCGACACTTGCCTCCTTGTCCCTCCCCGAAAGCGGCGGCACGCAACCTGTCCGAAGCCCTCTCGGGTTTCCCCCGACCCCGCAATGAGGTACGTACCTCAGAATCGCCCCCATGCCTTCCATCCCGAAGCGGCAAGCCGCACCGGCGGCCCGCGCCACGCTCAGCGACGTGGCGCGCGAGGCCAACGTGAGCCTGGCCACCGTGGACCGGGTGCTCAACAAGCGCCCCGGCGCGCACGCGCGCACCATCGCCCAGGTCAACGAAGCCGTCGAACGGCTGAATTACCGGCCCGACCCGGCCGCCGCGCGCCTGGCGCGCCCGCATCCGCACCGCGTGAGCTTTCTGCTGCCCTCGGGCACCAACATCTTCGTGGACATGCTACGCGAGCAGATCGCGGCCAATGCCGGCTGGATGGAAGACCACCGCGTGAGCGCGCAGACGCACGAAGTCGACGTGTTCGAGCCGCAACGCCTGGCACGCCGCATCCTCGCGCTGCGCAGCCAGTGCGACACCGCCGTGGTGATGGCGCTGGACCATCCGCTGGTGCAGTCGGCCATCGACAAGCTCACGGACCACGGCATCGGCGTGGTCACGCTGGTGTCCGACGTACCCAGGTCGCGGCGGCTGCATTTCGTGGGCATCGACAACATCGCCGCGGGCCGCACTGCGGCCACGCTGATCGGGCGCTTTGCGGGCGGCGCCAAGGGCAAGGTGGGCGTGATCGTGGGCAGCCTGTCGCTGCGCGACCATGCCGAGCGCAGCCTGGGCTTCAGCCAGGTGATCGAGGCCGAATACCCCGGCCTGCAGGTGCTGCCGCCGATGGAGGGCAAGGACGACCCCAAGCTCACGCGACGCCTCTCGGCCAGGCTGCTGGCCGAACACCCGAAGCTGGTGGCGCTGTACAGCGTGGGCGCGGGCAACCGGGGCATTTCGGCCACGCTCAAGGCGAGCGGGCGCGCCGGCAAGATCGTCTTCGTCGGCCACGAGCTCACGCCGAGCGCGCGCACGGACCTGCTCGACGGCACCATGGCCGCGGTCATCAACCAGGACGCGGGCCACGAAATTCGCTCGGCCCTGCGGCTGGCCATCGCCCGCCTCACGCGCGAGCCGGTGGACCCGGACCAGGAGCGCATTCGCATCGACATCTACCTCAAGGACAACCTGCCCTGAGCGCGGGGGGATTGCCCTTGTTTCCGATTTTCTTTCTCTGACATTTTCTTGCAGGAGCGTCGGCACATGGCAACCAACATCAAGGGCCCGGGCATCTATCTCGCGCAGTTCGCCAGCGACACCGCGCCCTTCGACTCGTGGGACGCGATCACGCGCTGGGCCGGCGGGCTGGGCTTCAAGGGCGTGCAGATTCCGTCGTGGGACGCGCGCATCTTCGACCTGAAGAAGGCCGCCGAATCGAAGACCTACTGCGACGAAGTAACCGGCGTGGCGCGCGAGAACGGCGTGGAGATCACCGAGCTCGGCACGCACCTGCAGGGCCAGCTCGTGGCGGTGCATCCGGCCTACGACGAGGCCTTCGACGGCTTTGCGCCCGAGGCCTACAGGCGCAACCCGGCGGCGCGGCAGAAGTGGGCGGTGGAGCAGATGCTGTACGCGGCCAAGGCCTCGCGCCACCTGGGGCTCAAGAGCAATGTGAGTTTTCCGGGTGCGCTGGCGTGGCCGTATCTCTATCCGTGGCCGCCGCGGCCGGCCGGGTTGATCGAAGCCGCCTTCGACGAGCTGGCCAAGCGCTGGCGCCCGATCTTCGATGCCTTCGAGGATGCCGACTGCAACGTCTGCTTCGAGCTGCATCCGGGCGAAGACCTCTTCGACGGCGTGACCTTCGAGATGCTGCTGGAGCGCGTGAACAACCACCCGCGCTGCTGCATCAACTACGACCCCTCGCACTTCCTGCTGCAGCAGCTCGACTACCTCGAGTTCATCGACATCTATCACTCGCGCATCAAGGCGCTGCACATCAAGGACGCGGAGTTCCGGCCCACCGGGCGCCAGGGCGTGTATTCGGGCTTCCAGCCGTGGGTGAACCGCGCGGGGCGCTTTCGCTCGCTGGGCGACGGGCAGATCGACTTCGGCGCCATCTTCTCGAAGATGGCGCAATACAACTACGACAGCTGGGCCGTGCTGGAGTGGGAGTGCTGCCTGAAGCACCCCGAGGACGGCGCGGCCGAGGGCGCCGAGTTCATCCGCCGCCACATCATCCGCACGACAGAAAAAGCCTTCGACGACTTCGCGGGCGCCGACACCGATACCCAGCAGCTTCGCCGGATGCTGGGCCTTGAGACGAGCACGGCGAAATAACCCAACGAGCTTTACAACGAAGGAGACAGAGACCATGACAAGCAGAAGAATCTTTACCGGCATCGCACTGGCCGCATGTGCGCTTGCGAGCATGCCCGCACTGGCCCAGAACAAGGCCACGGTGATGGGCGTTTCGGTGCCCGCCGCCACGCACGGCTGGACCGGCGGCGTCGTGTACTGGGCCAACCGCACCAAGGCCGAGCTCGAAAAGCAGTACCCCGGCATGAAGGTCTTCGTGAAGACCGCGGGCTCGGCCACCGAGCAAGCCAACCAGGTGCAGGACCTGCAGACGGTCAACAAGATCGACACGCTGGTCATCCTGCCCTTTGAATCGGCACCGCTCACCAAGCCGGTGGCGCAGGTCAAGGCCAAGGGCGTGTTCGTCACCGTGGTCGACCGGGGCCTCACCGATGCGAGCGCGCAGAGCGCCTACGTGGCCGGAGACAACCCCGGCTTCGGCAAGGTGGCGGGCGAGTACATGGCCAAGACCATGGGCGGCAAGGGCAACGTCGTCATCCTGCGCGGCATTCCAACCGTCATCGACAACCAGCGCGTGGATGCCTTCAACGAAGTCATGAAGGCCAACCCCGGCATCAAGGTGCTGGACGCCAAGCACGGCAACTGGAACCGCGACGATGCGTTCAAGGTCATGCAGGACTACCTCACGCGCTTCAAGCAGATCGATGCGGTGTGGGCGTCGGACGACGACATGGCGGTGGGCGTGCAAAAGGCCATCGAGCAGGCCAAGCGCGACGACGTGAAGCTGGTGCTGGGCGGCGCGGGCGCCAAGGGCTACATCAAGAAGGTGATGGACGGCGACAAGATCGTCTCGGCCGACGTCACCTATGCGCCCAGCATGATCGCGGACGCGATGAAGCTCACGGCCAAGGCGCGCGTGGAAGGCGCGGCGATGCCGGCGACGACCATCATTCCTTCGGTGCTGGTGACCAAGGAAAACGCGGCGAAGTACTACTTTCCGGATTCGCCGTTCTGATGGTTTGAGTTGGGGTGTTGTGGTTCGGGGCGGCGATCCCGCCGCCCTGGTACAGCGCCACCGGCGTCATTAACCACGTTGCCAATGGGCCGATTGCGGGGGGCTTCAAGCCGTCGCGACATAGGCGCAAGATGCGCATCCGCCGATTTCTTGCAGTCGTCACGACCTGAACGAAGGAGCTTCCCATGCTCTCCACGACAGAACGCCCCATCAAGATTCCTGGCCCCGACCATCCGATCACCATCGCGCCGAACCCGCTGCGGGTGGTGGTGTGGGTCGACGGACGCGTCATCGCCGACACCCGCGAAGCCCTGACGCTGCACGAGGCGCACTTCGGCAGGGTGCACTACATACCGCGCAAGGATGTGCGCATGCCGCTGCTGGAGCGCTCGTCCCACCTCACCTACTGCCCCTACAAGGGCGAGTGCGCGTACTACAGCATTCCGGCCGGCGGCGAACGCTCGGTGGATGCGGTGTGGACCTACGAGTCGCCGTACGCCTCGGTTGCGCAGATCAAGGACCACGTCGCCTTCTATCCGGACCGCGTCGGGCCTATCGAAGAGCGCGTCGTCTGAGTGAAGAGCGTCCTCGGGTAGCCCGCCCTTTTTGCTTCCAGCCCCGGACGTTGAAAAGCCGGGCCCCGCTGTCGCAGGGCCCGGCTTTTCTGTGTGCGCTGTGCTTGTGCGCGTGTGCAGTTCGGCACTCGCCGGCGAGGCGAGTGCGCTGATGCTGACGATTACAGCGGCAGTGCGTCGCCGCGAGCGGCAGCGCGCGCTGCGGCACGGACCGTGGCGCGGTCCACGGTGCTGGCGACCAGCGGAGCCACGCCCGACGAAGCGCCGTCGGCGTACGGGTTGTCGCTGTGTGCGGCGGCAACGGCTTCGGCACGGACGTCCGAGCGGCTGACCGAGGACACGAACACGCGGGCCGGGCCGGAGTTGGCACCGGTGGCGTACGGGTTGGCGCTGTGTGCAGCGACCACGGCCTGGCTGGCGACGTCGGCGCGGCTGGCGGCCGAGGTCAGGGGGTGCACGCCTTCATAGGTTTCAGCGTGGGCGACACCGGCAACAGCCATCAGGGCAACGGCAACGGCGGAGAGGAGCTTCGAGGCGGTCATTTGGATTTCCTTCAATTCAGTTTCAGTTTTTGCTTCGGATGATTTCGATTCACCTGGATCAGCTGTTCGTGTTGTTCGTCCGGTCCATGGGATGAATTGTGCGCCGTCATCCAGGTAAAAACCCTTGGCAAAAGGAACCGCGGCGTTCACGGGTTGGAAACAATCGAAGCGGTGGGAGCGTCGTGGCATGACGATTGCCGCACTCCGAATTTGACTCAGGCGGCCTTCTCCTCCATCCCCGCACTGCGCTCCTTGACTCGCGTGACCTGCGACAGCACTGCATCCTCAGACGTCATATCCCCCCGCTGCCCCTTGTAGACCGGCTGCTCGAACTTGCCGCCCGCATAGCGATAGAGATACCGCACCTCGACCAGCGTGCCCACGCCCGGCAAGGCCTCATTCGGCGGCACCGTGACATTGCCCAGGTCCACCATCGCACCCGCCTCGTCGCGCAGGCCCACGGCCACCGAGCGCTGCGCATTAACGCGGATCACCTCGCAGGTCGCGCTCTGGTTGAACTTGAACTTCAGGCTCGTGCTGCTGCGCCCCGCCGCGAACGGCGCGGCGAGCGCCTTGAGCACATAGCCTTCGCCGTGCGCGGCCAGCAGTTGCGCGGCGCGGCGGCGCTTGCCTTCGGCAGTGGTTTCTAGATCGAGCACCGCCATCCAAGGCAGGCGCCCGGCCATCTTCCGCAGCTGGCCGAAGCGATCGATGAAGGCTGCACTGCGCAGATCCTGGCCGTCGAGCTCCAGCAGATCGAAGGCCTTGAAGGCATCGCCTACATGCTCGCCCGCGATGACGGTACGCCCCGCGGTCGCGCCAGCGCCGCCGACCCAGGCCTGCGGAATGTCCACGAAGAGCCCGCGCCGGTTGGTGCCGCGCACCGTGTCGCCTTCGATCAGCAGGATGCGGTTTTCGCCATCGGCTTTTTCCTGCAGGCCCCAACCGGCGTCGTCGAAGTAGCGCTCGACTTGCTCTTCGAGGATCAGCGTCGGCAGTTGCGGCAGTTCGCCGCTGACGCGGCCGGCCAGGTCGGTGGATGTGTAGAGCGCGCCGGACGCATCGGGCGTGTAGCCCTTGGAGGTCTTCTCCTTCACCACCTTCTCGTAGATCTTCAGCGCGGCCTCGAAGGCGAGCGGGCTGCTGGTTTTGGTGCCGGTGGCAAGCGTGCCGCCGCGCCTGCCGTTGCCGTAGTCGACCACCCAGCCGTCGTCCTTCGGGCGCAGGTGGACCTGGTAGACCTTGTCGGAGCCCTGGCCTGTGAAGTAGAGAAAGCTCGATTGCGATGCCTGTACGCCAGCCGCTTGTTTAAGGGGCGCAACCGAAGGCGTTGGCTTGCCCGGTGGCTCCGCTGACCGGCTCGCCTCGCGAAGATCGACCTCGGGTCGCATCGAAGCCGCGCCGTTCCACTGCACGTCGAAGCCCGCCTTGCGGAAGTGTTCGACGACGAGTTCGCCGACGCGCAGCATGTCGGCGTCAGCACCCTGCGGCGCGCCCCAGTAGGCGAGCGACAGACGGCTGGTGCTCTTTGCGCGATTGAGGTCCTGGCGCGTGTAGTAGCAGAAGCCATGCACGCCGGCCGCCTCGCCGCCGCGCTCGTGGAATGCTTGGGCGCAGTCCGAGAAACCGTCGGACTGCGTATACCCCGCGTCGTGCAGCGCGACGAGCCCGGCCTTCATCAACGTCTCGAAGACGCCGTCGATCCTGGCCTTGGCGGCGCGCCATTGCGCGGCGGTCATCTTCACCGGCTCGGGCTCGGGCGGCGGCGGTTCGGGAATGGGTTGGCCCGTGACGCGCGCGAGGAGCTCGACCACCTCTTCCATCATCGCGTTCACCGTGATGTGGTTGCCATGCCCGTCGCTGATGTCGGCCTTGGCACCCGCATCGAGCAGCAGTTGCACCGCATCCACCGTCGGCGCGAATTCGGCGGCGAGGTAGAGCGCGGTGCGGCCATCGGCGCCTGTGTATTCGAGCGGGCTTCCGGCATCCAGCAAGAGGCGAAGCACGGCGACGTTCGGCGCAACCTCGGTCTGGTTCGATCCCATCGCGGCGCACTGCAGCGCGGTGAAGCCTTGCTTGTTCACCGCCGCCATGTCGGCGCCGGCCGCGATGCACGCGCGTACCGTCTGGACATCGGCTTCGCGCGCGGCCTCGAAAATCTTCTTCGGATCCATGGCACTCCCTGTCTGTTGGTTTTTGGATTCTGCCGCAGGCATATGGCGCAGCGTTGGCGCGAGAGGACACTTCACAGGCCGCGCGAACATCGCTACATTCGACGCCTCGATCCACAACACAGACCGGAGGTGCGCGATGAAAGACACTGCTATTCATTCCCCCTCCCCCGTACGGTTTGTTGTCGGGTCGCTACCGCACCGCTGCTGACGCGCCCTCACCTGCACAGCGCTTGCCCCTGAAGGCATAGCCGCATCGAGCGTTGCGGCCTGATGCCGCGACACACCACCGGTTTTTTCAAACGCCGCCTTCGGCACACCTGCGTGCCGCGCGCGATCCGTTTCATTTTTTCTTTCAAGGCCAACCATGCTTGGAACCCGTGCCGACGATGCGCGGCATTTCTCGATCTCCAGTTTCGATCCGCAGCGGGCGTCCGCTGAAGAATGGACGCAGGCCCTGGCCTATTGGCGCCTGCGCAACGAAGAGGACCTGCCGGGCGAAACGGTGCCGGACGACGCCCACACCGTGCAGAACGTGCGCCAGCACTCACCGCTCTACCTGGTTCACCGCGTCTTTGTGCGCGACACGCAGGGCGTGCTCGCGGGCTCGATCAACATGAGCGTCCGCCGCGGAGGCACAGCCGACTACGCAGCGCATGCGCCATTCGTCAACGCATGGGGCGGCGTGCGGAAGTCCCACCGGCGGCAGGGCGTCGGCAGCCTGCTCATGCGCGAGCTGCTGACGCTGATGGATGCAGAGGGCAGGACCACGGCCACCTTCAATGCACACCTGCCCGAGGGCCACGCCTTCCTTTCAGCCATCGGCGCCGCCGAAAAGCACCGCACCATGGAAAACCGCATGACCTTCGCCAGCCTCGACAACGAAGCGCTCGCCCGCTGGCGCGCCGAAGCCCTCGCACCCGGCCACGGGCTGCGCCTGGAGATCCACGCAGGCCGCGTGCCTTTCGAACGCCTCGCCACGCTGATGGCACCGCTCTCGGAACTGCTCGAAGACGCGCCCACCACCGGCCTCGCACGCGCGCCGATGCGCTTCGAGCTCGAAGGCTTCCGCGCCTGGTATGCCGAGATGGACCGCCGCGGCGGCGAGCACTTCATGGTGCTGCTGCTCGACGGCGACGAGGTGGCCGCCGTGTGCGATGCCAGCTGGAACCGGCTCTACCCCGACCGCATGTTCCAGCGCCTCACCGCCGTCGCCCGTCGCTGGCGTGGCAAGGGCCTGGCCAAGGGCGTGAAGGCGGTGATGCTGCAGCTGGTGCGCGAGCGCCACCCCGAGGTGGCGATGGCCGTCACGCAGAACGCCGAGGTCAACGCGCCCATGCTGGCCATCAACCGCCGGCTGGGCTTTGCCCCGCACAGGCATGATGGGGCCTACCAGATCGGCACGGAAAGCCTGAGGGCCTTCCTCTCGTCCCGACCGCCGGCTTTGACGGAGGCACGCGCATGAAGACACCCCAGAGACTGCAAACCCTCGTCGACGAAGGCCTGATCGACTCGGTCGTGCGCCAGCTGATGAGCGGCAAGGAAGCCATGGTGTACGTGGTGCGCCGCGGCGAGGAAACACTCTGCGCCAAGGTCTACAAGGAGGCCGACAAGCGCAGCTTCCGCCAGGCCGTCGACTACACCGAGAACCGCCGCGTCAAGAACACCCGCGAGGCGCGCGCCATGGCCAAGGGCACGAAGTTCGGCCGCCAGGTCACCGAAGCCATCTGGCAGAGCGCCGAGGTCGATGCGCTCTACCGCCTGGCCGCTGCCGGCGTGCGGGTGCCGACGCCGCACAACTTTCTCGAAGGCGTGCTGCTGATGGACCTGGTGACCGACGCCAACGGCGACGCCGCCCCGCGCCTGAACGACGTGGCCTTCTCGCCCGAAGACGCGCTGCGCCACCACGCGAGCCTGCTGCGCGAAGTGATGCGCATGCTGTGCGCGGGCGTGGTGCACGGCGACCTCTCGGAGTTCAACGTGCTGCTGGCCGAAGACGGCCCGGTCATCATCGACCTGCCGCAGGCGGTGGATGCGGCGGGCAACAACCACGCCAAGCGCATGCTGCTGCGCGACGTGGAAAACCTGCGCAACTTCTTCGGCCAGTACGCGCCGGGCCTCTTGCGCACGCACTACGGCGACGAGATCTGGCAGCTCTACGAGCGCGGCCTGCTGCGGCCCGAATCGGAGCTCGCGGGCACCTTCGTGCGCGAGACCGGCCCTGTCGACCTCAGCAACGTGCTGCGCGAGGTGGACGACGCGCGCGCGGAAGAAGCGGCGCGCCTGGTGCGGATGCAGACGCCACGACAATAGCGGGCCGACGACGCCCGCCCGATGACTTCTCTTCACGCCCCGCCGCACCCTGCCCAGCCCAGGCGCCACACGGTTTCCACCACAGTCCGCCAGATCGCCAAGGCCGCGGCCTTCGTGGCGCTGGGCCTGGGCCCGGCGGCCCACGCAGCGGGCATCCGGCTCGAAGATGCCCGCGGCACCACGCTCGAACTGCAGGCGCCGGCCAGGCGCATCGTCTCGCTGATGCCCTCGCTCACCGAAACCGTCTGCGCGCTCGACGCCTGCGACCGGCTGGTGGGCATCGACCGCCATGCCAACTGGCCGGCCTCGCTCAAGGGCCTGCCGCAGGTGGGCGGCATCGACGACGCGAACGTCGAACGCATCGTTGCGCTCAAGCCCGACCTGGTGCTGCTGCGTCCGCGCAGCCGTGCCGCCGAACCGCTGGAGCGCCTGGGGCTCAAGGTGCTGGCGCTGGACGCCAAGACCCATGCCGACATGCGCCGGGTGATGGAAACCCTGGCCCGCGCCACCGGCCGCGCGGGGGCCGGCGAGGCGTTCTGGAAAAAGATCGACGCCCGCCTCAATGCCGCGCGCGCGCGCGTGCCGCTGGACTGGCAGGGGCGGCGCGTTTACTTCGAGGTGCACGGCGGCATGGCGGCGGCCAGCGAAAGCTCCTTCATCGGCGAGACGCTGGCGCGCCTGGGCTTGGCCAATGCGGTGCCGGGCACGCTCGGGCCCTTTCCCAAGATGAGCCCCGAATTCGTGGTGCGCGCCGATCCTGACGTGCTCATGGTGTCGGCGCTGGGCGAAATCTCTGCCATGGCCACCCGACCCGGCTGGTCGGCCATGTCCGCGGTGCGGCGCGGGCGCATCTGCAGCTTTGCCTCGGCGCGCTTCGACCTGATGATGCGCCCCGGCCCCCGGCTGGACGAGGCGGCCGATGCCATCGTGGGCTGCCTCGAATCCCTGGGCAGTCCGCGGCCTTGAGCCCGGGCATGGGCTTCCCGTCAGGGGCCTGACGTACCATCCGCCTACCTTGAATCCCCCGTCCCTCCACACCACGCCGCCCAGCCCGGTCGACTCCGCCGAGGCCATCGCGCGCGATGTGGCGGCCGTGGGCCGCATCAGCGCGGTGCCCTCGCTGCTCAAGATCATCTGCCAGAACACCGGCATGGGCTTCGCCGCCGTGGCCCGCGTGACGGACGGCACCTGGACCGCCTGCGCGGTGGAAGACACCATCGCGTTCGGCCTCCTGCCTGGCGGCCAGCTGCAGGTGAACAGCACGCTGTGCATGGAATCGCGGGCGGCCCGGCTGCCCGTGGTGATCGACCACGCGAGCACCGACCCCCAGTACCGCGACCACCACACGCCGCGCATCTACAACATCGAGAGCTACATCTCGGTGCCCATCGTCTTCACCAACGGCGATTACTTCGGCAACCTCTGCGCCATCGACCCCCGGCCGGCGAACGTGTCCGACCCGCGCACCGTAGCCATGTTCGCCGCCTTCGCCGACCTCATCGCGCGCCAGCTGGAAAACGAAGACCGCCAGGAGCGCGCCGAGGTGGCGCTGCAGTCCGAGCGCGCCAACGCCGAGTTGCGCGAGCAGTTCATCGCGGTGCTGGGCCACGACTTGCGCAACCCGCTGTCCGCCGTGGGCGCAACGGCCGACCTGCTGATTCGCCGCCAGTCCGAGCCCGACCTCGTGAAGCTCGGCACGCGCCTGAAGTCGAGCACGCGCCGCATGTCGGGCCTGATCGACGACGTGCTGGACTTCGCGCGCGTGCGGCTGGGCTCGGGCATGAACCTGGCGATCCGCGAGGCCGACTTTCTGGCCTCGGGCCTTCGCGACGTGGTGGACGAGGCGCGGGCGTCCAACCCGCAGCGCGACATTCGCGACGAACTGTCGATCAACGGCGTGGTGCGCTGCGACCCGGCGCGCATCCAGCAGGTGCTGTCCAACCTGATCGGCAATGCGCTCACGCACGGCGGAACGGACGACCCCATCGTCGTGCGCGCCGCGATCCAGGACGACCGGCTGGAGCTGTCGGTGAGCAACGGCGGCGACCCCATTCCCCCTGACGATCTGCCGAAGATCTTCCAGCCCTACTGGCGCCCCGCCAACAGCAAGCCCGGCGGCGGGCTGGGGCTGGGCCTGTACATCTGCGCGGAAATCGTCGCCGCGCATGGCGGCATGCTGGAAGTCACCTCGAGCGCACCGGAAGGCACCCGCTTCGTGGTGACCCTGCCGGTCGCCTGATTCATTTTTTTTCGACAGTCAGCAGCAGGTCATGAGCAAGCCCGGCATCGCGGTCGTCCCCGCCACGGAATTCACGCGCGGCGAACTCACCGCCCTCTGGAACCGGGCCTACGAGGCCTACTTCGTGCCGGTGCAGTTCGACGAGGAGCGCTTCGCCCGGCATCTGCGGCGCGCCGAGGCGGACCTGGCGCTGTCGCGGGTGATGGCGGTCGACGGCGTGGCCTGCGGCATCTCGCTCGCCGGCCGGCGCGGCGAGCGCGGCTACCTTGCGGGCTTCGGCATTGCGGGCTCCCACCGGCGCCAGGGACTGGCCGGCCGGCTCATCGCCGCGCAGGCCAGCGCCTGGTCGGAGGCGGGGCTGCATCGCGTCTGGCTCGAAGTCATCGAACAGAACCCGGCCCGCGCGCTCTACAGCAGTGCAGGCTTCGAGGAACTGCGCACGCTCGACGTGCTGGAAGGCAGCTTCGAGGCAAGCGCCGACGCCGTACAGCCGCTGAAACTGGCGCTGCCCCGCGGCGATCTCGCGGCCGTGCACGCGATGTGCGCCGAGGTGTCCCGCCCCACATGGCGCCGCGAGCTGCCAACCGTGCTGGATGCCATCGACCGCGAAAACGCCGTGGCGTTCGGCGTGAGCCGGGGCGCCGCCATCGTCGGCTATGCCGTGATGCCACCGCCCGCCGGGGACAACCCCGGCGCGCTGCTCGATGCCGCCGCCATCGACGAGGCCGCCGCGCACCAGCTGCTCGACGCCCTGGCCGCCGCGCGCCCCGGCATCCGCTGGCGGCTGGTGGACGAGCCCACCGGCAGCCCGCTATTCAAGGCAGCCACCGCGCGCGGCGCGACGGCTGTCATCCGACAGATCGACATGGCATTGACCTTGCATCGGCCGGTCAACGCCGCACCCTCCCCATGAAATCCCGCCACAAGCAGAACACCTCGTCCACCCCCTTCATCCGGGTGGGCCCCAGCGGCGTCCACGGCCTGGGCGCCTTCGCAACGCGCGACCTGCCCGCGCAGGCCTTCCTCGGCCTCTACGAGGGCCGCCGCTATTCAAAGGAAGAAATCGCCACCAAGGTCTGGAACGACCAGCTCACCTACCTGTTCACGCTGTCGAACCACGAGACCATCGACGGCGCCAAGGGCGGCAACGGCACGCGCCACCTGAACCACGCCTGCGAGCCGAACTGCGAGGCGGTCGAGGAATACGACGAAGCCGGCGAGCTGGTGCTCAAGTTCCAGACGCTGGTGGACGTGGATGCGGGCGACGAGCTCTTCATCGACTATTCGCTCACGGCGGACGACGGCTCGCCGCCGTCGAAGTACCCCTGCCATTGCGGCTCGCCGAGCTGCCGCGGGACGATGCTGGCGCCGGTGGAAACGCCGGAACCCGAAGCGGCCGGCGCGGTGGATGCGATGGGTGCGGCGGGGTCGGTCAGCCCGGCTGGTTCCTGAGGCTGCGCAGCTGCTCCTCGGCGCGATCGAGCTCCGAGCGCAGCGCGCGTATCTCCTGCTCCAGCTTTTCGATGTGTGCTGCGCGGCTCTGTGCCGGCGCGGTGGTCTTGCAACGCACTTGCAGCGCCTCCAACGCTTCGCCCAGTTGGTGGCGCCGCAGCATCTGGCCCCTGGCGCGCGCGAGGTCCATGTCGCGCTCGAGCGCGGCCTCCTGCGCCTTGCAATCCGCGCCGTCCGACGGCTCGGCCGGCTGCATCGTCGGCGTGCTTGGCGCGGTTTGCGCGAAAGCGGGCATCGCCAGCGTCAATGCAAAGGCCAGGAGGAAGGTTTTTGGAGACATGCCGTAAGGTACCCGAACTCTCGCGCGAGAAACCCGCGGGTCCGTGGTGGCTCTGGCAGTGCACCGACGGCCCTGCTTGAGCTCAGGCCGTCCGCTCCGCAGTGAGGTACCGCGCCTCCCACCGCACGGCCAGCTGCTGCGCGCGGCGCAGCGGCACGCGCGCGGCTTCGAAATCGACCACGCACACGAAATCGGCGGCTTCGGGCCGCGCGGGGGTTTCGTTGCTCCGGCCATCGGTCAGCAGCCACAGCCAGCGTTGGCGTGCCGCGCTGTGGGCCAGCAACTGCTGGGCGCGCTGCACGCCGAGCGCGAGCGGCGTGCCACCGCCGGCCGCAATAGGCGCGACCCAGTCGTCGTTCCAAGCGCTCGCGCGGCGCGGCGGCAGGCGCAGCTCGACCACATCGCCCGCAAAGCACAGCAGCGCCACATGGTCACGCCGTCGGTAGGCCTCTTCCATGAGCGACAACAGCAGGCCCTTGGCGCGTGCCAGGTTGCCGTCGCTGCGCATCGAGGCCGAGCAGTCGAGCAGGAAGCAATGCAGTGCGCCGCTGCGCGCCTGCAGCGGACGGCGGCGCAGATGTTCCGCGCGCAGCGTGTCGGCGCCACGGGCCGCGAAGGTGCGCGGCCAGTCGAGCGCAGACCCCGGCGATGCGGCGCCGTGCCATGCGTCCCTTTGCCTGCCCTGCCTCCAGTCGCCCTGGCGTGCGCCAGCGGGTTCGGCGTGCCGGAGGCTCAGGCTTTTTTTGGGGTGGCCTGCGATGCGGTTTGCGCGGCTTGTGCAGGGATCAGCGGCCGCAGCGGCTTGACGCGTTCGATGCCCACGGGCTCGGGAGGCAATGCGCCCCAGTCGCCATCGCCACCGCCGTCCCCCTCACCGGCTGCGGTGTTGCCCTGGCCCGCGCCGCGCGCATCCGGCCGGCTGGCTGCGTCCTGTTTCTGCGGAACCTGCGCGGGGGCCGCGCCCTCGGCCTGCGGCTTGCGGCGATGCAGCAGCACCGCCTCGGCCACGCGCTGCACATGGTCGGCGGTGATCGCCGCAGCGCCGTCCCAGGCCGCGAGCGCACGCGCCGAGCGCAACATCACGAGGTCGGCGCGCAGCCCGTCGACCTGCGACGCGATGCACAGCGTGCCGACGGCTTCGTGCACCTCGTCGCCGTAGGGCAGCACCTTTGTGTCCGCCACGATGGCGCGGGCTGCGACGAGCGCTGCCGCGAGCTCGGCTTCGGCCTGTGCATGGGTTGCACGAAAGCCTTGCGGATCGGCATCGAACGCGAGCCGCGCGCGCACGATGGCCTGCCGCTCGGCGGCATCCTCGATGTTGCGCAGTTGCACGCACAGGCCGAAACGGTCGAGCAGCTGCGGGCGCAGCGTGCCCTCTTCCGGGTTCATGGTGCCGACCAGCACAAAGCGCGCCGCATGCCGGTGCGAGATGCCGTCGCGCTCCACCACGTTGACGCCGCTGGCCGCCGCATCGAGCAGCGAGTCGATCAGCGCATCGGGCAGCAGGTTGATTTCGTCCACGTACAGCACGCCGCCGTGCGCACGCGCCAGCAGGCCCGGCGCGAACTTGAGCGCATGGCCCGCGAGCGCCTGCCCGAGGTCGAGCGTGCCGACGAAGCTTTCGAGGCTGGCGCCCAGCGGCAGCGTGACGAAGGGCGCGCCGGGCAGCAGCTCGGCCAGCGCGCGCGCCGCCGTGGTCTTGGCCGTGCCGCGCGGGCCTTCGATGAGCACGCCGCCCAGGCCGGGATCGACCGCGGCCAGCAGCAGCGCCTGCCGAAGCTGCGGCTGGCCGGTGATCGCGGCAAAGGGAAAAGGCACCGGCATCGGGGCGGCAGTGGTCATCGCAAGCTTCCTTCCATCTGCTGCTCCTGATCGAGCAACAGGTTTTCCAATTGGGTCCGGTAGTCGCCGGGCGACTGCCACAGGCCGCGCTGCATGGCCTCGAGCAGGCGACTGAGCATGTCGTGCAGCGCGCGCGGATTGTGTTCGTTCACGAAGTCGCGGGTGTGGTCGTCGAGCACGTAGGCATCGGCCACCATCGCGTACTGGTGATCGCCGACCACGCGCGCGGTGGCGTCGAAGCCGAAGAGATAGTCCACCGTCGCGGCCATCTCGAAGGCGCCCTTGTAGCCGTGGCGCTTCACGCCGGCTATCCACTTCGGGTTGACCACGCGCGCGCGGATCACCCGGCTGATTTCTTCCTTCAGCGTGCGCACGCGCGGCGCCTGCGGGTTGCCGTGGTCACCGTGGTACATCGCGGGCTGCCGGCCGCTCAGGTGGCGCACGGCGGCGGCCATGCCGCCCTGGAACTGGTAGTAGTCGTTGGAGTCGAGCAGGTCGTGCTCACGGCTGTCCTGGTTCTGCATGACGACGTTCATGGCGCGCAGGCGCCGCACCAGCGCACCGCCCGCCGGCACGCCGTCGCTGCCCTGCCCGTAGGCATGGGCGCTGCCGCCGACATAGGCGTTGGAGAGGTCGCTGTCGGTCTGCCAGTCGCCGTGGTCGAACAGCGGCTGCAGGCCCGAGCCGTAGCTGCCGGGCGCGGAGCCGAACACGCGCCAGCCGGCCTGCGTGCGCGCGGCCTCGGGGGCAAGGCCTTCTGCTTCGAGCGCCGCGCTTTCGCGAAGGATTCGGGCACGGATCGGGTTGCGCTCGGCGTCTTCGTCTTCCTGCGATGCGACGGCTTGCACCGCCGCATCGAACATCTGCACGGCGTTGGGAAAGGCATCGCGAAAGAACCCCGAGATGCGCAGCGTCACGTCTATCCGCGGACGCCCGAGCCCGACCGTGGGCAGCACCTCGAAATCGACCACGCGCTGGCTGCCTGGCGCCCACTTGGGGCGCACGCCGATCAGTGCGAAGGCCTGCGCCAGGTCGTCGCCGCCGGTTCGCATCGTAGCGGTGCCCCAGACCGAGAGGCCCATCGCCAAGGGGTAGTCTCCGTGCTCCTGCATGTGCCGCTCGACCAGCTGGGCAGCGGACTTCAGGCCCAGCATCCACGCGGTGGGCGTGGGGATGGCGCGTGTATCGACTGCGTAGAAATTGCGGCCAGTCGGCAGCACGTCGGGCCGGCCGCGCGAGGGCGAACCGCTGGGGCCGGGCGGCACGAAGCGGCCTTGCAGCGCGCGCGAAAGCTGAAGCAGCTCCTGCGGGCCGCAGGCGTCGAGTGCCGGTGCGAGGCTTTGTTCGATGCGGCGCATCACGGCCGCACTGTGCGGCATGTCGTGCGGGCAGGCGTTGTCTTCCAGCAGGCGCTGTGCAAGAAGCTCCAGCCGCTCACGCGTGTCGCCGTGATGCCGCCACGGGTCGGTGCTCACCGATTGCAGCAGCACCGGCCGCGCGCCTTGCCACGGCTTGGCCGCATCGATGTCCAGCGGGTCGAAGGCTTCGCCCGGCAGCAGGTCCTGCGCCATCGCGCCCAGCAGCCCGGCATTCGCACCTGCACCGTCCGCAGACGGGTAACGCGCAAGCGCGAGCAGCGTGTCGCGCCGCAGCCGCTCTTGCGGCGAAGCGCCGAACACATGCAGCCCGTCGCGGATCTGCGTTTCCTTCAGTTCGCACAGGTACGCATCGACGCGCGCGAGCACCGCATCGTCTTCCGCACCCGGCATGCCCAGCTCCTCGACCAGGTGCTGCGCGCGCACCGCAGCGAGGATCTGCGCGCGCAGCACTTTCGCGCGCCGCGCATCGACCAGCAGCGCGTCGTAGTACTCGTCGACCTGCCGCTCCAGGTCCTGCAGCGGGCCGTGGTTCTCTGCGCGCGTGAGCGGCGGCATCAGGTGGTCGATGATCACCGCCTGCGTGCGCCGCTTGGCCTGCGCACCCTCGCCGGGGTCGTTGACGATGAAAGGGTAGACGTTCGGCAGCGGCCCGAGGATCGCGTCAGGCCAGCAGGTCTGCGACAGCGCCAGGCTCTTGCCCGGCAGCCATTCGAGGTTGCCATGCTTGCCGACATGCACGACCGCATCGATAGCGAACACGTCGCGCAGCCAGAAGTAGAAGGCGAGGTAACTGTGCGGCGGCACGAGTTCGGCGTCGTGATAGCTCGCATAGTCGGCGGCGCCCAAGGTGCCGAGTGCGCGTGCCGGCTGGATGCCGACGAACACGCGGCCCAGACGAAGCCCGGCAATCATGAAGCGGTCCTGCCGCAGCATCGGGTCTTGCTCGGGCGTGCCCCAGCGCGCGTCGATGGCTGCGGCCATGCCTTCGGGCAAGGCAGCGAGCCGGGCACGGTAGTCGGCGAGTGCGTAGCTCTGCCAGGCGGGCCGCGCGGCCCATTGCGCCGGATCGTTCGCGATGCCTTGCTGCAGCTTCTGCATCAGCGCATCGCCATCGACCGGAATCGTATCGTCGAGCACATAGCCCTCGGCCTGCATCGAGCGAAGAATCGCGATCACCGAGGCCGGCGTGTCCAGCCCCACGCCGCTACCGATGCGCCCCTCACTGCCGGGGTAGTTCGCCAGGATCAGCGCAATGCGTTTGTCGGCCGCCTTCAGGCTGCGCAAGCGACACCAGCGCCGCGCCAGTTCGGCGACAAAGGCGATGCGGTCCGGCTCGGGCTGGTAGTTCACCACCTCGGTCTGCGTGAGTTTGCAGCGGTGCGAAAGGCCCTTGAAACTCACGGCGCGCGTGATGATGCGGCCGTCCATTTCGGGCAGCGCGATCTGCATCGCGATGTCGCGCGGCCGCAGGCCCTGGCTGTCGGCCAGCCAGTCTTCGCGGTTGCCGCCGCTCACGATCACCTGCAGCACCGGTGCATCGCCGGCCAGCGCGAGGGCTTCGCCTTTGTCATCCTGCGCGCCCTGCCCCAGCGCGGCGAAAGCGGTGGTGTTGAGCACCAGCTGCACATCGTGCTCGCTGCACAGGCCCCGGAATGCAGAGAGGCACAGCGGGTCTTTCAACGAATCGAGCGCGACCGGCAAAGCGTTCAACCCTTCGGCATGCAGCGCAGCAGCAAGCGCATCGAAGGCCGCCGTGTTGCCCGACAGCAGGTGCGAGCGATAGAACACCAGCGCCACCACCGGCGCATCCGCATGCCAGCCGGCGCGCAGGTCGTCGATGCCGACGACCGTGTGCGCGGCATGAATGCCGCGCGGCACATGCAGCGCCACCTGCGGCAGGCTGCGCGGCGGCAGCGGCGCCTCGCCATGGCCCAGGCCATGGAAGGCCACCGCGCGCAGGAACTGCATCGCATTGCCCGCGCCGCCCGTCCGCATGTACTGCCAGAGCTGCCGGCTCACCGCACGCGGCGCGGTGCTGCGTGCGAGCAGGTCTTCGTCTTCCTGCAGGTCGCCCGAAAACATCGCAAGCTGCTGGCCCTTGCGCCTGGCGAGCTTCTCCAGCTGCTGCAGGCCGTAGGCCCAGGCCGATTCCGCGCCCAGGTGATCGACCACCACCACGCGCGCATGCTGCAGCACCTCGTCGATGTACAGATCGAGCGAGGCCGGCTGGCGCAGGTACATGAGGTTGGCCAGCCGCAGCGACGGATAGCCGGGGTCGGTGGCCGCCAACGCCGTGCGCGCGGCTGCGAGCAGCGCGAGCGTGGTGTCGGCCGAGCTGAGCACCACGATGTCGCCCGGCGTCTGGTCGAGCCGGGTGACGACGCTGTCGTCTTCGACGAAGCGTCCGGGCTGGGTGCTCAGCAGGTGCATGCGTTCAGGCCGTCAGACGGTCGCGGCCATTGCGCGTTCCAGCGACTCGCGCAGCACGGCCTCGTTCAGGTCTTCGCCGATGAACACCAGGCGCGTGCGCTGCGCTTCGCCGTCGCGCCAGCGGCGGTCGAAGTGATGGTCGAAGCGGCGGCCCACGCCCTGCACCAGCAGGCGCATCGGCTTGCCCGGAACCGCGACGAAGCCCTTCACGCGGTAGATGGTGTGCTGCTCAACCAGCGCAGCAAGCGCGGCCAGCAGCACCTCACGGTCTACCGGCGGCAGCTCGATCACGAGCGAGTCGAACTCGTCGTGGTCGTGCTCTTCCTCGTGGTCGTGGTGGCTCTCGCGCAGGTGGATGGTGGTTTCGGCCGCACGGCTTTGGCCCAGCAGCAGCGCGAGCGGCAGCCGGCCTTCGGTGGCGGCGACGATCTTCACTTCGGGCGGCAGCTCTTCACGCACCAGCGCCTCGACCTGCGCGCGCATGGCGTCGTCCATCAGGTCGGTCTTGTTGAGCACCACCAGGTCGGCGGCCGAGAGCTGGTCTTCGAAGAGCTCGTGCAGCGGCGATTCGTGGTCCAGGTTGGGGTCTGCGCGGCGCTGCGCATCGACGGCTTGCGGGTTCGCGGCGAACTGGCCCGAGGCGGCGGCCGGGCCGTCGACCACGGTGACCACCGAATCGACGGTGAAGATGTTGGCGATGTCCGGCCACTGGAAGGCCTGCACCAGCGGCTTGGGCAGCGCGAGGCCCGAGGTCTCGATGATCACCGCATCGATGTCGCCGCGGCGCTCGGCCAGTTGCAGCATCACGGGCAAGAACTCTTCCTGCACGGTGCAGCAGACGCAGCCGTTGGCCAGTTCGTAGAGCGCGCCTTCGCGCTCGTTGCCCTCGTCGTCGCAACCGATGCCGCAGCCGCGGAGGATCTCGCCGTCGATGCCGAGCTCGCCGAACTCGTTGACGATGACCGCGATACGGCGGCCTTCGGCATTGCCCAGGATGTGGCGCAGCAGCGTGGTCTTGCCGCTGCCGAGGAAGCCGGTGACGATGGTGACGGGGATCTTGGCGTTGCTTGCTTGGGGGGTCATGAGAGTGTTCTTTCAGGCGCCAGTGGCCAGGAAGTGGGTAACGACGAAGCGTCGGCGCAAGGCCGACGATGCCGAAGAAGCCGACGAGCAAGGCGCGCAGCGGCGCCCTCGCAAGCGTGGAGACGGGCTCGGATCAGACGCCGCCGTACAGACGGCGCTCGACGAAGGCCGTGCCCTGCAAACGGCGCCAGCCCTTGGCGGCTGCCAGCACACCCAGGTCGACCAGCGGCTCGACGAGCACGACGGTCATGTAGGCGGCGCCGAAGCTGGCGATCTGGCTCAGGTTTTCAAGGCCGGTGCCGCGACCGTAGAGCGCCCAGAACCCGACCCAGACCACGATGCCGCCCTGGTAAGCCACCGACAGCTTGAAGGCCTGCTGATAGCTGAGTTCCACATAGGCCAGGTTCTTCGGAATGATCCGCTGCGCCAGCGCGGCCGTTGCGAACAGGGGCACCAGCAGGGTGGTGACGTTCATGCCGTACTGCGGCAGGTCCTGCTGCGCGAAGAACACGCTCTGGATGAGCAGCCCGCCGGCCAGGCCAATGGCCGCGGGCGCGAGCCCGAACACCAGCAGCAGGGTCGTGCCCAGGATCAGGTGCACCTCGGACACGCCCACGGGATGGTGCGGAAAGACCTCGAAGAAGCAGAACACCAGCGCCACCGCAATGGCCGAGCGCAGCACCAGGGCCGCAGGGCCGTCCTTGACCACGGTGTCGAAAGCCACTTTGGCGGTGTAGGCCAGCGCGGCGGCTGCCGTCGCGTAGCTGAGGAAAATCTTGGATCCGTCGACCAGACCGGGTTCGATGTGCATGGTGCACCTCCTGAAATGCACCGCAGTGCGAAAGTTGATTGTTGGGGGATGGGCCGGCTCGCGCAAGCCCTTGTCATGAACGCTGGAGCGTGCGCTGCACTCCTCTGGCCGGCGCCGGCCGACGCTTGCGCCGCAGCCGGCGCCAGCCGATCACCACGCCGCTGGCCGAGGCGACCGTGCCGACGATCGACAGCAGCCACACGACGATGTCCCAGGCCGGCCGGTGCTGGATGAGCCACGGAAAGTCCAGGCTGTGCGCGGCGTTGAAGAGCCAGCGGCGCAGGCGCGAATTGCTGTCGTTGCTTCCGGCAACCTGCCCGCTCGCGGGATCGATGTAGATCCAGCTGCGCGCGGCATCGTCGAATTCGAGCCGCCAGACGGGCACGGTGCGCGCGCGGTGGTGGCCGTACCAATGGAAGTCTTCGCGCGCCTGCAGCGTGGTTCGAATCACGTGGACACCGGGACGCAGGCGTGTTGCGGCGCGCACGATGTCTTCGCGGCCGATCACCGCCGGCGTGCCGGAGGCGGCCTCCACCACGCGCACGCGGGCCTGCGCATCGCGCAGTTGCAGCAGCGGCTTGCCGTCGAACCACATCAGCAGCGCCTCGCGGGGTGCTGCGGCGCCCTCGCCCGCCGGCCCTTGCGCGGGAGGCCACGGGAACGGCGAGGCACCGGCACCGGCGTAGCGCGCCATCGCCGCCGCATCGCCAGTGCCGCGCTGGAACCAGCCGTTCGGGTTCATCGAAAGCCAGCCGCTCACGATCCAGGTCAGCAGGAAGAAGCCGCCCACCAGCCCCGCGATGTGGTGCCAGGCCATCCAGCCGGTGTACGGCGTGACCGCGCCGTGGCGATAGCGCCCGCGCAGCCGGATGCGCAGGACGCCGATGACGATGCCCGTCACCGCCGAGACGATGCTGGCCGCCGAGAGGTACACCACCACGTCGTGCCACAGCGGCGGATCGGCACGGATCGGCGTGAAGTAGATCCAGTGCGGCACCGAGCCCAGCCAGTTCCAGAAGCGCTCGGCGCGGTGGGTGTCGCGCACCACTTCGCCGGTGCGCGAGGACACGTAGAGCTCGGTGCCGGCCGCGTCGCCGATCTCGATGCGGTGCAGCGGGCGCATCGGGTCGAGGCCCTGCGGCACGGTCCACTGGTCGCGCTCGAGCGTTTCGGCCCAGCGCGCGCCGGGCTGGCCCGAGACATCGCGGGCGATGGCTTCGGCCTGCGCCGCGTCGACGCCACCGAGCAATCGGCCATCGCGCGCGGACACCGCATGCCGGCCGCCGCGCGCATCGACGATGCGCCACACCGGGAACGGCTCGGCGCCGCCGCCCTGCATCTCCAGCGCCATGCGCCGCGGCGGCTGCGCGCGCAGTGCCTCGGGCAGCGCGGCAAGCGCCTGGGAAGGCGTGACCACCGTCTGTTCGAAACGCACCGGGCCGAGCCCGGCAAGCCGCTCCGGGTCTGTGAGGTTGGGATACCCCACGTACATCATCACCACGCCCGAGACGAACCACATGACGAACAGCAGGCAGCCGCCGATGCCCAGCCACCGGTGCGTCCAGTAGAGCCAGGGGCGGATGCGGGGCCAGGCGCGGCGCCATGCGGTGGTCATGGAGCGGTGCCAGTCAGAAGCTCACCAACGCCGACAACTCGACCGACCTTGGCCGCCCCAGCAGCCACTGGTTGCCGCTGTTGGAGAACGACACCGGGTAGATGCGGTTGGCCAGGTTGTAGGCGCGGAAGGCCAGCTTGAGCGAAGGGTTGGCCTGCCAGCTCAGGCCCGCGTCGGCCACGGTGTACGAGCCGATCCTGCGCGAGTTGGCCGCATCGACCTGGCGCGGGCCGACGTAGCGCACGCCGAACTCGGCTTCCCACTGCGGCAGAAAGCGCCAGTGAAGCCAGAGGTTGGCGGCCTCCTCGGGCACGCCGAAGGGCGTGTTGCCGTTGCGCGAAACCAGGCGGCCGCCGACCAGCTCGTTGAAGTCGTCATAGCGCGCACGCAGCTTGGCGACGTTGGCTTCGAGCCTGAGCGTGGAACTCAGCGCCAGGTCGAGCGTGGCCTCGATGCCCTCGGACGACTGCCGGCCGACCTGCTGGCTCACGGTGGGGTCGTTCGCATCGCGCGAGAGCAGCTTGCTCTTCTCGATGCGGTAGGCCGCCACGGTCCATGCGCCGCGGCCCTCGGCCAGCTGGCGCTTGTAGCCGATCTCGACCTGCTTGCCGGTGCTCAGCTCGAAGGCCGCCTGCGCCACCGTCGTGGTGGCCAGCGAGCCCAGCGGATCGGCGGCCCGCGCCACCTGCGCATAGAAAGACTGCGATGCATCCGGCGCGTACACCACGCCCAGCCGGCCCGTGCCATAGACAAAGGTCTTCTGGAAGTTGTTGGCCGCATTCAGCAGATCGGCGCGCGCAATCTTCGCGTGGTCCCAGCGCAGGCTGCCCACCACCGACCACTGCGCGTTGAATGCCAGCTTGTTTTCGGCGAAGAAGGCGTAGGTGCTGGTCTGGGTGGTGTAGCGCGGCGTGTAGGCCACCGGCGAGGTGTAGACGCCGGGGTTGAAGACGAAGGGGTCGACCACCGAACGGCCGCCGTACGGCGAATCGTTGGTGTGCAGGAAATCGATGCGGTTCGCGTCGAAGCCCACCAGCACCTGGTTCTTCAGGCCGAACAGCGAATGCCTGAAGGTGGCGTCGGTGCGGTTGCCGATCTGCTCCTGGTCGTGGCCGATTTCCAGGTAGTCGCCGCGCGTCACGCGGCGCGTGGCGGCGTTGTAGCTGTAGGTCTCGCTGTTGCGCCAATGGCGCTTGCTGTCCAGGCGATAGAGCTGGCTGCGCACGGTGACGGCGTCGGTGGGCGTCCACTGCGCGTCGAGGCGGGTCCAGCGGTCGCGGTACTTGATCTCCGCGTCGTCGAGGTTGTAGTTCTGCTCGCGGTTCAGGCTGCTCACGCGGCCGTTGATGAGCGGCACGCCGAAGTAGCGCTGCGGTGCCTGGCGGCCCTCGTCGTGCGAGAGCGTGAACTGCAGCCGCGGCGACACGTCCAGCCGCACCGCGCCGCCGACCGCCAGGCTCTCGGCTTCGCCGCGCACCATGAAGCCGTCAGTCTTGCGGTGGCTGATGTCCAAGCGGTACGACAGCCTGTCGTTGATCGCCCCGCCGCTGCCGAAGGCGAGCTGGCGCGTGGCATCGGAGCCCACGGTGACCAGCGCCTCGTTCTGGATGGCACCGCGCGTGGGTTTCCTGGGCACCACGTTGACCGCACCGCCAATGGCGCCTTCGCCGAACATCACCGACGCGGCGCCGCGCAGCACCTCGATGCGGTCGACCGACCAGGTGTCGAACGGAAAGGTGACGGTGCCCGCGCCAGCGTACAGGCGCGTGCCGTCGAACAGCTGCATCACCGAGCCGTGGCCGGTGAAGCCGCGCGCCGCCAGCGCGCTGCCGCCGTTGCCGGGGCCGGGCGAGCCGGTGATGCCGGTGGCGCGGGTCACGGCCTCGACCACCGACACGTCGCCGCGCGCGCGGATGGTGTCGCCCGTCAGCACCTCGATGCTCGCGGGGGTTTCCAGCGGCGTGAGGCCCAGGCGGCTGGCGGTCTGCGAGGGCTCGTCGATGGCCAGCGGCGTGTGGCGGCTGGCCTCGACCTGGACCGGCGCGAGGCTGTTGTTGTGTCTGTCGGGGTCCGTCGCTTCAGCCGGCTGCGCCAGGGCACCGGTGGACCCGAAGGCCAGACCCAAACCCAAACGCAACCCCAGTGAAAGACCCGAAAGACGCGCCCCTTGCCGCGGCGCGCCCGTGCGATCGCGCGCAGGCGATGCTTGTAGCCCCATGTGCTTTCCCCTCCGGCCTGCGTCCCCGCAGGCTCCCGACCGATTGAGGACGCAGAAGGAGGCGGCACAGGGCGGACCGCCTCGCGCAAGGGCAAAGCGGCATGCCCGGAGCCGCACTCCCGCAGCGTCCGAAGGCGGTTGCGAAGGCCGGTATCCGGGCTTGCGGAGCGCTTCGATGGCACTGTGCGTGCGCATCGGAGCCGAAACCCTCGCCTTCCCACGCCATGAGAGGCGCAGTGGCTGCCGACGCCGCGAGGGGCATCGACTTGAGGGTTTCCAGATCCGCTTACCGTTGCGGGGGCAGCGCAGGCATGGCGTTGTCGTTGAAGACGTAGCGCACCTGCTTCCCGTTTAACCCCGAGGCCACCAACTGGCGTGGCATGCGGGGCACCTTCGAACCGTGCGGGTGTTGCGGCTACAAGAGCCCGCGCACCCGACCGGCGGGATTATAGGGAGCGCCCCGCCGGCAAGGCCGCGCACCGGGCCTCGTCGGTCGCCTTGCCATCGGCGCCGCACAGCCGCCGCATTGCCGCCACGCCGGCCACCAGCGCGTTCGAGTAGGTGGCATACGGCTCGTGGGCGGCCTCCAGCGGCTCGTAGACGTGGCGCTGGTCGTCGGGGGCGCCATGGTGCAGCGCATCGCCGTCGGCCGCCGCCGCCTCCATCAGCACCCAATAGAACTCCCCCTGTTCCAGCTCGTGGACAGTGAGTGCGATGTTTCTGGGTGCGGGCATGGGGAGGGGCCGGTGAAGAGAGATGGGCAGCGAGCAAGGAGGCTTACTTTGAATGAAGTGGAGCCCAGGGCGGTTGACAGCTCCCGGGCCTGTCCTACAGAGCCTTCGTGAAGTGCGACCTAATGTTGTCCTAATAAATTCTTCTTCCGGACCCAGGAGACCTCACCCATGAAGCACTTCACCCTTGACTCCAGCATGCAGGCCGCGATTGGCGGGGCGTTCTATCCGACCGGCTTCTCGATGGTGATGTTCCCCAGCGCCGAAGACGCGGAGCGCATCGGGCGCCAGCTCGTCGACAGCGGCGTGAGCGGCGACGACATCTACCTGCTTCCCCCGGCCACGGTGCTGGCGCAAATCACCCCCACCGTGAGCGATGCCGACAACCCGCTGCCCTCCGCAGGCACCGAAGGTGCCACGGTGCGCGCCTACACCAAGCTCGCGCGCGAAGGGCATGCCGGCCTTCTGGTCAAGACCGAGGACGAAGATGCCGCAAGCCGCCTGATGGAAGTGGTGCGCACCGTGCCGTACTCCATTGCGCAGCGCTACCGGATGCTGGTGATCGAAGACCTCTGAAGGCGCCGTCGGCCACCCTATTCTTTGTTCAGACCGGCATGGCCGTCGCAGCCGCGCGCTGCACCACGTCGCGCGCCATGGCTTGCGCAAGTTCATGCTCGCCGAGAAACACGGTCACGGCCGTCTCTTGCGTCAACAACTGGGCCTCCTGCTCGTTGTGGCTGCGGATCACCGTTTGAATCGCGGGGTTGAGGGTGCGTGCGGTCTCGATCATCTGGCGCACGTTCATGGCGTCGGGCGTGGCCACCACCAGCACGCGGGCGCGCGCAACATGCGCCTGGATCAGCACGGCCGGGTCGGCCGCATCGCCCCACACGGCGGCAACACCGGCCTCGCGCAGCTTTTCGACCAGTTCGCGGTTCTGGTCGGCCACCACGTAGGGAATGTCGTTGGCCTCCAGCGCGGCCGCGATGCGGCGCCCGACCCGGCCGTAGCCCACCAGCACCACCTGCCGGGACAGGTACCGTGCCTCGGTGCTGATCGGCAGCTCGGCCAGCGGGTCGTCGCGCGATTCGAGCCCGCGTGCGAACGATGAACGGGCGTGCAGCCATTTCTGCACCGGCACGATCAGGCTGAACCACAGCGGATTGGTTGCAATGGAGATCAGCGCGCCCGCCAGCACCAGGCTGCGCCCCTCGACCGGCAGCAGCCCGAGCGCCACGCCCAGCCCCGCCAGGATGAAAGAGAACTCGCCGATCTGCGCCAGGCTGGCGCTCACCGTGAGCGCCGTGCCCAGCGGGTAGCGAAACACCAGCACCAGCGCGCAGGCCGCGAGCGACTTGCCCACCACGATGACAAGCACCACCGCCAGCACCTGCAGCGGGCGCTCGATGAGCACCGAGGGGTCGAACAGCATGCCCACCGACACGAAGAACAGCACCGCGAAGGCGTCGCGCAGCGGCAGGGATTCCTGCGCCGCCCGGTGGGCGAACTGCGACTCGCGCATCACCATGCCGGCAAAGAAGGCGCCCAGCGCAAAGGACACGCCGAAGAGCGCCGCCGACGCGAAGGCGATGCTCACCGCCGCCGCCACCACGCACAGCGTGAACAGCTCGCGCGAACCGGTGCGCGCAACCTGCCAGAGGATCCACGGGAACACGCGCCGCCCCACCACCAGCATCAGCGCGACGAAGCCCCCAACCTGCAGCAGCGTGAGGCCCAGCGTCTGCCACAGCGGGTCGGCGGGGCCGCCGTTGTTGTCGGGGGTGCCGCCCAGCGCGCCGGCCAGCGGCGGCAGCATCACCAGCACCAGCACCATGGCGAGGTCTTCGACCACCAGCCAGCCGACCGCGATGCGGCCGGTGAAGGAATCGAGAATGCCCAGGCTCTCGAGCGCGCGCAGCAGCACCACCGTGCTGGCCACCGACAACGCCAGCCCGAACACCAGCGCCGCGCCGGGGCTCCAGCCCCACCACAGCGCGAGGCCGCCGCCCAGCAGCGTGGCCACGGCGATCTGCGCCAGCGCGCCGGGCACCGCGATCTTGCGCACCGCCAGGAGGTCGTCGAGAGAAAAATGAAGGCCCACGCCGAACATCAGCAGCATCACGCCGATTTCGGACAGCTGCGCGGCAATGCCCGCGTCGGCCACGAAGCCGGGAGTAAACGGGCCGATGATCACGCCCGCCAGGAGGTAGCCCACCAGCGCCGGCAGCTTCAGCCGGGCCGCGAGGAAGCCGAACACCAGCGCCAGCCCCAGGCCAGCGGCGACTGTGTTGATGAGCGAGACGCTATGGGGCATCGCTGCATTTTGCAGGAACGATGCCCGTCCTTTGTTTCACACGGCCTTCCGGGCGGCCGTTCGCAGCGGGCCTGGCGATGTGCCTGCCTGCCGCGCGAACCGGCTGCCGGGTTGGGCGGGCCTCAGCCGGCCATCTTGCTGTCGCGCGCGGCTTCCAGCACCTCGGGCTCCTGCGACTCCACCCAGCTCTCGTTGTTGAGCCCGGCCTGCAGCCGCTCGGTGTCCAGCTCGTTGGTCCACTTGGCCACCACGATGGTGGCAACGCCGTTGCCGATGAGATTGGTGAGCGCGCGCGCCTCCGACATGAAGCGGTCGATGCCCAGGATGAGCGCAAGCCCCGCCACCGGCACATGCCCCACCGCCGACAGCGTGGCCGCCAGCACGATGAAGCCGCTGCCCGTGACGCCGGCCGCGCCCTTGGAGGTGAGCAGCAGCACCGCCAGCAGCGTGACCTCCTGCATGAAGGTCATCGGCGTGTTGGTCGCCTGCGCGATGAACACCGCCGCCATCGTCAGGTAGATCGAGGTGCCGTCCAGGTTGAACGAGTAGCCCGTCGGAATGACCAGGCCCACGCAGGTCTTCTTGGCGCCCAGGTTCTCCATCTTTTCCATCATGCGCGGCAGCACCGATTCGCTGGAGGAGGTGCCCAGCACGATCAGGAGTTCTTCCTTGATGTACTTGATGAACTTCCAGATGCTGAAGCCGTGGAACCGCGCAATGAGCCCCAGCACCACGAAGATGAACAACAGGCACGTCAGGTAGAACGTGCCCATCAGCTTGCCCAGCGAGAACAGGCTGCCCACGCCGTACTTGCCGATGGTGAAGGCCATGGCGCCGAAGGCGCCGATGGGCGCAAGCTTCATGATGTAGTTGACCATGCCGAAAAGCACGTGCGAGCCCTTCTCGATCACGTCGAACACCAGCGTGCCGCGTCCGCCGAACTTGTGCAGCGCAAAACCGAACATCACCGCGATCAGCAGCACCTGCAGGATTTCGCCCTTGGCGAAGGCGTCCACCACCGTGTTGGGGATGACGTTCAGGATGAAGTCGACCGTGCCGGTCATCTTGCCCGGGCCGGTGTACGCGGCAATGGCCTTGGTGTCGAGCGTGGCCGGGTCGATGTTCATGCCCGCGCCGGGCTTGAGCACATTGACCAGCACCAGGCCGACCAGGAGCGCGATGGTGCTCACGACCTCGAAGTACAGGAGCGCCAGGCCGCCGGTCTTGCCGACCTTCTTCATGTCTTCCATGCCGGCGATGCCCACCACCACCGTGCAGAAGATGATGGGCGCAATGATCATCTTGATGAGCTTGATGAAACCGTCGCCCAGCGGTTTCATCGACTCCCCGACCGAGGGGTAGAAGTAGCCCAGAAGTACGCCGATGATCACCGCGGTGATCACCTGCACGTAGAGGGAGCGGTAGAGCGGGAGCTTTCTGGCGGGTGTGTTTGTTGTGTGTTCCATGACTTGCCTCCGGAGGGTTGAGAACTGTAGGGCTGGTATCAGGCGTTTTCCATTCGTAGAAGCCACATCGCAGAAATGAAAAAACCCGCCGAAGCGGGTCTTTCGAATCAGGTTGCAGTCAGCATGCTCAGTGCATGTGAAGGCCGCCGTTGACCGAGAAATCGGCCCCCGTGGAGTAGCCGCCCTCGTCGGTTGCGAGCCACGAGATGATCGAGGCGATTTCGCTCGGCTCGCCCAGGCGCTTGACCGGGATGGTGGCCACGATCTTGTCGAGCACTTCCTGGCGGATCGCCTTGACCATGTCGGTGCCGATGTAGCCCGGGCTCACGGTGTTGACCGTCACGCCCTTGTTCGCCAGCTCCTGCGCCAGCGCCATCGTGAAGCCGTGCATGCCGGCCTTGGCGGCCGAGTAGTTGGTCTGGCCCGCCTGGCCCTTGGCGCCGTTGACCGAGCTGATGTTGATGATGCGGCCCCAGCCCTTTTCGACCATGTCGCCCACCACCTGCTTGGTGACGTTGAACATGCTGTTGAGGTTGGTCTCGATGACCGCGCTCCAGTCCTCGGGCGTCATCTTGAGGAACATGCGGTCGCGCGTGATGCCCGCGTTGTTCACCAGCACGTCGATGGGGCCGTGCGCTGCCTTGGCGGCCGAGAATGCCTCGACGGTGGATTGCCAGTCGCCGACGTTGCCCACCGAAGCGTGGAACTCGAAGCCTTCGGCCTTCTGTTCGGCCAGCCATTTGGCGTGGTCGCGCGTGGGGCCGCAACCGGCGACCACGGTGAATCCGTCTCTGTGCAGACGCTGGCAGATGGCTGTTCCGATGCCACCCATGCCTCCGGTGACATATGCAACTTTCTTGCTCATAAATTTCCTTGATGTTTGCTTGGCAAAAGCCTGAACGGCCGCCTTCACTCTAGCGATTTTCACGCCATCGACCTCTGAGGAAAACACTGAGCCAAGCTTGCAACCAGCTGTCACGGCGCGCCTGCGGATGCAACCTCTATATGCTCGCCGTGGGCGCCACAGCCTGTGTGCTTTGCCCCGCGTTGCCACCAAGGAGTTCGAAAGTATGAATTTCGGGATCATCGTATTCCCCGAGGTCGAGGAACTCGACTTCGTCGGCCCCTGGGAAATGCTCACCATGTGGAGCAAGATTGCCGCAGGACCGCAGAACTGCCTGATCGTCGCGGAAAAGCCCGGGCCGGTGACCTGCGCCAAGGGTCTTTCGATCAACCCGCATGTCTCTTTTGCCGAGTGCCCGCGCCTGGACTGGCTGCTGGTGCCCGGCGGCATGGGCACCCGGCGCGAGGTCGACAACCCCGCGATGCTGCAATTCCT
Organism: Variovorax boronicumulans; assembly: GCF_040544675.1. GTDB lineage: Bacteria > Pseudomonadota > Gammaproteobacteria > Burkholderiales > Burkholderiaceae_C > Variovorax > Variovorax boronicumulans_D. The sequence goes on from NZ_JBEPKK010000003.1 coordinate 523,021, forward strand.
TGCCGCGCAGGCGCCGGGCTGCAAGGCGCTGCTGTCGGTCTGCACCGGCGCCTTCGTGCTGCACGCCGCGGGCCTGCTCTCGGGCAAGACCGCGACCACGCACTGGGGTTCACTCGATCGCCTGCGTGCGCTCGGCGACGTGAAGGTGGTCGAAGAGCGCTTCGTGCAGGACGGCGACGTGTGGACTTCGGCGGGCGTCTCGGCCGGCACCGACCTGATGCTCGCCTTCATCGCCCATACCGCGGGCGACGAAGCCGCCGCCAAGGTGCAACTGCAGGCCGAGTACTACCCCGCGGACACGGTGTACGGCAGCACGGCAAGCCACGAGCGCGCGCCGGCGTATGTGCGGCGGCCGGGCGGCACGCTGCGAAAGACGGTGTGAGCGCTGCTACACCTTCGCCCGAGTTGGAGCCGCTGTCCGTGCTCGCCGCCCGCGTCGGCGCGACGCTGCGCGAACGGCGGCAGACCGTGGCGGTTGCCGAGTCTTCGGCCGGTGGACTGGTATCGGCCGCCCTGCTCGCGATTCCCGGTGCGTCGGCCTTCTTTCTCGGCGGCGCGGTCGTCTATTCGCGGCGTGCCGGCAAGGCGCTGCTGGGGCTGACGCGCGAAGACATCGGCGACATGCGCGGCGAAACCGAGCCCTATGCCCGATTCATCGCAGCCCGCATCCGCGACAGCCATCGCGCGACATGGGGAATCTGCGAAAGCGGCGCGGCCGGGCCTTCGGGCAGCCCGTACGGCGACGCGCCCGGGCATGTGTGCGTCGCCGTTGCCGGCGCGGTCACGGCGAGCCGGACCCTCGAGACCGGCGACACGGACCGCCCGGCGAACATGGACGTGTTCGCGCGGCAGCTCCTTGCGCTGTTCGACGAGACGCTGCGGACTCAAGACACCTCCGCCTGACCCCGTCGCCCCTCGGGCGCGAAGCGTCGCGATGTGCTTGAGATGACGATGCCCGCAAACACCATCACCAGCCCGAAGACCAGGCTCCACCGCACAGGCTCGTTCATCAGCGCCCATCCCGCGAAAGCGGCCGCGATCGGATTGATGGTGACCGACAGCGCCACCAGCGTCGGCGTCGTCCTGGAGAGTGCATACGACCACAGGAAGAAGCCGACCGCGCCGCCGAATACCCCGAGATAGGCGATAGCCATCCACTGTGCGCTATCGAACTGCGCCATCGGCGCATAGCCGCCGCGCCATGTGCTGACCGCTATCAGACACAGGGCACCGCTGCCCATGGCCGCCAGCGTGAACGGCATCGGACCGCACTCCCGAATCACGGGCCGGGACCATACGCTGTAGAACGCCATGCACAGGGCCGCCCCGAGCATCGTGAGATCACCGCGCCATGCACCGGGCGGAGCCGCCGCAAGGCCCGAGATCAGCGCCATGCCCACACCGCCCATCGCTACCAGGACACCGACCGATTTGCGCGCCGTGAGCCGCTCGATCCCGAGCAGCGCCGCTATCGCCATCGTGAGCAGCGGCAGGGTCGACAGCGCGAGCGCACCGCGTGCGGCCGTCGTGAAATGCAGCGAGAGGTTGAACAACGTGGGAAACGCGCAGAAGAACAGCAGCCCGAGCGCGACGACCTTCGGCACCACTCGCCGCCGCGGCCAGTTCTGCCGCATGACCATGGCAACAGGCAGCAGCAGAACGAAGCCGATGCCGAAGCGCAGCGATCCCAGCGCCAGCGGATCGATCGCGCCCGCGACGAAGCGTGTTGCGCCAACGGCCACGCCGCCCATGGCGCTCGACACGATGGCGGCCAGCAAGCCCGAAAGAAGTGCACTCACCGACGTCCTTGTGTCTGGTTGGTCAGTAGATGCTAGATACAGGTTTTTGATAAGGCAATGGAATAAGCTTGATGAACTTCATCACCGATCTCGATGGACTGCCCCATGCTTGACCCCGAACTCCTGAAAACCTTCATCACCGTCGCCGAGCAGCGCTCATTCACTCGCGCGGCCACGCAGTTGAACCGCACCCAATCCGCGGTGAGCATGCAGGTCAAGCGCCTGGAAGAACTGCTAGGCACCCCGCTGTTTGCAAGAACCACCTCCCAGGTCGCTCTGAAGCCTGCCGGCGAAGCCCTGCTGGGCTATGCGCATCGCATCCTGGCCCTGAACGACGAAGCGCTCGGCCGGATCCGCGAGCACCAGAACGAAGGCCAGGTGCGGCTGGGGGTCATGGACGACTTCGGCACCGCCATCGTGCCGGCACTGCTCGCAGCCTTCGGCCAGCGCTACCCCCGCATCCAAGTGAGCATGGAGACCGGGCTCACCGCGAAGATGACCGGCCGCCTCGGTGAAGATTTCGACCTCGTGATTGCCATGCATCCCAAGGGCCAGGGCGGCGGCGATTTCCTGCGGCACGAGCAAGCGGTCTGGGCGGCCGCACCCGACCACATGATCGACGGGCTGGACCCTTTGCCGGTCGCGCTCTACCCCTCGGGCTGCCTGTTCCGCGAATGGGCGATGGCCGCGCTGGACAAGGCCCACCGCCCCTGGCGGCTGGCGTTCGTCAGCCACAGCAGCGCGGCCGTCGAAGCGGTGGTGGCACAAGGGCTGGCCGTGAGCGTGTTCAAGGCCGGCACCTTTCCGAAGGGGCTGCGCGCGCTGTCGAAGGACGACGGCATGCCCCGGCTTCCGCAGGCGGACATCCGCCTGCATCGCGCACCGTCGCTGACGGAAGCCGGCGCCCTGCTTGCCGCACACCTGGCCGCGCAGATTCGCGGCGGCACGGGAGCGCTGAAGGGCTGGTGAAGAGCCGGGGGTTCAATCCGCCTGCACCCCCGCAGCGCGGATCACCTTGCCCCACTTGTCGATCTCCGCCGCCAGGTGCGTGCGCAGGCCCTCGGGCGTGACCTTGTCCATCGGCGCGGCCTCGGTGCTCAGTTCGGCAAAGCGCGCCTTCACCATGTCGTCCTGCAGCGCGGCGCGCAGGGCGGTGTTGAGCCTGGCCACCACCGCCGGCGGCGTGCCCTTGGGCGCGTACACGCCGTGCCACACCTTCACGTCGAAGCCCTTGAGCCCCTGCTCGTCGAGCGTGGGGATGTTCGGCATGCTCGACAGCCGCTGCGGCGTGGTCACGCCGAACACCTTCACGCGGTTGCCGTCCTTGATGACCGGTGCGGTCTGCGTGGTCTGGTCGCACAGCAGGTCGACCTGCCCGCCCATGAGGTCGTTCAGCGCGGGGCCGGCGCCCTTGTAGGGCACGGTCGTCAGCTGCACGCCGATCTGGTTCATGAAGAGCAGGCCGCACAGCTGCGACACCGCGCCCACCCCCGCATTGGCGAGCGTGACCTTGTCCCTGTTGGCCTTCACGTAGCTCAGCAGCTCCTGAAAGTTGTTGGCCGGAAAGTCCTTGCGCGAGAGCAGCGTCATCGGCACGTCCATCACCTGGCCGATGTATTCGAAGTCCTTGAGCGGGTCGTAGTTGAGCTTTTTATAGAGCGCGGGCGCGGTCGCCATGCCCATGTGATGGATGAGGATGGTGTAGCCGTTGGGCGCCGCCTTGGCCACGCGCGCCGGCGCGATGGTGCCGCCGGCGCCCACGGTGTTTTCCACGATCACCGTCTGCCCGAGCGACTTGCCCATGGGAATGGCCAGCATGCGCGCCACCACGTCGGTGGGGCCGCCGGCCGAGTACGGCACGACCATGGTGATGGGTTTGTCGGGCCATGGCGACTGCGCGGCGGCGGGCGACTGCATGGCCGCGAGGCTTGCGCCCAGCGATACGGCCAGCAGAGTTCGCGTTTTCCAGTTGTTCTTCGGGTTCATTTCTTTGTCTCCTGGGGTTGTTGGATCTGTCTTCTTCGTTCGGAATCAGGGCGGCGACTGCGCATCGAGCGCGAGCAGGCGCTCGGCCAGGCGCACCACCGGCGCATCGACCATGCGGCCATCGAGGCTGACCACGCCGCCGCCGGCTGACCGGATCGCATCGATCACCCGACGCGCCCATGCGAGCTCATCGGTGCTGGGGCCGAGCGCGGCGTGCACCGGGGCGACCTGGTCGGGGTGGATGCACAACTTGGCGCCGAAGCCGCCGCGGCGCGCGCGCGCAGTGTCCGCGGCCAGGCGTTGCGCGTTGCGCCAGTCGGCTGTCACGCCGTCGATGGGAGCGGACAGGCCCGCGCGGCGCGTGGCCAGCAGCAGTGCCAATCGCACCGGCACCAGTTCGGCTTCGTCCGCATCGCAGGCGAGGCCGACGTCGGCCTGGAAATCCAGATTGCCGAAAGCGAGCCGGAGCACCTGCGGCGCCGCGGCGAGTTCATACACTGCTGCAAGGCCCACCGCCGATTCGATGAGCGGCACGAGCAGGCCATCCGGGCCGACGGCCTCAGCCAACAGGCGCAGATCGTCGGCACGCTCGGCCTTGGGCAGCACCACGCCCGCGATCAGCCCTTGAGCAACCAGCGCAGCCACCGCAGTGCGGTCGTCGTCATGCCACGGAGTGCCGCTGGCGTTGATGCGAACCAGTAGGCGCCGGCGGCCCGCATCGGGCAATGCGGCGAACGAGACCGCGAGCCCTTCGCGCGCCGAGACCTTGCGCTCAGGCGCGACCGCGTCTTCCAGGTCGACGATGACACCGCCCGTGCCTGTAGCCAGCGCCCGCGCATGGCGCTCGGGCCGGTCGGCCGGCACGAACAGAAAGGTGCGCGCCAGCGTGAGCGGCGAGCTCAAACCGCCCTCGCCTCGCGCAGCGCCGCGATGTCCGCGTCGCTCCGCCCGAGTCCGCGCAGGATCGCCTCGGTGTGCTCGCCGACCGCCGGAATCGCGTCCATCCGGTAGTCGAACGCGCTCTGGCGCCCCGCCGGCAGCAAGGCCGGAATATCGCCCGCCGGCGAGCCCACCTGCCGCCACCGGTCGCGCGCCTGCAGTTGCGGATGCGACCACAAGCCGGCCATGTCGTTCATGCGCGCATTGGCGATCTGCGCGGCATCGAGGCGCTCAAGCACCTGCGCTGTGCTCAGCGCGCCGAAGCTCTCCACGATGATCGCGCGCAGCGCCTCGCGGTGTTCGTTGCGCCGCGCATTGCTGTCGAAGCGCGCATCGCTTGCGAGCCCCGCCTGCAGCAGCACCTTCTCACAGAAGGCGCGCCACTCGCGCTCGTTCTGCAGGCCCAGCATCACCGTGCCGCCGTCGCCCGCGGGGAACGGGCCGTAGGGATAGATGGTGGCGTGCGACGCGGCGCTGCGCGGCGGCGGCGGTGCGCCTTCGTAGGCGTAGTACATCGGATAGCCCATCCACTCGGCGAGCGACTCGAGCATCGACACGTCGATGTGCGAGCCCTTGCCGGTCTTTCCGCGCTGGAGCAGCGCCGCGAGGATGCCGGTGTACGCGTACATGCCGGCCGCGATGTCGGCGATGGAATTGCCCGACTTGCACGGGTCTTCGGGCGTGCCGGTGACCGACAGAAAACCAGCCTCGCTCTGGATCAAGAGGTCGTAGGCCTTCTTGTCGCGGTACGGGCCGTCTTCGCCGTAGCCAGAGATGTCGCAGACGATGAGGCGCGGATGCTTCGCCTGCAGCGCTTCGGCACCCAGCCCCATGCGCGCGGCCGCGCCGGGTGCGAGGTTCTGCACCAGCACGTCGGCATCGGCCACCAGTTCCTGCAGCACCGCGAGCGCGGCGGGTTGCTTCAGGTCGAGCGTGAGGCTTTCCTTCGAGCGGTTGACCCACACGAAGTGCGAGGCCTCGCCGCCCACGCGCCCGTCGTAGGCGCGCGCGAAGTCGCCCACTTCAGGGCGCTCCACCTTGATGACGCGGGCGCCCAGGTCGGCCAGCTGGCGGGTGCAGAACGGCGCGGCAATCGCGTGTTCGAGCGAGATGACGGTGATGCCGTCCAGGGGTCTTGTCATGTGTGTCTTTCTCGATGCTTCAGGCGAGCACGGCGGTGGCCTGCATCGTGAGCCAGCCGTCGGCGTCTTCGCCCCACAGCGCGAAGGTCTTGCCATCGGCTGCCGGCTTGCCATGCACGCGGAACGGTGCGATATCGAAAGTGGGCCGCACCGCGCGGAACTCGAAGCGCGCGAGCTGCGCGCCCGGCACGTTGCGCCGCAGCAGGTCGACCAGCAGCGTCGCGATCAGCGGGCCATGGACGATCAGGCCCGGATAGCCCTCGACCTCGGTCACATAGCGCCGGTCGTAGTGGATGCGGTGGCCGTTGAAGGTCAGCGCCGAGTAGCGGAACAGCAGCACGTCGTCGGGCACGATCTCGCGGCTGAAGGCGGCGTCCTTCGGGGCGGGCGTGGGCGGCGGCGCCTTCTCGCCGGGCGCGGCGGCGGCGCGGTAGACGATGTCGTGCTCCTCGGTCAGCGCGAGGCCGCGTTCGTTGCGCACCTCGTGGCGCACGAGCACGAACACCAGCTCGCCGGTGCGGCCCGCCTTGTGCGTGACCGAGGCGATGGTCGAGGTGCGCTCGATGCTGTCACCGACCTGCAGTGGATTGCCCGCTTCCCAATTCAAGCGCCCGCCCGCCCACATGCGGCGCGGCAGCGGCACGGGCGGCAGGAAGCCGCCGCGCTTCGCATGGCCGTCCTCGCCGATCTCGGACTGGCGGTGGTGCGGCAGGAAGTACAGCCAGTGCCAGAGCGCGGGCAGATGCGTGCCGGCTTCGGGCGGCGCATCGTCGCGGTCGAGCGTGGCGGAGAGCGCGTGGACCGGCGCTGCGGTGATGTCGTCGGCCAGCGTCTCGCTGCGGCCTTGCCAGGCCTGGAGCTTGGCGAGCGCGTCGGCATCGATCAAAGGGGTGGAATTTTCGGCGTTCATGGGTTCTTCAATCGACCGCAGCGCCGGAGGCCTTGACGATCCGCGCCCACTTGGCGATGTCGTCCTGCAGCAGTTTTGAAAACTGGTCGGGCGTGGTGGGCGCCGCGATCTCGACGCCTTGCTGGTCGAGCTTGTCGCGCAGGTCCTTCGCGGCCAGCGCCTTGCGCGTTGCGTCCTGCAGGGTGGCGAGCACATCGGCGGGCACACCCGTGGGCGCGAACAGGCCGATCCACAGCGTGCCGTTGTAGCCCGGCACCGCCTCGGCGATGGTGGGCACGTCGGGCAATACCGGCGAGCGCTTGTCGCCGCTCACCGCCAGCGCACGCAGCTTGCCGGCCTTGATGTGCGCGAGCGCCGACGGCAGGCTCGCGAACACGATCGGCAGCTGGCCGCCCAGCACATCGTTGATCGCGGGCGCCACGCCCTTGTACGGCACATGCTGCAGCGAGATGCCCGCCATGCTGTTGAGCATTTCGCCCAGCAGGTGGTTGAGCGTGCCGTTGCCGGCCGAGGCGTACTGGTAGTTGGCGCCCTTGGCCCGTGCGAGCTTGAGGAATTCGTTGAAGTCCTTGGCGGGGAAGCTCTGGTTGACCAGCAGCACGTTGGGCACCGCGCCGATGATGCCCACGGGCTTGAAGTCCTTCACCGGATCGAAGCCCGGATTCTTGTAGAGCGCCGGATTGATCGCCTGGCTGCTGCTGATGGTCATGAGCAGCGTGTAGCCGTCCTTCGGGCCCTTGGCGACCAGCTGCGTGCCGATGTTGCCACCCGCGCCGGGCCGGTTGTCGACCACCACGCTCGCGTTGTTCATCACCTCGCCCAGCTTCTGACCGACGAGACGGCCGACGATGTCGTTGGTGCCGCCCGCCGCCTGCGGCACGACGAGCGTGATGGGGCGCGAGGGATAAGGCTGCGCGGCTGCGGGGCCTGCTGCGATCAGCGTGGCTGCAGCGAGCGAAAGAAGCGCGATCGCGCGGAATTTCATTGTCTTTGTCTCCATGGCCGCATCGTGGTCCGCCGGGCGCGCGCGCGCAATCTGCGATTTCGGAACTCAGGCTTCTGAAATTCCGAAGGCTCGGGCTACGATGCGCCATGCTTTTCGACCTGACCGACCTGCGCCTTTTCGTTGCCACCGCCGAGCTGGGCAACCTCACGCGGGCCGCCGAACGGCAGCACATGTCGCTTGCCGCGGCCAGCGCGCGCATCAAGGCGCTGGAGACGCAGTCGGGCCTGCAGCTGTTGCAGCGCGAGGCCCGCGGCGTTCGGCTGCTGCCGCCGGGAGAAGCCTTTCTGCACCATGCCCGGCTGGTCCTGCGCCAGACCGAGCAACTGCGCGCCGATCTGCTCGAATACGGCGGCGGCCTGCGCGGCCACCTGCGCGTGTTCGCCAACACCACCGCGGTGACCGACTTCCTGCCCGAGATCCTGCCGGGCTTTCTGGCGCGCAACCCGCGCATCAACGTCGACCTTCAGGAAAAACCGAATGCTCAGATTCCGCGCGGCGTGCTCGACGGCCACGCCGACATCGGCATCGTCGCGGGCCGCGTCGACACGCTGGGGCTGGAGGCGATCCACTTCAGCACCGACAGGCTCGTGCTCGTCACCTCGCGCAAGCATCGCTTTGCGAAGCGGCGAAGGATCTCGTTCGCCGAGACGCTGGACGAAGACGCCATCGGCATGCAGCAGGGCAGCACCCTGCAGGCCTTTCTGGCGCAGATCACCGACAACCTCGGCAAGCGCCAGAAGCTGCGCATCCAGCTGGGCAGCTTCGATGCGATGTGCCGGATGATCGGCAGCGGCGTCGGCATTGGCGTGGTGCCCGAGTCGGCGGCGCGGCGCAACCAGGAGAGCATGCAGCTCGCGCTGATCGAGCTCAGCGATGCGTGGTGCGTGCGGGAGCGCTACCTGCTGGTGCGGGACCGCGCGGCGTTGCCGGTGTATGCGCAGGCGCTGGTGGACACGCTGTGCCGGCACTATGCGGCGGACGGAGCGGAGGCCTGAAAGCCTTTTTATCGAGGCCTTGCGCCTACTTGTGGCCGGAAGCTGATGCCTGCAGCCTCATCCCCATTTTCTGTGCACAACTTTGGGGACAACTCATGTGGAGCCTTGTAAAACGAACTTAACTCGTTGTTTTATAAAGGGATTCCACACATTGCTCAAAAATCAGGCGGTGTACAAGTCGGGCTGCGCGGCCCGTGCCCTCGGCCTCGCGGCGCTCAGCCCGGCACCCCAACCTTGTCCTGCGTCCGGGTGTCGAAGTCGCTGGCGTCGTGGCGCTCGTGCAGCTGGCTGGCAGGCTGGCCCCAGGCGCGGTTGACCATGCGGCCGCGCTGCGCCGCGGGGCGCTGCGCGATCTCGTCGTTCCAGCGCAGCACGTTCTTGTATTCGCTCACCTGCAGGAACTCGCCCGACTCGTAGAGCTGCCCCTTGGCGAGCGCGCCGTACCAGGGCCAGACGGCGATGTCGGCAATGGTGTAGTCGTCGCCGCCAAGGTAGCGGCTTTCGGCCAGCCGGCGGTCGAGCACATCGAGCTGGCGCTTGACCTCCATGGCGAAGCGATCGATGGCGTACTCGATCTTCGTCGGTGCATAGGCGTAGAAGTGCCCGAACCCGCCGCCCAGGTAAGGCGCGCTGCCCATCTGCCAGAACAGCCACGACAGGCATTCGGCGCGCGCCGCCGGCTCGGTCGGCAGAAACGCGTTGCCGAACTTCTCGGCCAGGTACTGCAGGATCGCGCCGGACTCGAACACGCGGATGGGCGTGGCGCCGCTGCGGTCCATGAGCGCGGGGATCTTGGAGTTGGGGTTCACCGCCACGAAGCCGCTGCCGAACTGGTCGCCCTCGCTGATGCGGATCAGCCAGGCGTCGTACTCGGCGCCCGCATGGCCCAGCGCCAGCAGTTCTTCGAGCATCACCGTCACTTTCACGCCGTTGGGCGTTGCCAGCGAATAGAGTTGCAGCGGATGCTTGCCCACCGGCAGGTCCTTCTCATGGGTGGCACCCGCGATCGGACGATTGATGTTCGAGAAGCGGCCTCCGCTTTCCCTGTTCCAGGACCAGACGGTAGGCGGCGTATAGGCGGTCGTGCCATTCATGCAATGAATCCCAGGAGTGCTACAGACGATGATCATTCTCTATGACTGCGCCACGGCGCCGAGTCCCCGGCGCGCGCGCATCCTGCTTGCAGAGAAGGGCATTGCCCACGAGACGGTGCAGGTCGATCTGGTTCGTGGTGAGCAACTGGGCGAGGCTTACCGCGCGGTCAATCCGCAATGCACGGTGCCGGCGCTGCGCACCGAAGAAGACGGCCTGCTCACCGACAACGCCGCCATCGCGGCCTGGCTGGAGGCACGCTACCCCGAGCCGCCATTGATGGGCCGCACGCCCGCCGAAAAGGCGGAAATCGCCAGCTGGAACTGGCGCATCGAGTTTGAGGGTTTGCTGGCCATTGCCGAAACGCTGCGCAACGGCTCACCGGCCATGGCCGACCGGGCCTTGCCCGGCCCTGTGAACTATGCGCAGATTCCGGAACTGGCGCAGCGAGGGCTCGCGCGTGTGCAGCATTTCTTCGAGACGCTGAACGAGCGGCTGGCCGGCCGCGAGTTCATCGCCACCGACCGCTTCAGCCTGGCCGACATCACCGCCGTGGTGGCGGTGGATTTCGCGCGCATCGTGCGGGTCAAACCCGGGGAACAACACCCCGAGCTCGTGCGCTGGCGTGCTGCAATGGGCGAGCGGCCGTCGATGTCGCGCTGAGCGGCAAAGACGGCGCGCCTGCGATCAGCGCTCGATAGTGAGCGCGACGCCCATGCCGCCGCCGATGCACAGCGAGGCGATGCCCTTCTTGGCGTTCTGGCGCTGCATTTCGTGCAGCAGCGTCACCAGGATGCGGCAGCCCGACGCGCCGATCGGATGGCCGATGGCAATGGCACCGCCGTTCACGTTGACCTTGTTCACATCCCAGCCCATTTCGCGGTTCACCGCGCAGGCCTGTGCCGCGAAGGCTTCGTTGATCTCGAGCAGGTCGAGGTCGGCGGCCTTCCAGCCGGCGCGTTGCAGCGCCTTGGTCGATGCGGGCACCGGGCCCATGCCCATGATGGCCGGATCGAGGCCGGCGGTGGCATAGCTCGCGATGCGACCCAGCGGCTTCAGGCCGAGTGCGGCCGCCTTCTTGGCCGTCATCACCATCACGGCGGCGGCGCCGTCGTTCAAGCCCGAGGCATTGCCCGCGGTCACGCCGCCCGCCTTGTCGAAGGCGGGGCGCAGGCCGGCCAGGCCTTCGGCATTTGTCTTGCGGTTGATGAACTCGTCCTGGCTGAAGATGATCGGGTCGCCCTTCTTCTGCGGAATGCTCACGGGAACGATCTCGTCCTTGAACTTGCCGGCGTCCTGCGCGGCCGCGGCCTTGGTCTGGCTGCCGAGTGCCAGTTCGTCCTGCGCGGCGCGGTCGATGTTGTACTTCTTGGCCACGTTCTCGGCGGTGATGCCCATGTGGTACTGGTTGTAGACGTCCCACAGGCCGTCCACGATCATGGTGTCGACCAGCTTCCAGTCGCCCATGCGCTGGCCGTTGCGCGAGTTGGGCAGCACGTGCGGCGCCATGCTCATGTTCTCTTGCCCGCCGGCGATCACGATTTCGCTGTCGCCGGTGGCTACGGACTGTGCCGCGAGCATCACGGCCTTCAGGCCCGAGCCGCACACGGCGTTGATGGTGAGCGCCGGGGTTTCCTTGGCGCCGCCGCCCTTGAGCCATGCCTGGCGCGCGGGGTTCTGGCCGGCACCGGCCGCCAGCACCTGGCCCATGATGGCCTCGCCGACCTGGTCGGCCGTGAGGTTGGCGCGTGCCAGCACTTCCTTGATCACAAGGGCGCCCAGCTCGGTGGCCGAAATGCCTGCGAGCGAGCCGCCGAACTTGCCCACCGGCGTGCGTGCGGCCGAAACGATGACGATGTCTTCCATGGAGTTCTCCGTTGAGGTGACTGAATAAAAAATCTTCTGCCGGCTTCAGGCGCGAATGACGCCACGCAAGAGCCTCAGGCCGGGAACACCGCGGAACCGGCTTTGCCGGGCCGCTGGTGTTGCCCCCGGAAGGGGGTTGGAGGCCACACGAAGTGGGCAAGCCTGGGGGCGAGCCATGTTATGCCCTTGCCTTGACGTAGCGGCCCGGCGCGGGCTCGATGGCCTTGTAGGTCTTTCCGTTGCCGTAGGCCTTGGGTGCGGCAACCTGCTTGCCCGCGTGGCCCTTGAGCCATTGTGCCCAGTCGGTCCACCAGCTGCCGGGATGCTCCTTCGCACCGGTCAGCCATTCGGCCTGCGTCTTCGGGAACTTGCCGTCTTCGCGGATCCAGTGGCTGCGCTTGTTCTTGGCGGGCGGATTGATCACGCCGGCGATGTGGCCCGAGGCGCCCATGACAAAGCGCTTCTTGCCCGGCAGCAGCTGCGTGGACGCATAGGCGCCGCCGATGGGCACGATGTGGTCTTCGCGCGAGCCGTAGATGTAGGCCGGGATGTCGATGCGGCCCAGGTCGATCTTCTGGCCGCAAACCGTGAGCGCATTCGGCTTGGCGAGCTTGTTCTCGTGGTAGGTGTTGCGCAGGTACCAGGTGTAGAACGGGCCCGGCAGGTTGGTGGCGTCGCTGTTCCAGTAAAGCAGGTCGAAGGGCGGCGGCGTTTCGCCCTTGAGGTAGTTGCCGACCACGTAATTCCACACCAAGTCGTTGGGTCGCAAAAAGCTGAAGGTCGAAGCCAGGTCGCCACCGGGCAGCAGGCCGCCCTTGCCCAGTTGCATTTCGCGGTAGGCGACCATCTGCTCGTCCACGAAGATGTCCAGGATGCCGGTGTCGCTGAAGTCGAGGAATGTGGTGAGCAGCGTCACAGAGGCCACCGGCTTCTCGCCGCGCGCCGCGAGCACGGCCAGCGCGGTGCTCAGGATGGTGCCGCCCACGCAGAAGCCCAGTGCATTGATCTGCTTGCTGGCCGTGATCTCCTGCACCGTGTGGATCGCCTTGATGGCTGCGTTCTCGATGTAGTCGTCCCAGGTGGCCTTGGCGAGCGACTCGTCGGGGTTGCGCCAGCTCACCACGAACACGCGGTGGCCCTGGTCGTTCGCATAGCGGATCAGCGAGTTCTCGGGCTGCAGGTCGAGGATGTAGAACTTGTTGATGCACGGGGGCACGAGCAGGAAAGGCCGCTCGTACACCTTGGCCGTGAGCGGCTTGTATTCGAGCAGCTGGAAATATTCGTTCTCGAACACCACCGCGCCTTCGGTGGTGGCGACGTTGCGCCCCACTTCGAAGGCGCTTTCGTCGGTCATGCTCAGATGGCCCTGCTTCACGTCGTGCAGCAGGTTCTGGATGCCCTTGGCGATGCTCTCGCCCTGCGAATCGATGGCTTTCTTCTGCGCCTCGGCGTTGAAGGCCAGCGAGTTGCTCGGCGACGAAGCAGCCATCCATTGCTCGACCGCAAAGCGCAGGCGCGACTTGGTCTTTTCATCGGCCTCGATGGCCTCGGCCATGTTCAGCATGGTGCGGCCGTTCAGAAGATAAACGGCAGCCGAGAAGGCCGCGAGCGGGTTGCTGCCCCAGGCGTCGGAGGCAAAGCGCTTGTCGCCCTCGGGCCTGGCCTGGAAGCCCTGGCCCCATAGCGCCGTGGCCTCGGCCACATACTGCTGCTGGATCGATTGAAGCTTTTCAGGGTCGATGGCGATCCTGGGCATGTCGGGCATTTGGGCGCCCTGCGGCATCTGCCACAGCGGCGTGCCGCCGACATCGAAGGCGGTGCCTCCCTGGGTGGCGGACTGCCGGAACGACGCCAGCGCCTGGGTCCATCCCTCTGAAAGTGCCTTCTGAAAGGGCGCGAATGCATCCGCCCCCGTCGCTTGTTGCTTCATCATGTCTCCTGGTCCTCGCCTGAATCGAATCCGGATGGGTGCGTGATTTGAGTATCCTGCATTCACAAGGCACTCACAACGCCGCTGTTTCCCTTATACCGACTGAAACATCCAGTGTTTATTCATCTGATCGTCATCGGCTGGCTCTACGTTGTCGTGATGATGGCGGTGGCCGAAGCCACCAACACCAACGGCACCGTGCTGGGCGCCATCTTCACATTTCTTTTGTATGGTTTGGGCCCGGTGGCACTCGTGGTTTACCTGATGGGCACACCGGGGCGGCGCCGCGCGATCAAGGAGCGCGAGGCCCAGGCGCAGGAGGCCGCACGCCTTGCGGCACACCAAGCCAACGAGGCTGCAAGAACGGCCAAGGCCGATTCAGACCTTCCAGACCAGCGCGGCGAATCGCCCGCTGACGCCGTCCCGCCGGTGCGAAAAGAACCGTGACGGGTTGTTGACGGTGCACCATGCATCGCCGCCGTCGTTGCCATACACCGCATCGACACCGGCCGCGCGCAGCCGCTGACGCGCGAGCGCGGGCAGGTCGGCCAGCCATTTGCCCGGTGCCGGCGCGGCCTTGAAACAGTGCGCGGCTTCGGGCGCATGCGCCTCGAAGGCGGCCTTGACTTCCGGCCCGACCTCGAAGGCGCCGGGGCCGATGCAAGGCCCCAGCCATGCGATGACCTTGGCCGCGCCCTGCCCGGCGTCGAAACGCCGGAACGTCTGTTCGAGCACGCCGGCCGCCAGTCCGCGCCATCCGGCATGCGCCGCGGCGATCCGGTGGCCTGCTTCGTCGGCAAAGAGCACCGGCAGGCAATCGGCCACCATGATCGTGCAGGCCAGGCCGGCCGTGGTCGCGGTGCAGGCATCGGCCGCGGTGCCGTCGCGCACGGGGTCCTCGGCGGCATCGAGCGAGACGACGCCCGTGCCGTGCACCTGCTGCAGGAACACCGGCCGCACGGCGGCGGCACGCTGCAGCCGCGCGCGGTTTTCGCGCACATGCGCAGGGTCGTCACCGACGTGGTCGCCGAGGTTGAGGCTCGCGTAGCGCCCCAGCGAAACACCGTCGTCCCGCGTGGTGCACACGGCGCGCACGTTGGGCGGCGCCGGCCACTCCGGCACCAGCCAGCGCGGCCCGTGCGGGTCCATGGCGGTTGCGGTGCTCAATCAGGCTTCCGCGTCGGGCGCCTGCGAAGGCTGTGCGCGCTGGAAGGCGTCCAGCTGCATGCAGGCATCGAAGGCGGCCATGCTGCGCGGCAGTTCGCTGAAGTCGCAGTCGAAGCGGCGGCCGTTGAAGACCTGCGGAACCAGGCAGCAATCGGCCAGCGTCGGCGTGTTGCCGTAGCAGAAGGTGCTGGCCGGGTACTGCGCAAGCTGGCGCTCGAAGGCCACCATGCCTTCGCGCACCCAGTGGCGGTACCAGGCGTTCTTGGCTTCGTCCTCCAGCTTCAGGTCTTTCACGAGGTACTTGAGCACGCGCAGGTTGTTGAGCGGATGGATCTCGCAGGCAATGGATTGCGCCAGCGCACGCACATGGGCCCGGCCCGCGGGGTCGCTGGGCAGCAGCGGCGGCTCGGGGTGCGTTTCATCGAGGTATTCGATGATGGCCATCGATTGCGAGAAGCGCTCGCCTTCGTCTTCGAGCAAGGGCACCAGCTTGTCGGCCGAGAGCGCCGCGTACGGGCCGGTGCGGTGGTCGCCGCGCGCGATGTGCACGGGGATGTAGTCGAAATCCAGGCCCTTCAGGTTGAGCGCGATGCGAACGCGAAAAGAGGCGGATGAGCGGAAGTAGTTATGCAGCTTCATGATTTTCCAAGCATAGCGCCGGCAGGCGAATCAGCAGCGCGGTGTGGCTTCGAGCACGCAGCGGAAATCGTGCAGCCCGGCCTTCGGTGTGATGCACTGCCATTCGTCGAGGATGCGGCGGGCCTCCGTCTCCTGGCGCGCGGCGATGCCGATGTGCCACGGGCCCGAGGCCTGCGGCGGTTCGCCCGGCGCATGGTTGTGAACCCCGTCGGGCCGGCCTTCGGAGCAGGCCTTGCAGAGCACCTGGATGCTGGTGGTCCAGTTTTCGGCACTGGCATCGGCGGCCTCGAAGCGCCGGACCAGCGCATCGATCTCTTCCGGCGTCGCATCGTCGATCGTGACCTCGTAGGTCGAATAGTCCGAGGGCGCGATCAGTTCCAGCGCATCGAACACCGGCACTTCGCGCTCGCCGCGCTTGCGGTAGCCGTTGGCCGCGCCGTCGTGCAGCACCAGATCGCCATAGCGGTGGCCGCAGGCGGGCGACGGCACGTTGCGCAGGATGGCGCGCGCCGGGTCGATGCGGTCCGACCACACGACTTCGCTGGCCTCGTCGCCATGCACGCGAATGGGCGTGAGGCCGATGAAAAAGTCGATCGCGCCTTCGCCCTCGGGAATGCCGATGCCGTACTGCCGCCAGGCCCGCCGCGCGGTGGGCCAGTCGCCCAGCGCGGTGGCCGCGATGCCCAGGTTCCACAGCGCGCCTTCGTTGCCGGGGTCGCAATGCACGGCCCTGGCGTTGGCTTGCAGCGAGGCGGCCCATTCGCCGCGGTACTTGTGGATGAGGCCGGCGTTGTACCAGGGGACCGCCCACCCGGGATGGATCGCGCTCGCCTGGGCATAGGCTTCGAGGGCGCCGTCCTGGTCACCCTCTTCGTCGCGCCGGCGCCCGAGTTCGTTGAAGGCGGTGGCTTTGCCGGCTTTGCCGAATCGGATGGGCATGGTGGTGCGGGGAGAGTCGGATTGAAAAAACGCAGGGCGCCTATTGTGGGCCGGCTTGAGGTCCGCGGCCAGCGCGTCGGCAGCGCCGCGCGGCCTCTGGCACACTGCCGGTCTCCCTCTCCCGCTCCCCCGTTTCGCTGAAAAAGGACACCTCGCAATGGCTTCCGAGTTTGTTTTCGCCCCGCCCGCCACCGTTTCGGTCCCGGTGGCCGGACAGCCCGCCCGCTTTCCGGTGCACCGCATCTACTGCGTGGGCCGCAACTACGAAGATCACGCCAAGGAAATGGGTTTCACCGGCCGCGAACCGCCCTTCTTCTTCATGAAGCCCACCGATGCGCTGGTGGTGGTCGACGAAGGCCAGACCGGCACCATGGCCTACCCCTCGCTCACCAACAACCTGCACCACGAAATCGAACTCGTGGTCGCCATCGGCACCGGCGGTAAAAACATCAAGGCCGCCGATGCGCACAAGCACATCTACGGTTACGCCGTCGGCCTGGACATGACGCGCCGCGACCTGCAGGGCGAAATGAAAAAGCAGGGCCGCCCCTGGGACATCGGCAAGGGCTTCGAGCAGAGCGCGCCCATCGGCCCGATCGTGCCGGTGGCACAGGCCGGCGACGCCGAGAACGCCGAAATCTCCTTGCAGGTCAACGGCACCGACCGCCAGCGCAGCACCGTGGGCAAGCTGATCTGGAACGTGGCCGAAACCATCGAGCACCTGTCGGCCGCCTGGGAGCTGCAGCCCGGCGACCTGATTTACAGCGGCACGCCCGAAGGCGTGGCGGCGGTGGTCTCGGGCGACACGCTGGTGGGCCAGGTCGCGGGCCTTCCGACGCTGACCGTCAAGATCGCCTGAAGACGGCAGCACCGCCCATGCTCCTGCGCGTTCCCATCAAGCATTGCAAGAACTGCGGCACCGCGGTGGTCTACCGCATTCCGGACGACGGCGACACCAAGCCGCGCGCCGTCTGCCCGGCCTGCCACACCATCCACTACGAAAACCCGCTGAACGTGGTGGGCACCATCCCGGTCCTGGGCGACAAGGTGCTGCTGTGCAAGCGCAACATCGAGCCGCGCTGGGGCAAGTGGACGCTGCCCGCGGGCTTCATGGAGCTGGAGGAATCGACCGCCCAGGGCGCCGCCCGCGAAACAGTCGAAGAGGCCGGCGCCAACTTCGAAATGCAGGGCCTGTTCGCGGTGATCAGCGTGGTGCGCGTGGGCCAGGTTCACCTGTTCTACCGCGCGCGGCTGCTGGACGACACCTTCGATCCCGGCCACGAAACCATCGAGGCGAAGCTCTTCACCGAGGAAGAAATCCCCTGGGACGAGATCGCCTTTCGCACCGTGCGCGAAGCACTGGAGCGCTTCTTCGAAGACCGGCGGCGCGGCAGTTTCGACCGCGTGCACGAACTCAGCATCGTTTGAACAACAGCCTCATGAACAAGACATTTCGCGCCGCCCTCTTCTGCTCTGCCAGCCTCGGCCTTGCGCTGGCGGCCACCATGGCCAGGGCGGAGACGGTGGGCGAAGTGGACACCGCCTTCAAGCTCATCGGCCCCGACCACAAGATCGTGATCGACGCCTACGACGACCCCAAGGTCAGCGGCGTGACCTGCTATGTCTCGCGCTCCAAGACCGGCGGCATTGCCGGCGCCTTCGGCGTGGCCGAGGACAAGGCCGAGGCTTCCATCGCCTGCCGCCAGGTCGGCCCGGTGAGCATCACGCAGCCGCTGCCCAAGCGCGAAGAGGTCTACAGCGAGCGCCTGTCGGTGCTATTCAAGCGGCTGCGCGTGGTGCGCATGGTCGATGCCAGGCGCAACACGCTGATCTATCTCACCTACTCCGACCTCCTGATCGACGGCTCGCCGAAGAACAGCGTGACCGCGGTGCCCATCGATCGCGGCACGCCGATTCCGCTCAAGTAGCCCCCGCCCTTTTTCCCTCCGGGTTTCTGAGGGAGGGGGCGCACGAGTTTGCTAGCATCTGTCGGCCCCGGCGCGACACGCGCGCCAGACCGCAGGAACCCTCCGCAACGAACCCGTTCCACCCAGCGCCATGCATCTTCAGACTTTTGTTTTCCGTGCCGGCGCCGCAGCGCTGGTAGCCGCGGCCCTCGCGGCCTGTACCACGCCCCTGCCGCCCGACCGCCCCGTTCCGGTGGTCACGCCGCCGGTGCAGAAGCAGGCGCTGTTCATCCGCCCGGCCAGCGGCACCACCATTGCGCGCTTCGACGGCGTGCGCACCAAGGGCATCGACATCGCGGGCAGGCTGGGCGACCCCATCGTGGCGTCGGCCGACGGCCGTGTGGTGTACGTGGGCGGCGATCTGCCGGCCTACGGCAACATGGTCATCATCAAGCACAACGATATTTTCCTCACCGCCTACGCGCATGCGCAGACCCTGCTCGTCAAGGAAGGCACGGTCGTGCGCCAGGGCGAGAAGATCGCCGAAATGGGCAAGAGCAACACCGACCGCGTGAAGCTGCGCTTCGAGATCCGCAAGAACGGCGTGGCCGTCGATCCCGAGCCCTACCTCAACGGCCAGCTCTCGCAGTAGCTAGGTGTGAAGCTTCACACCTGGTAGGCGCGAGGGGCGCCGGTTCAGAGCAGGCTCTCCGGCACCAGCGGTGCCAGAAACTCAAGCTTCCAGCGCGCCCAGAAATGCGTCTCGGGCTCCGTGTGCAGGATGGTGTCGGCCGCATCGCCCGACGCCGGGCTCACCCATTCGATACCGCCCCCCGGGCCCAGCTGCAGCTGGTAGGCGCCGTCCAGCCGGATGAAGCCGATCAGGCTGGTGAGTTGCTGCGCGATCTGCGGGCTGAAGATGAAGATGCCGATCTCGGTGTTGTGCAGCTCGGAGCGCGGATCGAAATTCATCGAGCCGATGAACACGATGCGGCGGTCGATCACCGCCGACTTGCCGTGCAGCCGCCCGCTCGCCGAGGCATACATGCCGAAGCGCCGGGTTTCCTCCACCCGCTTGGGGCTCAGCTCGTAAAGCTCCACTCCCAGCCGCAGCATCTGCGCGCGGTAGCGCCGGTAGCCGGTGTGCACCAGCGATTCGTCGGTGGCCGCCAGCGAGTTGGTCACGATGCTGTAGCTCACGCCGTTGTCGCGGATCATGCGGATCGACTCCATGCCGCCGCGCCCCGGGATCAGGTAGGGCGTGGTCTGCATGATCTCGCTCTGCGCGCCGCGCAGGTAACGCCGCACGTTGTGGAGCACGCTGTCGGTCGCTTCGTCGGCCGGCAGGCCGCGCCCCTCCGGCGTGGGCGCGAGGGCCTTGGCCGGCGGGTCGGCATAGGCTTCGGCGCGTGCCCACACCAGCTTCAGCGAGCCCGTGTCCAGGTCCTGGGCCAACGGGTTGTTGCCCAGGAGGTCGGTGGAGCCGGGTTCCTCGGGGTGCAGCGTTTCGGGCCCGCTGGTGAGGCGGTCGAAGCGCTCGCGCAGTTGCTGCGGGGTCTGGCCGCCTTCGGTCACCAGCGCCTCGACGGGGTACACGTAGGGGCTGTTCCAGTACATGTCGAACAGCGACGACAAGCGCGGCACCACGGCGCCGGCCACCAGCGTGTCGATGTCGATGAAGTTCGAGCCGCCGTCGCGCAGGAAGTACTCGTTGGCGATGTTGCGCCCGCCCAGCACCGCGAAGGTGTCGTCCACCACGTACAGCTTGTTGTGCATGCGGCGGTGCACGCGGTCGAAGTCCAGCAGCGACGCCGCCCAGCGCGTGCTCAAGCGTTCACGCCCGGCCGGAAACGGGTTGAAGAAGCGCACCTCCACATTCGGATGCGAGGCGAAGCTGCTGAACAGCGGGTCGGCGCCCGCCGTGTAGAGGTCGTCCACCAAGAGGCGCACGCGCACGCCGCGGTCGGCCGCATCGCGCAGCGCGCGCAGCAGGTAGCGGCCGGTTTCGTCGTTCTGCACGAGGTAGTACTGCACGTCGATGGAGCGCTGCGCGCGCCGCGCGAGCTCGATGCGCGCATGCAGCGAGAACTGCGGCATCGGCAGCAGGCGGAATCCGCTGAGCGCTTCGCCGGGCGGCGCGGCCGCCTTCACCATGCGGCCGAGCACGGTGTCGGCACCGTCGGTGACGGCCGTCGAGGGCCGGCGCTCCACGTCGGTCGGAAGGCCCGCGCAACCGGCCAGGCACAGCAGCACGGCGACGCCGGCGATCAGGCACGCCAGCCACCCGGCGCGCGGTTTGTCAGTCCGATCCGGAATGTGAGGCATGGAAGCGAGCAGATGTAGAGCGCAGGAAAAAACGCAGGGAACGGAGCGTCGGCGACCTCCGCGGCAGACGGTTTTCTACCATGTGCAAGGCACTTGGTGCCGGAGCCGCTGCGGCGGCTTTCGTTCCAGACACCGCGCTTCAAATTGGCGTCAAACCACCGCGCCGGGCTGGGTGAAGTGATCGATGTCGAGCGGCCGGTCACCCAGGACCCCCGGACCCGTGTCCACCTGGGGAACCCATTGCCTGACGAAGTGGTCCGCGCGCACCTTCGTGCGCTCGAGGGCGGCCTCCCACGACAGTTGCTGAGTGATCACCAACGCGCAGCGCGGAACGCCCGCGTGGCTCAGCTGCGCAAAGCCCGCATAGCTGCCGTGATGCGTGCGAACAAGCTCGACCCAGCATGCCCAGCCGGCTGGTACTTCGATGACTAGGCGCAACTTGTCCATGATGTCTTGACGATAAGTCTTTTGTACCTTTATTCCATCAGTGAATCCCTTGGTATTCGTTCGCCCCTTCATGGGATGTGAGAAAGCGTGGTCTTCGGTATGCCGCGCATCCGCACAAACCCTTGGCGACCGGAATGCGTCGACTGGGGGCGGGTGCGGCGCGTTGAGCAACAAGGCTTCTTGCAGATCTGCGAAGACATGGCAGGCGAGTCCTGACGCGCGTGCAGGACGAACGGCTACATTCGGGCCAAGGTTGGCAGTTCACACTCCACAACAGGCTCCAAGGCAACCAAGCAAAGAACCGGGTACTCATCATGAAAAAACTAGCGCTCCTGGCATTCCTCGGCCTCATGGGCTCCCTCCCGGCCACGGCCCAGACCTACGAGAACGACCGCCGCTATTGCGCGAGCGGCCGTTCGGGCCTGGACTTCAACGCCTGCATGTGGCGGCTGCAGAACGACCGCGAGCGCAACGACCGCAGGGAATACGAACGCCGCGACTACGACCGCAGGGACGATCGGCGCGGTGACCGTTGGCAGGAGCCCGCGCCCGCCTATGTGCCCCAGTACCAGCAGCAGCCGCAATGGCAGCGGCAGCAGCAACCCAAGCTGAGCGACATGCAGCAGCGCGCCCTGGACAACTGCAACTTTCTGCAGCCGCGCGACCAGCCGCGTTGCCGCGCGACGGTGATGTCGACGGTTCGATAGGCGCTTTCTCCAAGCCTCCCGCGCTTTTCACTCTTTCACGTTTCGCACCGGCCCCGCACAACCCCAGCGGGCCGGCCTCGCCCATGACGCTCGACCTGTTCGACGACCCTCCCCGCGCCGCGCGCGAGGCGATCAGCGCCGGGGCGTTCGTCCTCCCCGGTTTCGCACTGCCGTTTGCCGAAGAACTGCTCCCGGCCGTTCGAGCACTCGAGGAACGGGCGCCCTTTCGCCACATGCTCACCCCCGGCGGTTTCACGATGTCGGTGGCGCTGACCAACTGCGGCGCTCTGGGCTGGACCAGCGACCGCCGCGGCTACCGCTACAGCCCCACCGACCCCGTCACCGGCGAGCCCTGGCCGGCCATGCCGGATTCGTTCACGCGCCTCGCCCGCGAGGCCGCATCGGCCGCCGGCTTCGAGGGGTTCGCGCCCGATGCCTGCCTGGTCAACTGCTACGAGCCCGGCGCGCGCCTGTCGCTGCACCAGGACAAGGACGAGCGCGACCACGGCGCGCCCATCGTCTCGGTGTCGCTGGGCATGCCGGCCGTGTTTCTCTTCGGCGGCCTTGCGCGCACCGACAAGACAGTGCGCATTCCGCTGCGGCATGGCGACGTCGTGGTGTGGGGTGGGCAAGACCGCTTGCGCTATCACGGCGTGCTGCCGCTCAAGGACCAGCCGCACCCGGCCTTCGGCAGCGTTCGCGTCAACCTCACATTCCGCAAGGCAGGCTGACGGCGCATGCAGCAGACCGCGACCCCTGAAACGAACAGCCCCGGCAACGCCATCCGCGCGCTCTACGTCGCGCTGTGGCACTTTGCCGAGGGCGCGCGCGGGCAGTTGCTGGCCGCGACCGCCTTGCTGGCCAGCTCGCAGCTGATTCGCCTGGCGCTGCCCTACCTCGCGGGCCAGGCCATCAACGCGTTGCAGCGCGCGGACTTCGGCGGCGCCGGCCGATGGATCGCCACGCTCGCCGCGGTGTACGTCGGCGCCTGGGCGCTGCACGGGCCGGGCCGCATCCTGGAGCGCAACGTGGGCCTCAAGGTGCGCGAGCGGCTGGCTGACGAGCTCTATGCACGCATCGCCGCCGCGCCGCTCGCCTGGCACGACGGCCATCACTCGGGGGAACTGCAGCACCGCGTGCACCAGGCCAGCCGCGCGTTGGCGGACTTCGCGCAGAACCAGTTCATCTGGCTCACCAACGCGGTCAACTTCGTCGGGCCGCTGGTGGCGCTGGCCCTGCTGTCGCGCACCAGCGGCGCGACAGCCCTCGCGGGCTATGTGCTGATCGGCCTGGTGATCGTGCGCATCGACCGCGCATTGATGAAGCTCGCGCGTGCCGAGAACGACGCTGACCGGCGCTATGTGTCCGCGCTGCTCGACTTTCTGGGCAACGCATCGACCGTGATCGGCCTTCGGTTGCAAGGTGCGTCGCGCCTGTTGCTGCGCCGTCGCATGGCCGCCATCTCACTGCCGCTCAAGCGCACCGTGGTCCTCAACGAGGGCAAGTGGTTCGCGGTCGACCTGATGGGCCTGGCGCTCACCTGGGGCCTGGTCGTCATCTACGTATGGCAGGCGCGCACGCCGGGGCAGGCGGTGATGCTGGGCGCGGTGTTCATGATTTACCAATATGCGCAGCAGGCGGCCGGCGTGGTGACTTCGGTGGCCGCCAACTTCAGCTTCTTCGCGCGCATGCACACCGACTACACGAGCGCCGAACCGATCTGGCGAGCGCCTTCGGGCGAGGTCGCCGCTTCTGCGCCCGAGGAAGTGCCCATGCATGAGCGCATCGACGCGGGCGCGACATGGACGCAGCTCGGCATAGAGGGCCTGCACTGGAACTACGCGCCGCGCGGCGAGCCCGTCGGCGATGCCGCAACGCAGCCGCCCCGCAGCGGCCTGCACGACATTGCGCTCACCCTTCGACGCGGCCAGCGCGTGGCCCTCGTCGGCCCGAGCGGCGGCGGCAAGAGCACGCTGCTGCGCGCGCTCGCCGGCCTCTATCCGCCGCACGCCGGCACGCTCACGCTCGACGGCGGAGCTGTCGATTGGCCGCGATTGCGCCGCCTCGCCACGCTGATTCCGCAGGAAACCGAACTCTTCGAGGCCAGCGTGCGCGAGAACCTGGCCTTCGGCCAGCCCGCGAGCGACGAACGGCTGCTCGCCGCACTGCACACCAGCACCTTCGACGAAGTATTGAAGGCGAACCACGGCGACCTCGACACCGCCGTGTCCGAGCGCGGTTTCAACATGTCCGGCGGACAGCGCCAACGCCTGTGCCTGGCGCGAGGCGTGCTCGCGGCGGAAGGCAGTTCGTTGCTGCTGCTCGACGAACCCACCAGCGCGCTCGACGCCGCCACGGAAGCCCGCGTGCTCGAACGCATCGCTCAAGCATTTCCTGCTGCCTGCCTGATCGCGTCGATTCACCGCCTCAGCCTGCTCGAGCGCTTCGATACGGTGGTGCTGATGGAGGCCGGCCGTGTGCTCGACCACGGCCCGCGCAACGCGGTGCTGGCGCGGCAGCCTCTGCTGCAGCGCATGGCCGGGACCGATCAGGCCTGACCGCGCCCGTCGCCGGTGCGGTCGTGCACCCAGCGCACCGCCTGCTGTTCGGCATGGCGCAAGGCCTCGGCCTCGGTGGCGTAGGAAGCTTCGGAGGTGTCGTTGGGCAGTTCGATGTCCTCTCCCTTGCCTTCGCGGGCCTCGCAGCGCACGACGGGCCGGTAGGTCTGGTCGTCGATGCGCTCGGCACGGCAAAGAAAGAACCAGCCCCTGTAGGTGAAGGTGGCCAGGCGCTCCTGGGTGGTCGGCTCTTCGTTGGCGGACTTTTCGTCGGCGGGTGTTGTCGTGCTTTGCATGGCGTGTCTTTCGTGGGTTGTCTTCATTCAATCTGCGGCGGTGCCGCGCGCGTGCGCGTGGGAACCGGCCCACGACGGGCGTCGGCAAAGAGGCAGCTGGACAGCGCCCATCCGCAGGCTACGGTGGCGCCATGGACATCCTTTCTCTCATCCAATGGCCCGCCTTTGCCGCTTCCGTCGCCGCCGCATGGCTCGTGGGCTCCAACGCCAAGGGGCGGCGCAACATCGGCTTCTGGGTGTTCCTTGCAAGCAATGTGCTGTGGGTGGTGTGGGGCGTGCACACGCAGGCATGGGCGCTCATTGCGCTGCAGGTGTGCCTGGCGGCCCTCAATGTGCGGGGCCTTTTCAAGACCGAAACCGATTGACGCCTGCCACTCTGGCAGCGTCATGCGCAGAACTCCTACGCACTGCGCGTGCCGTGCTGCGCATCTTGGAGTTCCCCACATCCCATTCATTCAACAGGAGCCCACGATGCCCAACACCACCAAGCGCGCAACACCCGATGCATGCAGCCTGCTCGATACAGACCACAAGAACGTGAAGAAGCTCTTCACCGCCTACGACGAACTCATGGGATCGAAGGCAGCCAGCGCGACTGACAAGAAGCGCGAACTGGCCCAGCAGATCTGCATGGAGCTCACCGTGCACGCGCAGATCGAGGAAGAAATCTTCTATCCCGCCGCGCGCGAAGCCATCAAGGAAACCGATCTGCTCGATGAAGCCGAGGTGGAGCATTCAACCGCCAAGGACCTCATCGCCCAGATCCAGGACGCCGCCGACATCGACGAGATGTTCGACGCCAAGGTCAAGGTGCTCGGCGAGTACATCGACCACCATGTGAAGGAAGAACGCAACGAGATGTTCCCCAAGGCCCGCGCCGCGAAGGGCCTGGACCTGGTGGCCATGCGCGAACAACTGATGGCGCGCAAGGAAGAACTGATGACGGAACTGATGGGCGAGCCGGCCTGATGCAGTACCCGACGCGGACCGCAGCCGCGATCCGCTGTCGGCGCAGGACGACACGGCCGTGCGCCGTGTGTCCTCAGGCCTGCTGCGAACGAGCGGCTACGGTCGATCCATCTTTTCTTCACCACCTCTCTATCCACAGGAGATCGACTCAATGACCGCCACCACTGGAAACACAGAAAAGCTTTGGGAGCTGATCAAGGACACCCGCTTCGGCATGCTCACGCACCGCCACGCCGACGGGCAGTTGCACAGCCATCCGCTGACTACGCAGAACAAGGACATCGACGAAGGCGCAACGCTGTACTTCTTCGTGCCCAAGACCGGCGACATCGCACGCCACGTGGCCAGCGACCCGACAGTGAACATCGCTTATGCCAACACCGACGCGGACAGCTATGTGTCGGTAGCCGGCCACGCCGCGCTGCTGGAAGACCCCGCGAAGAAAGAGGCGCTCTTCAACCCCATGGCCAAGGCCTGGTTTCCCGACGGCCCGACCGACCCGAACCTCGGCCTGCTGGCGGTGAGCATCCTGTTCGCCGAGTACTGGGACGTGGACGACAGCAAGATGGTGCAGCTCTACAAGATGGCCAAGGCCGCCGTCACCGGCGAGCCGCCAAAGAATCTGGGCGAACACAAGAAGGTTTCCGTTTCCTGATGGGAGGGACGCTGACGACGACGCCAGCGCACCCGCATCGCTGGCAGTTCATCCGGGCCGGAGGCGTCGATCAGGTCGTCTTTCGCACGGGTGAAGACATCGCCCGCGTGGGCGAGCTCGACCAGAAGCTCTGGGTTGCCCTGGCCTGCCCCACGCGCGGCATCGACTTCGACCCACGCACGCTCGACCTGATCGATGCGGACCGCGACGGCCGCGTGCGCCCGCCCGAATTGGTCGCGGCCTGCGAGTGGGTGTGTGCGCGACTGCGAAACCCCGACGTGCTGCTGCAAGGCACCGACGTGCTGAAGCTGGCCGACCTCGATGCCGACAACGCTGATGGCGCTCGCCTCATCGAGGAAGCACGCCGCCTGCTGCAGATCCAGGGCAGGCCCGATGCGGCCACCCTCACGCTGGCCGACATTGCCGACCGCGGTGAACTGCTCGCGGCCATGCGCTTCAACGGCGATGGCGTGATCACGCCCGAGACGGCGCAGGACGAGGCGTTGCACGCCACGCTGGCCGAGATCATGCGCACCCACGGCAGCGTGCCCGACCGGCACAAGGCAACGCCCGGCGTGGACCGCGCCCGCGTCGAGGCCTTCTTCGCCGAGGTGCAGACCGCTCGCGACTGGCATGCCAAGGCCGATGCGGGCAACACCACGCTGATGCCGCTGGGCGAGCCCACACTCGATGCGGCCGACGCCACGCGCAAGGTGCAGGCCAAGCTCGACGATTTCTTCGCGCGCTGCCGCGTCGCCGCCTTCGACTGGCAGGCCGTGACCGCGCTGAACCCTTCGCCCGAGGCCTATGACGCACTGGGCGCCAGCAAGCTCGACCTGGGCGCCGAGCCGATTGCGGACTTGCCGCTGGCCCCGGTCACGCCGCGCTGCGTGCTGCCCTTGCACGGCCACAGCACCAACCCCGCGTGGACAGAGGCCGTCGCCGTGTTCGCCGAGCGCGCCGTGACGCCGTTGGTGGGCGCGCGCGAGGAACTCTCAGAGGCCGAGTGGCTGGCCATCAAACAACAGCTTGCGCCGCTGCAGGCGCTGATAGCGCAGCGCCCCTCCAATGCCGCGGCCTCG
The DNA here is from genome assembly GCF_040544675.1 of Variovorax boronicumulans. Taxonomy (GTDB): domain Bacteria; phylum Pseudomonadota; class Gammaproteobacteria; order Burkholderiales; family Burkholderiaceae_C; genus Variovorax; species Variovorax boronicumulans_D. The sequence goes on from NZ_JBEPKK010000003.1 coordinate 550,377, forward strand.
CTGCCGCTGGAGAATCTCGACGCCCTTCTGCAAACCCGCGAGGCGGTGTTGCAGTTGCTGCACGACGACGAAGCCGCCGAGGCGCACAACAAGCTCCTGGTCGATCTGGAAAAACTCATTCGCCTGCAGCGCGATCTGTTGGTACTGCTCAACAATTTTGTGTCGTTCAAGGCCTTCTACCGGCGCGAGGGCGCGATCTTCCAGGCCGGCACGCTGTACCTGGACGGCCGCAGTTGCGAGCTCACGGTGCAGGTGCAGAACACCGCCAAACATGCGGTGCTCGCAGGCCTTGCCAAGACCTGCCTGGCGTACTGCGACTGCACGCGGCAGGGCGAGAAGATGAGCATCGTCGCGGCCTTTACCGCCGGCGACATCGACTTTCTTTTCGTGGGCCGCAACGGCGTGTTCTACGACCGCCAGGGCCGCGACTGGGACGCCACCATCACCAAGCTGATCGAGAACCCGACCAGCGTGGCGCAAGCCTTCTTTGCGCCCTACAAGAAGTTCGTGCGCGTCATCGAGGAGCAGGTCGCCAAGCGCGCCGCCGCCAGCGAAGCCGCCGGGGCCGGGAGCCTGACGGGCCTGGCGACCAAGCTCACCACCGCCGACCAGCAAGTCGCGGCCGCCGGCGCCGCCAAGGTGCCGACCGCCGTGCCGCGCCCTGCGGGCCGGGTGGATGTGGGCACGGTCGCTGCCATCGGCGTGGCGCTGGGGAGCATCAGCGCGGTGCTGGTGGCGATATTCGGCAAGTTCATCGACCTGGGCCAATGGATACCGGTGGCGTTGATCGGCCTCGTGGCGGCGATCTCCGGCCCGAGCATGCTGATCGCCTGGCTCAAGCTGCGCCAGCGCAGCCTGGGGCCGATCCTGGACGCCAGCGGCTGGGCGATCAACGGGCGCATGAAGGTGAATGTTCGGCTGGGCGGCATGCTGTCGCAGACCGCGCGCGTGCCGCCCGGCGCGCGGCGCATCGCGGGCGACCCGTACGCAGAGCGCCACGGCAAGACGGGCCTGGCCGCGGCGGTGGTGCTGGCGCTTGCGCTGCTGGTGCTGGCCTGGCGCATGGATTGGCTCGACAACCGGTTGCCCGCTGCGCTGCAGCATTCACCCACGGCGGCGCTGTCCTCGGATATCTTTTCGCACCGACTCGCACTAGAGTCCACAAACACCACCCGCCCTTCGGAGACCTCATGAAACGCAGCTTGCAACACGCACTCACCCGCCCCACCGTGCTCGCGGCAGTCGGACTCGCCGCGGTGCTGCTCGTTGCGGGCTGCGCAAGTTCTCCCCCCACGATCCCTCCGGTCAAGCAGGTGGACCTGTCGCGCTTCATGGGCGACTGGTACGTGATCGGCAACATTCCCACGCGGCCGGAGCGCAACGCGTTCAATGCGGTGGAGTCGTACAGCCTGAAGCCCGACGGAACCATCGACACGCGCTTCCGCTTTCGCGAGGGCGCCTTCGACGGGCCGCTGAAAACAATGAACCCCAAGGGCAGCGTGGTGCCCGACACGGGCAACGCGGTGTGGGGAATGCAGTTCATCTGGCCGATCAAGGCGGAGTACGTGATCGTCGATCTGGACCGGGACTATCAGCTCACCATCATCGGCCGCAGCGATCGCGACTACGCGTGGATCATGGCGCGCACGCCTTCGATTCCTGATGCTGCTTATGACGCGGCTGTTGGGCGGCTGACTGCGCTTGGCTACTCGACGGAGAAGCTGCGTCGGGTGCCGCAGCGGTGGCCTGAGGAGGCGGGGGCTGCTGTTCGCTGAGTTTTTGTTTTTGTCCGTGGGGGCGCCCGGCCTGCGGTACAGCCCCAACAGCCCCGCTGTGCCGGCCGCTTTGCGGCTTCCCTGCGGTGCTCGCGTTTCGCGGGGTCTCGCAGAACTCGCCTGCGGCTCAAACAGCTGCGAGCCCTGATCCGCGAAACGCTGCGCTCCTCGGCGGCACAGAGGGGCTGTTGGGGCTGTACCGCAGGCCGGGCGCTTGCTGTGGCGTTGAGGCCGATGCCCTCACCCCTGCCCTCTCCCAGAGGGAGTAAAACCGGAAAGCGGGCGCCAAAGTGGGGTGGTCAACAACCGCGCTGACGGCGGCGATGGGTGCTGTGCCCTTGGGCGGCCGTTGAGGCACCGCCGAGCAGCGCAGCGACGGGCGGATCAGGGCTCGCAGCTGTTTGAGCGGAAC
>NZ_JBEPKK010000004.1:0-456586 GCF_040544675.1 Variovorax boronicumulans
CTGTTCAACGTCCAGAACCTGAGCATCAAGGCCAGCGGCGGGGTGACGGCGCAACTGGGGCAGAACGACGCGCTCGCGGCCCTGGCGCAGCAGCCCGGCATGGCCTGGGTGAATCAACTGGCGAACGACCCGGCCTTCGCGAACAGCATCGAGTGGCAGCGGGTGCAGGAAGAGCACAAGAAGTGGGCCGAGAGTCAGACGAGCCTGGGGCCGGTGGCGTCGGTCATCGTCAGCGTGGTGGTGGGTGTAGCCACTGCGGGAGCGGGCTCGGCTGCCGTCGGAACGGCAACCACTGCCACGTCCACGGGGACCGGTATCGCCGGGGCGATGGGGCTTTCTGCAACGACCACCACCATCGCCTCGGCTGCGATGCAGGCGGGCATCACCGCGATTGCAAGCCAGGCAACGATCTCGTTCGTCAACAACGAGGGCAACCTCGGGAAGGTGTTCGATGAACTGGGCAGCAGCCAGAGCGTCAAGAACATCCTCACGGCGATGGTCACGGCGGGTGTCATCGAAGGGCTGAGTGTCGAAGGGGTGCTGCCGGACAACCTGCGCACGGCGACGAATGGCAAGGCGCTCTTTACGGACCAACTGCAGCGCCAGATGCTCAATGGCGTCGCCAGCTCGGTGGTTCGCAGTGCGATCAATGGCACGAGTCTGGAAGACGAGTTGGGCAGCGCAATTGCAACTGCGCTCCTGAACACTGTCGCAGCGCAAGGAGCCAACGCGATTGGAGACTTGAAGAAGGACGGGACTTTCAACGTGTATGGCCAGCAGGTTGCGCACGCCATTTTGGGTTGCGTTGTGGGTGCGGGCCGCGCTTCAGCGGGAACTGGCGGCGGCGGCAGTGCTGGATGCGCTGCAGGGGCCATTGGCGCGGTGGTGGGCGAACTGACGGCCAAGGCCGTGAACCCCACGGCCGATCCCAAGCTGGCCGAGCAGACACTTCAGGCCGCCAACCTCATGAGCGGCGTCATCGGTGCGTTGGTGGGCGGGAATGCGAGCGCGAGTTACATCGCAGCATCGGCGGGAGTCAACGCGGCTGAAAACAACTTCTTGAACCACGCGGACTGGCTGCAACTGAATACGCTGCGCATCAAGGCATCTTCTCCGGGCGGGCTGACTGCCACTGAAAGTGAACAGTTGATCGCTCTGGAACGCGCCGATCAACTCAGCGATGGCTTATTGGCCAAGGCACGCTCGGGGCAGCCCTTGAGCGCCGACGACAAGATCAATCTGGGCGTCTATCTGGACAGATATCGCCTGCTCAATGGCGATGCCGCTACGGTGCAGTTGCTGACCAATGGCAGCCCTACCGCCAATGCCAGCAACTACTCCTATCCCTACGGCGGCACCGATGAGCAGAAGCTGGCCTACATGCGCCAACTGCGCGAGAACGAGGGCCCCTTCAATGCCTACCTCGGACGTGACAAGTCGGCGAATGAGCAGAACTTCAACCAAGCGCTCATCAAGGCCGGGCAACCATTGAACGTCACGAACAACGAGGCGTCGCTGCCCACTTCAGTCGAAACTCACAAGTACGATGCATTGTTTGCGGCGTTGCAAAACAGTCCGATTTTGGCTGCAGGGACATACACCATTGGCACGGCAGCGGGAGCTGACAGCCAGAAGGTGGCAGTAGCAACACAGTTGGCAAGTCTGATCAGTGATTCGCTGGGCTCGTTCGTGGTGTCCCGAGTGGATATAACCCCGTCGCTAGGGCAGACCGTTCCCCCAGTTGTGAAAGGAGATGTCACCAGAGACGGCGCGATCAACATCTTGATGGCAGAACATGCCCCACAGGGGCAAATACCTCTAACACAAGCCGCGGCCGAAGCAATCATTCAGGCAACACAACCACCTAATACAAAAATTAGAGCGGCAGGTGCAGGCGCGCCTGGTTCTGATCTTATCTACGAAGGTAGTGTCGGTACTTCGGTTCAGGTGAAAACAGCCTCAAATCCGGATAATTTTGAATCAGCCGTCAAGGGAGACCTTAGATCGGTGCAACCGAGCCCAGTAATCGCAGTGCAGGTTCCAGAAGGAATAAGCTCAAATCAATTAATGGGAAAGCTGCTGAATAACTTCAAATCCTCCGAAACCACGGGGAAATTAATATTTGTGGTTGATCAGAATGGGAAAATTCTAATCCCTCTGCAACCATTTCCAGTCAAGGAGAAATAATGTCGAGTGACTATTACCTTTATGGGCGAGATACACTGGAATTGATCTATTTAGATCAGGGGCGTGGTGACGACTGGATGGACTGGAGTGCGGAGAGATTTGGTGGACCAGTGATGTTGTTGAATCTTTTGAGTCCAGGTGAAGATTCAAAAATCGTCTACCTATATCCGGAACATTTGAAAAAATTGTATTCCCGATTTGCGGGCGCCAACCCTTCGGGGGTGGAAATTGGAAAAAATAGTTGGTACGAGCGTAAATATCCACTTGCCGATTTCTTGAATCATGAAGGTGAAACCCGCCATGCTAGAAGCCCATATGTCAATCTATCCATGACTGACGAGGAGGCGGGATATCCACATCTCAAGAAATATCTGCCGGAAATATTTGACAAGGAAATAGTCGCCAAAATGGCGACTGACCCTTGGTTGGATATGCGTTTATTGGGAGAGGCGATAGGAAAAGGCCTTGTTAAGCCGAATCCTCATTGCAGCCCTCGGTGGACAGTCGATTGGCAAAATTATTGCGACGACTTGAGACTTAAAAAGTCTTCATGATGAGAAGCTTGGGAATTGGTCGACCGGCGAGCGGAATTCACTGTGAAACAGGTTAGCACTATCCGGCAATATGGAGGAACCCGGGCCAATTCTTAGACACCCGATGTGCCCGATTCAGGTCGTGCACAAACCCCAAAGACAGTGGCCGGTTCTGGTGGCACTCGCAGTGCGTTTCATGCCTGTGGCTGAGCTTGCCGAACAGCGGTGCGCGAGGATGCGCACAAGAAAGATTTTGAGGGAGAGAACTTGAAAATGAATCCGCGTGCCATCCTGGCCGGCGTGCTGTTGGGCGGTCCTTTGTGGGCGCACGCCCAAGTACCCAGCACCCCCCAATCGATCATCGAGCAGCAACGCCAGCAAGAACGTGAACGCGCCCTGCGCGAGCAGAACGAGCGCACTGTCGACCAGCGCGCGCAGGCCACACCCCCGGCGCCGGCGCAGCGCATCCCCGAATCCGAGTCCCCGTGCTTTCGCATCGACCGCGTGCTGCTGGCCGGCGAGCAGTCCGAGGCCTTCCAGTGGGCCGTCGCCGATCTCTCAGGCCCTGACGGCAACGATTCACCCATCGGCCGATGCCTGGGCACATCTGGGGTCAACGTGGTCTTGGCCCGCGCCCAGCAGGCCGTCATCGCCAGGGGCTGGGTCACCAGCCGCGTGCTCGCCGCGCCGCAGGATCTTTCTACCGGCACGCTGACCTTGTCGCTGGTGCCGGGCCGCATCGCCGCCATCCGCCTGACACCGGATTCGTCTTCCACACTGCTCGGCAGTTCCGCCTTGCTGGCCACCGCGATCCCCGCGCGCCCGGGCGATCTGCTGAACCTGCGCGACATCGAGCAAGGGCTGGAGAACCTCAAGCGCGCTCCCACCGCAGAGGCCGACATCCAGATCGAACCCTCAACCGCCCCCGGCGCAAAGCCCGGCGACAGCGACCTGGTCGTCAAGTACGTCCAGTCCAAGAAATGGCGCGTCACCCTGAGCCTGGACGACAGCGGCACCAAGGCCACGGGCCGCAACCAGGCCGGCGCCACCGTCTCGCTCGACAACCCCTTCGGCCTGAACGACCTGTTCTACGTCAGCGCCAACCACAGCATCAACAGCCATTTCCTCTCGGAGCCCAGCTACGGCACCGAAGGCCAGACCGCGCACTACTCGCTGCCGTTCGGCTACTGGATGCTGGGCTTCACCGCCTCCAACAGCCAGTACCACCAGAGCGTCGCCGGCCTGAACGGCGACATCGTCTACGCCGGCAAGACCAACAACGCCGAGGTCAAGCTCTCGCGTCTTGTCTACCGTGACCAGAGCCGCAAGACGACGGTGGCGCTCAAGGGCTTCAGGCGCGAGTCGCGCAACTTCATCGAAGACCAGGAGCTGGATGTGCAGCACCGCGTGGTTGGCGGCTGGGAACTGAGCTTGAACCACAAGGAGTTCATCGGCGAGGCCACGCTCGAAGGCACGCTGGCGTACAAGCGGGGCACCGGCGGCTTCGGCTCGCGCGCCGCGCCGGAAGAAGCGTTCGGCGAGGGCACCTCGCGCATGAAGCTCTTCACTGCCGATATCAGCCTGAACGCGCCGTTCAAGCTGGGCGAGCAGAAGCTGCGCTACTCGGGCCTGATCCGCGCGCAGTGGAACCGCACGCCGTTGACGCCGCAGGACCGCTTCGCCATCGGCGGGCGCTACACGGTGCGCGGCTTCGACGGCGAGACGAACCTCATGGGCGAGCGCGGCTGGCTCATCCGCAACGACATCGGCTGGGCCATGGGCCAGAGCGGCGCGGAGCTTTATGCGGGCATGGACTACGGCCATGTCGGTGGGCGTTCCACCATCGACACGTTGGGCCGCAGTCTGGCCGGCGCCGTCATCGGCGTGCGCGGGCAGTGGACCAAGCTCAGCTATGACTTATTCGTCGGCGCGCCGATCAGCAAGCCCGAGGGGTACCGCACCGCCAAAGTCACGCTGGGCTTCAATCTCAACGCCAGCTTCTGATTCAAAAATATGAGGGAAATCCGAATGCACCGTCCTATAGAAATAGTCCACCGATCAGCAGCAAAGCCAGCAATTGCACTGAAAAGAAGCCTCATGAAGGCGCTAACAGCTTTGCCCTTAGTCGCCGCACTTTGGGGCTGCGCTTCTCCAACACCTCGCGTTCCAATCGAGACGGTTCGTTCCAACTACCAGAATCAATTGGTCAAAGCGGGAGAACCCTTCGCCACGCTGAGCGGCTATCCCTACAGCCACTACAGCAATACGGCATGGGCTGCCTACGTTCCTTCTCGCGTCGACGGCACCGCCACGGGCATCAGACAGTTCGGAGGTGCCAGTGTCGGCCTCTACAGCCCTCAAGTCTCTCTTCTCAAACTCAAGATTCCGCCAGGGCGACACGACGTAATGGTCTCCGGCGGAAAGCTCACGGGTGAGCAGACTTTGCTCAAGAACATTGAATTCAAGGCTGGAGCGAGCTACGTGATCACCGAAAAGACAAGTGAAAAAGGAGAAAGGCTCGTGCTGATATCGGCCTACCACGCGGACGCACGGTTCTCCATCGATGAGAAGGAGCACTACCTCGTGGAGTCACCGGCTCTCGCCGTGGCCCCCTTGGGGAACTCAAAATGAAGAGGTTTTTCCTCCTGGTGCTGGCCTGCGTGCTTGCCGGTTGCACTGCCATGCCGTTGTACAGAAGTGTTGACGAACTCAAGGCCCGCGCGGAGCACCGTGTGACCCTCACGACGGAACGCGACTTCGTCCTGGTGTACCGCGACGTCGGGCGTCAAGCCCGCAGTGCGTCCGCGACCATCAACAAGATGTTGACCGGTGCCTCAAGCATCGATATGCGAGAAATTTCGGAGCTTGATCAAACCGGAGGTCAAGGCACCGTGACGATGATGCAGGGATATACAACGCGAATTGCCCACTACGAGATCACCAAGCTTTCGACGGGCGGTACCGAGGTGAAGGCTTGGTGGTCTCGCTTCAGCCCCGTCTCTATCGATTTCTTGAAATCCGCCGTGGAAGGCAAGGCGCCTACGGAGGGCACACCCCAGCCTTCCAAGTAGCTAGAACTCGGTGGCGTCCGACGAGTTCAGCGTGCCTCAATGCAAGCTTTTAAAGCGCCATACAAAAGTCACGGCCTGCGGCACAACGGGCTGAATGCACGACAAATCATCATCAAAGGGAGAACTCAAATTCTAAAAATACTCGCCACCTTGGCGGCGGCTGCATCGCTGGCTGCATGTGTCAGCCCTACGTCTTATCGCCCTGCCGGCGCTGAAGGCAACATCTTCGGCTACACCAGCAGCAAGCTCTCGGACCAGGTCTACCGCGTCCGATTCCAGGGCAGCGGCCGAACGCCCTACCGGTGGATAGATGCCTTCCTGCTCTACCGCAGCGCCGAGGTCGCGAAGGACGCCGGAGCACCAGCGTTCAAGATCATCGAAGGCAAGGTGGATGCTTCAACGGTGCTCTCAGGAGAAGACATCTTTGGCGGGGTCGATCCAGACGCCAAACTGACGGTCGTCGCGATGTCCAGGCGTCCAGAACCGGAAGGCGATGTCGTGCTCGGCAGCGCCGATGGTGAGGCGAACATGCGCCGCACAGCCGGCGCCATGCCGGTGTTCCGGATGCCCCGTCCACCGCTGCCGAAGGCGCCGGCGCCGGCGCCGATCTACATCTACACGCCCGGCTACGCAACGCCTGCGCTGCCTGACCGCTCCATCCTGATCGAGTTGCGCGCCGACCTCCAAGACAAGGGCGACAACATCTTCGAGACGGCAGAGGTATTGCAGAAGCTCGCGCCGCGCATCAAGCGCGCAGTGCCTACAACGCAGGCAACCCCAAGCGCGACAACGCCGACCCCGCTGTAAATGGGAGGAGAAAAAATTGACTACCCGTAAACACATCCTCTTCATCGCCGCCCTGCAGTAAGTGAACCCGAGCAGCCGGAGCCGGCGGCCCATGCCTGCAACGCCGTGATCCTGCATGGCTGAACCAAGCCATCCAGGATCAATTGCTGGCCCCCTACGAGTTCGTAGTGCTGTCGCACTCGGCCAACGTAGCTGGCGCGCCAACGCTGCGCATCGAAATCACGGACATATGGCCAATGCTGGCGGGCTTTACTGCCCATGCTGTGGGCGATGCAGTCGGCTACGCGGCAACGCTCCTGCGCGATGAACTGGTCACCAGCAAATTGGACAAGAACCCTGCAGTAAGCGGCTAGCGCTGTGCGGCAAGCAGCGCAGCGATCATTTGCAGCGCCGCCTCCGGCGTTGGCTCGATGTGAATCGAACAAGCCAGCATGAGATTCAGCGGCTGGCCGAAATCTTCGACTGCAATACCGGTGGCGCTCTCGCGCAGCACGCCGCCTTCGTCATGCGTGCAGGACAACGCTGCACGCGCACGATCCGCATAGCTGCCTTCAGGCACGCCGTAAGCCACGACCGGAATTCCCAAAGCCACGGCAGCGCCAACCTCGAACACCGTGCCCGAATCCGGCTCCAGGCCTCTGAAGGACGAGAGGTTCGCCACCACGCCGTCCGCGCTGCGAAGGCGCTGCATGTTGGCTTCGTAGATGCGCTTTTCCAGCGCGTCGGGCGTCTGCTGCTCTTCTTCGCCATCGGCGGGCAGCAGCGCTACCAGGCCCAGTACGTCGCAAGCGAGCGTGAGCCGCACGAAATGTGCCCTGGCATCGGGACGGAAGACGTCCGGGCCCGCGAGGTAGATCCTGGGACGCTTCGGCGTTTCGGGGGTCTGGTTCATCGCAGGAGCTTCGTCGATTTTCAAGCTGGGCTCAATATGCGACGAAGCACTGCATCGCCGCGCCTCACTGCGGCGGCAGCAACGAAGACGGCGGCTGCGGCGAAGGCACCGGCCGCGACCACAGCCAGGCCAGCACCACGGCCATGCATCCGATGGCCAGCACAGCCATCCACGTGCGATGTGCCGTGAACGACACGATGACCGCGCAGGCCGCCATGGTGACGGTCGCGCTCCACTTGGCGCGGCGGCTCACGGTGCGACCGTTCTCCCAGTTGCGCAGCAAGGGCCCGAACAGGCGGTGATTACGCAGCCACGCATGCAGGCGCGGCGAACTGCGCGCGGCCGCCCATGCGGCCATCAGGATGAACACGGTCGTCGGCATGCCCGGCAGTACCACGCCGATGAGCCCGAGGACCAGGCACAGCACCGCAAAGCAATGCAGCAGCACGCGTGCAAGCAAGGACAAAGGCTTGGGACCAGGGTTCAACGCAGCAACACTCTTTCTTCAAGGACCGGGGTGGCGAAGCAGACCGAATCAGCCCTTTCGCCAGTGCCCATTCTCACCAGCTTGCGGATGGCGCGTCGGCGGACCGGGCAGGAGCCACTCAGGCACGCACCTGACGCCTACAGTAGCGCGAACCACCGAAAGCCCCCATGCCCCGTCCCGTCCTCGAAGAAGCCCGCATCCACCCCGCCATTCGCGCCAAGGTGGCCGAGAGCCGCCAGACCATCGTTCGCGAGGTGATCGCGGCGGTGGCGGCGCACGACGTGGTCGTGGTCGGCATGGGCATCAACCCGCATCCGAAGCGGGCGCTACGGGCGCTCGATGCAATCCAGCAGCCGTGCAAATACCTCGAATACGGCAGCTACCTGAGCCGATGGCGCGACCGCAGTGCGCTCAAGATGTGGACGGGGTGGCCGACATTTCCGATGGTGTTCGTGAAGGGCATGCTGGTGGGCGGGGCTGCGGATTTGCAGAAGCTCATCGACAGTGGCGAGCTCAAGGGCCTTCTTGTTCGGACCGCCGACGACGCAACGCTTTCGCGCTGATCGAGCGCGGCGCGCGCTCCGCGCTTTCGCAGGATCAGGCAAGAACCCTGTTCGATCCATCTACCGCTGCCGACCCCATCGCCGCGAAACTTCTCTGCATGCCCGGCGCACCCTTCGCGCCGTGGTCCCGCAACCCGCACGAGGAGTTTCATATGAGCGCAATCCAGGAAAAAGTCGTCCTCATCACCGGCGCGAGCAGCGGCATCGGCGAAGCAGCCGCGCGGCTGCTGGCGCGGCGCGGGGCCAGCGTGGTGCTGGGTGCGCGGCGCACCGAGCGGCTCGAAGCCCTTGCGGCGGAGATCAACGCCACGGGCGGCAGCGCGAGCTTTCAGCATCTCGATGTGACGCATCGGCCCAGCATGGAAAACTTTGCCGAGTTCGCCTTCGACACGCACGGCCAGATCGACGTGCTGGTCAATGCGGCGGGCGTGATGCCGATGTCGCCGCTGTGGAACCGCAAGATCGAGGAGTGGGAACTCATGATCGACGTGAACCTGCGCGGCGTGCTGCTTGGCATTGCCGCGGTACTGCCGACGATGCAGCTGCAGGGCTGGGGCCACATCGTGAATGTGGCGCCTGTCGCGGTGCAGGGCCTGTCGCCGGAGTCGGCGGTGTACCACGGCACGCAGTACGCGGTGAACGCGATTTCCGAAGGGCTTCGGCAGGAGCACGAAGGCCGCCTGCACGTCACGCTGCTGAGCCCCGATGTGACAGGGCTCGCCGATCCGCTGTCCGAACGCATCGCCGCAAGCTACACCTTCGAGCGCATGCACACGCGGCGGCGGCTTGCCGCGCCGGCCGACCACGTGGCGCGGGCGATTGCCGGCGCCATCGAAGGCTACGGCGTCACGATGCCGATGCGCGCAGCTGCCAGGTCCAAGCCAGCCGCGCACGCGTGGTGACAGGCAGAGGCAGCCAAGGCCCGGCCCGGTCCGGTCCGCGTCAGTAGGTCTTGTACGGCAGGAACTTGCCCGACAGCACCACGTTGACGCGGTCGCCCTTCGGGTCGGCCTGGCGCTGGATGTCCATGCTGAAGTCGATCGCGCTCATGATGCCGTCGCCGAACTCTTCGTGGATCAGTTCCTTGATGGTGGTGCCGTACACGCTCACGATTTCGTACCAGCGGTAGATCAGCGGATCGGTCGGCACGGGCGTGGCCAGCGAGCCCTTGTAGGGCACGACCTGGAGCCACTTCTGCTCTTCGACGGTGAGGCCGAAGATCTTGCCCACGACCTTGGCCTGCTTGTCGTCGAGCGTCATCTGGCCGAGGCACGCGGCGGTGGTCCATTCCTTGGACTGGCCGACCTTCCTGGCCACGTCGGCCCATTGGATGCCCTTGGACACCTTCACGGTGATGATCTTCTCGGTGACGTCGTTGCGGTTCATGCGGGTTTGCTCCTGATTGAAATCGAGACTGAAAGGTCACGACGCCTTGGCGCGCGTGACGAGGAAATCGACGATGTGGTTGCGCAGCGCGTAGTAGCCGTCCAGGTGGTGCAGCGAGGCGCGCGTGCGCTCACGCGGCAACGGGTTGACCACGGTCTCGGCGATGTTCCCGGCGCGGTAGCCGCCGCCGGGCTGGTCTGCGCCGTTGGTCATCAGCAGGATGCGGTCGGCCAGCAGGATGGCCTCGTCCACGTCGTGCGTGATCATGAAGACCGTCTGCTGGGTCTGGCGCACGATGGCCATCAGCTCGTCCTGGATGGTGCCGCGCGTGAGCGCATCCAGCGCGCCGAAGGGCTCGTCCAGCAGCAGCATCTTGGGCTGGATGGCAAAGGCGCGCGCAATGCCCACGCGCTGCTTCATGCCGCCCGAGAGCTTCGAGGGCTTCTTGTCGATGGCCGCCTGCAGACCCACCATCTCCACGAAGCGCTCGACCTGTTTGTCGACATGGCCGGCCGACCAGTCGGGCCATCGCGAGGACACGGCAAAGGCGATGTTCTTGCGCACGGTGAGCCAGGGCATCAGCGCGTGGCTCTGAAAGACCACGCCGCGCTCCAGGCTCGGGCCGGCCACCTCGCGGCCATCCATGAACACATGGCCCGCACTGGCCTGGTCCAGGCCCGCCAGCACGTTGAGGATCGTCGTCTTGCCGCAGCCCGAGTGGCCGATGATGCAGACGAACTCGCCGCGGTCCAGCGTGAAGGACACGTCGGCGAACACGGGCCGCGAGGGCACGAAGGCCTTGGCAAGCCCCTCGATGCGCAGGAAACCGCTGATGGCGGGCGGGGGGGTGGTAGCGGGGGTCATGAGAGGAGCGCCTTGTGCCAATCGATCACTCCACATAGGTCACCTTCCGCTGCAGGCCGGCAAAGGCCTGGTCGAGCAGCATGCCCACGACGCCGATCACCAGGATCGCGAAGATCACATTGGTGAGCGAGAGGTTGTTCCACTCGTTCCACACGAAGTAGCCGATGCCGGTGCCGCCCACGAGCATCTCGGCCGCCACGATGACAAGCCACGCGATGCTCATGCTGATGCGCATGCCGGTGAGGATGGTGGGCGCGGCCGCCGGCAGGATGACGCGGAACGCGCGGCGCAGCGGCTTGACCTCGAGCGTGCTCGCCACGTTGAGCCACTCGCGCTTGACCGAGGCCACGCCGAAGGCGGTGTTCAGCAGCATCGGCCACACCGAGCAGATGAAGATCACGAAGATGCCGCTGACCGACGAGTCCTTGATGGTGTAGAGCGCCAGCGGCATCCACGCGAGCGGCGAGATCGGCTTGAGCACCTGGATGAACGGATCGAAGGCCTTGTGCAGCAGCGGCGACATGCCGATGACGAAACCCAGCGGCACCGCCACCACGCAGGCCAGCAGAAAGCCCAGCCCCACGCGGGCGAGCGAATAGGCCAGCTGGATCGCAATGCCTTTGTCGTTCGGCCCGTTGTCGTAGAACGGGTTCGACAGGTGCTTCCACGCGGTGGCGCCCATCTGGGCCGGCGTGGGAAAGCCCGAGCTCTTGACCTGGCCCTCCTGGCCTTGCGTGGGGTCCTTGCCGAGCATCTTCTGGTACTCGATCTGCTCGGCGGTCATGCCGGCCGTGGCGGCTACGGTGGCTGGCGGCGCCGTAGCAAGCTGCCACACGCCGATGAGCAACAGGAACATCAGCAACGACACCAGGGCCGCCTTCATCGACAGCGTTTGCTTCTTGCCCATGGCTCAGGCCATCTTGCTGATGGCGAAGCTCTTGACGTAGTCGTCGGGCTTCGCGGGGTCGAACACCTTGCCCATGATGGTGAACTTGGGGTACGCGCCATCGGGCACGCTCTGGCCGAGTTCCTTCATGCGCTTCTTGGCGTCGGTCAGCAGGAACACCTTCTCGGCGATCTGCTTGTAGTTGACGTCGCCCTTCACATAGCCCCAGCGCTTCATCTGCGTGAGCATCCACACCGCCATCGACTGCCAGGGAATCGGGTCGAAGTCGGCGCGGTCCGGCACGGTGCGGATGTTGCCCAGGCCGTCGGCGAACTTGCCGGTGAGCACCTGGGTGATCACGGTCTCGGGCTGGTTCAGGTACTGGGCGGGCGCGATCACCTTGGCGATGAGCTCGCGGTTCTTCGGCTCGCGCGCCATGGCCGAAGCAGTGAGCACTGCCCGCACGAGCGCGGCGAAGGTGTTGGGATGCTTCTCGATGAACTCGCTCGAGGTGCCGAAGGCGCAGCAGGGGTGGCCGTTCCACAGGTCGCGCGTCAGCAGGTGCAGGAAGCCGATTTCCTCGAACACGGCGCGCTGGTTGAACGGGTCGGGGCCGAGGTAGCCGTCGATGTTGCCGGCACGCAGGTTGGCCACCATCTCGGGCGGCGGCACTACGCGGATCTGGATGTCGGTGTCGGGGTTCAGGCCCGCTTCGGCCACGTAGTAGCGCAGCAAAAAGTTGTGCATGCTGTACTCGAAGGGCACGGCGAACTTCATGCCCTTCCACATCTTCGGATCGCGCTTGTCCTTGTGCTTGTTGGCCAGCGTGATGGCCTGGCCGTTGGTGTTCTGGATGGTCGCGACGTTCATCGCCACCGGGTTGGAGCCCGCGCCCATCGAAATGGCGAGCGGCATCGGCGACAGGAAGTGCGTGGCGTCGTATTCCTTGTTGAGCATCTTGTCGCGGATGAGCGCCCAGCCCGCGGTCTTGACCACGTCCACGTTGAGCCCCTGCTTCTGATAGAAGCCCAGCGGGTGCGCCATGATCAGCGGCGTGGCGCAGGTGATGGGGATGAAGCCGATCTTGAGATTGGTTTTTTCGAGCGGCGCCTTGTCCTGTGCCATGGCCTGCAGCGCGCCCAGCGGCAGCACCGACGCGATGGCGGCGCGCGCGGTGTTGGCGCCCACGGCGCGCAGGAAGTTGCGGCGCAGGCTGTCGTTCGGGAACAGCGCCTTCATGAGGCTGGCTTCGAGCTTGTCGTCGGGGCCGACGTCGATCTCCGGGCCGCCGCCGTGGTTGCGGCCGCAGGCGCAACGCATGCTCAGGGGCCGGTCGGCGTCGTAGAGATCGCAGGCGGTCGAATCGGATGGGCTGGACATGGTGGTGCACCTCGGTGAAAAGATGCTTGCCACGATGCAAGGCCCGGGCCGGATGCGCGGGCCAAAGGCCTTCGGCGCTCAGATCGTGCCGCTGTTGTCGAGGGCTTGTAGGGCTGGCACTACAAGACGGCCGCCGCTGGCTCCCATTTCAGGCCGCGGGGGCCGCCTTGCCGTGGCGTTCGGCATACAGCGCGAGTTCCACGTCGTTCTTGGTGCCGGTCTTCTCGAGGATGCGCGCGCGGTAGGTGCTGACGGTGTTGGGCGCGAGGCCCAGCTGTGCACCGATTTCGCTCACGCTGTGCCCGGCGCTGAGCAGGCGGTAGACCTGGTGCTCGCGGTGCGAGAGCTGTTCGGCGCCCTGCCCCGCGTTGCGCCCCACGGCAGCGGCCAGCGCCTCCGCCGTGGCGGCTGAGACATACAGGCCGCCTGCCGCCACCTTGCGCACCGCGCTCACCATGTCGTCGGCATCGGCGCTCTTGTTCAGGTAGCCGGAGGCGCCGAGCTTGATGCAACGCACCGCGTACTGCTTCTCGGGGTAGGTGCTGAGCATCAGCACCGGCAGCGTGGGCCATTCCTTGCGCAGGGCCTGCAGCACGTCGAGGCCGTCACGGCCGGGCAGTGCGATGTCGAGCAGCACCACGTCCAGCCCCTGCGGGCCGTGGAGCTGCTGCACCGCTGCGAGCACCTCGGGGCCGGTCTGCGCTTCCGCGCGCACGCTCATCGAGGGCAGGCCGTTGGAGGGGTCGCCCAGCATCTGCTTGAGGCCCTCGCGCACGATGCGGTGGTCGTCGCCGATGAGCACGCGGATGTCGTTCATCTCAGGCATCGGCAGGCAATGGCAAGTGCAGGCAGAAGGTGCTGCCCTTGCCCACCTGGCTATCGATATCGATGCGCCCGCCAAAATGGCGCGCCCGCTCCCGCATGCCGAGCACGCCGTAGGAGGTGGAGGCCTCGAAGGCCTGCGCCGGTGCGCCCACGCCGTCGTCGCGCACGCGGATGCTCAGTTGCTGTGCCTCAAGGCCGATGCGGATATCCAGGCTGTGCGCCTTCGCGTGGCGACCGACATTGCTGAGCATCTCCTGGAAGATGCGGAACACCGCAATGGCCGCGGGCTCGGGCAGCTCCACGCCCGCCGGCACGTCGAAGTGCCACTCGAGCGCCAGCTCGGCCGACTGGACGAACTCGTGCGCCTGCCATTCGAGCGCGGCCCACAGGCCCTGGTGGTCGAGGATGCTGGGACGCAGGTCGGTGATGATGCGGCCCACGTTGTCGACGGCGCGCTCGATCAGTTGGCTCATGTTGCCGCACTTGCAGCGCATCTGGTCGCGCATGGATTGCGCCGCATCGGGCGTGCGCTCCTGCTGCTCGCCCAGGCGCTTGCCGATCCAGTTCACGTCCATCTTGAGCGCGACCAGCAGGCTGCCGAGTTCGTCGTGCACCTCGCGCGCGATGCGGGTGCGCTCGTCTTCGCGCACCTTGTCGAGCCATGCGGAGAGTTCGCGCAACTGCACGAGCGCGTCGCTGAGTTCGCGGGTGCGCTCCTGCACGCGCAGGCCCAGTTCGTCCTTGGCCTGCTGCAGCGCCTGGGCGTGGCGGCGGCGCTCGGTGATATCGACGAAGGTGATGACGGCGCCGCGCACCTGCGTGCCGTCCATGATCGGGTGGCTCGAATACTCCACCGCGAAGGCGGTGCGGTCGCGGCGCCAGAACACCTCGGTGTCGATGCGGCACGGCAGGCCGCGCCTGAAGGCGTTGAAGATCGGGCAGTCGGTGTCGGCGTAGTGAGCGCCGTCGGGGTGCGAGTGGTGCGTGAGCTCGTGCATGTTCGAGCCAATCACGTCGCGCGCCTCGTGGCCCAGCATCTGCGCGCCGGCCCGGTTGATGAACATGCAGTGGCCGTCCAGGTCGATGCCGAAGATGCCCTCGCCGGTGGACTCCAGCAGCAGCCCCAGTTGGTGCTGCCAGAGCGGATGGCTGGCGGTGGGGTTCAGGACGGGGGTTTCCATGCACCAAAAGCAAGCAACAAACGTTCCCGATGTTTTGCTCCCTCCCCCTCTGGGGGAGGGCCGGGGTGGGGGCACACGGCCTAGAAGAAAGCACTGCGCCTGCTCGAAGGCCTGCCCCCATCCCAACCTTCCCCCAGCGGGGGAAGGGGCAAGACCGGTCAGCGGTCCCAGCGAAACTGGCGCTCCGACTCCGCAATCGGCTGGTCGTTGATGCTCGCGTAGCGCTTCTGCATCAGGCCGTTCTCGGCGAACTCCCAGTTCTCGTTGCCATGGCTGCGGA
Source organism: Variovorax boronicumulans (assembly GCF_040544675.1). Classification (GTDB taxonomy): domain Bacteria; phylum Pseudomonadota; class Gammaproteobacteria; order Burkholderiales; family Burkholderiaceae_C; genus Variovorax; species Variovorax boronicumulans_D. The sequence continues at coordinate 15,343 of NZ_JBEPKK010000004.1, forward strand.
ACCACTGGCCCGCGGCGTCGTGCCATTCGTACTCGAAGCGCACCGCGATGCGGTTGTCCATGAAGGCCCAGAGCGTCTTCTTCAAGCGGTAGTCGTGCTCGCGCTCCCACTTGCGGGTGAGGAAGGCCACCACCTCTTCGCGGCCGTTGACGAAGTCGGCGCGGTTGCGCCATTCGGTGTCGGGCGTGTAGGCCAGGCTCACCCGGACCGGGTCGCGGGTGTTCCAGGCGTCTTCGGCGGCCTGGACTTTGCGGGTGGCGGTCTCGAGGGTGAAGGGCGGCAGCGGCGGGCGAGATTCCATGAAGGTCTTTCGTTGAAGTGGAAGCAAAGGCAAGCGAGGCGGACGGCCGGAATGTGCCACACGTAGACAGACCTGTCTACATGCCTACAATCGCGGCATGGACATCTACGCCATTCCCGACCTTGCGGCATTCCCCGCGCGCGACCGCATCCTGCTCACGGCACACGACCTCTTCTACGCCGACGGCATCCGCGCCACCGGCATCGACCGCGTGATCGCCGCCTCGGGCGTCACCAAGGTCACCTTCTACCGGCACTTCCCCTCGAAAGACGACCTGGTGCGCGCCTTTCTCGATCATCGGCACGGCCGCTGGATGGCGTGGTTCGTCGACGCATTGGGCCGGCGCGGCGCGCAGCAACGCATCGGCGACGGGCGAGCCCTGCTGGTGCTGGCCGACGCCATGGCCGAGTGGTTCGCCGATCCGGTGTTCCGCGGCTGTGCCTTCATCAACTCGGTGGTGGAAGTGGGTGCCAGCGTGGCTGGCGCAGCCGACATTGCGCGCGAACACAAACGCGAGATGGTCGAGGTGATCGCCGGCCTGCTGCCCGACGTGCCGCAGCGCATGGCCATCGCGCAGGCCGCCGGGCTGGGGGTCGACGGCGCCATCATCAAGGCGCAGATGGGCGATGCGGCACTGGCACGCGAAGCGGTCGGCGACCTGCGCCGGCTGCTCGAAGCCCTGGTCGCCAGCTTGCCGGCGGCCGCGATTCGCTAACATCGCTCGCCCACCCCAAGACACTGCATGGCATCGACCCGACTCCCCTCGACACAGGGCCTGCAGGCCTTCGAGGCGGTCGCACGGCTGCGCAGCGTGAACCTGGCGGCCGAAGAGCTCAGCGTGACACCCAGCGCGGTGAGCCATCGCATCCGGCAGCTCGAAACGCAGCTGGAACTCAAGCTCTTCACAGGCAACGACTTCAGCCTCGGCGCCGACGGCGTGGCCTACCTGGCCCGCGTGCGCGAAGCCATCGCGGCGCTGCAGCAGGTGCCGGGCCGCGAGCCCGCGTCGCAGATCCGGCGGCTGCGCGTGGCGGTCACGCCCACCTTCTCTCGCCAGATGCTGCTGCCGCGCCTCGCGCAGTTTCGCGATGCCTACCCGACCATCGAGCTGATGCTGCAGGTGACCATGCCGGTGCGCAACATGACGGCCGAGGAGGCCGACCTGGAGCTGCGCTTCGGCACCGGGCCCTTTCACGACCGCGAGTTCTGCCAGCTGCTGGCCGACGAGGTGGCGCCGGCCTGCAGCCCCGCGTACCTGCAGCGCCACGGGCCCTTCGACGGTTTCGCGACCGATGCGGAGGTCTCGCGCGTGCAACTGCTGCGCACGCCGCTCGAATCGTGGCGCACCTGGTTCAAGGCGCGCGGCATCGGCCTGCCGGAGCCCGCCACCGGCCATCAGTTCAACGACCTGGGCCTGGCGCTCGATGCGGCGGCCGAAGACTTCGGCGTGGTGCTGATGCACCTGAAGCTGGGCAGCGCCTGGCTGGAGAGCGGGCGCCTCGTGCGGCTTTCGGCAGAGAGCGTGCCTTCGCCCAATGCGTACTTCCTGTGCTGGCGGCCCGGGGCGATGGAGCGCTGGGAGTGTGCGACCTTCGTCGAATGGCTGCGGCAGGCGCTGCGCGACTGACTGATCAGCCAAGCGACTGAACGATCGACTGAATTCTTTTCAGGTCGCCCCCGGGTACTTTTCAGATCGTCGGCGCTTTGCCCGCCCACACTCGACCGGGGCGGCGCCTGCCCATAATGGCCCGCCCGCCGCTTCGCCGGATCCGCTTGCGCGAACGAACACACAAGACCATTCAGGAGACTCCCCGTGGCCGACCTTTCCAAGATCACCAACATCGAAGACCTGCGGGTGATCGCCAAGCGGCGCGTGCCGAAGATGTTCTACGACTACGCCGACTCCGGCGCGTGGACCGAAGGCACCTACCGCGCCAACGAGAGCGACTTCCAGAAGATCAAGCTGCGCCAGCGCGTGGCGGTGAACATGGAGGGCCGCTCCACCCGCAGCACCATGGTCGGCCAGGAGGTGGCCATGCCCGTGGCCATCGCGCCCACCGGTCTCACCGGCATGCAGCACGCCGATGGCGAGATCCTCGGTGCCCGCGCGGCCAAGGCCTTCGGCATTCCGTTCACGCTGTCGACCATGAGCATCTGTTCGCTCGAAGACATCGCCGAGAACACCGACCGCCATCCCTTCTGGTTCCAGCTCTACGTGATGAAGGACCGTGACTTCATCGAGCGCCTGATCGAACGCGCCAAGGCCGCCAACGTCACGGCGCTGCAGCTCACGCTCGACCTGCAGATCCTCGGCCAGCGCCACAAGGACATCAAGAACGGCCTCACCGCGCCGCCCAAGCCCACGATCAGGAACCTCATCAACCTCGCGACCAAGCCGCGCTGGTGCATGGGCATGCTGGGCACCAAGCGCCGCACCTTCGGCAACATCGCGGGCCATGCGAAGGGCGTGAAGGACCTGTCGTCGCTCTCGTCGTGGACGGCCGAGCAATTCGACCCCGCGCTGAGCTGGGCCGACGTGGAGTGGATCAAGAAGCTCTGGGGCGGCAAGCTCATCCTCAAGGGCATCATGGACGTGGAAGACGCGCGCCTTGCAGCCAGCAGCGGTGCCGATGCGCTCATCGTGTCGAACCACGGCGGCCGTCAGCTCGACGGCGCGCCCTCTTCCATCGCCGCGCTGCCGGCCATCGTGGAGGCCGTGGGCAGCGAGATCGAGGTGTGGATGGATGGCGGCATCCGCAGCGGGCAGGACGTGCTCAAGGCCCGCGCGCTAGGCGCAAGAGGCACGCTGATCGGCCGCAGCTTCCTGTACGGCCTGGGCGCCCACGGCCAGGAAGGCGTGACGCGCGCGCTGCAGATCATCCACAAGGAACTGGACATCACCATGGCCTTCTGCGGCCATACGAAGATCGACACGGTCGACTCCAGCATCCTGCTGCCGGGCACCTTCTGAAGAGAAAAAGACGGGGCCTGCAAGGCCACGTCGACGGCAGGTGGAGGAGGTGCCTGCTGACACGCGCGGCGTGCGTGCGTGCGGGACAGAATGTTGCAGGGACAACAACATAGCCGCCCCGCATGGCGGCCTCGTCGGACAACCTGGCCGAGTGGTTCGACTTCTACGTTTACGCGTTCTCGGCGCTCTATTTCGCGCCGGCTTTCTTCCCAAATTCGGACCCCACCGCGGTCGTCGCGCTGCTGCTGCATGAAACGCAGATCGTCGCAGCTCGTAACGAAGATGACCTACTCACCCAAGTAATTGGGCACTCGGTTTCCAGCAAGCGGACCCTTCGGGGTCCGCTTTCATTGCAGCTCGAATATCCGATCCATCGAGCACGCTGCCGTGGTGCACGTAGCCTACGCAGTTGAAGAGACCGTCGAGCGCAGGCAGTTTGGCCGCCAGCGCGGCAATCGCGTCCGCGCTACGCACGTCAAGCACCGCCGTGCGGATTCCGGTGGAGGCATGCGCCAGCTTGTCGAGAAGCCCGACGTTGATGTCGGTCGCGATCACCTGCGCGCCTTCGCGTGCGCAGGCCAGCGCGGTGGCAAGGCCGATGCCCTGCGCCGCTGCGGTGACGAGGATCGTCTTGTTCTGGAGTCTGTTTGAAGTCATCTGTTCATTGCGTCACGTCGGCGTGACATCGCGTTCTTCGCCATTGATACGCACCCGCACCGGCTTCTTGTCGCGCGCCTTGTCCGCGACGATTTCATAGGAGGTGACGACCCCGTCCTTCCACACGCAGCTCACGCGGTAGCCGCCACGCGCGCGCAGGCCGTTGAATGCGCCGGCTTTCTTCCAGTCGCCGGGACAGGCGGGCAGCAGCACGATCACGCCTTCGTGGCTTTGCAACAGCATCTCGGTCAGCGCACCCGAGATGCCGAAGTTGCCGTCCATCTGGAACGGCGGGTGGTTGCAGAACAGGTTCTGCAGCGTGTTGTAGGTCAGGAGGCCGCGCAGCATGGTCTGCGCGCGCCCGGCATCGCCCAGCCGCGCGAACAGGGCACAGCGCCAGGGCTAGGTCCACGAACGGCGGCTGTCGCCCGTCACCATCGAGGCGGTGAAAGGCTGGTTGGCCACTTCGCCGCAGCGGGCCTTCAGCGACACCAGCGCGGCGGCTGCGAAGGCGGGCGTCTTGGCGGGCGTGATCTGGCGCCCCGGATACACCGCGAACAGGTGCGAGGTGTGGCGGTGGATGTCCTTGGGATCGTCGATGTCCTCCTGCCATTCCTGCAGCTGGCCCCACTTGCCGATCTTGTTCGGGGCGAGCCTGGCCTGCATGTCCGCCACCACCGACTGGTAGTCCGTGTCGATGTTCAACGTGCGGGCCGCATCCAGGTAGTTCTGGAACAGATCCCAGATGATCTACTGGTCGTACATCACGCCGTCTTCGGTCGGTCCGTGTTCCGGCGACCAGCCGTTGGGCGAGACGAAACGCCAGCGCTCGGCGAAAGCCCGTCCGAAATGATGCAGGCCCGCGCGATGCTCGAAGGCTCGGTGGTCACGCTGGCCTCGGCCCGCGTCACGCCCCAGCATCTGGAGCGTGTGAAGGCATCGCTGGAAAGCATGCGCAAGGACGGGCTCAACGGTCGCACACAGATCGAGAACGACCGGCGCTTTCACATCGCCATTGCCGAGATGACGGGAAACTCGGTGCTCGTGCGGCTGATCGGGGAGCTCTTCGATGGTCGGCACAGCCCGATCTCCTCTCGCATGAGCGCACGCACCGAAGATTCGCAGGCGTGGAAGGCTGCGTTCGTCGAGCACGAGGCGATCTACCGCGCGCTGGAGGCGCGGGATCCCCAGGCCGCGGTGGCGGCGATGTTGCATCACCTGAGCGCATCGCATGCGCGGTGGACCGCGGAAGCCACACCGGCCTCCGTCGACTGAGCGACCGGTGCAGGCAGGCGCTGCAAGTGCTGGGGTGTGCGGCCGATCCGGCCGCGCCAGTTCAGGGCGCGCGCGCAGGCACGCGGCTCTCGAGCGCAGGCGCTTGCCACTCAGGCCTGATGTGGCAGCCGTTCTTGCCGTCGGTGTCGTAGCGCGGCGCGAGCGATGCGCAGCGTTGCGCCAGGCTCTGGGGCGTGGGCTTCTCGCCCTTTTCGATCCAGTCCATCAGCGCACCGAAGAGCGCGGGGTATTCCGAATCGCTCAGGTAGCTGTGCTCGCGCTCGGCGCTGAAGCTCTGCACCAGATTGCCTCCGGTGCCGGCCGCGTCGCGGATGCGGCGGTAGGCGTTCTCCAGTTCGACGAAAGCGGTCGGGTCGTCGATGGCATGCAGGCCCACCGTGGGCAGCGAGGTGCGGCCGGTCGGCTGGCTGTCGGCCGCCAGCGCGCCCTTGGCCTGCGGGTCGGCCGCGTAGCGCAGCACGCCGGCGTTGAGCGCCGCATCGTCGGCCGAGCCGCTGTAGACCACGCCGATGTTGCCGAAGGGGTTGCGGCCGCCCAGGCGCTTTTGCACCAGGTCCTGGAAGAGCCATGTCGCCCAGTTCAGATGGCCGACGAGCGAGCGCTCCTGGATCTTCACGACCGACAGAATCGTCTGGAGCCGCGCGGCCTGCTCGGGCGTGCGCTGCGCGGGGGGCATGCCGACGCCGGTGCATTCCCTGACGCGCGCGGCGAGCTCGGCGCGGGTGAGCTTCGAATCGGCCGGCAGGCCCATCCACAGCGGGTACTGCGGCTCGTCCGGACGCGGATGGTTGCGGCAGACGTACTGGTAGACCACGCGCAGATCGAGCCGGAAGTCGTAGTTGCTGTTGCCGCCGCCGATCACGCCGCTGGTGAGCAGCAAGCCGTCATACGGGCTCTTTGCATCGCCGACGGGCGCATAGAGCTCGGCCGCTTTCGCCGCCACGCCCCCGCCGTAGCTCTGGCCATGCAGCAGCGTGCGCTTGGGCTGGCCGAAGTGGCGCACGAAGATACGGCGCAGCCGCTCGGTGTCTTCGGCCGCCATCGTCACGCCGTAGCCGCCGCGCCGGTAGGTGGAGCCGGCCCACGCATAGCCGGCCTTCACGGTGATGGCCCAGCGCTTCAGGTCTTCCTCGCTGCGCTCCAGCTTGGGCGGCCCGGTCTCGGGGCCGCCGTGGGCATGCATCACGAGCACGCCGCGGTTCCAGTCCTTGGGAATCGCGATCCAGTAGAAGGCGCCCTCGCCGTCTTCACCGGTGTAGCAGCGCGCGGCCTCGGGCACGGGCGCCGGGCAGGTCGCGGGCTTCGGTGCGGTGGCGGATGCCGCGTGCGCGGAAAGCAGGGGCGCGGTGCCCAGCAGCGCGAACGCGGCCAGCGTGGCGAGATGTTTTTTCAATGTCGTACTCCGAGTTCCAGCGCCGCGTTCGCTCCTGCCGTGGAGACGAAACCGAGGACGCCGCTGTTGAAGATGAAATTGCCCGGCCGGCCGGCATCGGCCTGCACCACGCCCACGGTGGGCGTGTCGTAGCTCAATGATGCCGCCGCGCCGCCCAGGTTGAAGCCGCTGCCCGACACCGTGGCTTCGCGGCTCTCGCCCTTGACGCTGGCCATGGCGTAGCTGCCGTCGGCCGCGCCCGGCAGCAGGCTCTGCTGCAGTCCGAACATGCGCAGGCCCGCATTGGCGGCCGACTCGCGCACCAGGTGCAGCGGCACCGGACTGCCGTTGACGAGACCGATCACCATCGAGCCCGTGACCACGCCCCCCTCAGTCACGGCATTGCCGCTCGCGTCGGTGGTGTGCACATCGAAGGCATTGCGTGCCGCGTTGTAGGTGATGTAGCCCTTCTCGGGACTGTTGCAACTGGCGAGGTAAGGCACGAAGCCCACGACCGGATCGCGGCAGTATTGGAATGTGCCCGCATTGCGCAGCTTCACGGCGAACGCCTGCGCCGTCGTGGTCACTTTGCCCACCATGCTCGCCGTGTCCTGCAGCACTCCCACCACGTTGCCTTCGAACGCGACCGGATTGAAAGTCGTGGGCTTGGCCGCGTTTTCGAAGGTGTTCTGGAACGCAAGCAGCGGCGCGAAACTACCGCCGACGGGCGCATTCACACCGCCCAGCAGCACGCCGCCCGGTGCGAAGCTGAAGACCGCCCCGCTCTCATCGCTCGCATAGCTGCAGCTGCCCTGCGACACCAGCGTGCCGCTGCGCTGCGTGCCCACGGCGCGCTGCAGGCTGGCATCGACGGTCACGGTGTAGGCCATGGCCGCGGGGTCGATCTGCACCCGGAGTTCTTCGCCGAAGCTGTTGCCGCCCTTGTAGCTGGTCAACGACGCGGGCAGGTTCGGGCACGCCAGCGGGTCGCCCACCTCGGTCACGCAGCTGTAGTTGACGGCGGCGTCCAGGCTGCCGCTGCCGCGGTACTTGGGCCACGACGGAAACTGGCACAGCGGACGCGTACGGCCGTAGGTGCCGGCCACCGCATCGACCGCCACGCCGGTGGCGGGCGCCAGGCCGCCTTCCACCCAGCCTTCGAGCGCGGCGAGCGAATCCCAGTTGGGAATGAAGCTGCCCGTGCCGTGGCCCATGCCGGGCACGGTGTAGAAGCGCACATGCTGGTCGACCGCGGCCTGGCCCACGGTGGCGACGAGCTGCCGGTAGTAGTCGATGGTCGAGTTGGGGCTGATCACCTCGTCGGCCAGGCCGTGCAGCATGATGAGCCGGCCGCCGCGCGCGAAGAACGGTGCAAGGTTCGGGTTGGTCGCATCGGTCAGCATCGAAACCTCCGTCACCCGCGCGGCATAGCTGCCCGGGTCCAGCGGATCGAAGCCCAGCGAGTCGAAGGTGGGAATGCGCGTGACGAAGTACTTCACCCACTGGTCGCCGGTGACGTACATGTTGGCATCGGCCGAGGTGGCCGGGTTCGCTGGCACCGGGCGCGTGCCGAGGTCGCGCGTGGTGTACGGGCCCGCCACCAGCGCGCCTTCGAGGATGTTGTAGCCGCCCGCGCGCTTCACGCCGTTGGCGAGCGCGTAGGTCATGAATTCCAGCGGCGACTCGATGGTGCGCACCGTGGCCAGTTGCGCATCGGACAGGCAGGTGTTGCCCGTGTCCGCGCCGCCGTTGCAGCGCAGCGAGTCCAGGATCTGCGTGTTCAGCAGCCGGCAGCTTTCCACGTTGCTCACGATGTTGTCGACCGCGCCGTCCAGCTTGTCGCACGCCTGCATGGCGGTGCGCTGCACCAGCAGCGTCTTGGCAACGTTCATCCACCCCGCGCCGCCGTTGGCGTAGAGCGCCCGGCCCACCGCCACGTTCGACAGCCGCGTGCCGGTGTAGTTGAGCGCGGGCTCGTTGGCGATCACGCCGTCGTAGTCCTCGGGCCAGCGCTGGATGTAGCCGAGCGCATCGCGCCCGCCGGTGGAGGTGCCCAGGAACCAGGCATGCCTGGGCTTGACCGCGTAGCGCGCGAACACCAGCGCCTGCGCCACGTCGCGTGTTTTCTTGAGCGCATTGCCGCCATAGTTGGCCAGCTGCTCGTCGTTGGCCGCAAAGCGCCCGTCGGTGATGCTGCTGGACTGGTGGCCCGAGTCGTCGCCGTAGGTGGCATAGCCGAGCGCCAGCGGCGCGGGCTTGCCGGCGGGGCCGAAGCGGATGACCTCGGTGCCGTCGATGAGCACGCCGTCGAAGCCGCCGCCGCCGAAGTGGATGGTCTTCTGGTTCCACTTCTCGGGCAGGTTGACCGCGAAGTTGATGAGCTGCGACGCCGGGTCCACGGGCTGGATGGTGCCGCGCACGCGGCAGTAGTCGCCCAGCTGGTTGCCGGCATCGCCTGCGGCCACGGGCGTGGCGCTGGTGACGGTGGCGCCCTGCGTCGGCAGGCTGATCAGCGAGGCGGGCAGGCTCTTGCCGGCGAGGTCCGCGCAGGCGATAACCGGCACCACGGGCGGGGGTGGCGGGTTGTCGGGTGGGTTGTCGGGTGGGTTGTCGCCCGGGCCGCCGCTGGCCGGAGGGGTGTTCGGCACGACCGGGAAAAAGCCGGCGCCGCCGCCCCCTCCTCCGCCTCCGCCGCAAGCGGCGAGAACCAGCGACAGCAGCGATGCAGCAATCGCGGGGCCGAGCGAACGTACGGCACGAGGGCCGATGTCCATCTTCGAAATCGGGCGGGGGCACAGTGTGCGCATGCGTTTGTCTCCGGCATGCGGCCTCGAAGGACCGCTTTTTTGGGTGGGCGGCCGGACGATAGGTGCCGAGTGACCTAGGGTCAAATAAAATAAAAGCCTGTATTCGATATAAAAAAAGTATGGAGATAAGACCGCTTCGCTATTTCGTGGCCGTCGCCGAAACCGGCCACATGACGCGCGCCGCAGAGCAACTGGGCATCCAGCAGCCGCCGTTGAGCCTGGCAATCAAGTCGCTCGAACGCGAGCTGGGCGTGCAGCTTTTCAGGCGCCATCCGCGCGGCGTGGCGCTCACCGACGCGGGGCGGCTGTTCCAGGTCGAGGCGCTGCGCATGCTGCAGGACATGGAAGCGATGAAGCAGCGCATGGCGCGCGTGGCAAGCGGCCAGGCCGGCACGCTGGCGGTCGGCTTCACCAGTTCGGCCGCGGCGCACCGCTTCGTGCCCGAGGCGCTGCGCGCGTTCCGCCGCGAGCATCCAGGCGTGGAACTGCAACTGCGAGAGAACAACGCCGCCGAGCTCACCGAAGCGCTGGCCGCTGGCCGGCTGCACTGCGGCCTGCTGCGCGTGCCGGTGGCGCGGCCCGAGGGGTTGCTGTTCGAGACGCTGCTGCGCGAACCGGTGCTGGTGGCCATGCCCAGCGACCACCGCTTCGCCCTCGCACGCAAGAACAAGGACACCGGCTCGCGGCCGTTTGCGCTCGCGCGGCTGTGCGAGGAAGGCATCATCCTCGTGCGCCGTCCGGGCGCGCCGGGCCTTTATGCCGATCTGTTGGCGCTGTGCCACGCCAAGGGCCTGCGCCCGCGCGTGGTGGCCGAGGTGGACCGCATGATGACCAACCTGAACCTGGTGGCCGCGGGTGTCGGCCTGTCGGTGGTGCCGGCGTCGATGACCGGCGTGCACGCGCATGCCATCGCCTACGCGCGGCTGGCCGACGGCGGACAGCTCGATGCGCCGCTCACGCTGGTGTCGCGCGTGGAAGAAGACAACCTGCCCGCGCAGCACTTCGCCGCACTGCTGCGCCGGCATGCGAGCGAGAACCCCGGGTCATGAGCACCTTGCCGACCCGCCGCCACTTCGTGCGCCGCACCGGCGTGGCGCTGGCTGCTGCGTGCGCCATGCCGCAAATCGTGTGGGCGGCGACCACGCCATGGCCGAACCGGCCGGTGCGCCTGCTCGTGGTCTATCCGCCGGGCGGCGTGAGCGACGGCATGGCGCGCGTGCTGGCCGAGCCGCTCGCGCAATCGCTGGGCGTGCCGGTGCTCATCGAGAACCGCGCCGGCGCGGGCGGCAGCATCGGCATGGATGCGCTCGCTCGCGCCGTGCCCGACGGCTGCACGCTCGCCTTCTCGGCCATCAGCCCGATCACGCTGCACCCGCTGATCGCACGCGTTCCTTATGACCCGCTGCGCGCCTTCGCGCCCGTGGCCAGCGTGATGCGCACGCCGGTGCTGGTGGTGGGCACGCCGGCGTTCACGGGGCACAGCTTCGACGATCTGATTGCGCTTGCGCGCAGCAAGCCGGGCGCGGTGCGCTGGGCCACCTCGGGCGTGGCCACCGTCGGCCACATGGTGCTGGCGCAGGTGCGCACGCAGAGCCGCACCGACATCACGCACATCCCCTATGCGGGCGGCGGCCCGCAGCTCAACGATGCGCTCAGTGGGCAGTTCGAGGTGCTGTCGACCAATGTGGCGGCGCAGCAGCTGCAGTACATCGAGGGCGGGCGGTTCCAGGCATTGGCGGTGGGAGCGCCAGCGCGCATCGAAGCACTACCGGCCATGCCGACGCTGGCGGAACTGGGCTACGAGCGCGCGAACTGCGACTCGCTCTTCGGCGTCTTCGCGCCGGCGCGCACGCCTGCGGCGGTGGTGCAGCGGCTCAATGCGGAGATCAACCGGGTGTTGCAGGGCGAGACAGTGCGTGCGCGGCTGCGGGAGGCGTACAACCTGCCGGCCGGAGGAAGCATCGAAAGCTTCGTGCTGGAGATTGCAACGGACCGGCGGCGCAATCGGGCGCTGGTGGCGGGGGGACGGGGGCAGTTCGATTGAATGCTTGTGCGGCGGTCTGGCACCAATATGCGGCCTGTCGGGCAAATAGCCGATCCATGGTGAAGCTTGTCACGTTCGACTTTGCAAGGCATTCGAAGACGTCGGCAATCACCTCCTGCGCAGAGGTCGGGAAAAAATTTCGACCTGCGTTGCTACGCAGACTTCGCGGTCATAGCTTTACTTGCGCTGGATGCTCAACGCGCCGGCCTTCGGGACAGAAGGAGAGGGGTCGTCCCGACTCTGGCCCAGTCTCTTCACACGGCTGAGCGCCTGAGCCTTCAAGCGCCCTGCCGGGTCGTACTGCTGCTCCTGGGCCGCCTCGTTGGCCTGTAGCGCCTTGCCAGGGTTTGCACCACCAAGGCCTGGCCGCAGCGCAGTGAAGGCTCCACCGCCAGCCATTGCCTTGAATTATTGAAGGAGCCCGTCACACTCATTGGCAGGGGCAACAACCATATCGCCCGCATCAATGCGGTCTCTTCCTTCGCCAAGGGTTGTGGCGTTCTGTGCTGCGCTCCACAACGAATCCTGCGTGAGGTCATAGCTACCGCCATTGGCCGCCATCAACGCTTTCACGCCTGACGCTCAGCAGCCTCCAGCGTACCAAAGGCCGGATCAGCGTCCCTTGGTGTTCATGGGTTACCAGAGCTTGAGATGAGGAGAGCAAAAGCCGCGGACAACATCCAACAACTCAAGGACACGATCCTCATCGGATTCACTGGTCACTGAACTTCGGAGTTGCTCCAGTGCATGCTCGACTTCTTCCGCTGCCGATCCTCGTCGCTTGTACTGGCTCAATAGACCGTGAAGTTGAATGGAGTCAGCACCTGCAGATATCTGGCTTGCAAGCTCCTGCTGAATTCCTGAGCCAGGATATGGGTCCTGTTTCATGGCTTTCTCTATCTTTCTTGGTTCGTTTCAGAGCATCTAGATATTTACTGGCCGGCATAGTGCCGCTTGGCTGAATCGTTCCGTGCGTCGCACCGGCGCGCACGCCTGCGGGGCGGTGCAGCGGCTGAAATGCGGAAACAAATCGGCGGCGCAATCGGGCGCAATTCGACTGAACGCCTGCAAGGCAGACTGACGATCAAGCCGTGATGCCAATCAGCAATCGCCTGCCTTCGCTCAACGGGCCAATATGGATTGGCGCCCCCCGAATACATCAAGAACTTGCTCTGCCTGGATTTTTAACTTTTACAGTCTCACGTCGATGCCGTGTGGGCCAACGCTCCATGCTTCAAGCTGGAGCACGGCGGCCTCCTCCCTGCGCCTGCAACAGGCTCTGGATAGACCTCTAGGCTGTCATTTCACCGGGTACTCAACAAGCCCAAGCTCCTCCGATCTCGTGTAAGGGAGTTTCCCTTCATAGAACTCGAAACCGGCAGCCCGCAAACGCCCCATCAGACCCTGCGCCAATTCGGAGTCAGTGTTCCAAGGCAGATCCAGGCCAGTCTCCGGAGAAACGGGTAATCCCTTGTGCGCGCAAATCGTCAAGCTGTAGTTTCTGTCCTCGATATCGAATTGGTAGGGATACTTCGCAAGTATTGAGTCGAGATCATCTGGAACCCCAAGAAGAGTCATGAACCAACTCTCGCCGTCATCCTCGCACTCAACCCTGTATGCGGGGTATTCATCGTACACAGGCGTTTCACCACCTGCCAGATCTACGCCGAGAATCATCCCGATTCTCTTGGCAGCTTCGCCCAATGACCTCTTGGGAATAAGCCAAGCACCAAAACAAGTCATCCCGCATTCCTCAAAGTGAAACTGCCCCTTCTTTCATGAATCCCGGAAGCGCCTTAGATGCAAATATCTTGAAACCGAAATTCCCGCCACCCTTGGTTCAGACGTGCACGTGGCCCGCGCCATAAGTGAGCCAAGTGGTCGGTATGGCCGTCGGCTTGCGTGATCTGGATGCGATTGCCAAGCTGTCGCAGCGGTGCTGCCAGCGGCCGTCAGCAACTGGCGGCTCAGCTTGCCCTCTTCGCCGATTAGGTAATTGCTACCGACTCATCTGCCTTGCAGATGCGCGGGCACGGCAGGGCATCATCGAGCTTCATTTCGACCCCTTTTCACTGGCCCCATCAGGTCGCATTCATCCCGGCTCTCGACGCATCTTCAGGCACTCCGCGCACATGGGCTTCAGGCTGCCAAGGATTTCGTTGAGTTCCTCTTCCTGCACCACATGGAGTGAGCCGTCGATCAAGGTGGTATTCGGAAGCGGGAGCTCCAATTTGAGCGCCACGATGGGAAACTCTATTTCGTCCCATATCAAATTCAGGAAAACGATTTCTCTTGGGGCGAAATAGCTCTTTTCAATGTCATTGATGACCGCCTCGGTCACCAACTCAGCGCCATGCCAACCATGTTTTTCGCATTGCATCAATGGCATGAACTCAATCCTTGCTCCGTATTCTGTTTCGAGCCATGTATTTCATTTGTCCTCCAGCCCCCTTGCGGAACATCCGCGCCGCCTGCACGCAAGACATTGGCAACGTGATCTACGCAACTGTTAGTGCGCGCGTTGTAGATTTCCAATTTCTTACCGATCTGGCTTCGCTGAAAGCGCTGCGCCGCATCGGCATCTTCGAGTTCGATGGTTGCTGTACTCGAAGGTTTTCGATTTCTCATTTGGCAAGCAATCTTTTCGTTGACTACGGTTGTGTTATGCGCTCGATCGGTGATGACTTGATGCGTGTGCAAGTCGCCTTTCCCCCATGACGGTCACGGTGTAGTGACCGGTACGACTGTCTGTCGAATAACGGGCCAATGTGGCGCTTCCCTGGCAAGTCCCAGAGCATCAATGCAGTTCACCGGATTAGGGGCATAAGCGTGCCCGTTGATGCCGCCCGAGAGTCCGATCGGGTCTCACGATACAAACCTCCCCGCCACCGGGTCTTAATACCTGAACCGGTTGTAGTGCAGCCCCGTCTCCTCGTCCAGATACTGCCCCTGGATAGTGAGCCTGGCTTCTCCCCACGCCTTGCAATTTGCCTCTCACCCATTGTTGCCGCCCTCATCGGTCAACTCTACTGGCGTTCCGAGTTGGTCACACCGTTAGTAACGCGGTGCCCCCTTTCCTGCCTATTCAAACTGGCCGTCTTCAAAATGCATGTGCTCTTGGGAAGCGCTTGAAAATTTCCCCACAAACTCAGATTGAGTGTCTCTCGGGGTTTTTATCTTGAAATCTCCATTTGCAATCGCCCAGTCATAAACGGGTATATCAACTGGGTATTTTGTCAAAATCCCCGTCAAAGCCAATCGACCAATCCATTCAATAGCTTTGCTCTTGTCGGAAAAAATTGCGGAGGGAAATTTCGCATTTTCACCATTGAAAATCCAGACTTCTTCCAATTCTTTCATTCACAATTCTCCGATAGATTGCTGCACCTATGCCATCTCTGAATTCTATCGATTGATGATCTTATTTTTGATTTATTACTTTGAATAAAATAATTCTGCGCAGCGGTTAATTTTTCCTTGCCGCCAAGTGGTTTTCCATTTTTGCCTATTTGCATATTCAAGCATCCCTCACCCCTAAGGTGAAAATAAGCGGGCCCATGATCGCCACTCTTTACATAATGCTCCATCTCAAACCATTATCTTGGGCGATAATTTTTTCAAGCAACTTCGGTTCGGTAGAATTTCTCCTGTTCTGACACGGTTTTCTCCCGGTTTTGCTGAGTCCGAGCGGGTCGATCCACTCGATTGAATTAGGCGCATAGTGATGAAGGTTTATTCCTCCTTGCAGCCTGATCGGGTCTCTCGATACAAACCGCCCCACCACCGGTCGTAATACCTGAACCGGTTGTAGTGCAGCCCCGTCTCCTCGTCCAGATACTGCCCCTGGAACCGGATCGGATTCTTCAACCCTGCGCTTTCCTGGCCGCCTCGCTGGTCGTCAGCATGGCCTCACCCCAAGCCCTGTAGTTCGGCCTCCCATGCGATGTTGCCGCCCTCATCGGGCAACTCCATCGGCGTTCCGAGGTGGTCGCACTGGTAGTAGTGAATGTTCTCCAGCGGCGCCGGCGGCTCCCGTTCTGCCCCAGCCCTGGCTCGTACATCCCGCAATTTCGGTTCAGCAGATTTCTTCTTTCTTCCGAGACGATTTTCCCGGCTTTACTGAGCTTGATCGGGCCAATCCACATCGTGGAATTCGGCGTACAGATGAAAATTTCTACCATCATGGCCAATCTGTTTATCTATATCGGCTTATCGCCAAAAAATTTATCTATTTTAAAATCTGATTTTTTGAGCACGCAAAGAAGCAATTTCTTTAATTTCTTGATCGTCGCTCATTGCGCAGCGCTGAATCAGAGAGTCAAAAAGGGCGGGTGAAATTAATTCATACAAATCAAGAAAGGCTGAGTACTCTTCATGACTGCCATTCTTCAAAATCGGAGCCGCGACTTCTTCTATATTTAACAAAACCCATTCGCGAGGAAATTCAAGGATTAAATTTCTGCTTTCCTCCGTAAAACCGTGCGCATAGCTTGCATAGGCAACAAGATCTGGAAATATTTTTTTTCTTTCTTCAAGCGGAAGATCCCTCACCTTCTCAAATGCAATTTCTCTTGAAATTCCTGGGGCTCCAAATCTAAACTCCTCAACTACATCAATTGATTGCTTTGCAATTTCTCGAAGCTTGAAGTATTTATTCTTCGCGTTGGAAAATTGCGTATATGCATCATCCAATTCTTTCCAGCGATCAAATTTTGCAATGGTCATTTTTTCTTTCCCTTAGGAGTCCATGGAAGGGTTTGATATTTTTTCACAAATTCTTCCGCAGGCATTCGTTTTATCGGGCAGATCGTATGATGCGTCTCTCCGTGGGAACCTCCAACATCTTTACCATCGGCCTCGATACCAAGACCATCTGGCATATTGGTTCCCGCCGGTATTTGATAATAGGCCACACTGATTGGACTCTTTTGAGGATTTCCATAGGTAGGAGCACCTTGTGTACGAGTCGGCCCAACCATTCCTTCACCATCTGCTGTCAGGTCCGGTTTTTGTCCTGGCTTTAAGTTGTACCCTGCAATTCGAGGCGCCCGCGGTTGTGTTGCATTTCCAAAGGCATGAAGATCTGTTCGACAGACCTCAGTCAATCCCAATGGATCAATCCAATTGATTGGATTTGGTGCGTATTGCAGTAAATTGATCCCGCCAGCCAGGTTGATCGGGTCTTTGGATACAAACCTCCCCACCACCGGGTCGTAATACCTGAACCGGTTGTAGTGCAGCCCCGTCTCCTCGTCCAGATACTGCCCCTGGAACCGGATCGGATTCTTCAGCCCCGCCTTCCTGGCCGCCTCGCTGATCGTCAGCCTCGCCTCACCCCACGCCTTTTAGTTCGCCTCCCACGCAATGTTGCCGCCCTCATCGGTCAACTCCATTGGCGTTCCGAGATGGTCGCACTGGTAGTAGTGAATGTTCGCCAGCGACGCGGGCGGCTCCCCGTCCCGCCCCAGCCCCAGCTCGTACACCCGTTGTATAGGCGGGTCCAGGTCGTAGCGGCCCTTAGCTCCGTGTGCGCGCTTGTTGCCATCTTCGAGCGCTTGAGCAAGGCCTTCTGCAGTCTACCGGTGTGCTTGCCTGCAATATCGACACGAAGGACCTAGGCTTGATGATGTAGTCACATCTGGCGTCCTTGGCAATCCGCCTTCCTAGATCGAATTTGCATTATTTCTTTTTTTTATGATTTTTTTTGAGGATTCAATTTCAGCAATAAGCGACTCCAAAGTTTTCACCGAAAATACAATGTCAGAGTGGCATGTATCTTTTTCTGTTAGGGCATTGTTATCGCGAAAAAATTTCTCAATTCCCTTCCTAATAGAGTTTAGGGCGACTTGAGTGGGCTCGATTATTTTTATCTTCTTGTGCTCAAACAGAAGTTTTCCATTTTGAGGCTTTATCTCCAAAACAAAGGAAGAGTCTGTCCCTGAGAATTTTCTAGGCTTATTGGTCTTGAGGGCCTTCTCTAATGCGTCGATCATGTCGCTTATAGCGACATAAATCATCATTCGATGATTTTCTTCTTTTCTTGAAGATATTATCGAATCGCTTGAAATTATTGTGATATCACCCAAGTCAAAGCTGTGTGGCTTTGATTGTTTTTCAACTCTTGAAAAATCGAACCTCACGCTACTCACTCTCAGCCGGATAAACGGTAATTACTCTATTTCCGTCGACAGAGTCAACAGCTGTTTTATAGCGGGCACGCTTTCCATTAACCACGGTTTTTTTCTCATATGTCTGAATTCGACGCTTGGGATCACTTACTCTAGTTCCATTTTTTACGAGAAGTTCGCATAGACATTGGACTTGATCCTGAGTAGTGCCTGGTTCAAACAAGTCTCCTTTGCCTTGTGAGGAGGGCACCCCAGGCATGTGTCGCTCTTGAATGTGTTGCCAGCCTTCCTTTGGGTTTCCTGGTTCAATTCTGGGTGGTGTAGTTTTTCTTCCGGCCAACCCCAGCGGATCAACCCATTGCGCTGGATTCTGCCCGTACTGGTAAAGATTGGCTCCTCCCATCAGGCCGATCGGATCTTTCGACACAAACCGCCCCACCACCGGGTCGTAATACCTGAACCGGTTGTAGTGCAGCCCCGTCTCCTCGTCCAGATACTGCCCCTGGAACCGGATCGGATTCTTCAGCCCCGCCTTCCTGGCCGCCTCGCTGATCGTGAGCCTGGCCTCACCCCACGCCTTGTAATTCGCCTCCCACGCAATGTTGCCGCCCTCATCGGTCAGCTCCATTGGCGTTCCGAGGTGGTCGCATTGGTAGTAGTGAATGTTCTCCAGCGGCGCGGGCGGTTCCCCGTCCCGCCCCAGCCCCGGCTCGTACATCCCGTTGTACAGCGGGTCCTGGTCCAGGTCGTAGTGGCCTTGCGCATCGACATAGCTTTGCGTGATCGCCTTTGGCCGCTGCAACATTGCCCGGCGCATGTCGACATTGGATCTGCCCTGCAAAAGCGGCACGAAGCTGTTGGGCTCGAACACGTAATGCACCGTCCGGCTTCGTGCCGAGTCCGACTCCCAGGCCATCTGGTCTCCATCCCAACCGAAGAGCACCATGCCCAGGCCACGCGCCTGCACCTGGCGCCGGTACTCGGCCGCGTGGTACTGGCTGCCGTCCATCGAACTGGTGATGACGATCGGCTCGCTGCGCTTGGCAATGCGCCGACCGAGCGGGTCGTACATGAATGACGTGCGCGTATCCTGCGTGCGTGCCTCGGTGAGACGGCCCAACGCATCCCAGGCGAAGCGCGTGCGCTGTCCCTGGTGCAGCCGCTCGACCATGTTGCCCCGACGGTCGTATTCGAAGTGTGTGCCAGCGTAGTCCTTCACCAGATTGTTCAGGATGGCCGAGATGTTGTGGAGTGTCCCGACCTCTCTGGCCTCTGGCGCCATCGGGTCCAGGATGTTGCTGGCCGGATCGAAGGCGAAGGTCTCGGCGCCCAGTCGGCTCTGGGCTTGTAGCAAACGACCGACGGGGTCGTAGCGGTAGCTCAGGCTGCCACGGCGGCTGTCGCCGATGTCGGTGAGTTGGCCGGCGCGGTCGTAGCTGTACTCGCGCTGGATGCCCAACGCGCCGGCGTTCGAGGCAGAAGCAGATGGGCCGCCTCGGCTCTGGCCCAGTCGCTCCACACGGCTGAGCATCTGGGCCTGCAAGCGCCCTGCCGGGTCGTATTTCTGCTCCTGGGCCACCTCGTTGGCCTGAATCCGCCTGACCTCGCGATGCAGGTCATCGCGCTCGATCTGCAGGGCCTCCATGTCATCAAGCATCAGGCCGTGCACATGGCCAGCGCCGTAGGTGAGCCAGGTGGTGGTGTGGCCGTCGGGACGCGTGGTCTGGGTGCGGTTGCCCAACTCGTCGTAGCGGTGCTGCCAGACGGCCGTCAGCGGCTGGCTGCTCGGCCTGCCTTGGTCGTCGATCAGGTAGTGATGGTGCTCGGTCCTCACATTGCCGACGACGTCGGGGAACCACTGCAAGTGGATGCTGGTATTCCTCGCATCGATGAGTTGCCCGTTGCCGTCATAGGCATAGCTGTCGGTCTGGATGCTCTGCGGATCCAAGGTGCGCCCGCGGGGATGACCGTCCGGGTCCCTGGGCTCGATGTACAGCCCCGCCGTGCGTCTCGTCAGGCGCCCCATCGGGTCGAAGTCGAACTGGGTGACCGCATCGCCTTCGGCGACCTGGCGCAGGACGCCGGTGGCGGGGGTGTAGCCGTACACGGTCCTGCTGCCGTCGAACTGCGCTTCCGAAAGCAGCTTGCCCAGCGGGTCGTAGCTGAAGCTGTGCGTGCGGCCGTTTTCGTTGCGCAGCGCCGCCAGCCGCCCCAGGCGGTCCCATTGGTAGTCGATGGTGTGTCGATTGGCGTCGATGCGCCGGGCAATGAGGCCCACGGCGTTGTATTCGTAGCGGGTCTCGCGCTGCAAGGCATCGCGGTGCGAGAGCAGGCGGCCTTCTGCATCGTGTGCCAACTGCTCCTGGGTGCCATCGGGATTGACGATGCGCGTCAGCTGGCCGCGCTCGTAGTGATACTGGGTCGTCTCGCCAGCCGAATTCGTTGCCTCGAACAGGCGCCCGCGGTCGTCGTAGGTCCAGCGCGAGGTCTTGCCCGAGCAGTCGGTGTAGGCCGTCAACTGGCCGGCATCGTTATAGGCCAGTCGCTTCTTGCCGCCCCTGGCATCGGTGATCTCCACAGGAAGGCTGTGCGCGTTGTAGGCGTACTCGGTCTTGCGGCCCAGCGGGTCGATCTCCTCGATGAGATTGACGCCCTCGTAAGTGCGCCTCCAGGCATGGCCTTCGGCATCGCGGATGCCGGTGAGGTTGTCCATGTCGTCGTGGGCGAAGTGCACCGTGCTGTGGTCGGCACGCGTGTGGCTCACGAGGTTGCTGTGCGCGTCGTAGGTGTAGTGATCGCTGCTGCCGTCGGCATGCAGATGTCGGGTGATGTTCTTTCGGTCGTCGCGGAAGAACCACTCCTCATGCGCATAGAGCATGCCGTCCGCGCCGCGAACTTCCGGATGAATGATGCGGTAGGTGTAGCCCAGGTAATCGAAGTAGTAGCGTGTCTGCGCCCCAAGCGCATCGATGACAGTGGCCAGACGGACGTGGTTGTTCCAGACGATGGTGGTGTCGAAGCTGCCGTCGTCGGCGTACTCGCGATAGGCCCTGGCCTGGGCGCTGTTGCCCGCGTGCAGCTCTACGGCGTTGCCATCTTCGTGTTCCCATTGAAGATGAATACCGCGACCCGTGCGGTCCGTGTACCTGGAGATCAGGTGGGTGCTGGCCGTCTCGCCTGCGGTCCGATACTCGTAGCGCCAGCTTTGCTGGTTCTCATCCTGGGCGGCAATGAGGTCGCTGCTGCCATCGGCCAGCGTCTGGTAGGTGTAGGCGGCCAGTTGACGCATGGCACGCCCGTCCTGCACGAGCCACAGGCTCTGGATGCGGCCCTGCGCATCGATGGCGGTGCTCACATGGACCTGGCCGCTGACGATGTCCGAGAGTTGCCCGCCTTCGTGGCGGTAGGCCAACTCGGTGGTTTGGCCGGTGCGCGTGCGCTGGCTTGCGAGACGGTAGTGCACGACCTTGTTCCTTGCGCGCCCTGTTCTCCCATGCATGAACCGGGGAGCGAGTTCGAAGGTCTCGATGTAGTCTCGCCCGTGGCTCAAGATGAGCAGGCCACCGTTTGCCCGGCCGAGGGTGAGGTCCTCAATGGCGTTGTGGTGGGTCTGGCCCGCATGGCCATCCTCGGGCTCCGCCAGCTTGGGAAATCGATGCTCACGGCCATCGGCAGCGAAATAGCTCAGGCTGCCGTCCTCGGACTGATCGATGCGGGTGGTGTAGGGGCTGGTCCACCGGGCACCAAGAAAGGCGCTGTTGCCCGCCTGTCCGGATGGATGCTGCGGTCGGTCGCAGGCCGCCAGGCGCGAGTGGTACGTGCGGCTCCAGACGATGGGCATGTGGCCCGGCAGAGCAAAGTCGGTATGAACGAAAGTTTCGCTGCCGGTTGCAAAGCTGATGGAATTGGTCGTTTGAGCACCGGTTGCGCAGTTCTTGCAGGGGTTGGCATTGCTCACGCCCTTCACGCGCTCCGCGCTGAGTCTGTCCAACTCCGCATTCGTCTTCTTCCGTTCGTGCGTTGCGGTCGTCGTCAGACCGACGGTGGAAGCTCCAGTCATGCCCTTGGCGCGATAGCGCAGAACTGCATCCTTGAGCCTCAGGAGAAGCCAGGCGATGGACATGTCGACGCCCGCGTTGCCCAACGCCTCGATCTTCGTTTTCGCATCTGCGGCCAAGCCGTCCAGCGAGTCGGCGTAGGCGTTCATCAGCTTCGCCACCTTCTCGCCAGCATCGGTGTTGCGCATCACCACGCCAGCCCCGGCGTTGACCGCAACCTTGGCACCATGGGCGGCCTGCTCGCCGACATAGCTGGCGCCATCCTTGATCCCCTCCCCGATGTCGCCGGCAATCCCTTTGATGGCACCCCAGACGCCGCTCTCGTAGGTGGTTTCGGGATCGCGTTTGGGAGGCTCCGCGGGCGTCGGCGTGCTGGTGTCGAACGGGGTACCCGAGGCGAGCTTGCGCAAGACCTTGCTCAACCCAGAGAGCAGGTCGTGCGCCATGGTGGCGGCGGTCTTCAGTATGTCTTTGAGCTTGGTGCTCGCCTCATCCACGAACTTTTCGAGTTCGCCGGCCAACGTCGCATTGAGATGATCGACAAGCATCACCACGAGTGCCTCGCTGAGCCCGTGACCGGCGGTGCGCAGCTTGCTTCGCACCAGATGCAGTGCGGGCCGCAGGCTGGTCCGCGCCGCGGCCATGGTGGGGGGAAACGGAATGATGCCGATCAGGTTGATGCCGAAGCTGACCCAGTTGAGCGCCTTCTCCCCGACGTTCGCAGCCTTGTTCTCGACGAGGATGATGATGTCGCACACCGCATCGATGGCAGCCAGGATGTTGCCGAGGATCGGAACGGCACCGGCGACCGACACGACCCTGTCCAGCGTGACATAGCCGCCGCTGATCTTTATCAGCCAGTCGTTGACGGCCTTCTTGGCGCCAGGTAGCTCGGCTGGATCGATCTGGTCGAGCGGCTTGACGACCACCTCCCTCTCATTTGCCTTCTGCGCTCTTTCTGCTTGCGATATCTCGGCCATGCCGGAACTCCCTGAGCCGCCTGGCTCTTGCTGTTTTTTTGATGTGCGGGTAGGCGCTGCGCACGCCTGTGGTTTCAGACCGTGGTGCGAGGCAGCACCACCCCCGGCGGCAATCGCGCCGCGGCCTTGTCGGCGATGTCGCCCATCGCGCTGTTTGCAACAGATGCCGCAGCGGCGGTCTTGGCGATGCCGCCGAGGTGACCGAGGTGGCCGCCGATGGCTGTGCTGACGGCGCGATTGACCTGTTTCATGAGACCCGCAAGCATGTCGTTTGCAGGCGCCGTGGCTGCGTCCGCATTGCCGTCGGTTTTGTCGGGCGGCCATGTCGGTTTGCCGAAGTAGCTGCCGTGGTCCCACGGATTGCGCGGGTCTTTTCCCAGCTCGATGCGCGCCCCACCCGGTGCCAGCCCCGAGACAGCCGCAAAGCCCTTGTCATCCAGCGTGCCGGTCTTGACCTGCCCGGCCGAGTCGGTGACCTTGTAGTCCGCGCCCTTCAAGCCGTGGTTGTTGGCATAGCGGTGCGTGAGCTCGAGTTGCCCCTTGCCCGGCTTCAACCCGTCCGGCAGGCCGGGTCGGCTTGCACTGCTGGGGCCGACCATGCTGTGCACGCTCGCATGCTGGACATGCGGGCCGCTGGTGCCGCTCTGGATGCCGCCGCCCTTGTAGCGGGCGTAGCTGCCGCCACCATTTATCACCAACTCCGTCTTGGCCTCGATCCGGATCTTGTCGGCCCGGATGGTGACTTCGTCCTTGGCCAGGAGGTGGATGCAGGTCTTCAACGCCTGGATGTCGATGTCGGCCTGCGCCGCCACGACCTTGATGCCCTTTTGCGCCGCAAAGAGCTTGATGGCCTGCAGCGCCACGCCCAGGAGGCTGTCGCCGCTGGTGATGCTGGTGTGCCTGCCGCTGGTGATCGCCGTGTGCTCGACGCTGGCGATGTGCGTGCTGAACTGGCTGGTGGTCTCGATGCCCGCCGGGCTGGCGAGAACCAGGTGCGGCTGCGCCAGTTCGGGGAAGCGCCCGGCTTGGACATCGGCAGCGCCTTCGCCCTTCACCGCATCGTTCTGCGCCTTCAGGGACTTGGCGACTTCGGCCTGGTCGCTGCCTTCCTGCGCCTTGTTTTTCTGCGCCTCCTGCGCCCCCGCGTCATGCAGATCGCCCGCCTCGACCAGTCGCTGGCGGGTTTCGCCGCTGTCGAGCAGATGCGCCCTGGCGTCGGGACGCGCCTCGGTGGTGATGAGCAGACCCTGCTTGGCACGAATGGCGCCGTGTGCGTCGGTGCGCAGTTCGAAACCTTCGCCGCGTGCATCCAGCCGGCCTGCGTTGCCATCGATGCGCGTGACGTTTCCCAGGCTCAGCGAACTGCTCTGGTGATCGCTCTTGAGCTGCGCCTGGATCTTCTGGTCGGTGTCGTCCAGCACCAGATGGTTGGAACGGCCGCCGGCGCTGTTGCCGCCTTCCTTGACGAGTTCCCGGCTCCTGAAGCCTGACAGCGCCGCCTGTCCGGGCAACTTCCAGGGCGGCAGGTTCATCTGGTTGTGCACGCGCCCCGTGCAGAAGGGCAGGTCCGGGTCGCCGCCGATGAAGTCGACGATGACCTCCTGGCCGATGCGCGGTAGATGCATGCCGCCCAACTGGTTGCCGGCCCACGGCGAGCTCACCCGCAACCAGCAGGTGGAATGCTGGTTCTTCTGGCCGAGGCGGTCCCAGGGGAACTGGACCTTGATGCGGCCCAGTTCATCGGTCCACAGGTTCTCGCCCTCGGGGCCGACGACCAGTGCAACCTGGGGGCCTTGGGTACTCGGCTTGTGCCGCGACAGTTCAGGTCGAAGGGGTTCGGTGACGGGATGGGCGGTGAAGTCGACCTCGACACGCCACATCTGCTTGCGGTGGGCTGCGGCTTCCGCGCCCTGGCTCTCCTGCGCGATGTTTTCGATAAGGAACCGGGTGTCCAGCACAAGGTACTGGACGTTGGCGGCCTCGCGGGGATTTTTGTGCAACTGGAAGGTGAAGCCGGGGACCATGCCACGCAGCCGGCCGCTGGCCTTGGCGCGAGCGCCATGTGTGCGCAGGGCCTGCATGCGCAGCAGGGCAATGCGACGGCCCTCTTCAAGGGGTTGGTTGACGCCTGCCCCGGCGCGGGGCTGCGCGTAATGGCTGCCGCCCCGGCCATCGTGCCACTGGTACACCTCCTGCCCGGCTTGGCCGGTGGAGCGGGGATCGGCGCGCTTGACAGTCAGGTCGGCCCTGGGCCGGGTGTAGTCGTAGTCGCGGCCGGTGTACTGGCCGCTGGTGAGCTGGTGGTGGGGAACGAAGCTGTGGATGTATTCGGCATCGACCTTCCAGTCGGGCGGGTGGTACTCGATGTCTCGATAGGCCCGGCTCGGCATCGGCGCGTGTGCACCCATGTTGTCGGTGAGCACGAGGCGGTGCTTGCCCTGGCTGTGCGAGAAGTAGAAGTTCAGGCCCCACTCCTGGCACAGGCGCTCGAAGAATGCGAAGTCGCTCTCGTTGAATTGCGTTTGAAAGTCCCGGACCGGGTAGGTGTCGCCCAGATGGTTGTCGACAGGGAAGCCGTAGTCCGCAAGCAGCTCATCCAGGATCTGGACGACGGTCTTGTTCTGGTAGATCTTGCAGTCCGTCGTCAGCGTGGCCAGATGCAGCCAGGGGCGCAAAGTCAGCTTGTACTGGAGGTGCCGGCCTTCTTCGCCCCAGAACTGCGCGCCGGTGATGAGCGCGTTGATCTCGCGCACGCCCGCACCAAGCCCTCCTGCAGTTGCACCCGTCGCGCCTGTAGTGAACTCGCCTGCGCCGTCGAGCTCGATCGTGCAGTTGAGCTCGCAGCCGATGAAGCTGTCCAGATCGATGTCCGCCGCGGCGCCGAAGCTGAAGTTCAGTGCATCGGGGGTCTTGAGAAGCAGCTCGTACTCGAACAGTGTGTTGACGCCCTCGCGCCCCGACAGGCGCACGGGCTCCATCGAGTCGGGAATGGCGGGGCTGGTGACGGTGAGGGTTTGAGACACGCGCTGGACCTCGGATGAACGACGGTCCGGCAGTCTCTGGCAGCTAGGAGTTGCACTGTTGCAAACAATGGTCAACCATGACTCACGCGCGCAACTGGCGCAGCGAGGCGTGAAAAATTTGCGAGTGTCGGGCTGGATCGCGTCTCGCTCACCCTCCCCGCTCCTGCCCGGGCCGAACGCCGTACACGATGCGCACCTGAAGACACAGCGCTTGATCGTCAGTAGCCGGAAGAAGGGGCAACGCGATTTCGGCCCGCATGGCACCTGCCCCACTTCCGCCGGGATTGCTAGCTAGCTTTCGGCCACCCAGAGCCGCGGGTAGTCGCTCACGAAGCCATCGCCCGTGACCTTCAACACCGCCTCATAACCAAAGCGCTTCGCCGCATACGCATATTCGCTCTCCGCGCGCCGCTCGTAGCGCTGCGCCAGTTCGCTCAGCACCTCGCCGCCGTCGAGGTCGACCCACGCGGCCGGCGCATCTGCCGACTCCCCCACCGAAAGATTCAGCCGCCGCAATTGCAGCAGGTTGGTCGCGGGCGTGAAGCCCAGGTCGAGATCCACGCAGTGCGAGAGGTCCGGCACCGCCTCGTCGTTGACCTTCCAGTGGCCGTGCGCGTCGCGCGTGATCGACAGGTCGACGGCCGAGCCGCCGAGCCAGCCGCGCACCGTGCCCCACTGCGTGTGCCAGTGCAGGTCGCATCGCACGCGGTAGTGCAGCTGCGCGATGCGGCCGTCCTCCTGGCGGAACACGGCCGCGCCGTCCAGTTGCCAGGCCGAGGCATTGCGCTCGAGGCGGCAGGCGTCGTGGCCCGGTGCGTCGAGCCTGCGCCAGAGAATGGAGGCGACGGTTTGCATGGCGCGGATGATGGCCCCGCATGCGGCGGCACGCAAGCGGCATCGCGCAAAATGCCCCGCACGATGAAAGCCCTTTGCACTGCACCCGCCGCGCTGGCCGCACTCCTGGGCGCATTCCTCGCCGCACTGGCGAGCCCCGTCAGCCACGCCGCAGCCGCCCTGAAAGACGGCGACATCGTCTTCCACACCTCGCGCTCGGCGCAGAGCGTGGCGGTGCAGCGCGCCACAGGCTCCCGCTACAGCCACATGGGCATCGTGCTGCTGCGGGACGGCAAGCCCTTTGTGTTCGAGGCCGTGTCGACGGTGCGCTACACGCCGCTCGCGCAATGGACGGCGCGCGGCAACGGCGGGCACTACGTGGTCAAGCGCCTGCGCGATGCCGACACGCTGCTCACGACCGGCGCCGTGGCCCGGCTGCATGCCCGCACCGCGGACTTTTCGGGCCGTCCCTACGACCTGACCTTCGAATGGTCGGACGGACGCATCTACTGCTCGGAGCTCGTGTGGAAGCTCTACCAGCGCGCGCTGGGCGTGCGCATCGGCGAGTTGCAGAAGATCCGCGAATTCAACCTGAAAGACCCGGCGGTGCGCGCCAAGATGCGCGAACGCTATGGCAACACGGTGCCGATGGACGAGCCGGTGATCTCGCCGGTGGCAATGTTCGATTCGCCGTTGCTCGTGACCGTCGAAACGCGCTGATCGCGGGCCGAACGGTGCCCCTCGCCCGGCGCGGGCCGTCCAGCCGCGAGACAATCGTTTCCGTGAGTTCCCAGCCCCCCGCCACGCCGCGGCTACGCCGCATTGCCCACCTCGACATGGACGCCTTCTACGCGTCGGTCGAGCTGCTGCGCTATCCGCAGCTCAAGGGGCTGCCGGTGGTGATCGGCGGCGGGCGGCGCACCGTCGACGAAGCCATCCGCAACCTGCCCGAGGGCGGCACCCTGGCCGACATCCCGCTCGATGCCTTTCCGCGCCTGAAGGACTACGCGGGCCGCGGCGTGATCACCACCGCCACCTACCCCGCGCGCCAGTTCGGCATCGGCTCGGCGATGGGGCTCATGAAGGCCGCCAAGCTGTGTCCGCAGGCGTTGATCCTGCCGGTGGATTTCGACGAGTACCGGCGCTTTTCGCGCGCCTTCAAGCAGGTGATCCTTGACATCGCGCCGCTCATGGAAGACCGCGGCGTGGACGAGGTGTACATCGACTTCACCGATGTGCCCGGCGGCCAGCGCGACGGCGGACGCTCGCTCGCGCGGCTGATCCAGAAAGCCATCCTCGACGCCACCGGCCTCACCTGCTCGATCGGCGTGGCGCCCAACAAGCTCATCGCCAAGATGGCGAGCGAGTTCAACAAGCCCAACGGCATCTCGGTGGTCCACGAGGAAGACCTGCAGACGCGCATCTGGCCGCTGCCCTGCCGCAAGGTCAACGGCATCGGCCCCAAGGCCGACGAGAAGCTCAAGCGCTTCGGCATCGAGACCGTGGGCGAGCTCGCGGCGCGCGACCGCGACTGGCTGATGCAGAACTTCGGCAAGGCCACCGGCGCGTGGATGCACGAGGTGTCCTGGGGCCGCGACGACCGGCCGGTGGTGACCGAGAGCGAGCCCGTCTCGATGAGCCGCGAGACCACCTTCGACCGCGACCTGCATGCGGTGCGCGACCGCGCCGAGCTGGGTGCGATCTTCACGCACCTGTGCGAGAAGCTGGCCGAGGACCTGCAGCGCAAGGGCTACGTGGGCAAGACCATCGGCATCAAGCTGCGCTACGACGATTTCAGGATCGCCACGCGCGACCAGACCATCGACCGCTTCACCGACGACGGCAAGACGATCCGGCAGGTCGGCGGCCTGTGCCTCAAGCGCGTGCCGCTGGAGCGCCCGCTGCGCCTCCTGGGCGTGCGCGTGGGTGCGCTTGCCAAGGCGGGCAGCCCCGAGGCATTGGCGCCGGGCGGTGCGGGCGCGGCACGCGCTTCGGCGGCCGAGCCGGCTTTCACCACCGCATCGCTCTTCTGACGACATGACGCTCCAACGCTGGCTCCGGCGCATGGCATTCACGCTGCTGGGGTTGGTGGCTGCGGTGGGGCTGTATGTGGCCGTGGCGTGCGCGCTGATGTTCTGGCCCGCGAACGCGAAACCCGCCGCAGAAGCACCCGCTATCGAAGCCTGGGTGCTGAGCAACGGCGTGCACACCGATCTCGTGTTCCCGATCCGGTCGGCCACGGTCGACTGGCTGCAGCTTTTTCCGCTGACGGATTTCAAGGCGGTGCCGCCCGATGCCGAATTCGTCGCCATCGGCTGGGGCGACCGCGAGTTCTATCTGCACACGCCCACCTGGGCCGACCTGACGGCCGCACGCGCCTTCGGTGCGCTGTCGGGCGGCAACCGGGCACTGGTGCATGTGACCTACCTGCAGCGCGCGCAGATGCGCCGCGGTGCCTACAAGCTGCCGCTCTCACAGGCGCAATACGCGCAGCTCGTGGACCATGT
The DNA here is from genome assembly GCF_040544675.1 of Variovorax boronicumulans. Taxonomy (GTDB): domain Bacteria; phylum Pseudomonadota; class Gammaproteobacteria; order Burkholderiales; family Burkholderiaceae_C; genus Variovorax; species Variovorax boronicumulans_D. Next base: position 44,321 of record NZ_JBEPKK010000004.1, read on the forward strand.
GCGCGCCACCCTGCCTTCAGGCCGCGCAACACCCATCGCCGGCGCGCGCTACGACAAGCAGGATGCCTTCTACGAAGCCGAAGGCGGCTACCACCTCTTCGAGACCTGCAACACCTGGACGGGGCGCGGACTTCGGCGTGCCGGCGTCACGGTGAGCCGATGGACGCCGTTCGACTTCAACGTGACCTGGCATCTGCAGCCCGCGCAGCCCTGAACCCGATCACGGCTTCGGTACGCCGGCCTGCCACTGCGGCCAGTTCTTCACGATGTGATCGACCACGCGGGTGCCGACCAGCGCGATGTTTTCCACCGTCTCGGCAAACCCGCCAGCGGTTTCGCCCGGCGCCGGGTCCAGATGCTGCAGCGTGGCTTCCTTCGGATTGCCCTGGTCGAAGTTGACGGCACCGCGCAGGCTCATCACGCGGTCGGTGCCGTGGGTGCGCTTGATCACCAGCGTGATGGCGGCGGCTTCCATCTCGGTGATCACGTAGTCGTCGGCACCGTAAAGCTTCGCGATGTACTGCGCCTGCTTCGACATGCCCGGCCCGTGGAAGAAGGTGTCGCCGGTCATGTGCGTGCCGGTGCCCACGAAAGGCGCGCGGCGTGCGGCAGCATCGGGGTAGCGCAGGCGGTACTTGCGGGCAGACTCCGAATCCTTCAGCGGCGTGTCGGCCGAGAGCTTCATGGCCCAGCCGACCAGGTCGGGGTTGAGCTTGAAGCGGCGGTAGTCCTCGTAGCCCTTGCGCGGCATGAAGGTGGGCTCGCCGGGCTTGTTTTCTTCAGGCGCCCAGCGGTGGCCGAGGTCGTAGTCGACCAGCCAGGTGGCCCAGCTCACCTCGCCAATGGTGCCGCGCGAAGGCGGTGTGCCGGCCACGCCGGAAATCACGTAGTAGGCCTGCGAAAAATCGAGCTGCGGGTTCAGCAGGATGGCCTGCATCGACGATGACGAGTTGACCTTGCCCATGCCGAGCACCGCGCCGCACACGCCGTCGGCGTTGCAGTACACGGGTTGCAGCGCACCGGGCACGGCCATGGGCTTCGCGCCCTTCCAGTAGCGCTCGTACCAGTGCTGGAACTCGCCGGCGCGGTCGCCGGTGTTCTGGCCGATCTCGAACATGGCGGCGACGAACACCTTGACCTTGACGGGCGCGGCCGCCGGGGCGGTGCGCGCTTCAGGCACGGGCGCATGGGAGGCGCAGGCCGTGGCGAGCAATGCGACGCCGCACAGCGCCGGCCAGCGAATGGCGACCGACGACAAAGAAAAAAAGGAGGAGGAAAAACGAGTGAACATGATCTGGCCCGGAACAGGAGGAAGGAAGGCACCAACAGCTTGCGGCGTCCTACACCGCGCCATTGTCGGCGCTGGCAAAAGCGGATGCATCTCCAGACGCAAACACCATGCCGGCCTCTTCCTCTCGCTCGACTTCCTCGACTGCGCCTCTCGTCACGCCGCCCGTCAAGCCGCCCGTCAAGGTGCCCTCCAAGCCGACGCCCATCGCCAACGGCCTGGTCTACGTCAACCCCGACATGCCCGGCATCGCCCGCCTGAAGCACGGCGAGCGTTTTCGCTATCGCGATGCCAAGGGCCGGTGGCTGCGCGATGTCGACGAGATCTCGCGCATCCGCATGCTGGCGATTCCGCCGGCCTACACGCAGGTGTGGATCTGCCCCCTGCCCAATGGCCACCTGCAGGCCACCGGCGTCGATGCACGCGGCCGAAAGCAATACCGCTACCACGCCGACTGGCGCTCGATGAAGGACGAGACCAAGTTCGAGCGCATGGAAGCCTTTGCGCTCGCGCTGCCCCGCATCCGCACCCGTGTGCAGCGCGACCTGCAACCTGACAAGGGCCGCAAGGCCCCCGGCCGCGGCCAGGTGCTGGCGGCGCTGGTGCGGCTGCTCGACACCACGCTGCTGCGCATCGGCAACGAGGAGTACGCCAGCAGCAACGGCTCGTACGGGCTCACCACGCTGCGCAACCGCCATGTGGCCGTGCAGGGCGCGGCGCTGCAGTTGCGATTCAAGGGCAAGAGCGGCGTGATGCACGAGGCGCGGCTGGACGACCCGCGCGTGGCCAAGGTGGTGCGCCAGTGCCAGCAGCTGCCGGGACAGGCGCTCTTTCAGTACGCCGACGAAGAAGGCGCATTGCACGGCGTCTCGTCCACCGACGTCAACGACTACATCGCCGAAGCCGCCCAGGGCGAGCGCTTTACCGCCAAGGATTTCCGCACCTGGCATGGCACGGTGCAGGCGCTGGAGCTGACGCGCCTGGCCTGCGAGCCGGGCCGCGGCGGCGTGGACGGCAGCCGCTACAGCGCCAAGGACATCATCACCGCCGTCGCCAGGCAGCTGGGCAACACGCCGGCGGTCTGCAAGAAGGCTTATGTGCACCCTGCGGTGCTGTCGCTGGGCAGTGCGCTCGCGAACGACGAGGATGCCGCTGCCGTGTTCGAGAAGATGGCCCGCATTCCGACCCGGCCTTCGCGCGGGCTCTATGCGTCGGAGCGCAGGCTGCTGGCATTCCTGCGCACGCACAGGAGGGGTCTGGCTTCGGGGCAGCGTGCCGCGAAGTCGGGCACGGCGGCCACGTCGGGCAAGTCAGGCAAATCGGCCAGGCCCGACAAGAGCCGCCGGCCTCAGCCGGTCGCGAGCTTGAAGCGCACGCTGTCGCCTTCCAGCGCCACCGTGTAGCCCATGTCCTCGGCAAGGTTCTGAAGCGCGATCGCATCGATGGCGAGCGCGCGCGGTGCGCGGTGCGCATCGAGCACCGGGTTCGTGCTGGCGGTGTCGCGCAGCACGGCGCTGAGCTTCAAGCCGTCGGCGCCCAGCGGCTCGACGCGGATGGTGCCGGCCTCGTCCACGCCGTCGTGCAGGTAACCGAGGGCACCGAGAAACAGGTAGCGAAGCGCCGCGCCTGCGGGCCAACGGGGCTCGTCATCCTTCGGTTCCGGAAAGGCCTCGGCATCGAGCGTCACGCCGTGCAGGTCGAAGGCGGCACGCATCAGGCTCACGCACTGCGCCACCAGGGCGCTGCGGGTGATCCCGTCATCGGTGGTCGCAAGCTCCCAGTCGCGCAGCGACCGGATGGCAGCCACCAGTTCGGACACCTGGTTGTCGATCAGCGCCACCCGCTCCGCGCAGGCAGCGCCATCGATGGCGGCCGCGCCCACCTGGCGCTTGAGCATCAGCAGCGCCATGCGGATCACAGAGACGGGCGCCGCCATGTCGTGCCGAAGCGCCGGCAAGGCTCGTGTGAGCAACTCATGGCGCACGCCGGCGGCGATCCAGCTGCGCGCTCCGGGGGAGGACTTCATGGGGCGGCCGCCGGGATAGGCGCACGATCGGCGCGGCAAGTGGCGACTGGAGACACGGTCACTGGGCAATTCCTCGAAGCGGGGGAGGCACCAAGTATCGTGCCGGCCCTCTGTCCGGGATGTAGGAGCGTGCCTACTGAAGCGCCGTGCGCGTTGTCCCGCGTTCATGGCTTGCCGAGGTAGACCCGTATGTCCTTGGTTTCCACGCCGGCGGCAGCCACAGCCGAACGCAGCTGCGCTTCGGTAACGCCCAGCGTCTGGGTCCAGTAACGGACCTCGTGGGCTTCATTCACATTGATGCGAGCCGCATCCTGCGGTCCGCGCTTGCTCAGGTCATCGGCCATGGTGTAGCTTCCTTGTTGAAGGCCCTGACCATGCGGCGGCAAGTGGTGCCGCACTGGAGGACAGCATCGCACTTCCATGCAGGAAAAATCCGAGTGCTGCGGCACTGGCCGCGTTTCAGGGCTGCAGGGCGCGCGCCCGCAGTTCACGCTTGAGCAGCTTGCCGTTGGCGGTGGTCGGCATGGCGTCGATCACCTCGATGCGGGCCGGGCGCTTGTAGGGCGAGAGGTGCTCGACCAGTTGCGCGCGCAACGCAGCTTCGTCGAGCGCCGCACCGGGCTTCATCTCGACGAAGGCGACGATCTGCTCGTTGCCGTCGGCCTCGGGCACGCCGACCACCGCGCACAGGTGCACGCCGGCAAAGCGCCCGATCACCGCCTCGATCTCCGCGGGGTAGACGTTGAAGCCCGAGCGGATGATCATTTCCTTGAGCCGCCCCACCACGAACAGCGCGCCGTCGGCACCGAAGCGCCCGAGGTCGCCCGTGGCATACCAGCCGCCGGGGCGCATGACCTGGGACGTGGCGTCCGCATCTCGGAAGTAGCCCAGCATGAGACCGGGGCCGCGCAGCCAGATCTCGCCGGTGTCGCCTTGCGGCGCATCCTGCCCGTCGGCGGTCACGATGCGGGCCTCGCCCCCCTCGACCGCATGGCCGGCCGCGGTGTCCTGGCGCGGCGCCTCGACGCGCGTGAGAAACACCGAGCCCGCGTACTCCGACAGGCCGTAGCCGTAGTGCAGCGGCTGGCCGAACAGGCGCTCCACGCGCTGCTTCAGCGCGAGGTCCAGCGGCGCTGAGCCGGTGTACACATAGCGCAGTTGAGGAAAGCGCGGCGCCACGCCCTCGGCATCGATGTGCGCGAGCAGCCGCGCATACATCGTCGGCGGGCCCAGCAGGTTCGACACCTCCTCGTGCGCCAGCGCATGCAGCACGTCGGCCGGCGAGAAGCTGGCGCGCAGCACCAGCGATGCACCGCCGGTGAGCGCGGCCATCAGCACCGTGCCGATGCCGAAGATGTGCGTCATCGGCAGGAAGGCATAGGCGCGGTCGCGCTCGTTCAGCGCCCGCACCGACGCCGACACGCGCCCGAAATGCAGCAGGCCGCGGTGCGACACCATCACGCCCTTGGGCGTGCCCGACGTGCCCGAGGTGAAGATGATCGCGGCCGTGTCGGCCAGCGCGGCATCGGGCTGCGTTTGCGCCTGGGCGCGCGTGGCGGAATACATCACGCCCGGCAACGCGGCCGGCGTGGCCTCGGCGCGTGCCGCATGCTGCCGCGCAGCCTCCGAGGATGCGGTGGTGAAGCAGCACAGGCGCGCATCCGCCCGCTCGGCGATGGCCGCGATCTCGCCCGGCGACATGCGCGCGTTGACGCCGCACGACCACGCACCGACGCGGCTGCAGGCCATCAGCAGCGCGATGTGCGCGGCGCAGTTCTCGGCCACCAGCACCACGCGGTCCGTGGGCCGCACGCCGGCGGCCAGCAGGTCTTGCACCGCGACGTCGACCAACCCCTGCAGCGCCGCGTAGCTCGTGGTGCCCCCAGGCTCGAAAAGAAAGACCTTCTCCGGCGTGCGAACGGCGCGCTCTTCCAGCAGGCTGTGGATGCGGCGCATCGGCTATTCCGCCTCGATGCCCTTGGACGCGGTCGCCCAGAGCTTGCGGTCCGACTGGCCCTTGGCCGCGAGCAGATCGGCGCCGCCCGGCCACACGTCGTAGCCCTGCTCGCGCAGCCGGTTGGCGATGTCTTCGCGCGCCAGCATCTTTTGCGCCGCGGCGTTGATGCGCGCGACCAGCGCCGGGTCCATGCGCGCCGGGCCGTACAGGCCGAACCAGCCGCCCACGTCGTAGCCCGGCACCCCCGATTCGATCATCGTCGGCACCTCGGGAAGCATGCGGTTGCGCTGGCGCGAGGTCACGGCCAGCGCGCGCACCTTGCCCGTCTGGATGAAGGGTTTGGAGGTGGCGATGATGTCGAACATCATGGTGACCGTGCCGCCCATCACGTCGGCCAGCGCCGGGGCGCTGCCCTTGTAGGGCACATGGGTCAGCTGCACGCCCGTCATCTTCTCCAGCAGCGCGCCGCTCAGGTGGTTGGAGGCGCCCACGCCGGCCGACCCGTAGAACACCTTGCCCGGCCGCGTCCTGGCGTAGGCCAGCAGTTCGGCCACGCTGTGCACCGGCACATCGTTGTTGATGACCAGCACGTTGGTGTAGTCCACCAGCGGCGCGATGGGCGTCAGGTCCTTCATCGGGTCGAAGGCCATCTTGCGCTGCACGTTCGGGTTGATGGTGATGGTCGGGCTCGCGCCGAAGAAGAGCATGGCGCCGTCGGGCGAGGCCTTGGCGACCGCATCGCCGCCGAGCGAGCCGCTCGCGCCGGGGCGGTTGTCCACGATGACTTGCGTGCCCAGTTCCTGGCTCAGCGCGGGAGCCAACAGCCGCGCCGCGCCATCGACCGGCCCGCCGGCGGAGTAGCCGACCACGAGCTTGATGAGCGATGGCAGCGGCTGCTGCGCGAACGCGCGCGAGGGCAGCATGGACAGCAATGCGCTGCCCGCCAGCGCGGCAACGGCGTGGCGCCGGGTGAGGTCGAGGGATTCCATGGCGTTGTCTCCTGTTGTTTATTTCTTCGGCGCCTCATACCGGCAGATCTAGGACCTGCCGCGCGAGGATGTTGCGCTGTATCTCGTTGGTGCCGCCGTAGATCATTGCGGCCGTGGAACCGATGAGCGGCGACAGCACGTTGAAGCTTTGCCCGTCGAGCACCTGGTCGCCGGCGATGGCGCCCTGCTCTTCGCCGGCCTCGACCAGCAGCGCGCCGATGCGGTGGTAGGTCTCGCTGGCCCAGATCTTCAGCAGCGAGACCGACGCGGGCAGCGGCTTGCCGGCGCGCACGATGTCGGCAAAACGGGTGTAGGCGGCGGTCAGGTCGGCCACGTCGAGCCGGAGTACCGCGTAGCGCTGCGCGAACACGGGGTCGGCGAACAGGCGCCGTGCCTGCGCCAGCCGCGCGAGCTGGCCCAGCGCGTACTGCGACTGCTTGGGGCTGCCCAGAAAGATGCGCTCGAAGCCCAGCAGGGCCTTGGCAATGGTCCAGCCGCCATGCAGCTTGCCCACGAGGTTTTCGGCCGGCACGCGCACGTTGTCGAAGAACACTTCGCAGAACTCCGGCTCGCCCGCGAGCGTGTGGATAGGCCGCACCGTGACGCCCGGCGTGCGCAGGTCGCACAGAAGAAAGCTGATGCCTTCCTGCTTGCGTGCTTCCTTGTCGGTGCGCACGAGCATGAAGATGTGGTTGGCATCCTGCGCGAGCGTGGTCCAGATCTTCTGGCCGTTGACGATGAAGTGCTCGCCCTCGGCATCGCGCCCGGCAACGGCCTCGGTGCGCAGGCCCGCGAGGTCGGAGCCGGCATTGGGCTCCGAATAGCCCTGGCACCACACGTGCTCGCCGCTCAGGATGCGCGGCAGAAAGCGCTGCTGGTGCTCGGGCGTACCGTGCTGGATGAGCAGCGGCCCGATCATCACGATGCCCTGGTCGGGCGCGCGCGCCACGCCGTATTGCTCCAGCTCTTCGATCCACGCGATGAGCTTGTCGGCCGGCAGCCCCATGCCGCCGTGTGCCTGCGGCCAGGCCGGGGCGATCCAGCCCTGGGCGGACAGCGTGAGGTACCAGTCGCGGATCTCGCGCCATCGCGCGCGGTGCGACAGGTAGCGCAATGCCTGCGGATAGCGCTGCTGCAAAAAGCCGCGCACCATGCGGCGGAACTCGGCCTCGGGCATGGCGGCCCAGTCGGCAATGCGCGGGAATTCAGCGGTCCATGCGGTGGTGCTCGCGGCGGCCTCGGCTTCGCCGGTGAGCGCGGCATGCCGTTGCTGGTGCGCGGTGACGTTGCCCAGCCATGCGGAGAGGCACAGCACGCGCTTGTAGTAGAGGCTCAGGTCGCACTCCTGCGTGTAGCCAATGGCGCCGTGCAGTTGCACGGATGTGCGCGAGGCCTGCAACGCGGCCGCCGTGCAGCGCGCATTGACACGGCTCGCCTCGGCCTCCAGCCGCTCCGCAGGCAACCCTTGCGCGGCCAGCGCCAGCACCTCGCCGAGCGTGGCCTGCGCGACTTCGAGATGGATGAACATGTCGACGCAGCGGTGCTGCAAGGCCTGGAAGCTGCCGATGGGCTTGCCGAACTGCGAGCGGGTGCGCAAGTAAGCCAGCGTCTGCGCGAGCATTGCCTGCCCTGCGCCCAGCAGCTCCGCGGCCTGCAGGATCTGCCCGGCCGCGAGCGCATGGCGCAATGCGTCCTGCGCGGCGGGCCCCTCGGCCAGCACCGCCTCGGGCGGCAGCGCGACCTGCTCGAAGCGCAGGCTGGCCGCCTGCCCGCCATCGACCAGCGGCATCAGCGTTTCGGTGACGCCTTCGGTGCCGCGCGGCACCCACAGCAGCACAGCCTCGCCGGCGCCGCGCGCGGACACCAGCCAGCCGCTGGCGGCGGCACCGGGCAGCACCATGAGCTTTTCGCCTTGCAGCAGCACGCCGCTTGCATGCCCGCCGCTTGCATACCCGCCGCCTGCACCGCCGACGCGCGCTTCGCAGCCGCAAGCCAGCGGCACCGCGCTCAAATCACCCGCGCTCTCCTGCCAGGCCAGCGCGGGCAGGCTGCGGCCCGCGACCAGTTCGGCGAGCAGGGCACGGGCCGCCGGCGTGTCCAGCCGCGCCAGCAACAACGCGCTGAGGCCGGCCACGGCCAGCAGCGGTTCGGGCGCCGCATGCTCGCCGGCTGCGCGCAGGATTTCTGCCGCGCCGTCGAGCTCCATCCCAAGGCCGCCAGCGGCTTCGGGTGCCAGCATGCCCGTCCAGCCCAGTTCCGCGAGCGCGCTCCAGCCTTGTGCTTCGCCCGCGTCGGGCTCCTCCGTCAGCGCGCGCCGTCGTTGGGTGGCGCGGCTTCGCACGAAGTAGTCGAGCGCCGCTTCGCGCATTGCCGAGAGTGATTCGATGTCCATGGCCGCAGCGTGGCAGAAGACCCCGCCGGGCGGCATTTGCATTTGCCGAAGGGAGGGTTTCGCAATCACGGAGCCACCTCGCGCGGGACGGGACTAGATTCGGCGCATGACCACCAAGATCAAGAAATCCCTGCACACCGAACTGGGCCACAGCACGCCCGACAGGATCACCGTGCGCGGGCGCGACCTGCCCTCCGAAATCCTCGGCCACCTGAACCTCGGCGACATGGCCTTTCTGGAGCTCACGGGGCGCATCCCGACGCCGCAGGAGTCGGTAACCTTCAACGCCATCGTCGTCACGCTGGTCGAACATGGCGTGACGCCGAGCGCGCTGGCGGCACGCCTCACTTACGCAGGCGCACCCGAGGCGCTACAGGCCGCGGTGGCGGCGGGCCTGTGCGGTCTGGGCACCGTGTTCGTCGGCAGCACCGAAGGCGCGGCGAAGATGCTGTACGAAGCGATCCCCTTCGGCGAGAAGCCCGCGCGCCCGCTCGCCGACATGGCGAAGGACATCGTGGCCGACCACCGCGCGCGCAAGCAGATCGTGCCGGGCCTGGGCCATCCGCTGCACAAGCCCATCGATCCGCGCACGCCGCGCCTGTTCCAGATCGCGGCGGAGAACGGCCTCTCCACCCACTATGTCGCGCTGATGCAGGCGGTGCAGGAAGAAGCCGAGCGCGTCTCGGGCAAGTCGCTGCCGATCAACGCCACCGGCGCCATCGGCGCGATTGCCGCCGAGTTCGGTTTTCCGTGGAAGATCATTCGCGGCATCGGCGTGATGGCGCGCGCCATCGGCCTGGTGGGCCACATCCTGGAGGAGATCGACGACCCGATGGCCATCGAGATCTGGCAGCGGGTGGAAAAGGAAGCCGGCGGGCCACGCCAAGACTGACATGAGCCCCAAAACCGTTCGGGCTGAGCCTGTCGAAGCCTCGCGCGGCGCTTCGACAAGCTCAGCGTGAACGGATTTTTTCTCAGCGAGAGCGGACTACTTTTTCGAGCACACCCTGGCATGAACAACCACGACAGCGAACCCAGCTTCCCCGACATCCGCGACGCCGTGCGCGACCTGTGCGCGCAGTTTCCCAACGAATACTTCCGCAAGATCGACGAGGCCCGCGGCTACCCCGCCGAATTCGTGGATGCACTCACCAAGGCCGGCTGGATGGCTGCGCTGATTCCGCAGGAATACGGCGGCTCGGGGCTGGGCCTCACCGAGGCCTCGGTGATCATGGAAGAGATCAACCGCTGCGGCGGCAACTCGGGTGCCTGCCACGGCCAGATGTACAACATGGGCACCTTGCTGCGCCACGGCAGCGAGGCCCAGAAGCGCAACTACCTGCCGCGCATCGCGAGTGGCGAGCTGCGCCTGCAATCGATGGGCGTGACCGAGCCCAGCACCGGCACCGACACCACCAAGATCAAGACCATCGCGGTGAAGAAGGGCGATCGCTACGTCATCAACGGCCAGAAGGTGTGGATCTCGCGCATCCAGCACTCGGACCTGATGATTCTTCTGGCGCGCACCACGCCGCTCGCGGATGTGAAGAAGAAATCGGAAGGCATGTCGATCTTCATCGTCGACCTGCGCGAGGCCATCGGCAAGGGGATGACGGTGCGGCCGATCCTCAACATGGTCAATCACGAGACCAACGAACTGTTCTTCGAGAACCTCGAGATTCCTGCAGAGAACCTGATCGGCGTGGAGGGCCAGGGCTTCAAGTACATCCTGGACGGCCTCAACGCCGAACGCACGCTGATCGCGGCCGAGTGCATCGGCGACGGCTACTGGTTCATCGACAAGGTGACGGCGTACACCAAGGAGCGTGTGGTCTTCGGCCGGCCCATCGGCCAGAACCAGGGCGTGCAGTTTCCGATTGCCGAGGCCTTCATCGAGATCGAGGCGGCCAACCTCATGCGCTATGAAGCCTGTCGCCTGTTCGATGCGCACCAGCCCTGCGGCGCGCAGGCCAACATGGCCAAGTACCTGGCGGCCAAGGCGAGCTGGGAGGCGGCCAACGCCTGCCTGCAATTCCACGGCGGGTTCGGCTTCGCGTGCGAATACGACATCGAACGCAAGTTCCGCGAGACCAGGCTCTACCAGGTCGCGCCGATCTCGACGAATCTCATCCTCAGCTATGTGGCCGAACACATGCTCGGTCTGCCCCGATCTTTTTGACTCGCCCCCAGGCTTCGCGCACTACGTGTCGCTTCTCCAACCCCCTACCGGGGGCAACACCGGAGGCCCGGCAAAGCCGGTTCCTCGGTGTTCCCCGAAAGGATCCTTCATGACTTCCCTCATCGCCGTCGACCACCCCAGCCAGGTGCTCGCCACCTTCGCCGCCGAGCTGCAATTCGCGGACATCCCCGCCCCCGTGCTGCGCCGCACCGAAGACCTGATGCTCGACTGGCTCGGCTCGGTGCTCGCGGCGCGCACCGCGCGACCGATACGCAGCATCGAGCGCTTCGCGCAGCTGATGGGACCGGCAGACGGCCCCAGCGAAGTACTGACCTCGCGCCGCACCAGCTCGCCGCTGTTCGCCGCGCTCGTCAACGCGGCCGCTTCGCACTTCGTGGAACAGGACGATGTGCACAACGGCTCGGTGTTCCATCCGGCAGCCGTGGTCATCGCACCCGCACTCGCGGTGGCGCAGAGCATCGGCGCGAGCGGCGCGCAACTGCTGACCGCCGTGGTGGCGGGCTACGAGGTCGGCATCCGCGTCGGCGAGTTCCTGGGGCGTTCGCACTACAAGATCTTTCACACCACGGCGACGGCAGGCACGATCGCCGCCGCAGCCGCTGTGGGGCGCCTGCTCGACCTCACGCCGCAGCAGATGCTGCACGCCTTCGGCTCGGCCGGCACGCAGTCGGCCGGCGTGTGGGAGTTCCTGCGCGATGCGGCCGATTCCAAGCAGCTGCATTGCGCGCATGCGGCGGCGAGCGGCTTGCTGTCGGCTTACCTCGCGCAGGACGGGTTCACTGGCGCCGCCAAGGTCCTCGAAGGTGCACAGGGCCTGGGGGCAGGCATGTCGAGCGATGCCGATCCCGCAAAGCTCACCGATGGCCTGGGCACGCGCTGGGCGCTCGCCGAAACCTCCTTCAAGTACCACGCCTCGTGCCGCCACACCCACCCCGCCGCCGACGCGTTGCTGGATGTGATGACGAAGAACAAGCTCAAGCACAGCGACATCGCCCGCGTGACCACGCATGTGCACCAAGGCGCCATCGACGTGCTGGGCCGCGTGACGGTGCCAGCGACAGTCCATCAAGGCAAGTTCTCGATGGGCACGGTGCTCGGCCTGATCGCGGTGCACGGCCGCGCAGGCCTTGGCGAATTCGACCGCGACTTTCTTGCGCCGGAAGTGGCGGGTTTTCGCGACAAGGTGACGATGCAACTCGACACCGAAGTCGACACTGCCTACCCCGCCCGATGGATCGGCAAGGTCAGCGTAGCAACCGCCGATGGCCGCACGCTGCAGGGCCGCGTCGACGAGCCCAAGGGCGACCCGGGCAACACCCTGAGCCGCGCGGAAATCGAGGACAAGATGCAGCGCCTCGCGCACTACGGCGAAGGCGCCACCACAGAAGAAGCCAACGCCATGTGCCAACGCATCTGGCAACTCGCCACCACAACCCAAGTGGGCCGCTGGCTCCCCTGACGACAGCCTTAAAACCCAAACAAGCCCGGTCTGCGGTGCGGCGCAGCCGGCCCCTCTGCGCCGCCGAGGAGCGCAGCGTTTCGCGGATCAGGGCTCGCCGCTGTTTGAGCGCAGCGAGTTCGGCGAGACCCCGCGAAACGCGAGCACCGCAGGGAAGCCCGAAGGGCCGGCGCAGTGGGGTCGGCTGCGCCGCACCGCAGACCGGGCGGCTTCCGCTCCCGGGCAGAGCTAGAGCGCGACAAGATGATCGAACAGCTCGCGCGCAGAAGCCGGCAACTGCTCGCGGTTGCGAGCAATGAGCTTGAGCTCCCGCTCCGCCCACGCATCGCTGAGCGCAACAGTGGAGATCCGCATCGCCATCGACAGCCGCTGCGCCGAAGACGCCGGCAACACGCCGACCCCCACGCCCGCTTCGATCATCAGGCAGATGGCCTCGAAGCTGCTGACCTGGATGCGAGGATTGAAACCCCGCCCCGCCAGCTCCGCGCGGCGTTGCAAAAACCGATGGATGGCGCTGCCATGGTGCAACCCCACATGCTGTTCATCGAGCGTGTCGGCAAAGGCCACGGAAGGCGCGCCCGCCAGGTGATGCGTCTTCGGCACCACAAGCACCAGTTGGTTGCTGCCGAACGCGCGCGCATCGAAATCGCCCGTGTGCACGTCGCCTGCGAGGATGCCGATGTCGGCCTCGCCATCGGCCACTGCGCGCACGATTTCCTCGCTCAGGTATTCGCGCAGGTCCACCTGCACTGCAGGGTGCTGCGTGAGAAAGCCCGCGAGCTTCTGCGGCAGGTATTCGGTGATCGAGGTGGTGTTGGCGAACACCCGCACATGCCCCTTGATGCCCTTGCCGAAGTCCTGCATGTCGCAGCGCAGGTGCTCCATCTGCTGCATCACGCGCTTGGCGTGATACAGCACCGCCGTTCCCGCGGCGGTGAGCGTCACGCCCTGCGCACTGCGGTGCAGCAGCTTGCCGCCCACGGCCTCTTCCATCTGCTTGATGCGCGTGGAGGCTGCCGCCAGAGATATGCAGGCCTTCTCCGCGCCGCGCGTGAGGCTGCGTGCGTCCGCCACGTAGACGAACAGTTTCAGGTCGAACAGGTCGAAATGCAGGTTCACCGGGCAGGCAAGCAGGAAGCGGGAGGAACGCGCATTGTCCAGCGAATGGCGCCGTGCGTGCCCTTCCGCGGTTCTGGCCTCAGACTGGGTCCCAGCTGAACACGTCCGCCGACCGGTCCAGCGGGTAGAAGCTGGCGCGCATCGCCGGCATCGCGTGCTCGGCGATGCTCTGCGGCGTCCAGCCCTCCGACCGATGGACCGAGCGCTCCGGCCGCGGCTGGCTGATGAGCGATATCTCGTTGTTGCGCACCGAAAAAATCTGTCCGTTGACCGCGCTCGCCGCGTCGCTCGCCAGGTACACCGCGAGCGGCGCCACCTTGGCCGGCGTCATCTGCTTGATCTTGTCGACCCGCACGCGCTGCTCTTCGGTGTCGGTCGGAATCGCGCCGATCATGCGGCTCCACGCAAAGGGCGCGATGCAGTTGGAGCGCACGTTGAACTTGAGCATGTCCAGCGCGATCGACTTCGACAGCGCCACGATGCCCAGCTTGGCCGCCGCATAGTTGGCCTGCCCGAAGTTGCCGATGAGCCCCGAGGTGGAGGTCATGTGCACCATCGCTCCCGAATTCTGTTCCTTGAAATGCGTGGCGGCCGCGCGGCTCACGTAGTAGGCGCCGTAGAGATGCACCTTGAGCACCGCGTCCCACTCGTCCACCGACATCTTGTGAAAGAAGCGGTCGCGCAGGATGCCGGCGTTGTTGATCACCGCGTCGATGCGGCCGAAGCTCTCCACGGCGCACTCGACGATGCGCGCGGCGCTCGCGGCATCGGCCACGCTGTCGGTGCTGGGCACGGCCTCGTTGCCCCCGGCGCGGATTTCATCCACCACCTGCTGCGCAGGGCCGGCGCTTCCGCCTTCGCCGTCGAGCGCGGCGCCGATGTCGTTGACCACCACCTTCGCGCCGTTCTTCGCCATGGCCAGCGCGATGTCGCGCCCGATGCCACCGCCCGCGCCGGTGACGACGATCACTTTTCCTTCAACCATGTTTGTCTCTGCTCCGGAGGTTCGTTCGCCCGCGGGTTCGCGGGGTCGATCCAGAATGCCACAGGGGGCGGGGAGCAGGTTTCTGAATTCCGAAGGGGGACTTCGGGTCAGCGCGCCTCGCCCTCAAGGATATTTCTCCAGAGCAGAAGCGGGTTAACGCCAGCGTAGCCCGATTCCTGTGCGTCGTTGCATTCGATGACGATCCAGCGTCCGTCCAACGCTTTGGCAAAGTCCACCACCAAGAAAGGTACGTTCAGGCGCGAGGCAACCTCTTGCGCCAGAGCCAGACCAATCTGCACATCCGCAATTTCGTATGGAGCCACCTGATACCAGTAGCGCCCCCAGCCAACGCAGGCTCCGTTCCACCAGAACGACCTGTATTCCGCCGAGGGCGGGACCTTGCCCGGAACATGCCCGGCAATCGGCATCAGCGGAACAAACTCTCTGACCACTGGCTTCTGCCAGTGAAGGATTTCATCCTCCCGATACTTCTCGGCGGCCATCTCGTAATGCGCACGGCTTTTAATGATGGCGAGCTCGGGGTTGTGCTTGCTGGTTTGCCGCGAGCCTTTCAGGAAGACTGGCCACTCGAACATCGCTTCAATCTCGGCAGCATCGGGCAGCGTTTCATAAACAACGGTTCTGGGTGTCAGCTCTTGGATCAGGGGGTACCACCGCTCCAGTTCGCTGGCGAGAAGATGGTCTTCCGGCGCGTTGACAAGCCGCAACCCCATGTCGAGCTTCTCAGCGAATATCGCGTCGTAGCCGTCGAGTGGACCGACTCGAAGAACACATCGCTCTTCAGCATCCAGTCTGTATGGGTGGTCGCATGCAAAGTTCAACTCAAAGTTGAAGTCATAGCTCGACACACCGACCGTCTCGCTGACGATCAGAAGCTTTTGTTCGATCCGCGCAATGCCCACACTGCCCGCCTCTATTGCCGCGCCGTGCGAATGTTCGCCGGCAGTGCCTGCGGCCAGCTGGTGCGAAACGGATTGATGTCCAGCCCACCGCGCCGCGTGTAGCGCGCATACACCGCCAGCTTGGTCGGCTTGCAGCGGCTCCAGATGTCCGTGAACATCCGCTCCGCGCAGGGCTCGTGAAACTCGTTGTGGTTGCGAAAGCTCACGATGTACGCGAGCAGCCCGGCCTGGTCGATGGGCGGGCCGCTGTAGCGGATCTGCACGCTGCCCCAGTCGGGCTGGCCGGTCACGAGGCAGTTGCTTTTCAAGAGGCGGCTGGTGAGGGTTTCGTTCACGTGCACCTGCGTGGTGTCGCTGCTCAGCAGTTCGGGCGCGGGCTGGTAGTGCGTGCACTCGATGTCCAGCCGGTCCAGGTCGAGGCCGTCGATCTCGTGCACCGGCTCGCGGTCGAACAGGTCGGGCGTGAGCAGCTTCACGCCGATGCCGGCGGACTGGTCGCTGCCGCGCCAGGCGGCTTCGGCCAGGTCGGCGCGCAGATGTTCGCGCACCGCGTCGATGCTCGCGAAGGTGCTGTTGTTGAAGCTGTTGAGGTACAGCTTGAACGACTTGCTCTCGATGATGTTGGGCGTTTCGCAAGGAATGGTGAAGTGCGCGATGGCCAGTTGCGGCTTGCCGCGCGGGTTGAGCCAGCTCACTTCGAAGGCGGTCCACAGGTCGGCGCCGAAGAAGGGCAGCGCACCGGTCTTGATGCCCATGGCTTCGCGCTGCGTGGCGCGGGCGATGGGGAAGAGCAGCGACGGGTCGTACCTGTCGGCATAGGCCGAGGCGCGGCCCAGTTGCGATTGCTCGGGGGTATTGGGGTCGTCGGGGGGGTTGTCGGGGTGGTTGTCGAGGCTCATGGGGTCTTGTCCTTGGCGTCCGCGGCATGGGCGAACGGGGCGATGTGGTTGGCGAGGATGGTGCAGACCTGGGGCGGCAGGTCGTGGCCCATGCCGGGCACCGAAATGAAGGTCGAGCCCGGAATGCGTTGCGCCGAATCCTGGCCGCAGGCGATGGGCACGAGCGCATCGGCTTCGCCGTGCAGCACCAGCGTCGGGCACTGGATGCGCGCCAGCAGCTGGGGGCGGTCGTCGTCGGCGCCGATGGCGAGCATCTGTCGCATCAGCCCGGCCGGGTGGTACGAACGGCGCATGCTGAAGGTCAGGCGCTCGGCAAGCTCCGCGTCGGTCTGCGGATAGGCCGGGCTCTGGATCAGCCGCAGCAGCTTGATGCTGTGCGCCACGAGTTCGGCCTCGCCCTTGCCCAGGGGCCTGCGCATGAGCATGGCGCCCACTTCGCGGCGCGGGCCGGGCAGGCCGCGCGCGCCGCTCGAACTCATGATGCTCACCAGGCTGGCGGCACGCTCCGGCGCCGTGGCCGCCAGACGCTGCGCGATCATGCCGCCCATCGAGGCGCCGACGATGTGTGCCTTCGCGATGCCCAATGCATCGAGCACGCCGACGGAATCGTGCGCCATGTCCTGCAGCGTGTATGCCGAGCGCACCTTCAGGCCCAGCCGGTGGCGGATGGTTTCCCACACGATGTTGCCCGCGCCCGTGTGGTCGAAGCCCTGGCTCAGGCCGATGTCTCGGTTGTCGTGGCGCACCACGCGAAAGCCCGCGTCGACCAGCTGCTGCACGAAGGCGGTCGGCCATGCAACCAGCTGCATGCCGAGGCCCATGATGAGCAGGATGACCGGGCGCCCTTCGCCTCCGGTGTCGTCGACTTCGATCTGCAGCCCGTTGGCGGTGACTTTCATCGGTTCCCTGTCGTTACTTGAATTCGCGCTCGCGCAGCCATTTGGTGGCGACCCATTTCTCGCCCGCGAGCACCGGCGCGCCGCCGTGCAGCGTGCGGGTGACGGGGTCGGGCCGGTCGTAGCTGAAGAAGACGCCGGTGCCGCGCACGGGCGCGACTTCGAACCCCACGTCGGGGAAGGTGGTGGCGCCGCCCTGCTCGGGCTCCTGCAGGTACATCACGAGCGTGGCCACGCGCTGGCCGCCGCGCTTGAGGATGGTGGGCGTGCCGGGCTCGTGGGGATCGAAGTAGTCGTAGTGCGGGCGGTACTGCGCGCCTGGCGCGTAGCGCAGGATCTGCAGGCCCTCGCCGTATTCCAGCGGCCAGCGCAGCAGCATGGCCAGGCGCTGTTCGAGGCGCGCGACGATCTCGTTCTCGCCGCGCTCGAAGAACATGCCGTCGCTGGTGCGATCAACGTTGAGCACCTCGCCGCCGGTGCGCGTCTCGACGGTGAGCGAGCGCGCGAGCCGCACGCGCGCCGCGGCGATCAGCCCCTCGCATTCCTCGGCCGACAGCAGGTTGCCGAAGACGATGACGCGCGGGTGCCGCATCGTCTGCAGCACCTGCACCTGGCGGTCGCCGGCGTCGATGTAGAGCGGCGCGCCATCGAGGTCGGGCCCGGGCATCTCGGTGCGCGCCGGCGCCAGCGCCGCCTCGACATCGGGGAACCCGGCCTCCAGCTGGGCCAGCGCCATGTCGGTGGCCGAATCGTGCCAGCCGGCCGCGCGCATCGACGCACGCAGCGCAGGCACAGAATGACCGGCCGCCAGCTGGGCAGCCAGCCATTCGCGCAACTCCGGACTGATCGCTTGCGACATCAGACTTTTCTCCTGAACACCAGCCTTTCGGCTGTCGACACTTCTGCGTCGAAACCATAACCCTCGAGATTGAACTTTTCCAGCGCCTTGGGCGTGGCCGCCCTGTGCTGCACGGCCCAGCGGGCCAGCAGGCCGCGGGCGCGCTTGGCGAAGAAGCTCACGATCTTGTACCTGTCGCCCTTCCACTCCTCGAACACGCACTCGACCACGCGGGCCTTGAGCACCTTCTTGTCGACGGACTTGAAGTATTCCTGCGACGCCACGTTGATGACCACGGGCGTGCGGTCGGCCGCGAGGCGCTCGTTCAGGTGCTCGGCGATGCGCGAGCCCCAGAAGGCATACAGGTCCTTGCCGTGGCGGTTGGCCAGCGGGGTGCCCATTTCGAGGCGGTAGGGCTGCAGGCGGTCGAGCGGCCGCAGGATGCCGTAGAGGCCGCTCAGGATGCAGACATGGTCCTGCGCCCAGGCGAGCTGTGTGGGCGTGAGGCTGCGGGCATCGAGGCCGCCGTAGACATCGCCGTCGAAGGCGAAGGCAGCCTGCCGGGCGTTCTTGGCGGTGCTTTTGGCGGACCAGGCCTCGTAGCGCGCCGCATTGAGGGCGGAGAGCTTGTCCGACAGGTGCATGAGCTCGGAAATCTCAAGGGGCGATTTCTCGCGCAGCAGCTTGATCAGCTCGGTCGAGGGGCCGCGCGGGGCTTCGAAATGGGGCTGGGTGGCGGGGACTTCGGGGGGGACGGGGGTGTCGTAATCGAGCGACTTTGCAGGGGAAAGCAGGAAGAGCATTCCGGAATTATGAGTGGCCGCCATGTCCGTGGCCGTGTTCAGAGCCGTATCGGAAGGCCGCGCCAGTAAAATCGCCGGCTGTCCCACCTGCCCTCCACGGCGCCTCCGAAGGCGCCGCACTGCATTCCAATGAGCGAATCCATCACCCCTCCCGCCCAGCCCGGACTGGACAGCCTGTCCAAGTCGTTCGAACCCGCCGCCATCGAGGCGCACTGGGGCCCCGAATGGGAGAAGCGCGGCTACGCCAAGGCGGGCTTCCGCGGCACGCAGCAGCCCAAGGAGGGCGCCGATGCGTTCGCGATCCAGCTGCCGCCACCCAACGTGACGGGCACGCTGCACATGGGCCATGCGTTCAACCAGACGATCATGGACAGCCTCACGCGCTACCACCGCATGAAGGGCGACAACACGCTCTGGCTGCCGGGCACCGACCACGCCGGCATCGCCACGCAGATCGTGGTGGAGCGCCAGCTGCAGGAGCAGAAGGTCAGCCGTCACGACCTGGGCCGCAAGAACTTCGTGGCGCGCGTGTGGGAATGGAAAGAGAAATCGGGCAACACCATCACCCAGCAGATGCGCCGCATGGGCGACACGGTCGATTGGAGCCGCGAGTACTTCACGATGGACGAGGACCTCTCGGCGGTCGTGACGCAGACCTTCGTGAAGCTGTACGAAGAAGGCCTCATCTACCGCGGCAAGCGCCTGGGCAACTGGGACCCTGTGCTCAAGACCTCGGTGAGCGACCTCGAAGTCGAGAGCGAAGAAGAAGACGGCTCGCTCTGGCACATCGCCTACCCGCTGGAAGACGGCAGCGGCACGCTGACCGTGGCCACCACCCGCCCCGAAACCATGCTCGGCGACACGGCCGTGATGGTTCACCCGGAAGACGAGCGCTACAGGCACCTGATCGGCCAGCGCGTGAAGCTCCCGCTGGTGGACAAGCTGATCCCGATCATTGCGGACGACTACGTCGACAAGGCCTTCGGCACCGGCGTGGTCAAGGTCACGCCCGCGCACGACTACAACGACTATGCGGTCGGCCAGCGCCACAAGCTCGAAGTGATCGGCGTGCTCACGCTGGACGCGACCATCAACGACAACGCACCCGAGAAGTACCGCGGCATGGACCGCTTCGTGGCGCGCAAGGCCATCGTGGCCGACCTGGACGCGCTGGGCCTGCCCATCGAGGTGAAGAAGCACAAGCTGATGGTGCCCCGCTGCGCGCGCTCGGGCGCCATCGTCGAGCCGATGCTCACCGACCAGTGGTACGTGGCCATGACGCGCCCGGGCGCGGACGGCCAGTCGATCGCGCAGAAGGCCATCGACGTGGTGAAGTCGGGCGAGGTGCGCTTCGTGCCCGAGAACTGGGTCAACACCTACAACCACTGGATGGAGAACATCCAGGACTGGACGATTTCGCGCCAGCTCTGGTGGGGCCACCAGATCCCGGCCTGGTACGACGAGGAAGGCAATGTGTACGTGGCCGAGAACGAGGCCGACGCACAGGCCAAGGCGCCCGGCAAGACGCTGCGGCGCGACGAGGACGTGCTCGACACCTGGTACTCGGCGGCGCTGGTGCCCTTCTCTTCGCTCGGCTGGCCCGAAAAGACGCAGGACCTGGACCTCTACCTGCCTTCGCAAGTGCTCGTGACGGGCTACGACATCATCTTCTTCTGGGTCGCCCGGATGATCATGATGACCAAGCACTTCACCGGCAAGGTGCCGTTCAAGGACGTGTACATCCACGGCCTGGTGCGCGACGCACAGGGCAAGAAGATGAGCAAGTCCGAAGGCAACGTGCTGGACCCGGTCGACCTGATCGACGGCATCCAGTTGCCCGAGCTGCTCGACAAGCGCACGCAAGGCTTGCGCAAGCCCGAGACGGCGCCAGCGGTGCGCAAGAACACGCAGAAGGAATTTCCGGAGGGCATTCCGGCCTTCGGCGCCGATGCACTGCGCTTCACGTTCGCCTCGCTCGCCTCGCTCGGCCGAAGCATCAACTTCGATTCGAAGCGCTGCGAGGGTTATCGCAACTTCTGCAACAAGCTGTGGAACGCCACGCGCTTCGTGCTGATGAACTGCGAAGGCCAGGACTGCGGCCTCATGGAGCACACCAAGGAAGAGTGCAAGGTCGGCGGCCCGGCGCATGGCTACCTGAAGTTCAGCCGCGCGGACTATTGGATCGTCTCGCAGCTGCAGCGCGTGGAGGCCGAAGTGGCCAAGGGCTTCGAGGAGTACCGGCTGGACAACGTGGCCAACGCGATCTATCAGTTCGCGTGGGACGAGTTCTGCGACTGGTACCTGGAAATCGCGAAGGTGCAGATCCAGACCGGCGACGAATCGCAAAAACGCGCCACGCGCCGCACGCTGATCCGCACGCTCGAAACGCTGCTTCGCCTGGCGCATCCGGTGATTCCGTTCATCACGGAGGAGCTGTGGCAGAAGGTGTCGAAGGTGGCGGGCCGCGAGGGCGAGTCGATCATGGTCGCGGCCTATCCGAAGAGCCAACCCGAGAAGATCGATGAAGCGGCCGAAGCGCATGTGGCGCGGCTGAAGGCGCTGGTCGATGCATGCCGCACGCTGCGCGGCGAAATGAACGTGTCGCCCGCCACGCGCCTGCCGCTCTATGCGGTGGCCGACGATGCCGAAGGCGCGGCGTTCCTGCGCGACTCGGCACCGGTGCTGCAGGCCCTCGCCAAGCTCAAGGAAGTGAAGGTCTTCGACGACGAGGCTTCGTGGCAAGCCGCGGCCGAGGCGGCACCCGTCGCAGTGGTGGGTGCTGCGCGCCTGTGCCTGCACATGGAGATCGACAAGGCCGCCGAGAAGCTTCGCATCGGCAAGGAAATCGCGCGCATCGAAGGCGAGATCGCGAAAGTGCACGGCAAATTGAGCAACGAAGCCTTCGTCGCCAAGGCGCCGCCGGCCGTGATCGAGCAAGAACGTAAACGTCTGACTGACTTCTCGGCCACTCTGGAGCGGCTTCGCGACCAACTTGTACGCCTAGGCTGACAGACGCAGGGCATCGAAGGCGTTTACGATTCCGGATGCGGCTTCGCGCCGTCCCGCATCCGGAATTTCCCTCTCTTTGCAGAAAGACGCTGAACCGCCCATGTCCACTTCCTCGACCCGCATCCGCAAGGCCGTCTTCCCCGTTGCAGGCTTCGGCACGCGCTTCCTGCCCGCCACCAAAGCACAGCCCAAGGAAATGCTGCCGGTGGTCGACAAGCCGCTGATTCAGTACGCTGTCGAAGAAGCCTATGCCGCAGGCATTCGCGACATGATTTTTGTGACCGGCCGCAACAAGCGTGCGATCGAAGATCACTACGACACCGCCTACGAACTCGAAAGCCAGCTCGAAGCCAGCGGCAAGGATGCGCTGCTGAAGATTGCGCGCTCGGTGATGCCGGACGACATGACCTGCTCGTACGTGCGCCAGCCGCGCATGCTGGGCCTGGGCCATGCGGTGCTGTGCGCAGAGCATCTGGTGGGCGACGAGCCCTTTGCCGTGCTGCTCGCCGACGACTTGATGGTCGGCCCCGATGGCGGCGAGCCTGTGCTTGCGCAGATGACGGCCGCGTTCGCGCGCCTTGGCGGCTCGCTGCTGGCGGTGCAGGAAGTGCCGCTCGCGCACGTCAAGCGCTACGGCATCGTGGCCGGCGATCAGATCGAAGAAGGCCTGGTGAAGGTCAACCGCATGGTCGAGAAGCCCAAGCCCGAAGACGCGCCTTCGCGCCTGGGCGTGGCAGGCCGCTACATCCTCACGCCGGGCGTGTTCGACGAGATCCGCAACCAGCCCAAGGGTGCGGGCGGCGAGATCCAGCTGACCGACGGCATCGCGGCGCTGATGAAGAAGGAATCGGTCTACGCGTACGCCTACAAGGGCACCCGCTATGACTGCGGCAGCAAGGAAGGCTTCCTGCAGGCCACGGTGGAACTGGCGCTGGCGCACCCGGAGGTGGGCGACGAGTTCCGTGAATACCTCAAGAGCCTGAAGCTCTGAGGGGCGGCGGGAAGCACTGAATGGAAATGGGGCCACACAGGCCCCATTCTTTTTTTTGGTGCTCGCTAGCGCCGCTTCAGCACATGGATGAAGTCGGTGCCGACCGTCTGCTGCTCCATGAGCTCGTTGCCGGTCTGGCGCGCGAAGGCCTGGAAGTCGCGCACCGAGCCCGGGTCGGTCGACACCACCTTGAGCAGTTGCCCGCTCGCCATGTCGTTGAGCGACTTCTTCGCCTTGAGGATGGGCAGCGGGCAGTTCAGCCCGCGGGTGTCGATTTCGCGATCAACTTCCACGCTGGGGCTCCTCGGGTGGCAGGTTGATCGCGCGACGGCGTTCATTGTCCTCGGCCGCGGTGAAGAACACGGGTTCGTGGCCCCGGGTGCGCAGCCAGTCGGCCAGCGCATAGCCGGTGCCCGCGGGCCAGCACCTGAGATCGGGCAGGTCGTAGAGGCGGTAATCGACCAGTTCGGGCGAGAGCTTCACCTCGCCATCCGCCACCACGTGGTAGGCGATGATGATCTGGTTCATGCGCTGGAAGTCGTAGGCGCCCACGAGCTTCGTGGCGCTGACGTCGAGGTTGGTTTCTTCCTTCACCTCGCGCGCGATGCCTTCCTCGGGCGTCTCGCCGGCTTCCATGAAGCCGGTGATGAGCGCGAACATCTTGCCGGGCCAGGCCGCATTGCGCGCCAGCAGCACCTGGCCGCGGTACTCGACGATGGCCGCGAGCACGGGCGTGGGATTGTTCCAGTGCGTGTGGCCGCAGTTCGGGCAGCGCAGGCGCTCCTTGGGGCCGCCGTCTTCCATCAGGGCGATCCATTCGAGCGGCGTGGCACAGACCTGGCAAAACTTGGGGTGGGGCATGGGAGGGACTCTCAGCGTTGTTGTTCTTGAACCATGGTCCCTTCCAGAAACATCGCAGAACCGGCTTTGCCGGGCTGCTGATGTTGCCCCCGGAGGGGGTTGGCGAAGCGACACGAAGTGCGCATAGCCTGGGGGCGGACCTGTTTCAGGCGGGGAACACGCCGGTGGAGAGATACCGGTCGCCGCGGTCGCACACCACGAAGACGATGACCGCGTTTTCCACCGTCTTGGCGACTTCGAGCGCCGCCCACAATGCGCCGGCCGCCGAAATGCCGCCGAAGATGCCTTCTTCGCGCGCGAGGCGCCGGCACATTTCTTCGGCGTTGTCCTGGCTCACGCTGATTTCTTCATCGACGCGGCTGGCGTCGTAGATCTTGGGCAGGTACTCGACGGGCCACTTGCGGATGCCCGGAATGCGCGAGCCTTCGGCAGGCTGCGCGCCGATGATGCGCACTGCGGGATTCTTTTCCTTCAGGAAGCGCGAGACGCCGGTGATGGTGCCGGTGGTGCCCATGGCACTCACGAAGTGGGTGATCTTGCCCTTGGTGTCGGCCCAGATCTCAGGGCCGGTGGTTTCGTAGTGGATGCGCGGGTTGTCGGGGTTGGCGAACTGGTCGAGCACCCGGCCCTTGCCCTGCGCGACCATCTGCTCGGCGAGGTCGCGGGCGTATTCCATGCCGCCGCTCTTGGGCGTGAGCAGGAGCTCGGCGCCGAAGGCCTTCATCGTCTGGGCGCGCTCGACGGAGAGGTCCTCCGGCATGATCAGCACCATGCGGTAGCCCTTGATGGCCGCAGCCATCGCCAGGGCGATGCCGGTGTTGCCGGAGGTGGCTTCGATCAGGGTGTCGCCGGGCTTGATCTCGCCGCGTTCTTCGGCGCGCTTGATCATCGAGAGGGCCGGACGGTCTTTCACCGAGCCCGCGGGATTGTTGCCTTCGAGCTTGCCGAGGATCACGTTGCCGCGCCGGGCATTGTCGGCCGCATCGATGCGTTGCAGAGCCACCAGGGGGGTCTTGCCGATGGCGTCTTCGATCGTCGGATAATTCATGCCAGCCACTGTGCCATAATTTTGGGCTTCCTTCCGGATGTGCCCGGGTGGTGAAATTGGTAGACGCAGGGGACTCAAAATCCCCCACCGAAAGGTGTGCCGGTTCGATTCCGGCCCCGGGCACCATCGATACCTTGCTGTCGATGCGGAAAACAGGGCTTCATGGCCGCTTGGTTCATTCTCAAGAGTCTCACTGAAAGCCCCCATGCAAAAACACCGGCGCGCCGCGTGGCACGCACTCCCCTCGTTTTTCTGGCTGGCCCTGATGGTCCGCGCAGGCGCCGCTATGGCGGCACCCGATTGCACGGTGGCGCTCTGGGGCGATTCGATTCTTCACGGCGCTTTCGGCGCGTCGCCCACGAACCGCATCGAGGAACCGCCCGCGGTGGCATTGCAGCGCCTGCGGCCCGCCTGGTCGGTTGCGGACTTCAGCATGCCGGGCGACAGCGCCCACAAGCGCCTGCCCAGCTTCGTGCTCCAGCCGATGCCCACGCGCGTCGTGGTCCTGCAATACGGCATCAACGACGCCGGCAACCGCTACCCCTACGAGCCGGCGCTGCGGGCGATGGTCGACTACGTCAAGGCCGCGGGCAAGACGCCGGTCGTCACCGGCCTCTCGCAGGTGAAGGCCGGCCGCATGCCGCTGCGGGACGACTACGACGCCGTCGCGCGCCGCGTGGCCAAGGAGGAAGGCGCGTTGTTCGCCGACTGGGGCGCGGTCCGCTTCGACCCCGCCGACATGGCGGACGACGTCCACCCGCTGCAGCCGTACAGCACGCGCCTGGTGGAACGCCTTGCGCTCGCCCTCGACGACATCGCGCCCGAGTGCGCGCCGCCCGACAGACAGCGCCCCTCAAGGCCCTGAGCGTCGCCCTCAGGCCCTGGCCAGCAGCCCGGTGTGCACCGTCGGGTACGCCAGCCGCACGCGCAGTTCGCGCTTGAGCCGCGTGTTGTCCAGGCGGCGCGACTCGCCCATGAAGCTCAGCAACTGCAGCGGCAACTGGCGCTCAGCCTCCGCGCGTGCCACGCGCGGGGGGCGCGGCATGCCGTAGAGATCGGCGGCCAGGTCGATGTAGTCGCCCATGTGCAGTTCCGTGTCGTCCGACGCATGAACGATGCGCTGCGGCTTTCCGCGGAACAGCGCCGCGGTGCAGGCGCGCGCGAGGTCGTCGGCATGGATGTGGTTGGTGTAGACGTCGTCCTCCCGCCGCAGCACCGGCGTGCCGCGCTGCAGGCGAGCGCGCGGCGTGCCGTTTTCGCGGTCCGGCGCGTAGATGCCCGGGATGCGCAGGATGCTGGCACGCACGCCGGCGCTGCGGCCCAGCCAACGGACGGCCCGCTCGGCATCGACGCGCCGGTGGGAGCGGGGCGTGTCGGGCTGCACCCGGCGTGTTTCGCTCACCCGGGCGCCGCCGCAATCGCCGTACACGCCGCTGGTCGAGCCATAGACCAGTGCCGAAGGCGCCGACCGCAGCCGCAGCGCGCGCGCCAGGGCCGTGGTCCGCTGGTCGCGCCACCAGGCAGCACCGCCATCGCGGGCGGGCGGTGCCAGGTGCAGCACCCGGGTGGCGATGCCCGCGAGCCGCCGCAGCGTGGCCGGATCGTCCAGGCTGCCCACCAGCGGACGAATGCCGGCCGCACGCAATGCCGCCACGCGGTCGGCCGAGGAAGTGAGCGCCACCAGTTGCATGCGGCCCCGCAGGTCGCGCGCCACCCGCTGGCCGACGTCGCCGCAACCCACGATCAAGAGGCGCTCGCGCCGGAACCGGGCCGGCAGCGCACCGGAGGGACTATTGATTGAAGGCAAAATCCTCTTTCCTTTACGTTTCAGATCCAGGCTGAAAAACAAGCCGAAGAATACAGATGACTGCTGCACCGCCGCACGAAGCCGGCTTTTCCATCACCGTCGAGCCCAGCGGGCGCCACTTCGTGGTTCACGGCGACGAAACCATCCTGGCGGCCGGCATCCGGCAAGGCATCGGCCTCCCCTACGGTTGCAAGGACGGCGCCTGCGGCTCCTGCAAGTGCAAGAAACTCTCGGGCGAAGTCACCCTCGGCCCGCACCAGAGCAAGGCCTTGAGCGCCGAAGAGCAGCTCGCCGGCTACGTGTTGACCTGCTGTGCCCATGCCCGGAGCGACGTGGTGCTCGAATCGCGCCAGGTCACCGAAGCCGGTGCTTTCCCCATCCGCAAGATGCCGGTGCGGGTGCTGGCGCTGGCGCGCCAGTCGCACGACGTGATCATGCTGCGCCTGCAGCTGCCGGCCGGCGAGCCGCTGCAGTTCCATGCGGGCCAGTACGTGGAGTTCATCCTGCGCGACGGCGCACGGCGCAGCTACTCGATGGCCAATGCGCCGCACACCCTGGCCCAGCCGGGCACGGGCATCGAGCTGCATCTGCGGCACCTGCCGGGCGGCAAGTTCACCGACCACGTGTTCGGCGTCATGAAGGAAAAGGAAATCCTGCGCATCGAAGGCCCCTTCGGCAGCTTCTTCCTGCGCGAGGACTCCGACAAGCCGATCATCCTGCTGGCCTCGGGCACGGGCTTTGCGCCGATCAAGGCGCTGCTCGAGCACATGAAGTTCAAGAACATAGAGCGGCCCGCCACCCTTTACTGGGGCGGCCGCCGGCCCGAAGACCTCTACATGGACGACTGGGTGCGCGCGCAACTGGCCGAAATGCCCCACCTGCGCTACGTGCCCGTGATCTCCAACGCCACGCCCGACGACAACTGGACCGGCCGCACCGGCTTCGTCCACCAGGCGGTGCTGGAAGACTTTGCCGACCTGTCGGGCCACCAGGTCTATGCCTGCGGCGCGCCCATCGTGGTCGACTCGGCCAAGCGCGACTACGTGGCGCTGGCGGGCCTGCCCGACGAAGAGTTCTTTGCCGACGCGTTCACCACCGAGGCCGACAAGGCGCTGCCCTGATTTTTTCCCAGAGACAAAAGAAAAATGAAAACGAGACACTTTCTCCTCACCCTGCTCGCAGCCGCCGCGACCCTCGTCGCGGGCCACGCCACGGCCCAGCAGCAGCACCCCATCCGCCTCGTCGTGCCCTACGCCGCGGGCGGCCCCATCGACGTCACCGCGCGCATGCTGGCCGAGCGCGTCAAGGACGCCCTCGGCCCGGTCATCATTGACAACAAGCCGGGTGCGGGCGGCAACATCGGCGCCGACATCGTGGCCAAGGCGCCACCGGACGGGCTGACCATCGGCATCGCGGCCACCGCCACCAACGCCGTCAACCCGTGGCTCTACAGCAAGATCCCGTTCAACGCGGCGACCGACTTCGCGCCGATCACGCAGATGGTCCGCGTGCCCAACGTGCTGGTGATGAACGCCGAAACGGCCAGGCGCCTGCACATCGAGACGGTGGCCGACCTGATCCGCTACGCCAAGGCCAACCCGGCCAAGCTGAACTACGGCAGCGGCGGCAACGGCAGCGCCGGCCACCTGGCGGGCGAGCTGTTCAAGAAGGAAGCGGGCATCTTCGCGCTGCACATTCCGTACAACGGCGGCAACCCGGCGCAGCTGGCGCTGATCTCGGGTCAGGTCGACTTCAACTTCGACAACCTCGCGACAGCGGCGCCGAACATCCGCTCGGGCAAGCTGAAGGCAATTGCGGTGACGACGCTGGAGCGCAGCGCCTCGCTGCCTGAAGTGCCGACGGTGGCAAGCACGCTCAAGGGCTTTTCGATCGACACGTGGTGGGGCCTGGTCGCACCGGCCGGCACGCCGCACGACGTGGTCGTGAAGCTGAACCAGGCCTTCGTCGCCGCGCTGAACGCGCCGGAAACGAAGACCCGGTTTGCATCGCTGCTGGCCGAGCCGGTGGGCAACTCGCCGGAACAGTTCGGCTCTTTCATGAAGAGCGAACTGGCCAAGTACGAGAAGGTGGTCAAGGCCACCGGCGCAAAGGTCGATTGATACGAAACCGTTCGGGCTGAGCCTGTCGAAGCCTTGCGCGGCGCTTCGACGAGCTCAGCGTGAACGGATTTGTCTCGAACGCAGCTTCGTATGAAGGCGGCCACCGAAGGCCGCGCAGCTTATTCGCCGAGGTACGCCGCGCGAACCCGCGGGTCGCGCAGCAGTTCCTTGGCGTCGCCGTCCATCGTGATGAGCCCGGACTCCATCACGTAGCCGCGGTCGGCCAGCTGCAGCGCGCGGTTGGCGTTCTGCTCGACCAGCAGGATCGTCACGCCCTGCGAGGCCACGGTCTGCACCACCTCGAAGATCTTGTCGCACATGATGGGCGACAGGCCCATGGTGGGTTCATCGAGCAGCAGCACCTTGGGGCGCGCCATCAGCGCGCGGCCCATGGCGAGCATCTGCTGTTCGCCGCCCGACATCGTGCCGGCCAGCTGGTCCTTGCGCTCGCGCAGGCGCGGGAAGGTAACGAACACCCGTTCCATGTCGCTCGCGATGCCCGCCTTGTCGTTGCGGATGTACGCGCCGATCTGCAGGTTCTCGGTGATCGTCATGCGCGTGAACACGCCGCGGCCCTCGGGCACCATCACCAGGCCCTCGCCGACCAGGTCCCAGGCGCCGCGGCCCTTGATGGGGCGGCCCAGGAATTCGATGCTGCCCGCACCCGCAGGCAGCGTACCGGTGATCGCCTTCATGGTGGTGGTCTTGCCGGCGCCGTTGGAGCCGATCAGCGACACCAGTTCGCCCTCGCGCACTTCGAAGTCCACGCCCTTGACGGCCTGGATGCCGCCGTAACCGACCTTCAGGCCGCTGACCTTGAGCAGCGTCTTGCCGGCCGCCTTGGCCTGCACCGCGGTCGCGCGGGTTTCTTCTTCGCTGGTCATCGTTGCTGTCGTCATCTCAATGTCCTCCGGTGCCGAGGTAAGCCTCGATCACCTTTTCGTTCTTCTGCACGTCGGCCGGCGTGCCTTCGGCGATCTGCTTGCCGTAGTCCAGCACGGTGACGCGGTCGCACAGGCCCATGATGAGCTTGACGTCGTGTTCGATGATGAGAATGGTGCGGTCGTCCTTGCGGATGCGGTCGATCAGCTCGCGCAGCAGCACCTTCTCGGTGGAGTTCATGCCGGCGGCGGGTTCGTCGAGCGCAATGAGTTGCGGGTCGGTGGCCAGCGCGCGGGCGATTTCCAGGCGGCGCTGGTCGCCATAGCTCAGCGTGCGCGCCTTGTAGTCGGCGAACTTGCCGATGCCCACGTAGTCGAGCAGTTCGTGCGAGCGGTCGGCAATGGCTTTTTCTTCAGCCTTGAAGCTGCCGGTGCGCAGCATGGCGCCGAAGACGCCCGAATGGGTGCGGATGTGGCGCCCGACCATGACGTTCTCCAGGGCCGTCATTTCGGCGAAGAGGCGGATGTTCTGGAAGGTGCGCGCAATGCCGGCCTTGGCCACTTCATGCACGGCCGTCGGCTGGTAGGGCTTGCCGGCCAGCTCGAAGGTGCCGCTGTCGGGCGTGTACAGCCCGGTGATCACATTGAAGAAGGTGGTCTTGCCCGCGCCGTTGGGGCCGATCAGCCCGTAGACCTGGCCGCGCTTGATGGTGATGCCCACGTCCGACAGGGCCTGCAGCCCGCCGAAGCGCTTGGAGATGCCGCGGACGTCGAGGATGGTGTCTGTTGTTGTCGTCATGTCTTTTTGCGCTCCTCGGCTCACGGATTGATCGACATGGGACGCGACGCCGCACCCGGCACTTCGTCGGCGGGCGAATCGATGCCCGGGGCATGGGTCTGCAGCGAGCCGGGGGCGACGGCGGCATGGGTCGGGTCGACCGGCACGCCGCCCCTCTTGGTCAGCGTCTTGCCGTGTTCGGGCGAAGGCCAGAGGCCGCGCGGACGCACCAGCATGATGATGATCATGGCCAGCGCGATGAACAGCTGGCGCAGGATCGAGGCATCGAGACGGCCGTCGGTCAGCGATTGCAGCGGGCCTGCCACGTAGCGCAGCACTTCCGGCAACGCGGCCAGCAGCACGGCACCCAGGATGACGCCGGGCAGGTGCCCGATGCCGCCGAGCACCACCATGGCCACGATCATCACCGACTCCATCAGGCTGAAGGACTCGGGGGACACGAAGCCCTGGAAGGCAGCGAACATCGCGCCCGAGACGCCGCCGAAGCTCGCGCCCATGCCGAAGGCCAGCAGCTTCATGTTGCGGGTGTTGATGCCCATCGCCTTGGCGGCGATCTCGTCTTCGCGAATGGCCATCCAGGCGCGGCCGATGCGCGAGACCTGCAGGCGGTGCGAAATGATGACGGTGGCAACCACCAGCGCCAGGAACAGGTAGTAGTACAGCGTGACCGACGAGATGGTGAAGCCGTCGAACTTCCATGCCTTGCCGAGGTCGAGCCCCCAGAACTTGACCGAGTCGATGGCCGTGATGCCCTTGGGACCGTTGGTGATGTTCACCGGCTGGTCCAGGTTGTTCAGGAACACGCGGATGATTTCGCCGAAGCCGAGCGTCACGATGGCCAGGTAGTCGCCGCGCAGCTTGAGCGTGGGCGCGCCGAGCAGCACCCCCAGACACCCGGCCAGCACGAGCGCCAGCGGTATCACGATCAGCAGCGAGGTGTGCAGCCCGTTCGGGAACATGGCCTTGAACCACGGGAAGGTATCGGTCAGGTGCGACGAGCCCATCAGCGCGAAGAGGTAGGCCCCCACCGCAAAGAAGGCGACGTAGCCCAGGTCGAGCAGGCCGGCGTAGCCGACCACGATGTTCAGGCCGAGCGCCAGGAGCACGTAGAGCAAGGCGATGTCGGCAATGCGCACCCAGGCGTTGCCCTGCATCTGCAGCAGCAGGGGCAATGCGAGCACCGCGACGGCGCCGAAGAAATAGAGGGCGAGGTTTTTGCTGTTCTTCATGGTTCGCTCCTTACGCACGGTCCGCCACGCGTTCGCCGAGCAGGCCCGACGGTCGCAGGGTGAGCATGACGATCAGCACGATGAACGCGAAGATGTCGCTGTAGTTGCTGCCCAGCACACCGCCCGTGAGGGTGCCGATGTAGCCCGAGCCGATGGCTTCGATGAGGCCCAGCAGGATGCCGCCGACCACCGCGCCGGCAAGGTTGCCGATGCCGCCGAACACCGCGGCGGTGAAGGCCTTGAGGCCGGGCAGGAAGCCCATGGCGTGCTGCGCGATGCCGTAGTTGGACGCGTACATCACGCCGGCAATGGCCGCAAGCACGGCGCCGATGATGAAGGTGGCCGAAATCACCATGTCGGGCCGGATGCCCATGAGCGCGGCGACGCGCGGGTTCTCCGCGGTGGCGCGCATTGCGCGGCCGAGCTTGGTGTAGTTGACCAGCCACATCAGCACCACGAGCGAGAACGCCGTGACCGAGAGGATCATCACCTGCGTGGGCGAGATCACCGCGCCGCCCACATGGATGGGGTCGGTGGGCAGCAGGTTGGGATACGCCTTGTTGGTCGGCTTCCAGATGATCATGGCCAGCGTCTGCAGCAGGATCGACATGCCGATGGCCGTGATGAGCGGCGCGAGCTTGGGGCTGTTGCGCAGCGGCCTGTAGGCCACCTTCTCGATCACGAAATTGAGCGTCGCCGCGACGATGCACGCGATGATCAATGCGATGAGAAGGACCAGCCAGCCCGGCGCGTTGGGCATGCCGTCCTTCATGAGGCCGATGATGGTCCAGCTTGTGAGAGCCCCCACCATCAGCACTTCTCCGTGCGCAAAATTGATGAGGTTGATGATGCCGTACACCATGGTGTAGCCCAAGGCTATCAAGGCATACATGCTGCCGAGAACCAGACCGTTGATGATCTGCTGCAGCAATATTTCCATAACGCGATTTCCTATGTATTGCACCGTTGAGGGGTGCCATTCACCCACCGTGGCACCGGTTTGGCGCCCTTGGCTGGACAAGCAAAAAACCAGCCAGCATGTGTCGCAGGCAGATTTGGTGGGCGGGATTGTAAGCACGCACCAGCGCTGATTTGGTGCGCGGCGACCGGGGTTTACCCGCTCACCTCATGCTGTATGCGCTTAGCTTCATGCGCGGCGCGCGCAAATGGCGCAAGAGGGTATCAGTCGCCCTGTCCGGCGTTGCGGCGGCGAAGCTCTCGCAGCTTCTCCCCGATGCGGATCTCCAGGCCGCGCTCCACCGGCTCGTAGAAGACCTGGCCTTCCAGGCCCTCGGGAAGGTAGTTTTCGCCGGCCGCGAAACCGCCTTCCTCGTCGTGCGCATAGCGATAGCCCTTGCCGTAATCCAGCTCCTTCATGAGCTTGGTGGGCGCATTGCGCAGGTGCATGGGCACCGGGCGCGTGCTGTCCTTCTTGACGAGGGCGCGCACGGCGTTATAGGCCTTGTAGACCGCGTTCGACTTGGGCGCGATGGCCAGGTAGACCACGCATTCGGCCAGCGCAAGCTCGCCCTCGGGCGTGCCCAGGCGCTCGTAGACCTCGGCCGCATCCAGCGCCAGGCGCAGCGCGCGGGGATCGGCCAGCCCGATGTCCTCGCTGGCCATGCGCACCAGGCGTCGGGCCATGTAGCGCGGGTCGGCACCGCCATCGAGCATGCGCACGAACCAATAAAGCGCCGCATCGGGGTCGCTGCCGCGCACCGATTTGTGCAGCGCGCTGATGGTGTCGTAGAACTGCTCGCCGCCCTTGTCGTAGCGCCGCATGCGCTCGCCGAGCACGCGCAGCAGCCATTCGTCGGTGATGCTGTCGAGCTTCTCGGCGCGGGCCGCGACGGCCAGCGTTTCGAGCGTGTTGAGGAGACGGCGCGCATCGCCGTCCGCATAGGCGACCAGCCGGTCGATGGCGGCCTGGTCGATGGCCGGAACCGCCTGGATCGACTGGGCCTTGGTCACAATCTGCTTGAGATCGCTCTCGTTGAGCGACTGCAGCACATACACCGCCGCCCGCGACAGCAAGGCCGAGTTGACCTCGAACGAAGGGTTCTCCGTGGTGGCACCGATGAATGTGAACAGCCCCGACTCCACATGGGGCAAGAAGGCGTCCTGCTGGCTCTTGTTGAACCGGTGCACCTCGTCGACGAAGACGATGGTGTGCCGCTGCTCCAGCCCGTCGCGCGCGGCCGTGGCGCGCTCGACGGCCTCGCGGATGTCCTTCACCCCGCCCAGCACCGCGCTGATGCTCAGGAACTGCGCGTCGAAGGCATCGGCCATCAGCCGCGCGATGGTGGTCTTGCCGGTGCCCGGAGGGCCCCACAGGATGCATGAATGCGGCTGCCCCGATTCGAACGCGATGCGCAGCGACATGCCAGGGCCCAGCAGGTGCCGCTGGCCGATCACTTCGCCCAGTGTCTTGGGACGAAGACGCTCGGCGAGGGGTTGATGGGAGCTGGTGGCCAAACCTGGGGCGATGAAGAAATTTACTGCTTGACGACATCGGCGCCGGCGGGCGCCTTGAAGTCGAACACGCTGGCGGGCAGAGACGGGTTCACCTCGACCTTGCTGAACTTGAGCACCGAGCGCTGGCCGAAGCTGTCGAGGATTTCGAGCGCCGCGAGCGCGTCGCCCTGAAAGCCGACCTGCACGCTTTGCAGCTGGCCGTCCTTGTTCTTCGGTGTGGCCTTGACCCATTCCAGGCCGTCGCGTTCGGGCGCGGCTTCCAGCGTGAAGTCGGCCTGCAGCGCGCGCAGATCGGGCGCCGCGGCGATCAGCGCGGCGGGCGTGGAGCCCAGCGCCTGCGCCTGGGCGCGCTGGGTGACCTGATTCAGGTCGGCGTCGTAGAGCCATAGCGTCTTGCCGTCGGCCACGATGACCTGGGCAAAGGGCTTGCGGTAATCGAACTTGAATTTGCCGGGCCGCTGGAATTCGAAGGTGCCGGTGGAGGTTTTGACGCGGCCCGGCTGACCGTCGCGCGAGGGCGCAGTCACGGTCTGGGTGAAATCGGCGCGGCCGGATTTGACCGTCTTCACGAAAGTCTCAAGGCTTTCAAGCCCGCCGGCCCATGCGTTGGCGGAGCAGAGAAGGCCGATCAGTAGCCAGTGGCGAATTTTCAATTGGAGTTCCTCGGAAAAGCGAATTGCTCGGGGCTTGAACCTAACCGCGGCGAATTGCGGGATGTGTAGGTCTTCATGAAGATTTGCAACGCCCAATGGGCGCTCTTGCAAATTGCCTTTCAGCAGGTAACGCAATTGTGCCGGGGGCGCATCCCAATTGCTCCGTGCTATTCCGTGCGCGCCGGCACCAGGATTTCGCGCTGGCCGCTGCCGCTCATGGCGCTGACGAGACCGGCCTTTTCCATGTCCTCGACGAGGCGCGCGGCGCGGTTGTAGCCGATCTTCAGGTGGCGCTGCACCAGCGAGATGCTGGCCTTGCGGTTCTTGAGCACGACCTCGACCGCCTGGTCGTACATCGGGTCCTTCTCGGCATCGCCGCCGCCCAGCAGGTCGCCGTCACCATCGCCGTCGACCGTGCCGCCTTCGAGCACGCCTTCGATGTAGTCGGGCTCACCCTGGCTCTTGAGGTAGGCCACCACGCGGTGCACTTCCTCGTCGCTCACGAAGGCGCCGTGCACGCGAATGGGCAGGCCCGTGCCGCTGGGCATGTAGAGCATGTCGCCCATGCCCAGCAGCGCCTCGGCGCCCATCTGGTCGAGGATGGTGCGGCTGTCGATCTTGCTGGACACCTGGAAGGCGATGCGGGTCGGAATGTTGGCCTTGATGAGGCCGGTGATCACGTCCACGCTGGGCCGCTGCGTGGCAAGGATCAGGTGGATGCCGGCGGCGCGCGCCTTCTGCGCGAGGCGGGCAATGAGCTCTTCGATCTTCTTGCCGACCACCATCATCAGGTCGGCAAGCTCGTCGATGACCACCACGATGTGCGGCTCGCGCTTGAGCGGCTCCGGATCGTCGGGCGTGAGGCTGAAGGGGTTGTAGATGAACTCCTCGCGCGCCTTGGCTTCGTCGATCTTGGTGTTGTAGCCGGCCAGGTTGCGCACGCCCAGCTTGCTCATGAGCTTGTAGCGGCGCTCCATTTCGGCCACGCACCAGTTCAGGCCGTGCGCGGCCTGGCGCATGTCGGTGACCACGGGTGCCAGCAGATGCGGAATGCCTTCGTAGACCGACATTTCGAGCATCTTCGGGTCGATCATCAAGAGCCGCACGTCGCGTGCCTCGGCCTTGTAGAGCAACGAGAGGATCATCGCGTTGATACCCACCGACTTGCCCGACCCGGTGGTACCGGCCACCAGCACGTGCGGCATCTTCGCGAGGTCGGCCACCACCGGGTTGCCGATGATGTCCTTGCCGAGGCCCATGGTGAGCATCGACTTGCCTTCGTTGTAGATCTGCGAGCCCAGGATTTCGCTGAGCTTGATCGACTGGCGCTTGGCGTTCGGCAACTCAAGCGCCATATAGTTCTTGCCAGGGATGGTCTCGACCACGCGGATCGACACCAGCGAGAGCGAGCGCGCCAGGTCCTTGGCCAGGCCAAGAATCTGCGAGCCCTTCACGCCGGTGGCGGGCTCGATTTCGTAGCGCGTGATCACCGGACCCGGCGAGGCGAGCACCACGCGCACCTCGACGCCGAAGTCCTTGAGCTTCTTCTCGATCATGCGCGAGGTCATCTCGAGCGTGTCGGGCGATACGGTTTCCTGGCGCACCAGCGCAGCGTCGAGCAGGTCGACCTGCGGCAGCTTGCTGTCGGGGAGTTCCTTGAAGAGCGGCTTCTGCCGCTCCTTGACGACGCGATCGCTCTTGGGCACTTCGGTCATCGCGGGCTCGATCTGCACCGGCGGCGAAGGCGCACGGCGCTTGGGTCGCGCCTCGATGCGGTCCTCTTCGTCGCCAGGAAAATCGGTGGTCATCGCGGGCTCTGCGCCATGGCCCGATGAATCGCCGCCGCGCGTGAAGGACGGCTCATCGGCCTCGGCGCGCTCGCGGGCGGCCTGCTTGCCCATGGCGATGTCGGCCGCCATTTCGCGCTTCTCGCGGCGCGACTCGAAGAGCGAATAGGCTCGTGCGCCTATGCGCTCGGCAATAAGGCTCCAGGAAAAGCGGAACACCAGCGCCGAACCGATCACGCCGCCGGCGATGGCCACGAGGGCCGAGCCGGTGAAGCCCATCCAGCGCACGCTGGCCGGGCCGACGAGATAACCCAGCGCGCCGCCGCCGGAGCCGGGGAGATGCGATTCAAGCCGGTACAGGCGCGACCATTCGAGCATGGTGCTTGCGCACAGCAGCAGGACGAGGCCGCACCAGAACGCCACGCGGCTGCGGTTGAAACGGCCGCGAGGCGGCTGCCCGGCCGCAGAGGTTTCGCCGCCGCGCAACCAATTGGCCAGCGACGAAAGCCAGGCACGCAGGCCGGCCGCAAGGCACCACCAGACCGAATAGCCGGCCGCATAGTAGCTGCCGTCGGCCAGCCAGGCGCCGATGCGGCCACCCCAGTTCTTGATCTCGCCACCGGTGCCCGAGGTAGACCACGCCGCGTCGGAAGGCGTGAAGCTCAGCATGGCCAGCAGCCAGAACAACAACGCGGCGAACCCGGCGATCAACGTGATTTCGTGGGCGAAGCGCATGGCGCGCATGCGCACGGGTTGCCCGTCGGCGGCAGAGGAAGATTGAAGCGTATGGAGCGAATAGGTCATGAAAAACACGGCACCCGGCCCCACAAACAGGGGCCGGACGCACGAACACTACAACAAAAGGCCGTGGCCGCCATCTGCGCCCGGCCCGAAGGCTCAAGTGAGCGTCAGCAAGCGTTCCTTGACGATCATCGATCCGTCGTCCAGGGTCTGGACGAAACCGCGCTCTTCCAGGTCTTTCATGACGCGGCTCACCATTTCGCGCGAGGCGCCCACCATCTTTGCCAGATCCTGGCGGGAAATCTTGTCGCGCACCTTGAGGTTGCCCGCACCGTCGTCGACGGCGAACTCGAGCAGCGAACGGGCCACGCGGCCGTAGACATCCATCAGCGCCAGCGACTCGATCTTGCGATCGGCGTGACGCAGGCGCTGCACCAGGCCGCGCATGATGTTGTAGGCCATGGAGGAGTTCTCAGGCAGGCAACGCGCGAAGGCGTCGCGGCCCAGCATGAGCACGTCGCACTGGATCTCGGTGCGCACGGTGGCCGAATGCGGCTCGTCGTCGATCAGGCTCATTTCGCCGAGATAGTCCCCGGGATGCAGCGTGGCCAGGATGACCTCGCGGCCGCGGCTGTCGGCGCTGGTCACGCGCGCTCGACCGGTGAGGATGATGTAGAGCGCGTCGGACTTCTTGCCCTGCTCCACAACGACTTCGGCACGCTTGAAGCGCTTCTTGATGATCGCGTCCGCAATGCTTGCGGACTGCGTGGCCGTCAGTGACGCGAACAAAGGAACGCGCCGAAGCAATTCAAGGTTGGACAACATCGACATTTATCAATCCCTGATACAGCACACGGTGTTGGTCCAAAAGACAAGCCAATGGATTACTACAATCGCGCGCATTGAAAACACCGAGCACCCGGTGTTGAACCGGGCGGTGATACTCCACATATAGCGCTACCACCCTGAAAATGTACACGCTGGCGCAGCGCAAATCTTAGGTTTTCTACTCATGTCCTCTCCCCAACACGCCAAGGTTTTGATTCTCGGCTCCGGCCCTGCCGGCTATACCGCCGCGGTCTATGCAGCCCGTGCGAATTTGCAGCCTTTGCTCATTACGGGCATCGCCCAGGGCGGGCAATTGATGACCACCACCGAGGTCGACAACTGGCCGGCCGACGTGCATGGCGTGCAAGGGCCGGAGTTGATGCAGCGATTTCTGGAACACGCCGAGCGCTTCAAGACGCAGATCGTGTTCGACCACATCAACAAGGTCGACCTGAGCAAGCGCCCGTTCACCCTGACCGGAGACAGCGGCACCTACACCTGCGATTCGCTGATCATCGCCACGGGCGCTTCGGCCAAGTACCTGGGCCTCGATTCGGAAGAGAAGTTCATGGGCCGCGGTGTCTCCGCATGCGCCACCTGCGACGGCTTCTTCTACCGCGAGCAGGAGGTCTGCGTGATCGGCGGCGGCAACACTGCCGTCGAAGAAGCGCTGTATCTCTCGAACATCGCGAACAAGGTCACGCTCGTCCATCGCCGGGACAAATTCCGCGCCGAGCCGATCCTGATCGACAAGGTGAACGAGAAAGTCGCCGAGGGCAAGATCGTGCTGAAGCTGCACAACGAACTCGACGAGGTGCTGGGAGACGGCACCGGCGTGACGGGCATCCGCATCAAGAACACGCAAACGGGCGCTACCGAGCAGATCGACCTCAAGGGTTGCTTCATCGCCATCGGGCACCACCCCAACACCGACATCTTCCAGGGCCAGCTGGACATGAAGGACAACTACATCCTGACCCGCTCCGGCCTGCAAGGCTTCGCCACGATGACCAGCATCCCCGGCGTCTTCGCTGCCGGCGACGTGCAGGACAACGTGTACCGCCAGGCCATCACGAGCGCAGGCACCGGCTGCATGGCGGCACTGGACGCGCAACGATTCCTGGAGCAGGACGGCACGGTCTGATCCGGGTTCCGCACGGAAAGGCTATAATCCGAGGCTTTGCCGAAACATGGCTCTTTTGCGAGAGCCATTGAAACCTAGGCAAGCCGGGGTACCGCCACCCGTTTTCTGGCGAGGTCAAGCTGCAAAACACCCTGCAATCACCAATGATTGCGCCGGTGCCAGCTGTTCAAGAAAGAGTGTCCACATGGCACGCGTATGCGACGTAACGGGCAAAGGCCCGATGGTCGGAAACAACGTTTCCCACGCCAACAACAAAACCAAGCGCCGGTTCCTGCCGAACCTGCAATATCGCCGTTTCTGGGTCGAGACTGAAAATCGCTGGGTTCGCCTGCGCGTTTCGAGCGCTGCACTGCGCCTGATCGACAAGAACGGTATCGACGCCGTGCTCGCAGACCTGCGCGCACGCGGCCAAGCTTAAGGAGCTGAATCATGGCAACGAGCAAAGGCGGACGCGAAAAGATCAAGCTGGAATCCACCGCGGGTACCGGCCACTTCTACACGACCAGCAAGAACAAGAAGACGATGCCTGAAAAGATGTCGATCATGAAGTTCGACCCGAAGGCGCGCAAGCACGTCGAATACAAGGAAATCAAGCTGAAGTAATTCGGCTCCGGTTCTCCAACAAAAAACCCGCTGCTAACCCAGCGGGTTTTTTGTTGCCTGTCGATTGGCATTGGTTGAATCCGCCCTTGCGGAAATACCGGCACACCCATACGCGAAGTCAACGCGCACAAAAAAGCCGACCCGGGGGTCGGCTTTCTTATGGAGAGGCCAAGCTCTCTCAGGCGCGTGCAGCGCGCAGGCGCTTGGAGAACTCGCGCAGGCCTGCAATGCCGCTGGCTTCGGCACGATGGCACCAGGCCGCCAGGTCGGCCGCCAGCTGCTCGCGCGACTGCGAGGTGTTCAGCCAGAGCTGACGCAGTTCTTCGCGCATCGTCACCATCTTGTCGAGCACCGGGTGGGCGGCACGCGCCTGAACGAGATGCGTGCGCACAGATGCCGGCACCTTGTCGTCGTCGCGATGCAACCAGCGCTTCGCCGCCTTGAGCACCGAGATGTCGGCGCCCTTGGTCTTGAGCAGCGCCAGTTCTTCGCTGGTCGCACGACGCATCTCGCGGGCATAGCCGGCCATGACTTCGTAGCGGTTGGCGATGACGGCTTCCAGCGTCTTCTCGTTGGCCACGGGCTGGATTTCGCCCATCTGCATCTTCGGCGGCACCTTCTTGACCTTGGCCCAACCAATCGCCTGCATGGCCTGGATGTAGATCCAGCCGATGTCGAACTCGTACTTCTTGACCGAGAACTTGGCCGAAGTCGGATAGGTGTGGTGGTTGTTGTGCAGCTCTTCGCCGCCGATGATCAGGCCCCAGGGCGAGATGTTGCGGCTGGCATCGGGCGCCTCGAAGTTGCGATAGCCCCAGTAGTGGCCAATGCCGTTGATGATGCCGGCCGCGGTGATCGGGATCCACAGCATCTGCACTGCCCACACAGCCATGCCGAGCGTGCCGAACAGCGCCAGATTGATGATCAGCATGAGGCCCACACCCTGCCAGCTGTAGCGCGTGTAGAGGTTGCGCTCGATCCAGTCATCGGGCGTGCCGTGACCGTAGCGCTCCATCGTTTCCTTGTTCTTCGACTCTTTGCGATAGAGCTCGGCGCCGCGCCAGAGCACTTCGTCGATGCCCTTGACCTGCGGGCTGTGCGGGTCTTCCTGGGTCTCGCACTTGGCGTGGTGCTTGCGGTGAATGGCAACCCATTCCTTGGTCACCATGCCGGTGCCCAACCACAGCCAGAAGCGGAAGAAATGCGACGGGATCGGGCCCAGATCCATGGCCCGGTGCGTTTGCGTGCGGTGCAGGAAAATCGTGACCGCGGCAATCGTGATATGCGTGGTGACCAGCGTGTACAACACGACTTGCCACCATGTGAGGTCCCACAAGCCGTGTCCGAGCCATTGGATGGCCGCGTTGAAAACGACCGAGTCAGGAAGCAACATTGAGTCAGGTACTCCATGGCCACACGAAGGTGCAACCTTAAGATAACCGGCGATTTTAAGGGGGCATGGCCAAAACGAGGCCTTTTACCCTTCAAGAAAAGCGCTGATTAACCCTAGTTTGGAGTCCCGCCCCTATTTGCGGTTCCACACCGCGGCAAAGAAACCATCCGTCGAATGGCGGTGCGGCCAAAGCCGCAGGTAGCGCCTGCCGTCCGTGCCGCCGGCGCAAAGCGCTTCGAAACCCTCCACTTTGAGCCCCTGCAGCAGTTCTGCGGCATCCTGAGGCTCGAAATCGGGGTTGGCGGCGCCAAAAGCCTCGGCGATGGCCTCGTTTTCCTCCGGCAGCACGCTGCAGGTGGCATAGACCAACCGCCCGCCCGACTTCACCAGCCGCGCCGCGCTTTGCAAAATGGCGGTCTGCTTGGCCGTCAATTCCTCCACCGACTTGGGCGACTGCCGCCATTTGAGGTCGGGATTGCGCCGCAGCGTACCCAGCCCAGAACACGGCGCATCGACCAGCACCCGGTCGATCTTGCCCGCCAGGCGCTTGATCCGGTCGTCGCGCTCATGGGCGATCGCGGCCGGATGGACATTCGACAGCTTGCTGCGCGCCAGCCGCGGCTTGAGCGCGTCGAGCCGGTGCGCCGAGGTGTCGAAAGCATAAAGACGGCCGGTGTTGCGCATCGTGGCGCCGATGGCCAGGGTCTTGCCACCCGCGCCGGCGCAGAAATCGACCACCATCTCGCCGCGTTTGGCGTCCAGCAGCAGCGCCAGCAGTTGCGAGCCTTCGTCCTGCACCTCGACAGCGCCGCGGGCGAACGCGTCCAGCTTGGTCAGCGCCGGCTTGCCTTCGATGCGCAAGCCCCACGGCGAGAACGGCGTTACTTCAGATTTGATAGCAGCCTTCGCAAGCTCGGCCTTCACTTCCGCCCGCTTGTCTGTCAGTGCATTGACGCGCAGATCCAAAGGAGCCGCCTGCTGCAGGCTCTCGACCAGCGGCCAGAAACCATCGCCGAGTTGGGCCTTGAGCGGCGCCACCAGCCATTCCGGCAGGTTGTGGCGATGGCGCTCGAGCAGGTCATCGGGCTTGACGGCGTCGCAGTTGTCGAGCCAGCGCTTTTCGGTGTCGTTGAGCGCGCTCTTCAGAAAGTCGCGCGGGCCGTAAAAACCCAGGATCGCCATGCGGCGCTCCTTCGAGCCGCTGCCCGAAGGCGAGAGGTGGTCGAACAGCAGCTTCTTGCGAAGCACGGTGTAGACGGTCTCGGCCAGCGTGGCGCGCTCACGCGGGCCGAACTCGCGATGGTCGCGAAAAAAGCGGGAAACGACCTGATCGGCCGGGTGATCGAATTTCAGGACAAGGCCCACCAGATCGGCGGTGGCCTCCAACAGGGCTTTGGGATGCATCCCCCGATTGTCTCAGGCGGTCGCCTCGCTAGGCTCCGCGCGTCCAAACGGCGCCGAATGCGTGCTGTTCGATATCCGCCACCGTGGGTGAATGGCCGGCCCAGAGCACCAGTGCCGCGCCCGGGAGGGTCAGCGTCTGCTCGAGCTCGCGGCACAGATGCCAGCGGTCGTCGTCGTCGAGTCCGGGCAGGTCGACGAACACGATGTACGCGCGGCGCCACTGGAACTCACGCAGGTTCTTGCGCACCACCCAGGCCCGCGACACGGGCAGGCAGCGCAAGAAATCCGCCTTCAGCTCGCCCAGTTCGTAGTCGTTCAGGTCGTGGCGCGCGATCTGGCTGAAAAAAGACGTGCTGGTGATTTCCTCCCACGCGCGCTCTTCGGCCTCTTCCGCCTCCCTGAGCCGCCCCCGCCACAGCTTGAGCGCCTCTTCGTCGTGCGGCCCGGCGTCAGGGTCTTCGAGCGACGCAACCGCGCTCTGCGCAGCCCACCATCGGCTGGCGGCGCCCGAGTGATGCAGGCGTTCGAGCACTTCCAAACGGGCGGCGCGGTCACTCAGGGGGAGCATCTGCACCAGCCCGCGCAGCGCCCCGGGATGCTCGGGTGCAATCCGGAGCGCGCTTTCGTAGTGCGCGCGCACCTGCGCCGCCGGATCGAGCCGCCGCTCGGAATCGGCCCACTCGACCATCTCGTCGGGCGTATTCCGTTCACCGCGCGCCGCCAGTACCGCGATGCGTTCGCGGATGCGCGAGC
The DNA here is from genome assembly GCF_040544675.1 of Variovorax boronicumulans. Taxonomy (GTDB): domain Bacteria; phylum Pseudomonadota; class Gammaproteobacteria; order Burkholderiales; family Burkholderiaceae_C; genus Variovorax; species Variovorax boronicumulans_D. Next base: position 87,621 of record NZ_JBEPKK010000004.1, read on the forward strand.
GGTGCGCGTGGTGCTGCTTCCAGTCGCCGGCATGGGCGCGGCGCCAGAGGTTGTCGAAATGGCCGATCCACTTCGCGCTGTCGGCCAGCAGGTCCAGCGCCGGCCGCTCCGACCAGGGCGGCAGCACCGCCTTCTGGCCCAGCGCTTCCAACCGGTCGCGCAGCACCGGATGGGTGTCGTCCAGGTCGCTCACGCGGCGCAGGGCTTCGCGCAGGGACTGGCGCGCGAAGACCTCGTCCGGCGGCGTGAGCGAGCGCTTGTGCAGGGCCTCGAACGGACCCGGCGGCTGCGGCTCCAGTTCGGCGCGGGCCCAGTGCGAGGGCCAGAACTCGTTGGCGTACCAATCACCCCTGATCGCGATCTCGGTCAGGGCGGCCGCGGCCACCGGCGTGCCGAGCAACTGGCCCGAAATGCGGTCGGCTTCGTACTCGTCCTGCCGCGCGAGCGCGAAGGTCTTGGCCGCGAAGCGCGGGAAATACCAGTGAAAGAAGGCCTGCGAGAACATCGCCATCACGCCTTCGTTGCGCTGCAGGCTGGCGTCCAGCTTGAGCCACGACAGCCGGGTGCGGTAGATCCAGGCGCTGAGCTTGCCGTGGTTGCCGCGCAGGTGACCGTATTCGTGCGCCAGCACCGACAGCAGGCGCCGCCGGTCGAGCATCATCAGGAGCGGCAGGCCGATGCTCAGCGAATTGACCGCCCCGCCGAAGAGCCCGAAGCGGGGCACCTGGCGGATGCTGGCGTTGAAATCGTCGTCGATGTAGACCCGATGGACGGGCGGGCCCTTGATCTTCACGCGGATGCGGTCGAGGGCCTCGAAGAGCGCCGGCGCATCGGCGCGCGAAAGCGCCTTGCCTTCCGGCTCGTCGAAACGCACCCACAGCGCGCGCACCGTCGCCCAGAGCAGCCCCAGGGCAAACAGCAGGAGCCAGCCGCGCGTCAGGTTGAAACGATCGCGCCCCAGCGACACGGCGACCCAGACGACGATGCCCACCGAAAGCGCCAGACAGCCCAGCACCCACAGGTAGCCGAGCGCGGCAAAGGCCGCGACGCTGCGCCGGTAGCGCGCGCTGTCGTCCTTGCTGGCATGCTCGCTCAGCCGGACCAGGTGAACAAAATCCGCGCGATCCATTCGACTCCCGTCAAATCAAGCACTGACAGCTTTTGAAGAAAGAAGCCCCCGTTGACCGACGAAGACCTGCCACCTCTGATCGAAACACCCCCTGGGCGCTACCGCCACTACAAGGGCGGCGAATACGAAGTCCTGGGCACCGTGCGCCACAGCGAAACCCTGGAACCCATGACGCTGTACCGCGCCCTGTACGGCGCCCGGGGCCTCTGGGTCCGTCCTGCCGCGATGTTCGGCGAAACCGTCGAGATCGACGGCGTGCCGCGGCAGCGATTCACCCCCGTCTAGGTTTGTCAGCCGCAGCGAACGTCGGTCACGCGGTTGCGCGCATCGACGTCCAGATTGAGCCGACCCCCGTTGAGTTCCATCGTGACCGCCTCGCCTGGCTTCAGCACGCGCACGATCCCCGCCTCTGCGCGCACGCGCGCGGCAGCCTCGAGCTGCGGCGTCAGCGGCTGACCGACGGCAAACCGTGCGCCGTCGGCATTGCATTGGAAGACCGGCTCCGGGGGCGCGGCCGGCGCGGTCGCGGGCCCCGGCGCAGCGCAGCCCGCCAACAAAACGGCACCGGCAGCGGTCAAAAACAGCGATTGGGTTTTCTTCTTCACGTCAAAGCTCCCGAAAACCCGCGAATATAAACAACTTTAACGAATGTGACGTGATGTATCCGCAAGCCATCCGGCGATGGCGCGTGGATACAACTGATGTTCCTGGGCCAGCACCCGGCCGGCCAGCGTGGCGGCGGTGTCGTCGGGCAGCACCGGCACCACGGCCTGCGCGAGGATCGGACCGTGGTCAAGCTCGGTCGTGACCTGGTGGACGGTCACGCCGGCCACCTTGCAGCCCGCATCGATGGCGCGCTGGTGCGTGTTCAGCCCCGGAAAGGCCGGCAGCAGCGAGGGATGGATGTTGATCAGCCGGCCCGCATAGCGCTCGACAAACCCCGGCGTCAGGATCCGCATGAAGCCTGCCAGCACCACCAACGCCGGCGAATGCGCTTCCACCGTCTTCGCCAGCGCCTCGTCGAACGCCTCGCGCGTCGGAAATTCCTTGTGCGGGACGACGGCGGTGGCAATGCCGTGCGACCTGGCAAGCGCAAGCCCGCCGGCCTCCGCCTTGTTGCTGATGACCGCCACGATGCGCGCACCGAAGCGTTCGGCCCAGCGGTCATGCTCGGCGGCACGCACGATGGCCGCCATGTTGGACCCGCCGCCGGAGATCAGGATCACGATGTTCTTCATGGGAGGCGGGATTATCCGTGGGCCGCGGCCGCCTCGGCGGAGCCGGCCGCTTGTCGCCGCGCGGACACCGAATCACAGCACGACCGTGCTAAAACTCGAAGTCCCGGAGACACACCGCGTCGGCGGTGAACCGATCAACACAGCGAGGCACGCATGGATTTGAGCTTCACGCCCGAGGAACAGACGTTCCGCGAAGAAATTCGCGCCTGGGTCAAACAGAACCTTCCCCAAGAGATTTCGCACAAGGTGCACAACGCACTGGAGCTGACGCGCGACGATCTGCAGAGCTGGGCCAAGATCCTCGGCAAGAAGGGCTGGCTGGGCTACGGATGGCCCACCGAATTCGGCGGCCCCGGCTGGACCGCCATCCAGCGCCACCTCTTCGAGGAAGAAACCGCCCTTGCCGGCGCGCCGCGCATCATTCCCTTCGGCCCCGTGATGGTCGCCCCGGTGATCATGGCCTTCGGCAACGCCGAGCAGCAAAAGCGCTTTCTTCCCGGCATCGCCAGCGGCGAAGTCTGGTGGAGCCAGGGCTACAGCGAACCGGGCTCGGGTTCCGACCTGGCTTCGGTCAAGACCAAGGCCGAGCGCCAAGGCGACAAGTACATCGTCAACGGCCAGAAGACCTGGACCACGCTCGGCCAGTACGGCGACTGGATGTTCAACCTCGTGCGCACCAGCAACGAAGGCAAGCCGCAGACGGGCATCAGCTTTTTGCTGCTCGACATGAAGTCGCCCGGCGTCACCGTGCGCCCGATCAAGCTGCTCGACGGCGGCCATGAAGTCAACGAAGTGTTCTTCGACAACGTCGAAGTGCCCGCCGAGAACCTCATCGGCGAAGAGAACAAGGGCTGGACCTACGCCAAGCACCTGCTCTCGCACGAGCGCACCAACATCGCCGACGTGAACCGCGCCAAGCGCGAACTCGAGCGCCTCAAGCGCATCGCCAAGAGCGAAGGTGTCTACGAAGACACGCGCTTCCGCGACGAGATTGCCAAGCTCGAAGTCGACATCGTCGCGCTCGAGATGATGGTGCTGCGCGTGCTGTCGGCCGCGACCTCGGGCAAGAACTCGCTGGACGTCGCGGGCCTGCTCAAGATCCGCGGCAGCGAGATCCAGCAGCGCTACAGCGAACTGATGATGCTGGCCGGCGGCCCCTACTCTCTGCCGCTGATCCGCGAAGCGATGGAAGCCGGCTGGCAGGGCAACTTCCCGGGCGGCAACCCTGCGCTCGCGCCGCTGACATCGACCTTCTTCAACATGCGCAAGACCACCATCTACGGCGGCTCGAACGAAGTACAACGCAACATCGTCGCCCAGACGGTGCTGGGCTGAGCCCTTCGACCAAGCTCAGGACGAACGGAGATATATATGGATTTCAATTTCACCGACGACCAGGAACAACTGCGCGACGCCGTTCGCAAGTGGGTCGACAAGGGCTACGACTTCGAGCGCCGCCGCGGCATCGAGGCCAAGGGCGGCTTCTCGCGCGAGGCGTGGGACGAACTGGCCGAGCTCGGCCTGGGCGGCCTGTACATCGCCGAAGACGACGGCGGCCTGGGCATGGGCCCGGTGGCCGGCATGGTCGTGATGGAAGAACTGGGCCGCGGCATCGTGCTGGAACCCTTCGCGCAGACGCTGATCGCTGGCGCCGTGCTCAGCGGCCATGCCGACGCAGGCACCAAGGACAACTGGCTGCCGCGCATTGCCGGCGGCCAGGCCATCGTGGTACTGGCCTACCAGGAACGCAAGGCGCGCTACCGCATCGACGTGTGCGACGCCCATGCCGCCAAGACCGGCGACGGCTGGTCGCTGACCGGCGCCAAGAGCGTGGTGCCCGTGGGCGACGAAGCCGATGCGTACCTCGTGCCGGCCAAGGTCGACGGCAAGATCGCCCTCTTCCTGGTCGAACGCAGCGCCAGCGGCGTGGAAGCCAGAGGCTACGGCACTCAGGACGGCGGCCGCGCGGCCGAGGTGGTGTTCGACAAGGCCGACGCCACGCTGGTCACGGCCGATGGCCTGGCCGCGCTGGAATACGCCGTCGATGTCGGCATTGCCGCCACCTGCGCCGAAGCGGTCGGCGTGATGGACAAGACCGTCGCCCTCACCGTCGACTACATGAACCAGCGCAAGCAGTTCGGCGTGACCATCTCCACCTTCCAGGCGCTGCGCCACCGCGTCGCCGACATGAAGATGCAGCTGGAACTCGCGCGCTCGATGAGCTACTACGCGACGCTCAAGCTCAACGCCCCGGCCGAAGAGCGGCGCCAGGCGCTGGCGCGCGCCAAGTACCAATTGGGCACGTCGATGCGCTACGTGGCCGCCAACTCGGTGCAGCTGCATGGCGGCATCGGCGTGACCGACGAATACATCGGCAGCCACTACTTCCGCAAGCTCACGCAGCTGGAGCTGACCTTCGGCGACACCTTGCACCACCTGGGCGAAGTGTCGGCCCGCATGCAGGACACTGCCGGCGTCTTCGCCTGACAGTTATTTTTCCCATAGCATCCAACGCCCGCCCGCCTTGCGCCGGTGGGCGTTTTCACTTGGAACCCAGCCGGGAACGAAACATGCAATCTCGCCGCACCCTCATCGCCATGGGTATTTCGGGGCTCGCCTCCACTGCCATGCTGACCGCCTGCGCCACTTCACCGTCGCCCTCGTTCATCGAACGCCCGCCGATCGTCTTCATGCACGGCAACGGCGACTCGGCCGCGCTGTGGCAGACGACCATCTGGCGCTTCGAATCGAACGGCTGGCCGCGTGACCGGCTCTTTGCGGTCGACCAGCCGAACCCGGTGGCCCGCGACGACGACGCCGTGGCGCAGCCCGGCCGCAGTTCGACCGCCGAGTCGGCCGTCTTCCTGAAAGCCGAGGTCGACAAGGTGCTCAAGGCCACGGGCGCCAGCAAGGTGGTGCTGATCGGCAACTCGCGCGGCGGCAACACCATCCGCAACTACGTGCAGAACGGCGGCGGCGCGGCCGTGGTCAGCCACGTGGTGCTGGGCGGCAACCCGGCGCACGGCATCTGGGCGGTGAAGGGCTTTCGCGAGAACAACGAGTTCTCGGGGCTCTCTGGCTTCATGCAGCAGCTCAATGCGCCCAAGGGCGCGAACGGCGACGAGGTCCCGCCCGGCGTGAAGTGGCTCACGCTGCGCTCGGACAACAACGACAAGTACGCGCAGCCCGACGGCGTCTGGATCGGCGCACCCGGCAAGCCGACGAACATCGGCTTCGACGGGCCGGCGCTCAAGGGCGCGACGAACATCGTGCTGCCGCGCGTCGATCACCGCGAGACCTCGTTCTCGCCCGCCGCGTTTGCAGCGACCTGGCAGTTCCTGACCGGCGCGGCGCCGGGCAGCACGGCCGTGGCGGCCGAAGCGAACGTGGTGCTCGACGGGCGCGCCATCGGTGCGGAGAACCTCTCGCTCAACGGCGGCCAACTGCGGATCTACGCCGTCGATGCGGCCACCGGCGAGCGGCGCGGCGATGCGGTGCACAGCAAGAACATCGGTGCCGACGGCCGCTGGGGGCCGTTCAGCGCACGCGGCGGCACGGCCTACGAATTCGTGCTGAGCGCACCCGGCTACGGCACCACGCACATCTACCGCAGCCCGTTTCCGCGCAGCAGCAGCGTCGTCAACCTGCGACCCGAACGCCTCACGCCGGCCGACGGCAGCGCCAATGTGGTCGTGGTCTTCACGCGGCCTCGGGGTTACTTCGACGCACAGCGCGACATCATGCGATTCGATGGCCGAACCCCGCCGGCCGGTGTGCCACCCCAGGGTTCGGGTGTTTCGAGTTCCAGGCTGCGCATTGCCGCAAGCGAGCCGCAGCGCGCGGTCGTCGGCGAGTTCAACGGCGAGCGCATCGCCGGGCTGACATGGCCCGCGGTGAAGGAGCATGTGACGGTGCTCGAACTGACTTATTGATGAGGACCGCGGCCATGAACGACTCGAACGCCCCTTTCGTACTGACAACCCGCGATGCGCGCGGCGTGGTCACGCTGACGCTGAACCGCCCCGCGTCTTTCAATGCGCTCTCGGAGGGCATGCTCGGGGCGCTCGAACAGGCGCTGGGCGAGATCGCGGCCGACGACGCCGTTCGCGCGGTCGTCATCGCGGCCGCGGGCAAGGCTTTCTGCGCGGGGCATGACCTCAAGGAAATGCGCGCCGAACCTTCGCTCGGCTATTACCAGAAGCTCTTCGAGCGCTGCGGCGCAATGATGCTGTCGATCCAGCAGCTGCCCGTGCCGGTGATCGCGCGCGTGCACGGCATTGCGACCGCCGCAGGGTGCCAGTTGGTGGCGGTCTGCGACCTGGCGGTGGCGTCAAGCGATGCGCGCTTTGCGGTCAGCGGCGTGAACGTGGGTTTGTTCTGCGCCACGCCGAGCGTCACGCTGTCGCGCAACCTCGGCCGCAAGGAAGCCTTCGAGATGCTGGTGACCGGCGAATTCATCAGCGCACAGGAAGCGCGTGAGAAGGGGCTGGTCAATCGTGTGGCGCCTGCCGCCGAACTCGATGCGGCGGTCGAAGCGCTGGTGGCGAGCATCGTCGCCAAGCCGCGCACGGCGCTGGCGCTCGGCAAGGCGCTGTTCTATCGCCAACTGGAAACCGGCATCGAGGCCGCGCTCGCCGACGCCAGCCAGACGATGGCCTGCAACATGATGGACGAGAGCGCGCTAGAAGGCGTTCAGGCCTTCATCGAGAAGCGCCCCCCGGACTGGAAACGCTGAAGAAACTAGGTGTCGTGCAGCCGAGAACTCTGCGGCAGGTGCGCCATCAGGAATTCCATCTGGTCCGCCAGGATGCGGCGGTTTCGCAGAATGAAGTCTTCCCAGAGGCTGGGCACGTAGGGCGCGTACAGCAGCGGCATGTTCGCCTGCTCGGGCGTTCGGCTGCTCTTGCGGTGGTTGCAGGGCTTGCAGGCGGTGACCACGTTCATCCAGGTGTCGATGCCCTTCTGGGCGAAGGGAATGATGTGCTCGCGCGTGAGCTCGTCTTCATGAAAATGCCCGCCGCAGTAGGCGCAGACATTGCGATCCCGCGAAAACAGCTTGCTGTTGGTGAGCCCCGGACGCTGGGTGAAGGGATTGATGCGCGGCACGCCCTTGGTGCCGATGATGCTGTTGATCGCAATCTGCGATTGCTCGCCCGTGATGGCGTTGTGGCCCCCGCGAAACACCGCCACCTGCGCGCCCACTTCCCAGCGAACTTCGTCCGCCGCGTAGTGGATCACCGCCTGTTCCAGCGATATCCATGACTGGGGCAGCCCTTGGGCCGACAGCTTCAAGACCTTCACCAACGTCTCCTCGAAAAAAGGAAGAACCACGGAAAGACCAGGGACACGGAGCGCATCGGAGACCCACGCCTGACGACGCACTGCGTCACAATATACCGGCTTTGTGACAAAACGGCCTGATTCGCCCATTCGACGGGCGAGGGGCGCTATCAAAAAGATACTCACCGATGCAGGTTTTTCGCGGCTTCCGGCACCCGGGCGTAGCCCCCGCCTGCGCCCTCACCATAGGCAATTTCGACGGCGTGCACCGTGGCCACCAGGCCATGCTCGCGCTGTTGCAGACCGAGGCCCGCCAGCGCGGGCTGCCCAGCTGCGTGCTGACCTTCGAGCCGCACCCGCGCGACTATTTCGCCGCCCTCACCAAAAAGCCCGACCTGGCGCCGGCCCGCATCGGCACGCTGCGCGACAAGTTGAGCGAGCTCGCGGCATGCGGCGTGGCGCAGACCGTCGTGCTGCCTTTCGACGGCCGGCTCGCTTCCCAGTCGCCCGAGGAATTCATCCAGAACGTGCTGGTCGACGGGCTGGGCACACGCTATGTGCTCGTGGGCGACGACTTCCGTTTCGGCGCCAAGCGGGCCGGCGACTACGCCATGCTGGATGCGGCCGGCGATGCGCGCGGCTTCGACGTGGCGCGCATGAACAGCTACGAGGTTCATGGCCTGCGCGTTTCGAGCTCGGCGGTGCGTGAGGCGCTGGCCGAGGGCCGCATGGCCGATGCGCAGACGCTGCTCGGACGGCCCTACACGATTTCGGGCCACGTGGTCCACGGCCGCAAGCTGGGCCGCGCGTTGGGCGCCTCGGCGCCGGGGCTGGACGACGGCTTTCGCACCCTCAACCTGCGCTTCAAGCACTGGAAGCCGGCCGCCAGCGGCATCTTCGCGGTGCTGGTGCACGGCCTGGGCCCCAAGCCGCTGCCCGGCGTGGCCAACCTCGGTGTGCGCCCCTCGCTGGACGCCAACGACGTCAACGGCGGCCGGGTGCTGCTGGAGACGCATTGCCTGGAGTGGCCCTCGCATCTGGGGACCGAAGGGGCCTACGGTAAAATCGTCCGCGTGGAACTCCTGCACAAACTGCACGACGAATTGCGCTACACCAGCCTCGAGGCCCTGACTGCGGGCATCGCCAAGGATGGGCGCGACGCACGTGCGTTCTTTGCATCGACCCACGCCCAACACCACGCGGAAACCCACCGCCAGACCACGCGCGACCGAATTTAGCCCTGCACGCCCCGTGCTGCCGCCCTTCGACAAGCTCAGGGCGAACGGCTTTATCTTCCGCACCGACCGCTCAATGCAGTTCGGGCTGAGCCTGTCGAAGCCCCCTCTGTTTCGCACCCCAACATGTCTGACGCTGCTTCCCCCACCGATTACCGTTCCACGCTGAACCTGCCCGACACCCCCTTCCCGATGCGCGGCGACCTGCCCAAGCGCGAGTCGGGCTGGGTCAAGGAATGGAACGACGAAGGCCGCTATCAGCGCCTCCGCGACGCCCGCCACGGCGCGCCCAAGTTCATCCTGCACGACGGCCCGCCGTACGCCAACGGCCAGATCCACATGGGCCACGCGGTGAACAAGATCCTCAAGGACATGATCACCAAGGCGCGCCAACTCGAGGGTTATGACGCGCTCTACGTGCCCGGCTGGGACTGCCACGGCCTGCCGATCGAGAACGCCATCGAAAAGCAGTTCGGCCGCAACCTCAGCCGCGACGAGATGCAGGCCAAGAGCCGTGCCTTCGCCACCGAGCAGATTGCGCAGCAGATGCTCGACTTCCAGCGCCTGGGCGTGCTGGGCGAATGGGACCATCCCTACAAGACCATGGACTTCGCCAATGAAGCAGGCGAGCTGCGCGCGTTCAAGCGCGTGATCGAGCGCGGTTTCGTCTACCGCGGCCTCAAGCCCGTTTACTGGTGCTTCGACTGCGGCTCGTCGCTGGCCGAATTCGAGATCGAATACGCCGACAAGAAGAGCCAGACCATCGACGTGGCCTTCAGGGCCCACGACCGCGAGAAGGTGCTCAAGGCCTTCGGCACCGACCACACGATCCTCGGCGACATCTTTGCCGTGATCTGGACCACCACCGCGTGGACCATCCCCGCCAACCAGGCGATCAACCTCAACCCCGAGATCGAGTATTCGCTGGTCGACACCGAGCGCGGCCTGCTGATCCTGGCGAACTCGCTGGTCGAGATGTGCATGACGCGCTACGCGCTCGACGGCAAGGTGCTGGCCACGGTCAAGGGCGAAGCGCTGGGCGGGCTCGAATTCGAGCATCCGCTGTACGACGTGAAGGACGAGAACGGCAACCAGGGCTACCAGCGCCTGTCGCCCGTGTACCTGGTCGACTACGCCACCGCCACCGACGGCACCGGCTTGGTTCACTCCTCGCCCGCCTACGGCGTGGACGACTTCAACTCCTGCATCGCCCACGGCGTGGCGTACGACGACATCCTGAACCCGGTGCAGGGCAACGGCAGCTACGCGCCCGACTTCCCGCTCTTCGGCGGCCAGAACATCTGGAAGGCCGTGCCGGTCATCATCGCCGCGCTGCGCGATGCCAACCGCCTGCTGACCACAGAGACCATCACGCACAGCTACCCGCACTGCTGGCGCCACAAGACGCCGGTGATCTACCGCGCGGCGGCCCAGTGGTTCGTTCGCATGGACGAAGGCGAAGGCGTGTTCACCAAGGACAAGGCGCCCAAGACACTGCGCCAGACCGCGCTCGATGCGATCGAGCAAACCACCTTCTATCCGGAGAACGGCAAGGCGCGCCTGCACGACATGATCGCCGGGCGGCCCGACTGGTGCATCAGCCGCCAGCGCAGCTGGGGCGTGCCGATCCCGTTCTTCCTGCACAAGGATTCGGGCGAGCTGCATCCGCGCACCATGGAAATCCTCGACCAGGCCGCCGACATCGTCGAGAAGGGCGGCATCGAGGCCTGGAGCCGCGTCACGGCCGAGGAAATCCTGGGCGCCGAAGACGCGCCCAGCTACACCAAGAGCACCGACATCCTGGAAGTGTGGTTCGACTCGGGCTCGAGCTTCTATCACGTGCTGCGCGGCACGCACCCCAACGTGCACCACGAGACCGGCCCCGAAGCCGACCTGTACCTCGAAGGCCACGACCAGCATCGCGGCTGGTTCCATTCGTCGCTGCTGATCGCCTGCGCGCTGGAAGACCGCGCGCCCTACCGCGGCCTGCTCACGCACGGCTTCACCGTCGATGCCAAGGGCATCAAGATGAGCAAGTCGCTCAAGAACGGCATCGACCCGCAAGAGATCAGCAGCAAGCTGGGCGCGGAAATCATCCGTCTCTGGGTGGCTGCGAGCGACTACTCGGGCGACATCGCGGGCGACGACAAGATTCTCGCGCGCGTGGTCGATTCGTACCGCCGCATCCGCAACACGCTGCGCTTTCTGCTGGCGAACACCAGCGACTTCGACATCGCCAAGGACGCGGTGCCGCTGGACCAGCTGTTCGAGATCGACCGCTATGCGCTGGCGCGCGCCTCGCAGTTCCAGGCCGAGATCCTTGCGCACTACAAGGTGTACGAGTTCCATCCGGTGGTGTCCAAGCTGCAGATCTACTGCTCGGAAGACTTGGGCGGCTTCTACCTCGACATCCTGAAAGACCGTCTCTACACGACCGCCCCGGGCTCGCTCGCGCGCCGCAGTGCGCAGACGGCGCTCTGGCACATCTCGCAAGCCATGCTGCGCTGGATGGCACCCTTCCTGAGCTTCACCGCCGAGGAAGCCTGGAAGTTCGTGAGCACCGGCAAGCCGGGCGAATCGATCTTCACGCAGACGTACATGGCGTTCGCCGCGCCCGACGAGGCCTTGCTCGCCAAGTGGGGCCGCATCCGCGAGATCCGAGATGTGGTGAACAAGGACATCGAGGCGGTGCGTGCCGAAGGCAAGGTCGGCTCGTCGCTGCAGGCCAACCTGCAACTGAGCGCACCGGCCGACGACTTTGCGCTGCTGCGCACGCTGGGCGACGACCTGAAGTTCGTCTTCATCACCTCGGCCATTGCGCTGGCGGCGGGCGAGACGCTGTCTACCACCGTGGCGCCGAGCACCGCGCAGAAATGCGAGCGCTGCTGGCACTACCGTGACGACGTGGGCCACGACCCGGCGCATCCGACGATCTGCGGCCGTTGCACGAGCAACCTGTTCGGCGCCGGTGAATCGCGGAGCGTTGCCTGATGGCCGCCGCACGCTCCACATCTGCAGCATCGCGTTCGCGCGGTGGCAGCCTGGGCATCTGGCCCTGGCTAGGGCTGGCGACGATCATCGTGATCATCGACCAGTTCACCAAGACGCTGATCCTGGGCTACTACAAGCTGGGTGATGCGACCTACGTGACCAGCTTCTTCAACGTCGTGCGGGCGCACAACACGGGTGCTGCGTTTTCATTCCTGGCCGATCACTCGGGGTGGCAGCGCTGGTTCTTCACGGCGATCGGCGTGGCGGCCGCGGTGTTCATCGTGTGGATGCTGAAATCGCACGCAGGGCAGAAGCTGTTTTCGTTTTCGATGGCCTGCATTCTGGGTGGGGCCATCGGCAACGTGATCGACCGGATGATGCACGGGTATGTCGTGGACTTTCTCAGCTTTCACGCGGGGAACTGGTATTTCCCGGCGTTCAATGCGGCGGACAGTGCGATCACGCTCGGGGCTATCTGCCTGATCGCGGATGAGATTCGGCGGGTTCGTCGGGGGAAGTAGCGGTTTCTTTTTTAGGGGCACCCGGTACGCGGTGCGGCACAGCCAGCCCCACTGTGCCGGCCGCTTTGCGGCTTCCCTGCGGTGCTCGCATTTCGCGGGGTCTCGCAGAACTCGCCTTCGGCTCAGACAGCTGCGAGCCCTGATCCGCGAAACGCTGCGCTCCTCGGCGGCACAGAGGGGCTGGCTGTGCCGCACCGCGTACCGGGCGCTTGTCGTGGCTTGGATGCCGCTGCCCTCACCCCTGCCCTCTCCCAGAGGTAGAGGGAATAAGACACAAAGCGGGCTCCGAAGAGTTGGGATCGACGACAGCGATGCCTGCGGCGATGGGTGCTGTGCCCTTGGGCGGCCGTTGAGGCACCGCCGAGCAGCGCAGCGACGGGCGGATCAGGGCTCGCAGCTGTTTGAGCCGCAGGCGAGTTCTGCGAGACCCCGCCCGTCGCGAGCAGCGCAGGGAAGCCGCAAAGCGGCCGGTGACGTCGGCCTCCCCAGGGCTCAACCCCCATCGCCGCCCCCGAGACAACAAACTCAGATCATCCCGCCATTAATGGAAATCACCTGCCCCGTGATGTAGCCCGCTTCATCGCTGGCCAGGAACGAAGCCAAAGCAGCCACTTCCTGCGGCGTGCCAGCCCGCTTCACAGGCACCATCTGGTTGATGACCGCGGGGTCGAACACGGCGTCCGCCATCGGCGAGGCAATGATCCCCGGCGCGATCGCGTTGACCGTCACGCCGCGCGACGCCACTTCCAACGAAAGCGCCTTGGTCGCGCTGTTGAGCGCGCCCTTGGCCGCCGCATAGTTGACCTGCCCCCGGTTGCCGGTGATCGCCGACACCGAGGAGATATTCAGAATGCGCCCCCAACGCGTGCGCATCATCGGCAGCAGCAAGGGCTGCGTCACGCGGAAAAAACCGTTGAGCGACACGTCGATCACCTTGTGCCATTGATCGGCACGCATGCCCGGCAACACCGCGTCGTCATGCACGCCGGCGTTGTTGACGAGGATCTGGACCGCCCCGCCCTCCAGGATGCGCGCGCACGCCGCCGCCGAAGCCTCGTCGCTGCGCAGGTCGAACACATGGCATTCCGCCTTGCCGCCTGCCGCCGTGATCGAGGCCGCCAGTTGCTCGACCGCCTCAGGCCGCGAATTGGCATGCAGCAGCACCGTTGCACCGTCCCGCGCAAAGCGTTCGGCCATTGCCGCGCCAAGCGCGCCACTGGCGCCGGTGATCAGCGCGCGTTTTCCTTCGAGATTCATGATGAAGCGCTTTCTGTTGCCAGCGGCGTGTTCAGCACCACCACGGCACGGCCTTCGGCCAGCATGCGGTTGTCGTCGGCCTTGACCGAGAACTCGTAAAGAACCTGCCGCTCGTCACCCGACAGGCGCCTGGCCTCTACATGCAGCGCACCGTGGATGTCGTCCAGCCGTGCGACGGCCAGGCGCACATTGCGCGCCGTCGCCAGGAAACCCGCCGACGGCGTGCTGCCCTCGGCGGCCAGCAGGCCGCCATGGAGCGCCATGGCCTGCGCTGCGTATTCGATGGCATTCGGGGACAGCAGCCCGCCGGCGGTGCGCAAGGGGTTGTCCGGCAGCCGATGCGTCGTCGTGCTGCAGCGGATCACATCGGCATCCCAGGCGTCGAGTTGCTCCAGCAGGCACATGCTGCCGCTGTGCGGAATGCGCTTGGCAATGCCCGCGCGGTCCAGCGTCCGGGGCGCCGTCAAGCAGCGGCCTCCAGGTCGGCCACCAGCAGCACATTGGCAAAGGGCGTGCCTTCGCTCATCGGAATGCTCTGCACGCGAAAACCCAATCGCTGCAGCAGCGCCATCCATTCGTTCAGCGGACGGCCCCAGGTCGGCGAAACCTTGTGGCCGCGGATGCGCGTGACCGTGCGATCGACCCACTGGCTGATTGCAAAACCACGGCGGCTGGAGGCATCGCCCACGCGCAGCAGCAAGCGGGCCTTGGGATTGCCGCCGCGCCGCAGCGCATCGCGCACGCGCGTCAACACGCCCTCTTGCGCCTGGAGGTCTACGTAGTGCAGCACATCGAGGATCACGACCAGGTCGCAATCGGGCAAGGCGGCCGAGCACATGTCGGCGCACACCAGGCGCGGCGTGGGCTGCAGATGGCCGATGGAGGCCTCGGCCCGTGCCACGTCCTTGGGCATCAGCTCGATGCCCGTGTAGTCCGCGGCGGCCGGGGTGGCCGACCACGACGCCGGCCAGCGCCCCTGCTGCTGCATCGTGCTCATCGACGCCAGCAGGCTCGCAAAAAGCCCTTGCCCGCAGCCGATGTCGACCACGCGCCGATGTTGTGCGTCGATCAGGCCGCGTTCGAGCAAGCCGCGAAACACCGGGTCGCGCCCCAGCTTGCCGCGCGCGAACCGCCAGGCGAAGGTGCCGCCCTTCTTGTAGGGAACGGTTGCGGCTTCGTGCAGCTCGCGCCACGCGTTGTCCGTCGACGGCGACATCACGGCGCTCACGGTGTCAGCCCTTCGGGCAGGGTCACGGCGCGCAATCCATCGGCGCGCAGGCGTTCGAGCAACAAGGGCAGTACCTCCAGCAAAACGGGTTGTCCTTTGGCGGTGCGCGCGGCGTTGCCGTCGTGCAGCAACAGGATGTCGCGGGCCTGCAGGTTGTGGGTCAGGCGCGCCATCACCTTGGCGGCATCGCCTTCGCGCGTGTCGAAACCGCGCCGCGTCCAGCTCACGAGCGAGAGGCCCAGGCGGTGCAACACGGGTTCGAGAAAAGGGTTGCGCAGGCCGGCCGGTGCGCGAAAGCAGGTGGGGCGCTGGCCGGTAACCTCGGTCAGGATGTCTTGCGCCCGCGCGATTTCGCTGGCGAAGCCGCGCGGCCCCAGGAACGAGAAGTTGTGGCGATGCTGCGCCGTGTGGTTCTGGATGCTGTGGCCTCGGGCGACGATGTCGCGTGCCAGTTCCGGATGCGCCAGCACGCGTTCGGCGATGCAGAAAAAAGTGGCGCGCTGCCCGTGGGCGTCGAGCAGGTCCAGCACCCTGGGCGTGACTTCGGGCTCCGGCCCGTCGTCGATGGTGATCGCTACTTGCCGCCTCGCAGCCGCCGCTTCGGGCAAGCGCGTGACGTTGGGCCCCAGCAGGTTGCTGCGCGGCGTGAGCCCAGCGCCGGTGATCAGCGCGTGGTTCAGCACGATGGCGCCAACGGCCCAGGGCCACGCACCCGGCACCAGCACACCCGCGCCGATGGCTGCCACATGCCATGCCGCGCTGGCGCGCATGGCCGGCGGCCAGGGCCAGGATTCGGTGGGGGCGGAGGCAGAAGAAGAAGGCATGGCGACGGATTTTCCCTCAGCTGCGCGGCGCAACGGGGGGCGCCACCTGCCGCGCGAACGCAGCCGACAGCAGCAGCGCCAGGAAGGCGCCTGGCGCAACCACGCGACCGATGGACGACAACGCCGGGATATCCGATATCGCAATCAGGCCAAACGACACCACGGTTGTGATATTGGCGAGCATCAGCGAGGCCAAGGTGTCTTCATCCGCCCTGCCCGTGACGCGCAGCTGATCGAAAAACAGCGCGTAGTTCGAGCCCACGGCCACGATCAGCAACAGCCCCACCAGGTGCAGGATGCCCAGCGCGGCTTGCGCGAGCGCCATGCCGCCCAGCGTGAGCACCACCGCGAACAACAGCGGTTGGCACACCGCCACCAGCCGGCGCCACGAGCGCAGATAGATGCCCAGAAGCACCACCACCGCCAGCGCGCCGAGCAGCACCTGCCCGAAGGCCTCGTGCAGATATCGCTGGTACAGCCCCGCGAGCTCACGGCCCACGTCGACGACCTGCACCTCGGGCACCCCCGCCAACGCGGCTTCGAGCCGTGACTGATCGAATGTCTGGCCCGGATGCAGCACGAGCAACGTCGACCAGCCGCCGCCCGGCCGCTGATACATCAAGGTGTTGACCACCGACGCGAGCGGTCCGCCGGCCATGTCGGCGCGCTGCAACGGCGCGAGCTTGCGCGCGGCCTCCACGTCCGCCAGGAACGGGCCGAGCCGCGACGCGGGCAGCGGCATGCCCTGTGTCGCCTCGGCCAGGTTGGCGCGCAGCGCCTCGGCGTCGGGCAGGCTCGCAATGCGCGCGGTCTGCGCGGCCACGCTCGGCAGCACGCGCGTGACCGCCTCGTAGCCTACGAGTTCGCCCTTGTCCACCAGCGCATCGAGCCGGGCCGCCGCGACTTCGGTGTTGCGCAGCGCGGCCTGCTCGTCGTCGCCATAGGCCACCACCAGCACGCCGCCGTCGCTGGCGCCGATGTCGTTGCGCAGCATCTCGTCCAGCTGCTGGGCCGCCTTGGGCACCGGGCTCATCGCGCCCAGGTCGGCGCGCCACAGATGGCCGCCCTGCCACAGCACCAGGCCCAGGGCGGCCACGCCGAGCGCGGCCAGCGGCCAGCGCAGGCGAGGAAGGCCCCGCACCAGAACGCCCGCGACCTGCGCCATGTAGCGGCGCATGCCCATGCCGGTCGCGCCGTCGGGCGCCAGCATCGGCAGCACGTAGCGGGTGGCGAGCGCTGCGGATACCAATCCGGCGATCGAGAACACGCCCAGTTGCGCCAGCCCCGGAAAGCCCGAGAACACGAGCGCCGCAAAGCCGCACACCGAGGTCAGCAAACCCAGCCGCACCGTGGGCCAGTGCACCGCGCGCCAACGCTGCCAGCCGGTGCCGGCCACGGCGCCTGCGCCGGCCTGGCGCGCCTGGATCAGGTAATAGATGGCGTAGTCGACCGTCTCGCCGATCAAGGTGCTGCCAAAACCCAGCGTGAGCCCGTGCACCGAGCCGAACACCAGGCTCACGCTTGCGGTGCCGACCACCACGCCCGTCGCCACCGGCAAGAAGGCGATGACCAAGGCACGCGGCGAGGCAAAGGCCAGCAGCAGCAGGCACCCCATCACGATGCCGCCCACGACGGCCAGGTGAATCGCCTCGCTCTTGATCTTGTCGCGGCTCATCACCGAGAACACCGGCGCGCCGCTCATCAGCAGCTTGGGCTTGGCCTCGCCCATGTTGCGGGTGGCTTCGTCGAACGCCGCATGCACCCTCGCGATGGCCACGGCCTGGGCGTCGAGGTCGCTGCCCGCGGCACGGGTGGTGGCAATGAGCAGCGCACGCGGCGCGGTGCGCGACATCCACACGCCGTCTTCGCTGCGCGGCGCGCTCGCCGGCACCAGTTCCATCGCGATGCGTTGCGTCTCGCCGGTCGGGTCGCGGTCGAGCAAGGGCTTGATCGCGTTGCCGGCCGGCGTGCCGAGCATCGACAGCGTTTCGTTGATCGCGTCGCGCAATCCGTCGGTGGTGAACTGCGCGGGCGTGACGCCGGGCGACAGCTGGTAGCGGTGCTGCAACACCCAGGCACCGGCCTCGCTCCAGTCGCCCACGTCGCCGTTCTGGATCAGGTCGAAGAGCTGGCTCTCGCGCATGGACTTGGCCACCGCCCTGGAGACGGTCGCGCGCTGTTCGGCGGCGGCACCGCCTTCGATGCCCATCATGATGGTGCGTGACGCGACGCCGCTTTGCAGTTGCTCGATCAGCACCCGTTGGCGAAGGTCGGGGCTCTTCGGCAGAAAAGCCGACAGGTCGGCGCCGATCTGCGTGCGTGAGATGACGACGGCGCCGCACACCAGCACCAGCAGCCACGCCAGCAGCACGACCGCCCGGTTGCGCCAGCTGGGCGGGCCGCCCGCTTGCGACAGCGTCACGGTGTGGTGCGTCCGGTCGTGCCGGACGGGGCCCCGCCCGTTGGAGCGGCAACAGCGGCTGGCGCGTTGGGCGAAATATTCATGACCGAGCGGTCGCCGCCGACGAACTCCATCTCCAGCCCGAGCACCTCGCTGGCGCGGCCGCTGATGCGGATGCTGCGCACCTGCGCGGCCAGCCGGCTGTCCATGGGCGTGAGGTCCAGCGTCCACTTGGACGGCGAACCCGACACCTCGCTCTTGAAATACCGCTGCAGCGTTGCGCCGTCACCGCTCAGCGTGCCGCGCATGGCTTCCACCAGGCCGAGCAGTTCGGGCATGCTGTCCAGCGCCAGCGTGCGGTTGCGGCCGCCGCGCGACAGGGTCAGCGTATTGCCGTCGACGGCCATGGTTTCCACGCGCGGCGACAGGGTGCGGCGCACCAGCTTGTCGGGGGCGTCGAAGCTCAAGGTGCCGCGCGCATCGAGCGGGCCTTCCAGGCCGTGCACGAAGCGTTGTTCGGTAAAGCGGGCCTCGCCGCTCTTCTGCTTGGCCAGGAGGCCCATCAGGTCGGGCAGGTCGAATGCCCAGGCCGGAGCGGCGCAAAAAGCCGCGGCCAACAAGAACACCCTGCAAAGCCGGTCAAGCCGCATCTTCGAGCCAGAAATCATGAAAGTTGAACCAGTTGTACGGGTAAGCACGGCACAGCGCCTCCAGGCGCGCGACATAGGCCTCGACCGCGGCGCGTATGCGGCGCTCGCGCTCGGCGGCATCGGCGACGCGTTCGCTGAAGTCCGCCAGCGGATCGAAGCGGACATCGTAGCGGGCACCGCCGCCATAGAGGCCGGCCATGAAGAACACCTTGCGGCGCAGCAGTGCCGCAAGGCGGAACGGCCCGTCGTTGAAGGTGGCGGGGTGGCCGAGAAAAGGCAGCACGATGTTGTTGCCCCGCTGGTGCGAAGGCTGGTCTTCGCTGCCCGGAAGGGTGCGGTCGGCCAGCATGCCGCCCAGCCCGCCGCCGTCGAGCCAGTCGCGCAGCGCAAGCATCGAGTGCGGACGGCCGAGCGCGATCACATGGGGCCGCATGTCGGGCAGCGCGATGGCGTTGAGGATGGCGTTGATGCGCTGCGCGTTGTCGGGGTACATCAGCATCGCCAGGCGCAGGCCCTGCCGGCTCTCCTTGGGCTTGCAGGCGCCCATGACTTCGAAGCTGCCCACGTGCGCGCCCAGCAGGAAGGCGCCCCGCCCTTCGGTCACTTCGGTTTCCACCGGCACATTGCCTTCGACGCTGAGCTCGAACAGGTCCATGCGCCCGCGCAGGAAGTACACGCGATCGAGCACCGTCGAAGAAAACGCGTGCAGCAGCCGGTAGCCGTCGAGCCAGCCTGCCTTCGGGCCGATGGCCCTGAACAGGTAGCGCTTGATCTGCCGGCGCGGCGCCGGTGCGAACAGCAGAAAGTAGAGGCTGATCGGCGGCAGCAGCAGCCGCGTGACGCGGCGCCCGCAGATCAGCGCCATCGTGCAGATAAAACGCAGCGCCAGCATGTTGCTGCGCTCGGGCGTGCGGGCCCAGTCGCCTTTTTCGATCTTCTCGGTCTTTTCGCCTTTTTGCGGGGTCTGACCGGTTTCGGCCGCCTGGTTGACGGCGCGCGTCTCGACGTCCGTGTGCTTCATCGGCCCGACTCTGGCACAGCCGTCCAGCGTCCGCTGACAGCCAGCACGCCGTCGCAACGCACGTCGAAACGCACGCCGCGCGCGGCGCCGCTTTCCGGGTGCAGCTCGATGGAGAGCGTGCTGCCGGGACGCACCGGCGCCAGAAACTTGGCCGCCGCAAGGGTCGGATGCGCCCCCAGCCGCGCGACCAGCGCGGGCACGCGCTGGATGCTTTCCATGACCTCGGAGAGCACCAGAGCACCCGGAAGCAGGGGCTGGCCGGGGAAATGACCGGCGAACGACGGGTGGTCGACGGGCACGGTGTGCGCCATCTGCACGGGCGTGTCGTCGTCGGCCAGCTGCGCCAGCGCAAATTCGCGCAGCGCCCGCACCGTGAGCTTGCCGGTGCCTTCGCGCGGGAAAGACTTCACCTGCACCACGCGGCGCGGCACGAACACAGGCTCGAGCCGCTGCCGCAGCGCCGCGACGATGGCGCCCGCGGTCAGTGTCGGCGCGACCACGAAGGCCACGGGGCGCACCACGCCGTCGGCCACTTCGTCGGGCAGCCAGAAGGCGCCGTCCTCGACGCCTGGAATGCTGTTCAGGTGGTAATTGAGGTGCGCGAGCGAACTGCGCCGGCCCGCCACATGAATCAGGTCGTTGGCGCGGCCGAACAGGCGAAAGCGCCGGTCGTCGAGCAGTTCGAGCACGTCGGCCAGCAGCGTGGGCTCGGGCAGGAAGTCGCCGTCGAAAATGAAGCGCTCGGGACCGTCGCCTTCGCCCGGTTCCGCATGCACGCGGATCTGGCCGAAGGTCTCCCAGACTTCGCTCTGTGTGGTGCGGCGCGTGGCAACCTGGCCCGACTCAGTGCTGCCGTAGATTTCGAGCAGCACCGCGCCCATGGCCTGCTCGGCCTGGGCCGCGAGCTGCGGCGACAGCGGCGCGGTGGCCGAAAGAATCAGGTCCACCGGCGGCAGCTCGATGCCCGACAGCAGCAGCGTCTTGAGGTGGAACGGCGTGGTCACCAGTGCGCGCGGGCGCGGCACCGAGGCCAGGGTCTGTGCAACGTCGGCCGGAAAAAACGGCCGCCCGCTCTCGAACATCGCGCCGCCCAGCATCGCCAGCAACACCGACGATTCGAGGCCGTAGCTGTGCTGCACGGGCACGGTCGCCACCAGCGTCAGGCTCTGGAGCGAAGGCAGCTCGAGCTCCCGGCACAGGCGTTCGACCGCGACCGCCACATCGCCCACCAGTGTGCGCCAGGCCTTGGCATGCGGCTGCGGCGCGCCGGTGGAGCCGGAGGTCAGCAGGCTGGCCGCGTGCATCGCGCCGTCGAAGGCCGGCACGGCGGCATCCGAACCGGCTTCGAGGGTGGAGCGGTCTTCGATGAGCACGCGGCGCATGCCGGGCACCTGCAGATTCACATCGTCGGTGAGCGCGAACAGGCCGGTGCCGTGGCTTTGGACCAGTCGGGCCAGCGTATCGTCCCGTGCGTCGGGCGGCAGCAGGCTCGCATGGCCGCGCATGAGCGCCGCCCCCAGGCTCACGGCAAAGGCATAGCGGTCCACGCACAGGTTGACCGCGGGGCCTTCGGCCGGGAGCGTGGGCGCGAAGCGCGCCACATCGGCCAGGAACTGCCGGGTGCTCACCGGCACGCCGGCGCGCCAGGCCAGGGGGGCGTCGGGGTCGCGTTGCGCCAGCAGCGGCAACAGCGCCGGGAGAGGGTTGACTGTCGTCATGCGGGCACCGCTTGTGTCACCGCGGGCCGGCGCCGTTATCGACCGACGAGGTCCCGTAGAAGGCGCGCACCGCATCGACCAGGCGCGTGCGCTCGAATTCGGGGTGCAGCCGATAGCGCACCAGGTGCTCGCCCACGAAAAGCAGCCCCACCGACAAGGGCGACAGCACATTCGCCAGCAGCGACCAGGCCGAGAACGGCATCGTGAGATAGACCACGATCGACGAGACGACCACCACCGCGAAGTACGCGGTCCACATCTGCGTGAGGCGGGTGGTGTAGGACAGCATGTGCCCCTTGAGCGGATGTACGCGCTGCGCGAACTGCGTGATCAGCGGCAGGCCCTTGCCGCGTAGCGTGGAGCCGAACCAGCCGCACAGCGCGCCGTTGATTCCCACGTGCTGCAGCACGTAAAGACGGTTCGGATCGCCCGCTTCACCCAGAAAGACGAGCGAGAAGCCGGCGATGCCCAGCGCCGCCGCACCGGCGAAGCCCCAACGGCCGAACCAGCTGGCCGCGAAGCCCATGGCCGCGAGCCAGAGCGGCCCCAGAAGCACCACCACGGCCCAGGGCTCGGTGGGATGGAACAGGGTCATCCAGTGAGAGAGCCCGGCATAGGCCACCCCCGCCAGCAGCAGGAGCGCTATTCGCCATCGTGACATCGGGGTCAGGGAGCGGCGCGATGCTCGGCGACGTGGGTTGCGAGCGTGCGCAGCGACTGAAAGATCTGCTGATTGCGCTCGTCATCCGAGCGCAGCTGGAAGCCGTAGCGCCGGGAGACTTCGAGCGCCACTTCGAGGATGTCGATCGAGTCGAGCCCCAGGCCTTCGCCGTACAACGGATCGGTAGGGACGATGGCTTCGGGAGCGACCTCGAGATTGAGGGCGTTCACGAGCAACACAGCGAGTTCCTTTTCGATCGGCGACTGTTCTGATGCATCGCCAGTGGCGGGAATGGGGGGCTGAGCAGTCGATGACAAAAAAAACCTCCTGAACTTTTGCTGAACTACCGTGCGGGCCGTGGATTATAGGAGTGGCGGGTGATTAGACTGCCCGCTTAAATACGACCCGGAGCACCCCATGGCAGACCCCCTTCTGATCGCCCGCCACGACAGCATCGAGTGCGCCCTCCTGCCCAGCCTGGCCAACCGCCACGGCCTGATCACCGGCGCCACCGGCACCGGCAAGACCGTCACGCTGCAGACCATTGCCGAAAAGCTCTCCAGCATCGGCGTGCCGGTGTTCATGGCCGACGTCAAGGGCGACCTGACCGGCATCAGCCAGAAAGGCGCCGTCGGCGACAAGCTGGCCGCCACACTGAAGGAACGCGGCATCGAGGTGCCCGAACCCTCCGCCTGCCCCGTCACGCTGTGGGACGTGTTCGGCGAACAGGGCCATCCGGTGCGCGCCACCGTGTCCGACATGGGCCCGCTGCTGCTGGGCCGCATGCTCGACGTGAACGAAACCCAGGCGGGCGTGCTGAACCTGGTGTTCAAGATCGCCGACGACAACGGCATGCTGCTGCTCGACCTGAAAGACCTGCGCGCCATGCTGCAGTACGTGGGAGAGAACGCCAGCCAGTTCACCACCGAATACGGCAACATCAGCGCCGCCAGCGTGGGCGCCATCCAGCGCGGACTGCTGCAGATAGAGACCCAGGGCGGCGACAAGTTCTTCGGCGAGCCGATGCTCAACATTGCCGACTTCATGCAGACGGTGGGCGGCAAGGGCGTGGTCAACATCCTGACCGCCGACAAGCTCATGAACTCGCCGCGCCTGTACGCCACCTTCTTGCTATGGATGCTGTCGGAGCTGTTCGAGCAACTGCCCGAAATCGGCGACCCCGACCAGCCCAAGCTGGCCTTCTTCTTCGACGAGGCCCACCTGCTCTTCAACGAAGCGCCCAAGGCGCTGGTGGAACGCATCGAGCTGGTGGTGCGTCTGGTGCGTTCCAAGGGCGTGGGCGTGTATTTCGTCACCCAGAACCCGCTGGACATTCCCGATTCGGTGCTGGCCCAGCTGGGCAACCGCGTGCAGCATGCGCTGCGCGCCTTCACCCCGCGCGACCAGAAGGCCGTGAAGGCGGCCGCCAGCACCATGCGGCAGAAGCCGGGCCTGGACATCGAGACCGCCATCACCGAACTGGCCGTCGGCGAGGCGCTGGTGAGCTTCCTGGACGCCAAGGGCCGCCCGAGCGTGACCGAGCGCGTGTTCGTGCTGCCGCCGGGCAGCCAGCTCGGGCCGATCACGCCCGACCAGCGCAAGGCGTTGATCGCCAACTCGCTCGTCGCCGGCGTCTACGAGAAGACGGTAGACCGCGAATCGGCTTACGAAAAGCTCAAGGGCCGGGCCGAGTCCGCGCCCGATGCGCCCGCCGCCAAGGGCCAGGCCGGCAAGGCCGGCACCGAGGAAGCCGGCTCCGGCATGGGCGGCATGCTCAACGACATGATCTTCGGCAGCACCGGCCCGCGCGGCGGCAAGCGCGACGGCCTGGTACAGACCATGGCCAAGTCGGCGGTGCGCACCATGGGCACCTCGGTGGGCAAGGAAATCCTGCGCGGCGTGCTCGGCGGGATCTTCGGCAGCAAGAAGCGCTGACCCGGGGGCGCTACCAGCGCAAAAGCCGGGGTCCGAGCACGGCCCCCACGAGCACCGGCACGCCGATGCCGCTCACATACCAGACTGCGAGAAACGGCGCGGTGAGCTCCATGCAGTGCAGCGCATACACGGCGGCGCCCACACCGCCCGCCAGCGCACCGGCCGCGGCACCCGCGAGCGCTGGCTGCGTGGGTGCGAGCCCCCTGAGCGCCACCAGCGTGGCCACGAAAACCGGCAGGGCCATCACCCCGATGCTGAGCGCGCAGATGCGCCACGACTGCCCCATGAGCGAGGGCATCCGGTCTTCGGCGGGCATCGCGAACCACACGATGGCGGCCAGCACCCAGATGCCGAGCACCGGCAGCGCCGCGCCCATCCAGGCATGCCGAACCTCCACCCCAGGCCGCGCAAGCCGCTGCACCATCACCAGGCCAGCCGCGGCAATGCACAGCGGAAACAGCACTTTGACCCAGAACATCGGCCAGAACATGGCCTGCACCAGATCGCGCCGCACGCCGTAGTCGACCCACAGGATCAGCAGCGACAAGGGCACGCCCACCAGCATCGCCAGGCCGAGCCGCCGGTTCGTCGCGCGGCGCGGCGCGGCGACGGGGCCGTTGGCGAGCATCGCTACCAGGTCGTCGGTTTTCATGCGGTGGCGCTCCAGTCGTGGCCGAAGCGGGCGGCCAGGGCCTTGAGCCCGCGGTGGATGCCGACCTTCACCGCCGACTCGGACATCCCGGTCAGGTTCGCGGTCTCGGCCACCGACAGGCCCTCGATCTTCACGTGCACGATGGGCAGGCGCTGGCGCTCGGGCAGCGTCTCCAGCAGGCCGGCAAGGTCGCGCTTCGCATCGCTGGCTTCGGTGGCCGAATCGGCGAACACCGCGAGGTCGTCGTCCAGCGGGTCATGCAGGTCTTCACGGACCGACTTGGCACGCAGCAAGTCGATCATCTTGTAGCGCGCGATCGCATGCACCCAGGCCGTCAACGGCTGGTCGCTCTGGTAGGTGTGGCGCTGGTTGTGCATGGCGAGCAGGCATTCCTGGACAAGGTCTTCCACTTCATCGGGCCAGCCGAAAAGGCGTTTGCCCAGAAAGGCGCGCAGGTGCGCGCTGAGTTTCTGCAGGAATTCGCGGTAAGCCTTCGCATCGCCGGCCAGGCCGCGAAGAAACAGGCTCCGCAGCGCCGCTTCCGCGTCGCTCATTTGCATCCTGCTGCCTTCGGAGGTTCGTGCCATCGGGCGATTCGGTTACAGCTGCGTCGGAAAAGGGTGCGACGGATTGTGCCGCGACCTCGCCGACCCCATGGGCTAAGCTGCGCCGATGTGGAACGCACTCGTCTCGCATCCCTGGGCCTATCCGGCGCTGGAAGTGGTGCACATCGTCGGCATCGCGCTGCTGTTCGGCGGCCTGGTGGTCTTCGAGCTGCGCGTGCTGGGCATGGGCCGCGAGTTGCCCGCGCCGCTGCTGGCGC
Organism: Variovorax boronicumulans; assembly: GCF_040544675.1. Lineage (GTDB taxonomy): Bacteria > Pseudomonadota > Gammaproteobacteria > Burkholderiales > Burkholderiaceae_C > Variovorax > Variovorax boronicumulans_D. The sequence continues at coordinate 113,185 of NZ_JBEPKK010000004.1, forward strand.
GCCTGACCCTGCGTCCCGCGCTGGCCGGCTTCGGCCTGTGCGCCGTCACCGGGCTCACGATGTTTGCCAGCCAACCGGACGAGCTGCTCGCCAACAACGCCTTTCGCATCAAGCTGCTGCTGATCGCCCTGGCCGGCGCCAACGCCGCGCTGTTCCACTTTCGCAGCGGCGTTGCGGCCCTCGACCGGACGGCCCGGGTGCAATGCCTTCTGTCCTTGGGGTTTTGGCTGGCTGTCATCATCTGCGGGCGCTGGATCGCGTACGCCTGAACACAAGGAGATCGAAATGATGCAAAGACGCCTCTTCGTTGCCGGTTCCGTGGGCCTCGCGGTCCCCCTGCTGCCGGTGCTGCCCGCCATGGCCCACCATGGATGGAGCAGCTTCGACCAGGATCGCCCGTTGTACCTGGAGGGGCGCGCCGCCAAGGTCGTGTGGCGCAACCCGCACGGCGAACTGGAGCTCGAGCTGCCCGAGAACCCCACCCTCCCCGCCGACCTGAAGCAGCGCGCGCTGCCCAAGCAGTCTTCGGCCGTGGACGGCGCGGCCCTGCTGGCCAAGGCGCAGTTGCCGACGCGGCGCGACCGCAAGTGGCAAGTCGAACTGGCACCGCTCACGCGGCTGCAGGCCTGGGGCGTGGAAGAGATCAAGCCCGGCACGCAGCTCGGCGTGCTCGGCTTCACCTTCACCGGCGAAAAAGGCGATGCCGTGCTGCGCGCCGAATACCTGTTCGTCGGCGGCAAGGCTTACGGCCTGCGCTCCTCGCCAGCCTGAGCGCCCCCCGCTCGACGTCGGCGGGGCATGGTCCGCCCCGGCTTGCCAGCCGCACAAGTGCTCGGTACATTGCATTTTTTGAGGGCCTCCAATGTCCGTAGATAGCACCGAGATCCCTTCCGCGCTGCCGGCCGGCACGGCACCCTTCCCTCCGCTCCATCCCTCCTCGTCGACCGGGCACATCCGCCTGACCTCGCATGCCGGCGGCTTCGGCGCACTGCCCATCCAGTGGGGCGCGGCCACCGCCACCGAGCGCGGGCCGATGGTGGGCACCACCACCAAGCGCGCGCACCGCAACGTCATCGGCACGCACAGCGGCTCGTACAGCGTGTACCGCGCGCTCGCGGTCGCGTCGGGCGCCCTGAAGCGCGAGCACAAGGCCGACCTCACCAACACCGCGCCCACCGACGTGATCGGCCCGTATCCGCAGTGGAGCGAGCCCGGGCGCATCGTCTCGCTCGACCCCTGGGGCGCGTTGATCGCAGATGTGTTCTCGGCCGAGTTGGCCGCGGGCTACGACATCCGCCCGACCATCGCGATCACCAAGGCCCATGTGATCCTGCCCGAGGTGATCGAGGCACTGCAAAGCGGGCGCCTCAAGGCCGACGGCCACTTCCTCACCAGCGGCGGCGCCGCGATGGTGACCAAGGCGGCCATCGAGCCCGTGTGGTACCTGCCGGAAGTGGCGCGCCGCTTCGGCTGTTCCGAAACCGACCTGCGCCGCACGCTCTTCGAGGAGACCGGCGGCATGTACCCCGAACTCGTCACGCGCTCCGACCTGGAGGTGTTCCTGCCGCCCATCGGCGGGCAGACCGTCTACATCTTCGGCAACCCGCGCGACCTGGCCAACCCCGAGGTGGAACTCACCGCACGCATCCACGACGAGTGCAACGGCTCGGACGTGTTCGGCTCCGACATCTGCACCTGCCGCCCCTACCTCACGCACGCCATCGAAGAGTGCATCCAGGGCGCGCAGCGCGGCGGCGTGGGCCTCATCGCCTACTCGCGCAAGGAAGGCCGGGCGCTGGGCGAAGTGACCAAGTTCCTGGTCTACAACGCCCGCAAGCGCCAGGTGGGCGGCGACACGGCCGAGCAGTATTTCGCGCGCACCGAGTGCGTGGCCGGCGTGCAGGACATGCGCTTCCAGGAGCTGATGCCCGACGTCTTCCACTGGCTGGGCATCAAGAAAATCCATCGCCTGGTGTCCATGAGCAACATGAAGTTCGATGCGATCACCGGTTCGGGCATCGAGATCGGCGAGCGCGTGAACATTCCCGATTCGCTGATTCCGGCCGACGCCCGCGTCGAGATGGACGCCAAGATGGCCGCCGGCTATTTCACGCCCGGCCCGGTGCCGGACGCCGACGAACTCAAGAAGGCCAAAGGCCGGGGACTGAGCGAATGAGCAGCAGCAACAGCAACAACAGCAAGATCGACCCGGCCAGCGAATTCACCACCGACACCAGCCACGCAACCGGCGCGGCCACCCTGCTGCGCACCACCGCCGCCATCCGCCAGCGCGCGGGCGCCCTCCTCGCACGCGCGCGCCGGGGCGAGTCGCAGTGGTTCCGCATCGGCAGTGACGACGCGCTCGAAGACGCGGCGCGCACCGTGGCCGAGGTCACGCGCGAGCGCTATCCGTGGGACACCATCCCGTACCACAGCCGCTGGCGCCACTTCGAGGCGGGCGGCGTCGACCGGCTCAAGCAACTCGATGCGCTGCTGGGCAAAGGCATCGACAGCCGGCAGCGCGCCCGGGCGCACATCGACCTGGTGCTGGTCAGCGTGCTGCTCGATGCCGGTGCCGGCCCCGACTGGCATTACACCGAGTCCGCCACCGGCGAGCGCTTCACCCGCTCCGAGGGCCTGGGTGTGGCGAGCTTCCATGCGTTCACGAGCGGGCTCTTCTCGTCCGACCGCGACCATCCGCTGCAGGTCGATGCGGCCGGCCTCAAGGGCCTGGTGGCCGACCGGCTGGGCGACGCGTTCCAGGTCAGCGAAGTCAATCCGCTCGTGGGCCTGGCCGGTCGCGCCACGCTGCTGCGGCGGCTGGGCGAGGCGATGAACGAGCAGCCCGAGGTGTTCGGCAACGACGGCCGGCCCGGCCGCCTGTTCGATGCGCTGGTCGGCCCCTACGGCCCGGCCGCGCCGCCCACGGCCGAGGTCACCGCGCACCAGATCCTTTCGCTGCTGCTGGAGACGCTCTCGCGCATCTGGCCCTCGGCGAATTCGGTGGACAGCATCGCCATCGACGGCAGCGACAGCGCCGGTGGCATCGGCTCGGGCGACCCGGCGCTGGCGCTGGGCGACTGCTGGCGGCACAGCGCGGTGCGCGGCCCCGGGCTCACCAACGGCTGGATGCCCTTTCACAAGCTCTCGCAATGGCTCACCTATTCGCTGCTCGAACCCTTCGAATGGGCGGGCGTGAAGGTACGCCATCTCGACGCGCTCACCGCCCTGCCCGAATACCGCAATGGCGGCCTCCTGATCGACAGCGGCGTGATCGTGCCGAAGGACCCCGCCTTTCTCACCCGCCGATGGAAGGCGGGCGACGAATTCATCGTCGAATGGCGCGCGCTCACCGTGGCGCTGCTCGACGAGGTGGCGCCGCGCGTGCGCAAGGTACTCGACCGCACCGAAGAAGAACTGCCGCTGGCCTGCGTGCTCGAAGGCGGCACCTGGGCGGCGGGCCGCGCACTGGCACAGCGCTTGCGTGATGGCGCACCACCGCTCCTGATCGAGAGCGACGGCACCGTCTTTTAGACTCACCGGTCCAGCAACGGTACAAAGAATTCCAATGAGCAACGTCCATCTCGTCGACCACCCCCTCGTGCAGCACAAGCTCACGCTGATGCGCCGCAAGGATGCATCCACCAACAGCTTTCGCCGGCTCCTGAACGAAATCAGCATGCTCATGGCCTACGAGGTCACGCGCGACATGCCGATGCAGGACATCGAGGTCGAAACGCCGCTGGAGACCATGCAGGCCAAGGTCATCGACGGCAAGAAGCTGGTGCTGGTGTCCATCCTGCGCGCCGGCACCGGCATCCTGGACGGCATGCTGACCGTGGTGCCCGGCGCCCGTGTCGGCCACATCGGCCTGTACCGCGACCCCAAGACGCTCACGGCCGTCGAGTACTACTTCAAGATGCCCGGCGAAATGGAGAACCGCGACGTGATCGTGGTCGACCCGATGCTGGCCACCGGCAACTCGGCCGTGGCCGCGGTCGAGCGGCTGAAAGAGCTGAACCCGAAGTCGATCAAGTTCGTGTGCCTGCTGACCTGCCCGGAAGGCGTGGCGACGATGCAGAAGGCGCACCCGGATGTGCCGATCTACACCGCCGCGATCGACCGCGAGCTGAACAGCCACGGCTACATCCTGCCGGGCCTGGGCGACGCGGGCGACCGCATCTTCGGAACGAAATAAAGCTCGCCCCCAGGCTGCGCGGCACTTCGTGTCCGCTTCTCCTTCCCCCTACCGGGGGCAACACCAGCGGCCCGGCGAAGCCGGTTCCGCGGTGTTTCCCGAATGGGGGGGCGGTGGAGAACTGGGCATGGAGGTTGCAGCGCTTGAATTTTTTACGACCGAGGAGAAGACCGTGACAGCACGCCGTCAGTTGATCATTCGTTCCGTCGCCATCGCCGCAGCGCTTGCGGCCGGTGCGCCGGGCATCGCGCTCGCGCAGGCCAAGCTCAAGGTGGCGGCGGTGTACACCGTGCCCTTCGAGCAGCAATGGGTGGGCCGCATCCACAAGGCGCTCAAGGCGGCCGAGGCGCGCGGGGAGATCGAATACAAGGCCACCGAGAACGTGAGCAACGCCGACTACGAGCGCGTGATGCGCGAGTACGCCACGGGCGGCAACCAGCTGATCCTGGGCGAGGTGTTCGGCGTGGAAGCGGCGGCGCGCAAGGTCGCGAAGGACTTTCCCAAGGTCGCCTTTCTGATGGGCTCGTCGCTCAAGCCGCAGGCGCCCAACTTCAGCGTGTTCGACAACTACATCCAGGAGCCGGCGTACCTGAGCGGCATGGTGGCCGGTGGCATGACCAAGAGCAACCGCATCGGCATGGTCGGCGGCTTTCCGATTCCCGAGGTCAATCGCCTGATGAACGCGTTCATGGCAGGCGCGAAGGAAACGAACCCCAAGGTCGAGTTCAGCGTGAGCTTCATCAACAGCTGGTTCGACCCGCCCAAGGCCAAGGAAGCGGCCTTCGCGATGATCGACAAGGGCTCCGACGTGATGTACGCCGAGCGTTTCGGCGTCTCGGATGCAGCCAAGGAAAAGGGCAAGCTCGCCATCGGCAACGTGATCGACACACAGAGCCAGTACCCCGACACGGTGGTCGCCTCGGCCCTGTGGAACTTCGAGCCTTCGGCCGACCGCGCGATCAAGCTGGTGAAGGAAGGCAAGTTCACCGCCGAAGACTACGGCGTGTACTCGCAGATGAAGCACAAGGGCTCGGAGCTCGCACCGCTCGGCACCTTCGAGAAGAAGGTGCCGGCCGACATCGTCGCGAAGGTGAAGGCCAGGCAGGCGGACATCCTTTCGGGCAAGTTCACCGTGAAGGTGGATGACGGTCAACCCAAGTCGACGGCGAAGTGAGCAAACGAATGACGACGATGCGCTGGCGCACTCTTCTCGCGGCTGGTGCGCTGGCCCTCGGTCTCTCGGGCTGCGTCGGTGTCTACAAGGGCACCGGCGTCAGCATCAACAGCAGCACCCGCCTGGACGACACGCCCCGCATCGCGGTGCTTTCGGCCTTCCAGCCCGAGCTCACGTTGCTGCTGGCACGGCTGCAGGGGCCGGCAAAGCACAGCGTGAACGGCGTCGAGTTCACCACCGGCACGCTCGAAGGGAAGCCAGTCGTGCTGTTCCTCTCGGGCATCAGCATGACGAACGCGACGATGAACACGCAGCTCGTGCTCAACCGCTTTCGCATCACCCACATCGTGTTCAGCGGCATCGCGGGCGGCGTGAATCCGAAGCTGCATGTCGGCGATGTGACGGTGCCCGCGCAATGGGGCCAGTACCTCGAGGTGCTGATGGCACGCGAAACCGCGCCCGGCAGATACAGCAAGCCGCCTTTCATCAAGGACGCCACCTTCCCCAATTTCGGGATGATGCATCCGCGTCCGGTCGAGGTCCGCTCCGCGGCCAAACCGGAGATCGAGCGCAAGTTCTGGTTCGAGGCCGACCCGAAGATGCTCGAAGTGGCGCGCAGCATCCGCAACGTCGACCTGGCCAACTGCAGCGCCGGCAAGTGCCTGCCGCGCAAGCCGCAGCTGGTGGTGGGCGGCAACGGCGTCTCGGGCCAGGCCTTCATGGACAACAAGGCCTACCGCGAATACACCTTCAAGACCTTCCAGGCGAATGTGCTCGACATGGAAACCGCGGCCGTGGGCATGGTGGCCTACAGCAACGGCGTGCCCTACATCGCCTTCCGCTCGCTCAGCGACCTCGCGGGCGGCGGCGACGGCGACGGCGAGAACGAGATGGGAACCTTCATGGGCATCGCGGCCGACAACTCGGCGAAGGTGATGCTGGCGTTCCTGGCTGCGTGGAAGTGATGCGGGTCTTTCTCCCTCCCCTCCCGGGGGAGGGTCGGGGTGGGGGCACGCGGCGCTCGATAGATCACTGCGGCGTTGCGGGCGCCGCTTGCCCCCATCCCTGCCTTCCCCCGGAAGGGGAAGGAGCAAGGCCTTCATGACCAACGCGAGCGTCCTGCGCCTTCAAGCCATCACCAAACGCTTCGGCACGCTCGTGGCCAATGACGCCATCTCCCTCGACCTGCAGGCCGGCGAAGTGCTGGCACTGCTCGGCGAGAACGGCGCGGGCAAGTCCACGCTGATGTCGATCCTGTTCGGCCACTACATCGCCGACGAAGGCAGCATCGAAGTGTTCGGCGCGCCGCTGCCGCCCGGCAACCCCAAGGCCGCGCTCGCCGCGGGCGTGGGCATGGTGCACCAGCACTTCACGCTGGGCGACAACCTCAGCGTGCTGGACAACGTGATGATGGGGACCGAGCCGCTGTGGCGCCCGGTGTCGCGCCGAGCAGCCGCCCGCGCGCGGCTGCTCGAAGTCGCGCAGCGCTTCGGCCTGCCGGTGCAGCCCGACGCGAAGATCGGCAGCCTGTCGGTCGGCGAGCGCCAGCGCGTGGAAATCCTCAAGGCGCTGTACCGCGGTGCGCGCATCCTGATCCTCGACGAGCCGACCGCCGTGCTCACGCCGCAGGAAAGCGAGGCGCTCTTCGCCACGCTGGCGCAGATGGTGGCGCAGGGCCTGTCGGTGATCTTCATCAGCCACAAGCTGGGCGAGGTGCTGCGCGTGTCGCAGCGCATCGCCGTGCTGCGCGGCGGCAAGCGGGTGGCCGAGGCGCGCACCGCCGACACCACGCAGGCGCAGCTCGCGCTTTGGATGGTCGGGCATGCGGTCGAGGCACCGCAGCGGCGGCCCGCCAAGTCGGTGGGCGATGCGGTCTGCGTGCTCGACCATGTGAGCACCGCATCCACCAAGGACGGTGGACAGGACCGGCTGCGCGAGGTATCGCTGACACTGCGCGCCGGTGAAATCACCGCCATCGCAGGCGTCTCTGGCAACGGGCAAGTGGCGCTCGCCGAACTGCTGTGCGGCACACGCCGCGCTGTCTCCGGCACCGCCCAGTTGATGGGCCGCGCGCTGCCGCCGTCGCCCGCCAAACTCGTGCAGCGCGGCGTGGCACGCATCCCCGAAGACCGGCATGCGGTCGGCGTGGTGGGCGACCTGCCGGTGTGGGAGAACGCGGTGTCCGAGCGGCTGCGCAGCCCGGTGTTCTCGCGCTGGTCCGTGTTCGTGCGACGGGCGGCCGCGCGGCTGCATGCCCGGCGCATCGAGAAGGCATTCGACGTGCGCGGCGCGGGGCTTATGGCACCGGCGCGTTCGCTCTCCGGCGGAAACATGCAGAAGCTCATCCTGGGGCGCGCATTGCTCGCGCCCGAACAGGCGGAAGACTCTGACAACAAGAAGTACCCCACGCGCGCGCCGCGCCTGATCGTCGCGCATCAGCCGACCTGGGGCCTGGACATCGGCGCCGTCGCTTATGTGCAGCAGCAGCTCATCGCAGCGCGCGATGCAGGCGCGGCGGTGCTGGTGATTTCGGACGACCTCGATGAAGTGCTCACGCTAGGTGACCGCGTGGCGGTGATGCACGGTGGCCATCTCGGCGAAGCACGCCCAGCCACGGCCTGGACGCGCGAAGCCATCGGCCTGGCGATGGCTGGCGCCACCAAAGGCGCGCCATGATGCGGCTCGAACGACGCCATGAAACCTCGCGCGCCGCACTGGTGCTCGCGCCCATCGGCGCGGTGGTCTTCACCATGATCGTCAGCGCATTGCTCGTGCTCTGGGCCGGCGCGCCGGTCGGCCGCACCTACGCGTTGCTGCTGCAGGGCGGCTTCGGCTCGGTGTTCGCGTGGAGCGAGACGCTCACTCGCGCGATCCCGCTGATCCTCACCGGCCTGGCCGCCACGGTCGCCTTCAAGGCGCGGCTCTTCAACATCGGTGCCGAGGGGCAACTCTTCGCCGGCGCGCTCGCCGCCGTGGCCGTGGGCGGCATGCATGGCGGCACGGGCTTCGAACTCTCGCCCTGGGTGCTGTTCCCGCTGATGATGCTGGCCGCCGCCGTGGCGGGCGCCCTGCTGCTGCTGGGCCCGGCGCTCATGAAGAACAAGCTCGGCGTCGACGAAGTGGTGACAACACTGCTGATCAACTTCATCGTGCTGCTCGGCGTCTCGGCGCTGCTCGACGGGCCGATGAAAGACCCGACCGCCATGGGCTGGCCGCAGAGCGTGTCGCTGCAGCCCGATCTCGAACTCGGCAAGCTCATTGCGCAGACGCGCGTGCACACCGGGCTGCTGTGGGCGGGGTCGCTGGCGGTGATCGTCTGGGCGATCTTCAAATACACGGTGCTGGGTTTCGACATCCGCGCAGTGGGCGCCAATGCGCGCGCCGCCGCGTTCGCCGGCGTGCCGGTCACGCGCACCGTGGTGATGGTGTCGCTGCTCTCGGGCGCGCTCGCCGGGCTGGCCGGCGCCATTGAGGTGGCGGGCCGCACCAGCTACGTCACGCTCGACATGTCGCCGGGCTATGGCTACACCGGCATCGTCATCGCGATGCTGGCCGGGCTGCATCCGCTGGGGGTGATCGCAGCCGGCGTGTTCGTGGCGGGCGTGCTGGTCGGCGCGGACACGATGAGCCGCGCGGTGGGCGTACCGACCTACATTGCGGACGTGATCGTGGCCGCTTCGCTGATCGCGGTGCTGGTGGCGACGCTGCTGACGCAGTACCGGGTGCGGCTCAAATGACAAAGCGGCCTTCCCCGGATTTGCTCCTTCCCCTCCCGGGGGAAGGCTGGGATGGGGGCATCGGCCTCCAATGCGAGCACCGCTTGCCCCCACCCCAACCCTCCCCCAGAGGGGCAGGGAGAAACACCCGATGACCGACCTGCTCGACATCCTCGCCAACCCCTCCTTCTGGGTCGCAGTGCTGCGCATCGCCACGCCGCTGATCCTCGGCACGTTAGGCGTGCTGCTGTGCGAACGCGCAGGCGTGCTCCATCTCGGCATCGAAGGGATCATGGTTGCCGGCGCCTTCACAGGCTGGCTCGCGGTGTACGCCGGCGCGCCGCTGTGGGCCGGCGTCGGCGTGGCGGCGCTCACGGGCATGGTGTTCGGGCTGCTGCACGCCTTTCTTACCGTGGGACTCGCGCTGTCGCAGCACGTCTCCGGCCTCGGCATCACGCTCCTCGCGACGTCGCTCAGCTACTTCGGCTACCGCGTGAGCTTTCCGAAGGTGGACACGCCGCCGACCATCACGCCCTTCGCGCCGATGGACTGGCTGCCCGTGCCCATCCTCAACGCCCAGACCGCGCTCACGCTGTTCGCGCTGCTGCTGGTGCCCGCCGTCGGCTGGGTGCTCTACCGCACGCCGCTCGGCCTCGCGCTGCGCATGGTCGGCGAGAACCCGCAGGCGGCGGAGAGCCAGGGTGTATCGGTCGCGGCCACGCGCACAGGCGCCATCGTCGCGGGCTCGGCGTTGATGGGTGTGGCGGGGTCGTTTCTCACGCTCTCGGCGTTCAACGCCTTCTTCTTCAACATGGTGAACGGCCGCGGCTGGATCTGCGTGGCGCTGGTGGTGTTCGCCTCGTGGCGGCCGGGCAAGGCCCTGCTGGGCGCGCTGCTGTTCGCGTTCTTCGACGCGCTGCAACTGCGGCTGCAACAATCGGGCGATGCGGTGCTGCCCTACCAGATCTACCTGATGCTGCCGTACCTGCTGTCGATCCTGGCGCTGGTGCTGGTGGCGCGCAAGGCCAGCTATCCGCAGGCGCTGATGAAGCCGTACCGCAAAGGGGAACGTTGAGATGGTGAAGACGACCGCTGCCGCGCTGCTCGCCGGCCTGCTGGCGCTTTGCGGCCCGGGCGCGCATGCCCTGGGCAGCGACTACAGCTACGACACGTTCAAGACGCCCGACTCGGTCAGTTGGGTGCAACTGTGCGGCGCCTGGGGCAAGAATCACCAAGGCACGTACCGCGTGGTTCACGCGGACCAGTACGCGCAATCCTTCCTGTACGTGCAGTGGATGACGCGCGACGCCAACGGCGGCCTGCATGCAGCGCACACGGTCGCCATTGCCGAGCTCGACAACGACCATGCCGAGATCGCCCTCACCGACATCACATGCCGCGCCACGCCGCGCGGCATCGTAGTGACCGCAAAGGCAAGCTCGGGGCATGACGACAAGCTGCGCCGCGTGACCATCGAGGTCGGGCCGGCGGCGGGGCAATACCGCTATCGGGCGCAGCGCACGCGCTGAAGGACGCCCGGGCGCGCTCAGCGCCTGAATGACGTAGCCAAGCCGTCGATGAAAGTACCGTACTTGACGCAAGGTACGCCCTTGCGAGCGATGTGCTCCTTTGCCTTCTTGTCGGCCATGCCCAGGACTTCGAAAAGCAAGGCGTCTTGCTCTTTCTCGGACGCAAGACCACGCCTCTTTCCCTCCGTCCGCACGGCCTCGATCGACTGCCGGAAGAGCGGTTCGTGCTGCCCCTGCCAGGCCTTGAGGACCGGGCGGGTCGGGACCTTCTGCTTTTCGCAGTGATCGGATGCGAGAGACGCGTACTCAAAGTAGAGGAGATTTTCCGTCGCAGCTCCGAGGGTCAACGCAAAGCACATCGGTGCACTGGTCAGCAAAGCGGTCAGAACCAGGGCTGCTTTCATCGGGACCTTTGAAGTGTGGCGCGGGATTCTCGCGTTAATTCGCGTCCCAGGCGCCATCGAGAAGGAAAATAGCGCTTACCCGATCTCACCGCCCCCACGATGCTCGACCTCCTCATCACCAACGCCACCCTCCCCGACGGCCGCACCGGCATGTCGATTGCCGTGCAGGACGGCCGCATCGCCGAGGTCACCGAAGGCCTCAACGCACCGGCCCACGAGACGCTCGATGCGCAAGGCCTGCTGCTTTCACCGCACTTCGTGGACCCGCATTTCCACATGGACGCCGCGCTGAGCTACGGCCTGCCGCGCGTCAACGAGAGCGGCACGCTGCTCGAAGGCATTGCGCTGTGGGGCGAGCTCAAGCCGCTGCTCACCGCCGACGCATTGATCGAGCGCGCACTGGCGTATTGCGATTGGGCCGTGGCCAAGGGGCTGCTTGCCATCCGCACGCATGTGGACACCAGCGACCCGAGCCTGCTCGCCGTCGATGCGCTGCTCGAGGTCAAGCGCCAGGTCGCGCCCTACCTCGACCTGCAACTCGTCGCGTTCCCGCAGGATGGCGTGCTGCGCTCCCCGGGCGGTGTCGAGAACCTCACGCGCGCGCTCGACAAGGGTGTGGATGTGGTCGGCGGCATCCCGCATTTCGAGCGCACCATGGCGGATGGCGCCGCCAGCGTGAAGCTGCTGTGCGAGCTGGCCGCCGAGCGCGGCAAGCTGGTGGACATGCACTGCGACGAGTCCGACGACCCGCTCTCGCGCCACATCGAGACGCTGGCTTTCGAGACGCATCGCCTGGGCCTGCAGGGCCGCGTGACCGGCTCGCACTGCACCTCGATGCATTCGATGGACAACTACTACGTGAGCAAGCTGCTGCCGCTCATTGCGCAGAGCGGCGTGGCCGTCATCGCCAATCCGCTCATCAACATCACGCTGCAGGGCCGCCACGACACCTATCCGAAGCGCCGCGGCATGACGCGCGTGCCCGAGCTGATGGCCGCCGGCGTGAACGTCGCTTTCGGCCACGACTGCGTGATGGACCCCTGGTACGGCATGGGCTCGGGCGACATGCTCGAAGTGGCGCACATGGGCCTGCACGTCGCGCAGATGACAAGCCAGGCCGGCATCCGCCAGTGCTTCGAGGCGGTGACGACGAACGCCGCGCGCGTGATGCACCTGAAGCGCTACGGCATCGAGGCCGGCTGCGACGCGAGCTTTGTGCTGCTGCAGGCGCGCGACCCCGTCGAAGCGATCCGGTTGCGGGCGACGCGGCTCAAAGTGTTCCGCAAAGGCAAGCTACTGGCCGAGACGCCCGCGGCAACCGCCACGCTGCACCTGCCGGGACGCGCGCAGGCCAGCAGCTGGATGATTCCCAAGGCGTCGTAGTCCGTGCAGATACCCGGCGGCCGCCTCTCGTTCCGACCGATGCTGGCTTCGGACCTGCCGCTGCTGCGCGAGTGGCTGGGCCGGCCCCACATCGCCGAATGGTGGGGCCCGGCGCCGTCGCAGGCCGAAGTCGATGACGACTACGCACCGATGCTCGCGCCCGGCTCGACCGATCGCGCCTACATCGCCCTGCTGGACGAGGCGCCCTTGGGCTACATCCAGTCCTACGTGGTCATGGGCTCGGGCAACGGCTGGTGGGAGGAAGAGCGCGACCCGGGCGCGCGCGGCATCGACCAGTTTCTCGCCAATGCCGATCAGCTGAACCTCGGACTGGGCAGCGCGATGGTCCGCGCCTTCGTCGACCGGTTGTTCGAAGACCCGGCCGTGACGAAGGTGCAGACAGACCCTTCACCGAACAATCACCGCGCCATCCGCAGCTACCGGCGAGCCGGCTTCCAGGACCAGGCGGAAGTGCTTACGCCGGACGGGCCTGCGCTGCTGATGGTGCGTCAGCGTTAGTGGCTTGCAGGTCGCACCACATGTGGACCTTGGCAAAGAACACATCGTCCAGCGCAACGGCCTGCGGCTCGACGCCGAAGACCCGGAAGCCGCAGCGCTCGTACAGCGTCTGTGCCGCGCTGTTGCCCTCAGTCACGGTGAGCTGCACCAGTCGCAGCCCGCCGTGGGCGCGTGCGTGGTCCAGCAAGGCGAGCACCAGGCGCCGGCCGAAGCCCGCTCGGCGCGCCGAGGCGATCACCGACATGCCGAACAGCGTGGCCTTGTGCCGCTCACGCTCGCGGCCCCCGAAGCTCAGGCCGGCCGCGCCGACCAGCGCGCCTGAATCGTCGAACGCGCCGTAGACCACGCTGGGCGCATCGGACTCGGCACCCAGGCGCTGCGCCCACCAGCTCAGCGGCAAGTCTTCTCGCTCGGCGACGGTGGTGGTGAAGGCGCTCGGGTGCGTGGCGTAGGCATTGAGCATCAAGGCGCGATACGCGGCCGCGTCCGCAGCGGTCAGCCGGCGAACGAGCTTGCCGTGCTGGAAGACGGTGTTTTCAGAAGCGGACACAGACGCAGTGCTTTTCAGGCCTCGGGTGCGATCGCTTCGGCGTATTCGTAGAGCGCGCCCAGAATTTCCTCGCCGCGTTCATCCGCCGTTTCGGACAGCGCATCGACTTCGCTGAACAGCTGCTCGATGGTGCGGGCCCCGCCCTCGCCGTGGAACAGGCGCGCCACCCGCAGCGCCTCCCAGCGCCCGGCCTCTTCGGGAGCCAGCGATTCGGGCCAGTTGCGCGCGCGGTAGCGGAACAGGATTTCCTCGAGGCGGCCGTCGTCGAAACCGGTGCGGTCTTTCGCCAACTCTGCCGCCGAGAGGCCGCGCAGCTGGTTGAGCCGGCGGCGATCGGCGTTGCCGACGAAACCGCCGTAGAGGTCTTCGTCCACGTCGGGCGCCGCCTCCTTCGGCCGGGCGTACACCTGCGACCAGATGGCGCTCATGTCGGGCAGGTCGCGTGCGATGGCCGCGTGGCGCATGGCAGTGTCCAGGTCCACACCCCAGCGCTCGGCCATGGGCGGTGCCAGCGTGCGCAGGTTGCCCACCACCATCGGCGACTTGTTGAGATGAATGCCCTTCACCGGCAGGCGGGTCACGCCCTCGGGCAGGTCGGCGGTGCGGGTGAACAGGCGCAGGCGCAGCGTGTCAGCATCCAGGTCGCGCAGCTCGCTCGGGTCGTGGGCGAGGTCCCAGGCGAGCAGCTCGTTCTTGTTGGTCGGATGGCTCGCCAGCGGCCACATCACCGCAAGGCAGCCGCGCTCGACCGGGAACATGCCCGAGACATGCAGGAAGGGCTTGGCGGTCTCGCGCATCGCGGGCAGGCCGAGTTCGCTTGCCACGCGGTCCTTGCGATGCAGGCCGAAGGCAAAGTCGAAGAGCTTGGGTTGTTTGTCGCGAATAAGCCGGGCCAGCGCGATGGTGGCGCGCACGTCGGAGAGCGCGTCGTGCGCCGACTCGTGCAGCAGGCCGTTGGCGCGCGCCAGGTCTTCGAGCTTGAAGCTGGGCTTGCCGTCTTCCTTCTTCGGCCACTCGATGCCCTCTGGGCGCAGCGCGTAGGTCAGGCGCACCACGTCGAGCAGGTCCCAGCGGCCGCAGTCGTTCTGCCATTCGCGCGCGTACGGATCGATGAGGTTGCGCCAGAACAGGAAGCGGGTGACCTCGTCGTCGAAGCGGATGGTGTTGTAGCCGACGCCGATGGTGCCGGGCTGCGAGAAGGCCTGCTCGATCTGCGCGGCGAATTCATGTTCGGGAATGCCGCGCTCCAGGCACACCTGGGGCGTGATGCCGGTGATCAGGCACGCCTCGGGGCTGGGCAGGTAGTCCGGCGCGGGCTTGCAATAGACCATGAGCGGCTCGCCGACTTCGTTGAGTTCGGCATCGGTGCGGATGGCGGCGAACTGCGAAGGCCTGTCGCGGCGCGGCACGGCGCCGAAGGTTTCGTAGTCGTGCCAGAGAAAGGTGTGGTTCATTCAGAGCAAGGGTGAAAACAAGCGCGCAATGGAATCGCCGAGGCGACGCCAGAAATTCTGTCGCCGGTGGGCGCGCACCGCGCCGGCGCTGTGCAGGTCGGTCTCGAACTGTGCCGCCAGCGGGCGGGCCAGCTCGGGGCCGTAGACCACCGCGCAAACCTCGAAATTGAGCCGGAAGCTGCGGTTGTCGAAATTCGCGGTGCCGATCATCGCGCAATGGTCGTCGACCACCAAGGTCTTGGAGTGCAGCATGCGCGCCTTGTACTCCCACACCTTCACGCCGGCGGCGATCAGTTCGTCGAAGTACGAGCGCGCGGCGGCGCTCACGATGGCCGAGTCGCTGCGGTGCGGCACCAGGAGGCGCACGTCCACGCCGCGCAAGGCGGCACTGGTGAGCGCCATCAGCGCGGGCTCGCCGGGCACGAAGTACGGCGTGGTGAGCCAAGCGCGGTGCGTGGCCGAATGGATCGCCTCGACGTGCATGCGGTGGATGGGCTCCAGCCCGTTGTCGGGGCCGCTGGTGACGATCTGCACGGGAATGTCGCCGGCTTCGTGCTGCGGCAGCATCGCGCCCATGGTGTCGTCCATGCCGCGCGGGTCTTCGCCGGTGGCGTAGGACCAGTCTTCAAGAAAGGTCGTCTGCAGCCAGCGCACCGCGCTGCCCTCGATGCGCAGGTGCACGTCGTGGTACGCGTCGGGGTTGGTGCGCTTGTCTTCCTCGTCCGTGATGTTGACGCCGCCTGTAAAGCCGACGCGGCCGTCGCACACCACGATCTTGCGGTGGGTGCGGTAGTTGGTCACCGGGCGCAGGCGCCGGCCGATCTTGGTGTCGTGGAAGAGCGCCACCTTCACGCCCGCCTCGTGCATCGGCGCCATGAACCTGCGGCCGATGCGCTTGGAGCCGAGCGCGTCGAGCAGCAGGCGGACCGTCACGCCTTCTTTCGCGCGCTCGACCAGGAGGTCGCGCAATGCGGTGCCGATGCGGTCGGGCTCGAAGATGTAGTACTCGAGGTGGATGTGATCCCTGGCCGCGCGCACGGCCTCGAAGATGGCGTCGAAGGTGCGCGCGCCGCCAGAGAGCAGCTCCACATCGGTCGCGCTCGACACCGGCAGCCCGCAGGCCGCCGTGCCCAGTCGCGCCATCTGCTGCAGCGCCGGCGGCGCGTTCTGCGCCGCATCGCGCAATCGCGCCACATCTGCCTGGGCGTGCGCGCCGGCGCGGCTGCGCAGCCGCTTGATGCGTTGCTTGCGCAAGCGCTGCGGCCCGAGGAAGTAATAGATGACGAAGCCCGCGAACGGCAGCAGCGCCAGCGACAGGATCCAGCTCATGGTGGACACCGGCGCGCGCTTCTGCATCACGATCCAGACCGACAGCACGGCGATGTAGCCGCTCCACGCCAGGGAGAGGCCGGTTTTCCATTCGTGGCTGAGTTCGGGGAGGATCAAGGTGCTTGCAGGCGGGTGGTTGCCGGCGCCCAAAGAAAAAAGGCCGGCAGCGCGATGCTACCGGCCTTTGGAGGCGGTTCCGCGGCCTTGTCGGCCACGGAATGCCTGGTTCCGTTCAGCTTGCCGCGGCCTCTTCAGCCTCGGGCTTGGATTTGCCCTCTTTCTTGGGCAGCGGCTGGATGTCCAGCAGCACTTCGTCCTTCTCGTCAAGGTCGACTTCGAGGCGCCCGCCTTCGGTCAGGCGACCGAAGAGCAGCTCGTCGGCCAGCGCACGACGGATCGTGTCCTGGATCAGGCGCTGCATCGGGCGTGCGCCCATCAACGGATCGAAGCCCTTCTTGGCCAGGTGCTTGCGCAGCTTGTCGCTGAAGGTGACTTCCACCTTCTTCTCGGCCAGCTGGGTTTCGAGCTGCAGCAGGAACTTGTCGACCACGCGCAGGATGATGTTTTCATCGAGCGCCTTGAAATTGACGATGGCGTCCAGCCGGTTGCGGAACTCGGGCGAGAACAGACGCTTGATGTCGCCCATTTCGTCGCCCGCTTGGCGCGGGTTGGTGAAGCCGATGGTCGCCTTGTTCATGGTCTCGGCACCCGCGTTCGTCGTCATGATGATGATGACGTTGCGGAAGTCGGCCTTGCGCCCGTTGTTGTCAGTCAGCGTGCCATGGTCCATCACCTGCAGCAGCACATTGAAGATGTCCGGGTGCGCCTTCTCGATTTCGTCGAGCAGCAGCACCGAATGCGGCTTCTTGGTGACGGCTTCGGTCAACAGACCGCCCTGGTCGAAACCGACGTAGCCCGGAGGCGCGCCGATCAGGCGACTCACCGCGTGACGCTCCATGTATTCCGACATGTCGAAGCGGATCAGCTCGATGCCCATGATGTAGGCAAGTTGCTTGGCCGCTTCGGTCTTGCCGACACCCGTGGGTCCGGAGAACAGGAACGAGCCGATCGGCTTGTCGCCCTTGCCCAGGCCCGAGCGCGCCATCTTGACCGCCGAGGCGAGCACTTCGAGCGCCTTGTCCTGGCCGAACACCACGCTCTTCAAGTCGCGTTCGATGGTCTGCAGCTTGCCGCGGTCGTCGTTGCTGACGTTGGCCGGGGGAATGCGCGCGATCTTGGCCACGATTTCCTCGACCTCGGTCTTGCTGATGGTCTTCTTGCGCTTGCTCGGCGGCAGGATGCGCTGCGCGGCGCCGGCTTCGTCGATGACGTCGATGGCCTTGTCGGGCAGGTGACGGTCATTGATGTACTTGGCACTCAGCTCGGCCGCAGCCTGGAGTGCCGCCACCGCGTACTTCACGCCATGGTGTTCCTCGAAGCGCGACTTCAGGCCCTTGAGGATGTCGACGGTTTCCTGCACCGTCGGCTCGACCACGTCGACCTTCTGGAAGCGACGCGACAGGGCCGCATCCTTCTCGAAGATGCCGCGGTACTCGGTGAAGGTGGTCGCGCCGATGCACTTGAGCTGGCCGCTGGAGAGCGCCGGCTTGAGCAGGTTCGATGCATCGAGCGTGCCGCCCGAGGCCGCGCCCGCACCGATCAGGGTGTGGATTTCGTCGATGAACAGAATGGCGTTGGGCTTGTCCTTGAGCGACTTGAGCACGCCCTTGAGGCGCTGTTCGAAGTCGCCGCGGTACTTGGTGCCGGCCAGCAGCGCGCCCATGTCGAGCGAATAAACCTGCGCCTCGGCGAGGATCTCGGGCACGTCGTTCTGCGTGATGCGCCAGGCCAGGCCCTCGGCAATCGCGGTCTTGCCGACGCCGGCTTCACCCACCAGCAGCGGGTTGT
Source organism: Variovorax boronicumulans (assembly GCF_040544675.1). Taxonomy (GTDB): domain Bacteria; phylum Pseudomonadota; class Gammaproteobacteria; order Burkholderiales; family Burkholderiaceae_C; genus Variovorax; species Variovorax boronicumulans_D. Next base: position 131,349 of record NZ_JBEPKK010000004.1, read on the forward strand.
TCTTGCGCCGGCGGCACAGGATCTGGATGACGCGCTCGACCTCGTATTCGCGGCCGATCAGCGGATCGATCTTGCCGTCCTTGGCGAGTTGGTTGAGGTTTTGGGTGAACTGCTCGAGGGGCGATGCCTTCTCGTTGCGTTCGCCGCCGCCCTCTTCGCCTTCACCTTGAGGCGCTTCGCTGCTGCCTTTGACGGCTTCCGGCGGATCGCTCTTCTTGATGCCGTGGGCAATGAAGTTGACCACGTCCAGGCGGGTCACGCCCTGCTGGTGGAGGTAGTAGACCGCGTGCGAGTCCTTCTCACCGAAGATCGCGACCAGCACGTTGGCGCCGGTGACTTCCTTCTTGCCGTTGCCGGTGGACTGCACATGCATGATGGCGCGCTGGATCACGCGCTGGAAACCCAGCGTGGGCTGGGTGTCTACATCGTCGGTACCCGCCACTTGCGGCGTGTTGTCCTTGATGAAGTTGGTAAGGGACGCCCGAAGGTCGTCGACGTTGGCCGAGCAGGCGCGCAGGACTTCTGCGGCGCTCGGGTTGTCCAGCAAAGCGAGCAACAGATGCTCCACGGTGATGAACTCGTGGCGCTGCTGCCGGGCCTCGACGAAGGCCATGTGCAAGCTGACTTCCAGTTCCTGGGCAATCATGTGATTTCCTTTTGCCTTGCTGTAAATAAGTTCTCAGATGGGTTGGAGCTTGCGCAATTCAACAGGTTCACGCAACTGGCTCGCTGACGCATTGCAGCGGGTGCCCAGCCTGCTGCGCCGCCTCCATGACCTGATTCACCTTGGTGGCCGCCATGTCGCGGGAATAAACCCCGCAGATACCGCGGCCATCGAGGTGGATCTTCAACATGATCTGGGTGGCCGTCTCGCGGTCCTTGCTGAAGTATTCCTGCAGAACCACGATCACGAACTCCATGGGGGTGTAGTCGTCGTTGAGCATGACCACCTGGTACATCTGCGGCGGCGCGGTCTTTTGCGGCCGGCGCTCCATGACGACCGAATCTCCGTCATCCCCGGCCGGTTTTTGGGCCGGGGGGGTGGGAGGGGTCTTGGGAATTCTCGTTGCCATGAAAAAGATTCTATAGAGCGTGCAAGCACCGTGCCGACGCACGAAGACTTGGTGGCGCGTATTCGACAAATCAAGAGGCTTGCGCCGTGTGCGCCAACTCAAGGGCGAAGAAAAGCCGGCGAAAGGCCGGCTGGATCAAATTTGCTGCAGTACCGGCTTCGAAGGCCCTTGCCGCTTCTTGCCCCGCAATCGGGTCATCGCGGGCAGATCAGGCGGCAAAGCATCGATTTCTTCGTCGCTGAGTTCTCGCTGGGGAATCTTAGGCGCCTCAAGGGTGTAGACGGACACCGGGTGCTGCGCGGCGTCGTCCCGTTCGGTACGCAAAACCGATGCGACAGGTGCAATGCGGGGAGCGGGGGCCGCGACCGGCAGGGGTGGCGGTGGCACGGCGTCCGGCCTCGATACCAAAGGGCCCGACAGCAGGGCCTGCCATTCGGCCCGCCTGCGGTCGTCTTGCTCCAACTGCCAACGCTGCAAAGCGCCGAATCCTGCCTTGTCGCGCTCGGCCTGCTGCCGGCCCAGAAGCTCCAGTTCGACCCGCAGGCCCTGCTGGATCCACTGTGGAACGCACAGCAAAGCCTGTTGCAGGTCCCGCTGAGCCTGTTCACGCGCCTGCTCGAAGGCCTGTCGCTGAGCGCACAGTTGCCCGCGGATGGCATGCGAGAGCGCCCATGCGCCCACGCCAGCGCCCAGCACCCCCACGGCCAGGCAAACCAGCACCAAACCGAACGGGGTATCGACCGTCATCGCGGCAATGCTCCTGCGGAATCCCATTTCTGCAACAGATCGAGCGGGATGGCATCGGCGATCTGGGCAAAGCGCTTGCCGACCATGAATTCCGCCTGCTTGAGCAACACCGCGACAGGACTGCTCGGCTCGTGGTGCTCGAACCACTCCCGCGCGGCGCGAATGCTGTGCAGGACTTCGCTGCGCGTTGCCAGGTTTGCACCGGCATGGCCGAGCGTGCTTTCGGGCTCTTCACGCGGCGTCGGGGACATGGTCTGCGCCGGAGGGGTGCTCTCCTCGAATGGCGCCAGCAGCCGGGTCAGCGCCAGCAACGACGGGGCATCCTGCGTCAGGTGATGCGCGGCCCATGCCGCGATCTGCCCGGCGGCCCGCGCCGCCTGTGCGAGCAGGTTCACCGGCGAATCAGCATCGCCGTTTGCAGCTAGGCGCAGTTGGGCAAGCTGCTGCGCAACGGACTCCGGACTGGCTGCATCGGCGGGACGCGGCACCGACCATGCACGCTCGATGTCGCGCACCGTCAGGTGCCGCACGGCGTTGGCCGCGACGACGATATCGCGCACATCGCCCAGCAGGCCGTCGGGGTCCGCCAGCGCCGCCAGGGCATTGGCGCGCACGGCCGGATCGCGTTCACCCTCGACGACGAGCTGTGGATGCATCGCATCAGGCCAGGCCTCCAGCGCCGCAGCCAGTGCGCCCAGCGAATGCGCGAGCCCCGCAGCCTGCGCGAGCCGCGTTCGCGCCCTGCACAACCAGACGAACAGATGGATGTCTCGGGTCCTGAGCAGAAGGCGGCGGCAATCGCGCTCGACCTCGACCCAGTTGGGCGCCTCCGGGGTGCGGACGAACTGCCCGTACTGGGCGTCCCCGCGCGGTGACATGCGCGAAAGCAATACGGAAAACTCGGCGTCGTATTCGAGACTGGGGCCGCAGGGCTCATGGGCGCTCAGCGGCTCGAGCACGGTGACTGAAACAGGAGAGATCGCGTCTTGGGTCATGGATGACAAACGAGAAGATTCAATTCAATGAACAGCCTGAGCGGCATCGCGACAACGCGCCCCGATGTACTGCTCCGGCTCGAACACCATGCCCACGGTGTAGTCGGCCGCTTGCGCTGCGTTGGGCGCGACACCCCTGCCTTCCGACCCGCCGAGCCAAGTGGACCAGCCGAGCTTTTCGGTGTCGTCGAGACGCGCAGGCGGGGTGCTGTCGTTGCGCACACGCAATTCGACCTCCCAGACGAATTCGTAGCCTACGAAGCCTCGCACCCATTCGACGAGCAATGCGAGGTCCTCGCCCTGCGGCGTGAAGCGCAGGTACTGACCGAGGCTCAGCGGCCCGAGCACCAGCCTGAACTTGTTCTGCCGATCGGCCACGACCTCCCCCGCCATCGCGCCAATGCCCATGACGCTGGAAGCGCGCGCCCGGCCCAGAAGGCTCTGGTCCTCGGCGTCGATGCGGATCCAATGCAGCACGAATTCCTGCAACTGCACGGGCACGGCAAAGAACTGGGCCAACGTGGCCGCCAGGCCGTCCGGATTGCGTGCCTCGCGGCACAGGTGCGTCGATGCCGCCAGGCGGGCATGCGCCGGCAACACCGAGTCTCTGATCTCCAAGGGGTCATGACCGGTGAGACGCGCGATGTAGCGACTGAAGACCTCGTCTTCGGCACGGTCCAGGCCCGCGGCGGCCTGGCTCTGGGCCCACGCCCGGTACATGTGCGTCAGGTATCGGTGGTGGAACAGATCGAGAAAATCCGCGAGCGTGCTGTCGTTGTGGTTTTCGGTGCGATCGCGCACCAGCTCCGTGTAGTGCAGCGGGAGAGGACCGTTGGGGCCCAGCAGACCGAGACCGTACACCCGCACCATCGGAAGCGCCGGATTGTTTCCCATACGGGAATGCGCGGTGCCCGACGTCGGCGAACTCGCGTCGCCGGGCAACGCAGCGCCGGCGATCTCGCGCGGCGCAAATATCAGTGCCGCCGTCTGGCCCAGGCGAAAAGGTTCTTCCTGCGGACGGCTCGCAAGTCCGATGGGAGGATGTGCTGCATGAAAGGCGCCAAGGCGCCGCAACAGCGCGAAGAAGCCGAACTTCCAGGGCGACTGGCGCAGTCGCCCGAGCATCTGCTGCAGCACCGGTTTCACGCTTGAACTCATCGCGAAGTCCCATCGACTTCATCGTCGTGCGCGGAAGATCCGCCCATGCGGACATGGCTGTCCGGCGAAAACGCGTGATGCTCTCGCCGCGTCAGGCTGGGGAGCACCGCCACGGTCTCCCGCGCCAGGTCAGGGGCGAACAAAGCGAGCACCTCCCTGGGCGGCTCCATGTCGAGAAGCGCCGAGCCGATGAAAGGCTCGAAGGTGTCGAGCGTCCGATCGATACCTTCGCGCGGCGACAGAATGTCGCGCAGCAACGGATAGGTCTCGGCCTGCTTGCTCAGCAGCTCCAGCGAAGGCGCGGGCTCGTTGCCAACGGCCAGGAAGCCTTCCCAGTCGGCACGCCCCGCGAGCTGGTCGGGGTCTTGCACCACCCGCACAAACTCTTCGTGCAGCTCGTCGAGCAGCGTGACGGCGGGGCCGGTGTTCATCGAAGACGCCGGCTGCCGAACGACAGGCGCGCTGCGCACCTCTCGCCGACGCGTTTCACCCAGCATCTCGGCGAGGGTGTCCGTGGCCGGGCGAGACCTCGCGCCCGCGATATCCAGCACGCCGAAAGGATCCGTCAAAGCGCTGTCACGCCGACCGCCCGCCTCGCCGTATTGCCCCTCCAGTTCCTGCAGTTCGAACGGGCTTTCGGCTTTCGCTTGCTCGTACACCTCATCGCCCTCTTCCAGCACGAAACGCAGCAGGCCCAGCTCGATCGTGTCGCCCGCGGCAACAGGCACCACGGATCCGGACTGCACGCGTTCGCCATTGCGCACGCAGACCATCGTGAAACTGCCGTTCGACAGCGTCCAGCTGTTGGTCTTCTCCTGCCACGCGATCCGGCAAAGGTTGGCAACGCGCCACTGGGCATCGCTTTGGCATTCGCCGCACAGTTCGAGCGCGTCGGCCATGCCTGCGCCGGCGGGCGGAATCAGCATGGACGCATTGCGGGGCTCACCGGCACTGTGGATAAGGCGCAGGCGCAAACGTGTTGCGCCGCGATCTTTCGCGAGGATGCTCACGGTGCTCACGGTGCTCACGACGGGCCTCTCCAGAGCTTTTGTAGCTGGTTGCCAGCGCTGATGAAACGCCCTTCGGCATCCTGTTGCCAGAAGGCGCTCTCGACGCGTGCGCCTTGCAGGCGCCGGGGCCAATCGGCCCAAGGAAGATGGCGAACGCCGTGCAATTGCGCGGCCGGATCGTCAGCCGAAGCCGGTCCCGCGTAGCGATCCAGCAAGGCTTTCATCCGGCGGGTTCTTTGAACAGGGGCGTCGTCTCGCGCCTGCCGCTGCTCGCGCCAAAGCGCACGCAGGGTGGCCTCGAGCGCGGCGGCATCGGCCCGTCCTGGCAGCCGTATGTAGTGCGCGACGGCGCGGGCCAACCAGAATTGCCAGTCAAGGGGTTGTCCGTGTTGCGCCTCGAAATGGCGGCGAACCCAGAGCGGATGCGCTTGCTGATAGACCACCAAGGGATAGTGGCGCCCGACCATGTCGACCGATGGCGCGATGACGCCCAGTACGAAGCGGCGTCGCGCGAACTCCAATGTGCCGGGCGGCAACACAAAGGCGACAGGCATGGCGGACGCGCTGGATGCAACCCCGGCGCCGGCGGTCGGGCTTTGCCGCGCGATCCAGGTCATCCAGGCTTCAGATTCGCCGTGACGCATGCCGCTGCGCACGAAATCGGCATGGCCCGGCAGCTTGCCCCAGATGGCAGGTGACAGGATTTGCCAGGAGGCGATCAGCTTCCACCACATGGCTCAGGCCGCCCTTCCTGGACAGCGAAAGCCCTTGAGGACATCGCTGCCGAGCGGATTGGGCTGACTGCCGGAACTGATGTCGATCAACGCCTTGCGTCCGTCAAATACATATTCGACGCTCAAGCGCCCTGGCGTCGCCGTGCTCACGATACGCCCCTTTTCGAGCAGCCGAAACAACGCCCACGGACCGCTGGCCAGCACGGTCGACGTCGGACCCGAGATTCGTGGATTGGCCGTGATCTCCGCCATTGCGCCGCCGCGCGGCCCCGGCCAGGCGACAGCGAAGGCCTGCACGGGGCCGTGAACGTAGCGCTGGCCCTGGCCGTCGATGTCGATGACCAGGTCGGTGATGCTGGGCTCCAACTCGAGCACCCGCAGGTCCATCTTCCAGGCGAACTTCTTGCCGCCTGCATCCCGAAAAAACAGCTCGCGTATCTGCTGCGCCCGGTAGAAGGCATCGAGATTCGGGCCGCTCTGGGCGAGCAGCTTGAGCAGCTCGCCGAGCATCGTCGGCCCGGCCGTTGCAGGCGCCGGCGCGACGCCCTGGCCGACGCCTTCCGCACCGACCATGGCATTGGCCATGTTCGGATCCTTGTAGCGCCAAGGGCGCACGCTGGTGTCCACATGCGGCGCGAGGTACTTGTTGAAAAACTCGTCGGCCGCACCGCCTGAGGAAAATACCAGCGTGAAGTCTTCGATGGACGCGTCCTGAGCCACCGCGGCCAGCGGATAGCGCCCTTCCACACCGCGCTTGCAGGGCTCGCTGACCTGCATCGCCATCAGGCCCATGATGCGATCGAGCTGGTGTTGCGCCTGGCTGCGCAGGATGCCGGTGGCGCCCAGCGTCACCTTGTCGCCGCCGCTGGTGGCCAGCGCGGTCAGCACCTCCCGAAAAGGCGCCGGGAGTTTGCCGGCCTCCAGTTTCAACCGCGCGCCTACATCGGCACCGCCGGGCGGGAGGCTACCGGCCGACAGCGCCGTATCGGCGACTACCAGCAAGGTGTAGAACTCGTTGACCAGCCCCGAAATGGTTTCGAGCCCCGGCTTGGCGCCGGAGGGACCGGCGCTGCCGACCCCGATGTCCGGCTGGCCGGTGACCACCTCGCGCAATGCAGCGAACCGGTTGTCGACGGCTTGCCTTTCGAGTCGCTCTTCCGCGCGAATGCCCAGATTCCGGCCAATGGCGCTGGTCTGCTTGTTCAGTTCGGCGGTGGCCTTGTCGAGAAAACCTTTCTCGTCCGGCGCGCGCACGACGAGCGGACGCGACAGCGTGGTCTCGCGAGCCGCTGCGCGCGCCAACCGTGCCAGGGGTGAGTCAGGCGCGGCGAACTGCCGCAGCACGCTCAGGTCGAAGCCCAGGCTGGTGCCGGTGGTGTCGCTGCCGCCGACTGTGCGGATCGAGTCCAGAAAACTCTCCCAATGCTGTGCGTACTCGTCGAGGTACTGACGCCGGATGTCCTCCAGCAGCGGGTCGTTTTGCAGTTCGCGCGCAGCCGCGCCCACAAGACCAGCCGCGCCGCGTCCCATGACCCAGGCATCGTCGTCAAGTGCTTGTCCAACGAATTCGGGAAGCCGCTTGCTGAAGACATCGTGGTACCCGTCGTAGGTGAACAAACCCGGCACGCCCTTTTCGAGAGGCAGCCCGTCGGCGCGCGAAAAAACGGTGCCGGCCTGCGGGCCGACCGCCCGCACCAGGGTGAACTCCTGCGGCGCGTCGGTCTGCATCGCCGCCTTGGCACGCTCGTAGACGCGCTGCGTCGACGTGTTGCTGTTCAGAAAGTCCTGCGTGGTCCGCACCAGCCCCTCGTTCGGCAAGGATGCGGACTGCACCGGCCGTTCGCCGGAAAACAGTGCCGTCACGTGCCCGACCATCGAGGCGCGCCCACCAAAGGCGGCGGCGCTGTCGGCGCGCTCCCAGTCCTTCAGCACCCAGTTGCGAACGTCCTGCGCCCCGCCCTTCATGAACCTGTCCTTGTCGTGCAGGAGCTTGTAGACGCGCAAGGTTTCGTAGGCCGTCTTGGCGTCACCATCCTTCACGCTCTGTGCAAGTACCGCTTCCATCCGCTGAAGAATGGCCGGCAGCAGGGTGTGGTCCTGCAACTGTGCATAGGCGTCGTTCGACGCCTCCAGAATCGGAGGTACCGTGTACAGGCCGTAGAGAAAACTGCCGGGCGGGTTGTCGATGTCGAGCCCCGTATAGCCGGGCAACTCGCGCGCACTGTTGAGCACATCGGGTACGCCGGTCGGCTTGAAGCTGGCGAACAGCGTGCGCACCTGACCGGTGAGCATGTCCGCCCGCTGGCCAACCGTGGCCAGATACTCGCGGTTATTGCCGAAACTCAGCGCCAAAGCCCCGGCCAACCACAGGAAGATCACCACCGACAAGGCATGCCCCATGAGGCGCAACATGCGAAAGCGAAATTCCCAGCGCAGGTTCGGCCGCACCAGATGCGCTTCCGGAATGACCACCCTGCTCAGGACATCCTGAAGGAAAAATCCCTGCTGTCCGCGACCGGGCAGCGTATAGGCCAGGGCTGCGTCGCCGCTGACCCCGGGTAGAGCCCCCAGGCTGCGCTGCAGCCGTGCGAGCAGCGTGCCGGGGTCTGCGGGCAGATCCACATCGGCCTGCGCACCGCTCGTGAAGTAAACGCCGCGCAAGGTGTCGTGCCATTGGGTTCCATCGAAACGCGATGCAAGAAAGATCTCGTCGAGCATGGGTACCAGCAGCACGGAGAGTCCGGCCAGTTCCTGCGGCAATGCGAACAGGCGCTTGCGGCGGTCCACATCGAATTCTTCGTTCAAGCGCGAACGCAGGCCCGCCGCGAGCCGATTGTTGAGCAGCGCAAGTTCGGTTTCCAGCTGTCCCCGCAACGCCTCTCGGTTCTGCACGGCGGCACGCGTGCTCTTCATTCCGTGGAACGGCAGCGTAAAGCCCCAGGGCTGCGCCCGCCCTTCGCTGGTGAGCGACTGAAAGTACTCGCCGAAACCACGCAGAACGTCCATCTTGGTGACGATGACGTACACCGGGAAGCGAATGCCCAGCTCCTGGCGAAGCTCGGCCAGGCGGTCGCGCACCATGCTCGCGTGCTCGGCGCGCTCCGCTTCGGTCGTCGTCAACAGCTCGACGGCATTGAGCACCACGATCACGCCGTTGAGCGGCGCACGCGTACGGTGCTTGCGCAACAGGCCGAGGAAACCTCGCCACTCGACCGGATCGGTGCTGGGATTGCTCTCCTGTGTCGTGAAGCGGCCGGCGGTGTCGATCCACACCGCCTCGTTGGTGAACCACCAGTCGCAGTGCAGCGTGCCACCCTCTGAATGCAGCACCATGCGCTTGGAGGCATGCCCCATGCGGCGTGCCAGCGGGAACTGCAGCCCTGAGTTGAGCAGCGTCGTGGTCTTGCCGGCCCCGGAGCTGCCGACAAGCATGTACCAGGGCAGTTCGTAGAGATACCGCTTGCCCTCGAACAGGCGACGCAGACCGCCCCGACTGCGCAGGCCCTTGAGCTGCACCAGCGCGCGATTGACGGCTGCGGTGACCGTCTTGATCTCTTCCCTGCCGGTCTCGTCCTTGTCGGCGTCCTTTCCGAAGCTCAGAAATTTGGCCAGCAGATCGTCGTTGTTGCGAAGGGCATGCCAGAGCCGGTAGAGCCAGTAAAGCGCATACATCAGGAGGATGGCAGCGACGATCGCCGCGCGTACCCACAGCGGTGCCAGGGGTCTCGCCGCGCCGACAGCCAGCAAGGGCCCCGCATGCCACAACAGCAGGCACAGCGCTGTCACCCCCACGAGGCTGTAAGGCCCGGACACCAGCCAAAGAATGCCCAGCACGAGCAGCAGCACGATGAGTGTCACGCGCACGCCCACCGAGGCCAGGGGCCGCAGGCCGTCCAAGGCGAGCAAGGGACCGATGAACCAGATCGCCAGTGCCAGCATGCCCATCGCGAGGAATGCCAGCATCTGCCGCGAAAAAAGGAATGCGAGGAACTGTTTGAGGTATTGCATAAGTGACTCCCGACCGATCCTTGGTGCCTAGCGCGCTGCGACAGGCGCAACCGCATGAGCAGCGCTGCTCGCGTCGCCTTGCGTGACAACGATGTCGACGCGCCGGTTTCTGGCGCGGCCCGCTGCTGTTGCACCGTCGGCGATCGGCACCGTGTCGCCCCGCCCTTCTGTGCGAATGCGCGAGGCCTCCACGTTTTCTTCGAGCAGCACCGCAGCCACCGCGGCGGCGCGCTTCTCGCTCAGGACCTGGTTGTTTGGAAACTCGCGGGTGCGGATCGGCTGGTTGTCCGAATGGCCAGTGATCTGAACCGCTCCCGGCACCTCCTTGATCTCTTTGGCCACCTTGACCAGAAGCGGCAGGACCCTGGCGTTCAGACGAGCCTGCCCCGGCACGAACATGTCATCGCCCTTGAAGGTGATGGCGCTGCGGCGCTCGTCTTCGTCCACCGTGACTGTGCCGCGTTCGATTTCGGCAGCCAGCAGCTCTTTCAGGCGCAAGGGCTTCACCGCGGGCGGCGGGCGCATCCGGCCGATGGCGGCGATGCGTTGCTCGACACCGGCACTCAGCTGCAGAAGTTGGTATTTGTACCAAGCGAACAAGCCGAACAGGACCAGCAGCAGCACGGTCCCCGTCACCCATACCGGCACACTACGCAGCAGCCGCAATTTGCCTGCTGCGACGCCTCTCCAGTGCGGCGAAAGCTCCAGGGGAACATCGCCGCGCGCCGTGCCCAACAGCGTGAACAGGCGATGGCGAACGGTCTCCAACTGACGGCGGCCGTTGGCCGCGGTGCTGAAGCGGCCTTCGAAGCCCAGGCCCAGGATCTGATACATCAACTCGAGCAGATCGATATGCTCCTGCGGGCTCGCCGCCAGGCGTCCCACCAGCAGAAAGAACTTGTCGCCGCCCTTGGTGTCGCCGTGGAACTTTGCCGCAAGCTGCTGACCGGCCCATATGCCGGCTTCACCGTTCTGGCCGCCGCCCCACGGCGTGCTGTTGGCGGCTTCGTCGAGCGCGGTGCACAACGCGTAGCTTGCCGCCACCACATGCTCGTGCCTGATCTGCGCGCTGCTGCAGAGAGACTGGAAAGTCGCGACTTCGCGCTCCAGCAACTGGCGCAACACGGTCACACCCTCGCTGCCGAGCGTCGCCGGCATGTCGGCCAATGCGCGCAGCAAAGGCTGAGCAGCGGCCAGCAGCGGATTCTGTGCCGCAGTGATCGCGGCGAGTCGCTCCTGCACAGATGGCTCGGGGGCGATGCGATTGCGTGCGTGCGACTCGTCCGCTCCCATGCCATCGAACGCCTCGCCTTCCGGGTTCGGCAGGTTCTCATCCGCCGCTGCGTTTGCTGGTTCTTCTGTGTGGAGCATGGGCGTATCGGGATATGAAGGGGTCGTGGTCATGGGTAGCACCGATGCGTCATTTCTCGCGCACGCCCCACAGTTCCATGCGCAGGCCCGGGAAGTCGCCTGCCACGTGCAGCGCAAGTCCGCCGTGCTTGACCATGTGCTCCCACAACGGACCGCGCGGGTCGATCTGGAAATAGACGAAACCTGCGTTGAACGGGATCTGGCGCGGCGGCACCGGCAGCGTTTGCAGCGGGATGCCCGGCAGGTGCGAGCGGATGAGTTCGGCGAGCCGGTCGCTGGGCCCGACCTTGCAGCTCGCGGGAAACTGGCTCGCCAACTGATCGGGCGGCGTGTGCGCCGCGACCGCGAACACGAGGCTTGAGAAACCTTGCAGCTCCGAAGGCTCGACGCTCGCCACGTGCACTCCGTTCGCGCGGCTGGCAAGAGGAATGCACTGCGCGCTGCGCACCAGCACGTCGTTGAGCAGCGCCTGAATGTCGGCCATCAGCGCCCTGAAAGACAAGCAGGGGTCCAGGTGCTGGTACGCGGGGTGCGGGTTCGGACGCCGCGTGCTCGCACGCACGAAGGTCGCGAGTTCACCGCTCAAGGTACGCAATGCCGTGTAGAGCGCCTCCGGCGGCGTCTCCCGCACGCGCAGCCAGTGTTCGAGCAAAGGCTCATAGCGGTTGAGGATCTGCAGCAGCAGGAAGTCGGACACCTCGGCCGCCTCGCTCGACTTGCCGTCGTTGCCGCTGAGCCGTGCCGCAAGAGACTGTGCGCGCAACCGGCACAGCCCATGCAGGTTGGTGATCCAGTCGGTCAGCATCGGGCTGGCCCCATAGCCGGCGACTGGGGGAATCAGGTGCGGGTCCGTCGCGATGCTGCCGTCGGAGCGCAACACCGTCACCTTGGCTATCGGAAGACCGATCCAGGCGTCGGTCAGCTCCCGCTGCGGCAGCAGGCGCAGGCGCAGGCGGGAGAGCTGCACTGTCTTGGGGCCCTGGCCGACGGAGTTGGCATCGCGCAGTTCGGTATCGAAAACCGAGAATCGCGCCAACGACCCTGCCGCAGCCATGGCATCGTCGAAAGTCGTTTCCTCGCCGTTGGGGGTCCGTATGGGCACGGCAAGGTAGATGACCTGCTCCAGGTGCTCCGGCAAGACCGTGAGCGGCGCCGGGGGCAGGGTCTGGCCTGGCGCATCGAAGGGTGTTCCGTCCGGAAAAATGCCTGCGGCCCCCGCGAGCACCAGCTTGCCCAAGGACAGTGACTCTGCGTCGATGCTGTAGTGGCTGAAGCCCCAGAAAAAAGGGCTGAGCGAAGCGGCGCGTTTGTGCGCCAGGTGTTCGAGATAACGCTCCTGCTGCTGAAACAGCTGCGGACGCAGAAAAAGGCCCTCGCTCCAGGCGACTTTGTTGTACCAACTCATGGGATCGATCGTTTTGCTTGCGAGCCGGAGGCTTATTTGAGAGGGGTGAGCCGGATGCCCTTGGCCTGCAGGTCGATCTGCAACCTGAGCTTGTTCGCCGGCAGGACCGAGCGATACCAGGCGGCTTCGGGTGCCGGATCGACCTTTTGAACCGCGCGCCAGTCCGCCTGCGCGAGATCGCGGTAACCCGCGACAACGCCGATGGCGGCGAGGTCCGGATGCGACTTTCGGCGCAGGGTCTTGACGTCCCCCGGCCGCAGAATGAATTCGTCGCGAACGAGCAGGTCGCTGCCGATCAAGGCCTTGTCGTTGCCGGCAAGCGAGAAGTAGTCGGCGGATTCGAAACCGCCATCCGACTTGAGCTCGTAGATGCGGACCAGGATCGGTGCTGCCCTTCCCTTGTCGTCGGGATTGACGCCCGCCTCGGCCCTGATCGTGATATCGAGCCGTGTCTGTTCCCTGGGATGGGTGAACTGGGCGTGCGAAGACTGCGCGAAGGCCAGCGCCAATGCCAGGGCCATCGGCGAACACGCGGCAAGAAGCCACCGGCGGAAACCGGACACATTGAGGACCATGCTGGAAAAGGTAAGGCGGAGTCGTCGAGAAGGTCGGCCACAAGCGCGCGACGCGCCTTTGCGCATCGCATCGCGTCACCTGTGGCCGAAAGAGGCCCTGAAGAAGCTCAGGGGCGCGCTGGCGCCATCAGGACTCCTTGTTGCCCTTGATGTCGTAGCCGGCGGTGACTGCCCCGCCACTGCCGCCCTGTGCGTTCTGCACCGAGTACTCCTGCTTGATCTTGGAGAACGACAGGCGCACGCGCTCCTTGACGCGCATCTCGTCGGAGTTCGAGCCGAAAGGCTGGATGGAGGTAATGATCACGTCGCTGAAGGTGAACCTGAGGTACTCGAGCGGATTGCCGCCCGCCTTGCGCACGGTGAGCTTCGCTTCCTGGACGTGCTTGCCCGTGAGGCAATACTTCATGAGGTTGGGACTGGAGCGGTCGACAAAGTGGTCGAACTCCAGATCCTCCACGGTGGCCTTGCCCGCACCGCCGCCCGAACCGGCATGCATGGTGGACTCCTGAAATGCCTTCCAGTTGAAGGCAAGAACCTCGATCTCGTTCTTGTGGTCGGAATCCTGGGACTCGCCCTCGATGCCGTTGATCTTCAGAAAAATATCCTGCGCCATAAAAAACTCCCTGATTGATTTATCGAATGTCTGACGAATGTCCGAACGCTCTGGCGGCGTCTCGAACGACTTTGCGGATGGCGTCTGCGCGCCACTTCCTCGAACAATGCTTGACGATGCAGAAAAAGACGCTTTGCAGCCGCTCAGGCCGTTTCCTTGAGGGACGGCAGCTTCGCCACCAGACGCAGCGAAACGGTCAGCCCTTCGAGCTGGAAGTGCGGGCGAAGGAAGAACTTCGCGCTGTAGTAGCCGGGATTGCCCTCCACGTCTTCCACCACGACCTCGGCGGCCGCGAGTGGTCTGCGGGCCTTGGTCTCCTGCGAGGAGTTGGCAGGATCGGCATCGACGTAATGCATGATCCATTCGTTGAGCCAGCGCTGCATGTCGTCCCGCTCTTTGAAGGAGCCGATCTTGTCGCGGACGATGCACTTGAGGTAGTGCGCGAAACGGGTGCTCGCAAACAGGTACGGCAAACGTGCCGACAGGTTCGCGTTGGCCGTTGCGTCGGGGTCCATGTACTCCTGCGGCTTCTGCATCGATTGCGCGCCGATGAAGGCGGCGTGGTCGGTGTTCTTGCGATGAATCAGCGGAATCAGGCCGGCCTTTGCGAGTTCGGCCTCACGCCGATCGGAGATGGCGATCTCGGTCGGGCACTTCATGTCGAAGCCGCCGTCGTCGGTGGGAAATGTGTGGCATGGCAGGTTCTCGACGGTGCCGCCGGACTCCACGCCGCGAATCATGGTGCACCAGCCGTACAGCTTGAAGCTGCGGTTGATGTTGACAGCCATCGCATAGGCCGCATTGCTCCACACGTAGTTCCTGTGGTCGGCGCCTTCGGTTTCTTCTTCGAAGTCGAACTCATCGACCGGATTGGTTTTCGCGCCGTAGGGCAAGCGTGAAAGAAAACGCGGCATGGCAAGCCCGACGTAACGCGAATCCTCGGTGTTTCGCAGCGCGTTCCAAGGCGCGTGTTCGAGGTTCGACGTGATCTTGGCCAGGTCGCGAGGGTTTGCGAGTTCTTGCCACGACTCCATGCCGAGCAGCGATGGCGCCGATCCTGCGATGAAAGGTGCGTGTGACGCCGCAGAGATCTTGGCGATTGCGGCCAGGAGTTCTACATCGGACGGCGTGTGATCGAAGTAGTAGTCGGCAACAAGGCAGCCGTAGGGTTCACCGCCAAGCTGGCCATACTCTTCTTCATAGATGCGCTTGAAGATCGGGCTCTGGTCCCATGCAATGCCCTTGTGGCGGCGCATCGTGCGGCGCACCTCGTCCTTGGACACATCCATGAAACGGATCTTGAGCTTCTCATCGGTTTCGGTGTTGTAGACCAGGTGGTGCATGCCGCGCCACGCCGACTCGATCTTCTGGAATTCGTCCTTGTGCAGCACGAGATTGATCTGCTCGGACAGCTTGCGGTCGATCTCGGCAATGATGGCTTCGATGCTGCTGTAGGCATCGTCGGTCATCGTTGCCGTGTTGACGAGCGCCTGCTCGGCCAGCGTGCGAACGGCCGCTTCGACCGCGCTGCGGGCCTCCTCGGTCTTGGGCTTGAACTCCCTGTCGAGTAGCAAGGAGAAGTCGGAGGGCGCAACATATTGCGCTGCTGCCGGTGCATCGAGCACCAAATCGTTTGCGATGTTCATGTGAAGTTCCTTGGGATCAGGCCCGTTGCGCCGATTCGATGGCCGAAGCTTCGTCGGAGCCCGTTGCGCGAGGCTTGGGTGCCTGCGACAGCGACTTCATGAGCGCGGGGTCTTGCAACAGCTTGTTGACCAGGCCTTCGGCGCCGGCCTTTCCATCCATGTAGGTCTGGAGATTGGCCAGCTGGCTGCGTGCCTCGAGCAGGCGAGCCAAGGGCTCGACCTTGCGGGCGACGGCGGCCGGCGAAAAGTCATCGATGCTCTCGAAGGTGATGTCGACCATCAATTGGCCCTCGCCCGTGAGCGTGTTGGGAACGGCGAAGGCAACGCGCGGCTGGATGGCCTTCATGCGTTCGTCGAAGTTGTCGATGTCGATGTCGAGGAACTTGCGATCGGCCACCGGCGGCAGTGCTTGGGCAGGCTTGCCGGACAGATCGGCCAGAACACCCATGACGAAGGGCAACTCGATCTTCTTTTCCGAACCATAGATTTCCACGTCGTATTCGATCTGCACACGTGGCGCCCTGTTGCGGGCGATGAACTTCTGGCTGCTGCTGTTGTTGGTCATGAAACTCCCTGATGAAAAACGGCGAGGCGCGCCGAAAGAACGGCGACTTGAAGGAATCAGGCGTACTCGGTGTGACAGGCGATGAGGTCCCCTCCTTGCAATGGCTGGTTGGAGACGACATGCGCCTTGTTGTCGAGGTACATCCGGGTGATCGTGCGTCGCTGCTGCAAGGCGTCGAGCCACTCGCCCGACAAGACGGGCAACAGGTTCTGTTCGATGAAGGCGATCAGGCGGCGAGCGCCGGTCTCATGGTTGCCGCATCGCTCGACCATGCCGGCCGCCAGTGCGGGTGAGTAGTCCAGATCGATACCGTGCTGCTCCTTCATGCGGCCGATCACGCGGCCAAGGTGCAGCGAGACGATGTTGTCCAGCGCCTGCCCGCTCAACGGGAGGTACGGCACGACGGACAGGCGCCCGAGGAAAGCAGCAGGAAAGACCTCGCGAAGAAGGGGCTTGAGCGCTTCGCACAGAACTTCGGAGTCGGGGGGTGACGCCGAGTTTTCACACCGGCTCGCGATCAGTTCGGCCCCCGTGTTGCTCGTCAGCAGGATCGTGGTGTTCCGAAAGTCGATGCGGCGGCCTTCGCCGTCTTCCATCCAGCCCTTGTCGAACACCTGATAGAAGATCTCATGCACATCGGGATGAGCCTTCTCCACCTCGTCAAGCAGGATCACGCTGTAGGGCTTTCTGCGCACGGCTTCCGTGAGGATCCCGCCCTCGCCGTAGCCGGCATAGCCCGGCGGCGAGCCCTTGAGCGTTGACACCGTATGCGGCTCCTGGAACTCGCTCATGTTGATGGTGATGAGGTTCTGCTCGCCGCCGTACATTGCCTCGGCCAATGCCAGGGCGGTTTCGGTCTTGCCCACGCCCGAAGGGCCGACCAACAGGAAGACACCCACCGGCTTGTCCGGATCGGCAAGTCGCGCGCGAGATACCTGGATGCGCTTTGCAATCGCGGCGAGCGCATCGCCCTGCCCGATGACGCGTCTGTCTAGCGTGGAGTGCAGGCGGGTGACTGCATCGACCTCGTCCGTCACCATGCGGCCCACGGGAATGCCCGTCCAGTCTGCGACGATGGAGGCAACCACCGACTCGCTGACGTGGGGAAAGATCAACGGCGCGTCCTGCTGGCGGCAGAGAAGCTCGTCCTCCAGTGCGAGCAACTGCGCCGAGGGCCATTCGCCCTCGGCGCCACTCCTGCCCTCCTCCCTCTTCTTTGTTCTCAGCGCTTGAATCTGCCGAACTAGGACAAGCTCTTCCTGCCACTGAGCCTCGTGGACCGACAGCTCAAGCTCGGCCACGCTCAAGCCTGCCTTTGCCGCCTCGATGCGCTGGCCCCTGGCTTCGCTGCCTTGAGCGATCACCCCTTCTTGCGCCAGCAGCGCGAGTTCGGTATCCAGGGCCGCAATACGCTGACGCAGCCTGTCGACAACGGGGGGCAGCGTGTGCAGCGACATGGCAACGCGCGCGCAGGCCGTGTCGAGCAGGCTGATGGCCTTGTCGGGCAACTGGCGCGACGGGATGTATCGATGCGACAGCGTCACCGCGGCGCGCACCGCTTCATCGAGCACGGCAACCCCATGATGTTCTGCAAACGTGGCGACCAGGCCGCGCACCATCTGGATGGCAGAAGCTTCCTCGGGCTCCACTACTTGCAGGAGCTGGAAGCGCCGCGTCAGCGCGGGATCTTTCTCGATATGGCGCTTGTATTCGCTCCAGGTGGTCGCACCGATGGTGCGCAAGGTTCCGCGTGCGAGCGCAGGCTTGAGCAGATTGGCCGCATCCCCGGTTCCGGCCTGCCCGCCAGCGCCAACGAGGGTGTGGACCTCGTCGATGAACAGGATGACCGGCTGGCTCGACTTGCCTGCCTCTTCGAGCAGCGATTTCAGGCGCGACTCGAACTCTCCGCGCATGCTGGCACCGGCCATCAGCGCACCGACATCCAGGCTCAACAGGCGTGCATCGCGAAGCTGCGGGGGCACCTCGCCGCTGGCAATTGCCAGCGCAAGGCCTTCGACCACTGCTGTCTTTCCCACACCGGCGTCTCCGGTGAGCAAGGGGTTGTTCTGCCGCCGGCGCAGCAGGATGTCGATCATCGTGCGGAGTTCATCGGCACGGCCGATGACAGGATCGATGCGCCCGCTCCGCGCACCTTCCGTCAGGTCGGTGCAGTACCGACCCAGAGCCGATTTGCCGTCCGGCAGATCGGCGATGGCACCGCTTGCCTCGCCCGGAGCAGCAGATGGAAGCCCCGAGCCGTCGTGAGGCCCTTCCCTTTCCTCGGGTGAGCCATCGACGATGGGAGCCAGGGCATGCGTCAGTTGCTCGACGGCGATCTTGCAAAACTCGGGCGATATGCCGAGCAAGACGCGTCGCAGGTCAGGTGTTTGCACCAAGGCCCCAAGCAACCAGGCACCGCGAACGCAACGGCCATTGAATTCAAGGCTCGAGAGCGTCCACGCGCGCTCGATCGCCGTTTCGATGTGATGAGAAAAATCGCTGAGTGAGCTTGCCGCCGAAGGCAGGCCTGACAGGGCCAGGGCAAAGTCCTTTTCCACCACTTGCGGATCGACATGGAAGTGGCGGCAAATGCGATGCAGGTCGCTGTCGTTGAGTTGCCAGAGTTGATGAAGCCAATGCACCAGCTCAACGTAGGGATTGCCTCGGAGCTTGGCAAAGGCAGTGGCGGATTCAATGCCACGAAACAGGGTGAGATTGAGCTTGCCGAACAGCGCTCGCCGGGAGATCGTCATGCGTCGACCTGCCCGCCGATGAACGGCACTGAATTCGCTACGGCATTGCCTGCCGCAGTCGATGCCTGCCCACTGCCAATTACCGCTTTTTGGACCACCGAACGCTCCCTATGCTTTTTCGAATAGGCGCGATTCTGGGTGCTCGTGCAGACCTGTGCGGTGCACAGTTTCTACCAATAGTTAAACCGAAAAAGCAGGTGTTTATTCCGTGAAATTTCCCCAAAGCTGCTTGGCTCGCGCAATGCCAAAGTAGTAATCGGCATTGCGCATTGCGCGCGCCGCAAAAGAAAAAGCCCTCGAATTCCTTCTCGGAAATTCAAGGGCTCATTGCAGCGACGCCTCGCGGCGTCCTAATGCGCAGTCGATTACATGTGATCGATCATGACTTGCCCGAAACCCGAGCAGCTCACCTGCGTCGCGCCTTCCATCAGGCGCGCAAAGTCGTACGTGACCTTCTTGCTGGCGATCGATTTCTCCATGGCGCTGATGATCAGGTCGGCCGCTTCGGTCCAGCCCATGTGGCGCAGCATCATTTCGGCCGAGAGAATTTCGGAGCCGGGGTTCACGTAGTCCTTGCCGGCGTACTTGGGCGCCGTGCCGTGCGTGGCTTCGAACATGGCCACGGTGTCGCTCAGGTTCGCGCCAGGGGCAATGCCGATGCCGCCCACTTGCGCAGCCAGCGCGTCGGACACGTAGTCGCCGTTGAGGTTCAGCGTGGCGATCACGCTGTACTCGGCGGGGCGCAGCAAGATCTGCTGCAGGAACGCATCGGCAATGCTGTCCTTGACGGTGATTTCCTTGCCCGTCTTCGGGTTCTTGAACTTCATCCACGGGCCGCCGTCGATCAGCTCGGCGCCGAATTCCTTGGCGGCCAGTGCGTAGGCCCAGTCACGGAAGCCACCTTCGGTGAACTTCATGATGTTGCCCTTGTGCACGATGGTCACGCTGGGCTTGTCGTTGTCGATGGCGTACTGGAAGGCCTTGCGCACGAGGCGCTCGGTGCCTTCGATCGACACAGGCTTCACGCCGATGCCGGAGGTATTGGGGAAGCGGATCTTCTTGACGCCGAGCTCGTCCTGCAGGAACTTGATGAGCTTCTTGGCCTTGTCGCTTTCGGCCTCGAACTCGATGCCGGCGTAGATGTCTTCGGAGTTCTCGCGGAAGATGACCATGTTGGTCTTGTGGGGCTCGCGCACCGGGCTGGGCACACCCTTGAAGTACTGGATGGGGCGCAGGCACACGTAAAGGTCGAGCTCCTGGCGCAACGCAACGTTCAGCGAACGAATGCCGCCGCCGACGGGTGTGGTGAGCGGGCCCTTGATAGAGACCACGTAGTCGCGCACAGCATGCAGGGTTTCTTCGGGAAGCCAGACGTCGGGACCGTACACCTTCGTCGATTTTTCGCCGGCGTAGACCTCCATCCAGTGAATCTTCTTCTTGCCGCCGTAGGCCTTGGCCACGGCTGCGTCCACCACCTTGAGCATCACCGGGGTGATGTCCAGTCCCGTGCCGTCGCCTTCGATGAAGGGGATGATCGGTTGGTCAGGCACATTGAGCGAGTTGTCCGCGTTGACAGTGATCTTCTGGCCTTCGGCCGGGACTTTGATGTGCTGATAGCTGGACATGAGGGGGAGGCTCCGGGAGTGACGTTATTTTTGACGACTGTCAGCGAATTCAGACAACGAGGGGGATTCGCTGTACAACGTGCCAACAAATCGCTGTACATTTTAGACGCAGCCCATCAGCTGGCGTTTGTCAACCATAGGGGCATTGGGCTCGTTAGTGGCTGACCTTCTGCTCGCCGGGAGGCGTTTCCAACCAATTCTCGATAGAGGAATCTTCAATGAGCAAAATTCTCGCAGTCATGATCGCTGGTCTGTTCGCAGCTGGCGCCTATGCCCAAAACCCGGCCGGCGCCACGCCCGAACAAGGGAACGCAACCAACAGCAAGGCCCAGGCGCGCGCTGAAGCCAAGAAGGCTTCCAAGCCCGCCGGCCAAGTGCCCGCTCCTGCTGGCGACATCGCAAAGACGCCCGAAGGCGGCGTCATCGGTGGCGACAAGGCTGCAGCTTCGGGCGAAAAGCGCGCCGAAACGCGCGACCAACGTCGTCGCAACAAGGACGGCAGCGTCAAGCCCAAGTCGACCCAAGGCGGCACGCCCCAGTAATTCTGGCGTGCACCAAAGAAGCGCTCTTCGGAGCGCTTTTTTTTCGCCTGTCGTTGCCGGACTGCGTCAACCGCGAGAAACGGGCGCCGTTGAATGTGAACCTCCGCAGGGAGGTATCCAAATCAACGATATCAAAGGATTTCTCATGAAAAAGCTGCTCGCAGTCTTGGTCGCCGGTCTTTTCGCTGCCGGTGCGTTCGCTCAACAACCCCAGCCCGCAGCAGCTGCGCCTGCCGCTGCCGCAAAGGTCGCCAAGCATGCGCCGAAGAAGCATGCCGCCGCCAAGAAGCACAAGGTTCGCCACGTGGCCAAGGCCCCCACGGCCGCCGCCAAGAAGGTGTAAGCTTTCAGGCCCTTCCGGCAATGCCCGCATCAGCGGGCATTTTTATTGGCTATGGGCCGGGCTGTTTCGATGCCCCGCCCTGAAAGAGTTGTCCGATGTTCCAGCGTCTAGCCGCCCTGCTCCTGCTGTCCGCATCCTTCGTGATGCCGACGCACGCACAACCGCAGCAACAACAACCCCAGACCGACCTGCCGCGCACGCAACTGTCGGTGGGCCTCTACAAGATCGATGCGCAGATCGCGCAAACACCGCTTCAACGGGAAATCGGCCTGATGTTCCGCAAGAGCATGCCGCAGGCCGAGGGCATGATCTTCGTGTTCGAGCAACCTGCCACGCAGTGCTTCTGGATGCGCAACACGCTGCTGCCGCTGACCGCGGCTTTCGTGGCCGACGACGGACGCATCGTCAACCTCGTCGACATGCAGCCCATGACAGAAAACTCGCATTGCTCCGAGGAGCCGGTGCGCTATGTGCTCGAGATGAACCAAGGCTGGTTCGCCAAAAAGAACATCAAGAAGGGAGCCAGGCTCGGCGGCGAGTTGTTCCCAGCCGCCAAGCGCTGATCCTCTGCTGGCCGTAGCACGTACGGCGCACAAAAAAGCCGACCCAGGTCGGCTTTTTCAATGGAGCGATCAGGCTTCAGCCAAAGTTCTTGGCGGCGAAGTCCCAGTTGACCAGCTTGGCTAGGAAGGTCTCGACGAACTTCGGGCGAAGGTTGCGGTAGTCGATGTAGTAGGCGTGCTCCCAGACGTCCACGGTCAGCAGCGCGGTGTCTGCAGTCGTCAGCGGCGTGCCGGCGGCGCCGGTGTTCACGATGTCCACCGAGCCGTCAGCCTTCTTCACGAGCCACGTCCAGCCCGAACCGAAGTTGCCCACGGCCGACTTCACGAAGGCTTCCTTGAAGGCGTCGTAGCTGCCCCACTTGGCATCGATGGCCTTGGCCAGCGCGCCGGTGGGTGCACCGCCGCCCTGGGGTTTCATGCAGTTCCAGAAGAAGGTGTGGTTCCAGATCTGGGCGGCGTTGTTGTAGATGCCGCCGCTGGCCTTCTTGATGATTTCTTCGAGCGTGAGGGCTTCGAACTCGGTTCCCTTTTGCAGGTTGTTGAGGTTCACCACATAGGCGTTGTGGTGCTTGCCGTAGTGGTATTCGAGCGTTTCCTTCGAATATTCGGGGGCCAGTGCGTCGAGCGCGTACGGCAGGGGTGGGAGCACATGTTCCATGGTTTTTTCTCGTGGGTTGGTTGTGGGGAATTCAGGATTCTAGGAATTAATCATTGAGGCGGCGTCGGACGCGTTCCCGTTGTCTCGCCGGGGGTCACGGTCAGGTCGACCTCGCCGTCCGCGAGCCGCGCGACGACCGCATCGCCCGCATGCAGATTGCTCGCACTCACAATGGCGCGGCCGTCGCTGTCGGTGAGCCACGCATAGCCGCGTTGCAACACCAATGCAGGATCCAACAGCCGCAGGCGCAGCGCCACGCGCTCCAGAAGCTCGCGTCTCTGCACCAGCACGCGATCGAATTTCATCGGGAAATCTGCCGCGATCAAGCGAGGCCCTCGCGCCGCACGCTCCGCCCTCGACAGCACCGCGAAATGCAAACGCTGCGCATGGTGCGCCAGGCGAAGCTGCTGACGGGCCACGAGGTTCGAGGGCCGGCCGAGCCGCCCGGCCGCCTGGTCCAGACGCTGCCCGAGCGCGTCCAGGCGCGCGCCCAAGGCATCGCCGAGCCGTTCGTCGAGCAGGTCGATGGCGCCCAGCCACAGGTCGCGCGGCGCGCTGACGAGTTCCGCTGCCGCAGTCGGCGTGGGCGCCCGCAGGTCCGCGCAGAAATCGGCGATGGTGAAGTCGGTTTCATGCCCCACGCCGCTCACCACCGGCACGGGACTTTGCACGATGGTGCGCGCAAGGGTCTCGTCGTTGAAGGCCCAGAGGTCTTCGATCGATCCGCCGCCGCGCACCAGAAGAATCACATCGACGGGCTGCTCCAGTGCATAGAGCGATTGCAGCGCCCGAACAAGTTCAGCCGGCGCGTTGGCCCCCTGCACCGCTGCGGGCGCCAAGACCACGGGGATGTGCGGCACGCGACGGCGCAGCGCGGTAACGACGTCGTGCAGCGCCGCAGCGCCCAACGAGGTGACGACGCCCACCGCACGCGGCATGGCGGGCAGCGCTCGCTTGCGTGCCGGATCGAACAGCCCTTCGGCTTCGAGCCGCGCCTTGCGCTGCAGGAACTGCTCGAACAACGCGCCCTGCCCCGCACGCCGGAGGCTTTCGACGACCAGTTGCAGATCGCCGCGCGGTTCATACACAGCGAGGCGGCCGCGCACCTCGACCTGGTCGCCGTCGCGCGGTGAAAAATCAAGCAGGCCGGCAGCGCGGCGAAACATCGCGCAGCGCAGCTGGCCCGACTCGTCCTTCAGGGAGAAGTAACAATGTCCACTCGACGCGCGCGAAAAACCCGAGATTTCGCCACGCACGGCGACCGGATTGAAGCGTGCATCGAGCGCATCGGCCACCGCCCGGCACAGCGCACCCACGGCCCAGATGCGCGGTCCGGGAACGGAATTCGATTCGCGCGGATTCACGAAACGCGCGAGCGGCCGAGAGCCACTCTTCCACAACAGACGCCGTGGGCACCGCGCAGAGCCCACCATGCGGGGAAGGCGCACGGTTTCTCGTGCAAGTGGTTGATTTGATTCAAAAAAGTGCTGCTCAAAATTCAATCGTTTTAACGAAAAGCCCGGCCCATGCGGGCTCGGGCGAGTTGCGACGCAGGTTAGTCACAAAGTTATCCACAGAATCTGTGCGTCGTTGCCGACACGCAAACTAGCTGTCTGCCGATGGTGGCTCGGTGGATAATCGCCGCGCATTTGCAGTCTACGGCCGGAGGATTTTCTTGTTTTCCATCATTGTTGCTGCGGGTTGGCCGATCTGGCCGTTGCTCGCCTGTTCGGTCATCGCGCTCGCGTTGGTTATAGAACGTTTCACGAGTCTCAAGACCGTGAAGATATTGCCGCCGAAATTGCTGGACGAAACCATCACCGTCTCGCGCGGGTCGGTTCCAGGTCCGGACCTTGTGACCAAGCTGGAACGCAACTCGATGCTCGGGCAGGTGCTGGCCGCCGGCTTGCGGGCACTGAACGCCAATCCGCGCTGCAGTGAAGACGACCTTCGCGCCGCCATGGAAGCCTCAGGCCGCACCGTGGCGCACAAGCTGGAGCGCTACCTGCCGGCGCTGGCCACCATCGCCTCGGCGGCACCGCTGCTGGGCCTGCTGGGCACCGTCATCGGCATGATCGAGATCTTCGGTTCGCAGTCGCCCGGAAGCGGCGCTGTCGGCTCGGGCAATCCGGCGCAGTTGGCGCACGGCATCTCGATCGCGCTCTACAACACGGCGTTCGGCCTGATCGTTGCGATTCCGACCCTGATCTTCTGGCGCTACTTCCGCACCCGGGTCGACGAATATCTGCTGAACCTCGAGCTCTCGGGCGAGCGTTTTGCACGACATCTGAACGCGCTGCGCAAATGACGCGAGGCCGCATGCAGTTTCGCCACGGCGCGCGCGACGAGCCGGAGATCAACCTGATCCCGTTCATCGACGTGTTGCTGGTCGTGCTGATCTTCCTGATGCTGTCGACCACCTACAGCAAGTTCACCGAGATGCAGTTGCGGCTGCCGACGGCGGACGTCGACGCGCAGCGCGACTACCCGAAGGAAGTCATCGTGACGGTGTCGGCCGACGGGCGCTACACGATCAACAAGACCGCCGTCGCAGACCGCAATGTCGAATCGGTGGCGGCGGCACTGGCAAGCGCGGCCACCGGCGGCAAGGACAGCGTGGTGATCATCAGCGCCGATGCGAGCAGCCCGCACCAAGCCGTCATCACGGTCATGGAGGCTGCGCGCCGCGCCGGCCTGATGCAGATCACCTTCGCGGCCCAGTCGACGGCGCAAGCCGGGCGCTGAGTGCCTTCGCAGGACCGCGGCGGCCCGGGCCCTTCGGCTTCGCGGCTGCAAGGCGCCTGGCTGCACCGCGGTTGGCTGGCGTGCCTGTTGTGGCCGGTGTCGCTGCTGTACGGCGCCCTCTTCTCGCTGCGGCGCCTGTTCTACCGCCTGGGATGGCTTCGGACCGAACGCGTTCCGGTGCCTGTGATCGTTGTCGGCAACGTGATTGCGGGCGGTGCGGGCAAGACGCCGGTGGTGATGGCCGTCGTTGCGCACCTGCAGGCGCGAGGGCTGCGGGTCGGCGTGGTGTCGCGCGGGTATGGACGCCGCACGGACGATTGCCGCGAGGTGCTCGTCGACAGCGATCCGCATGAGGTCGGTGACGAGCCGGCCCTGATTCATCGCTCCACACGGGCGCCCGTCTTCGTGGCGCGAAAACGCATCGAGGCCGCGCGCGCACTTCTGGCGCGGCATCCGGCCACGCAGGTGATCGTGAGCGACGACGGCCTGCAACATCTGGCGCTGGCACGCGACATCGAGATCTGCGTTTTCGACGACCGCGGCATTGGCAACGGCTGGCTGCTGCCGGCCGGACTCCTGCGTGAATGCTGGCCGCGCCGCTGCGACCTCGTGCTCCACAGCGGAGAACGACCGGCGTTTGCAGGTGGCTACACCGCCACACGCAGCCTTTCGCAACATGCGGTGACCAGCGATGGCCAGTTCGTGCCACTGGAAGCTCTGGCCGACAAGCCTTTGGTCGCGCTGGCGGCCATCGCGCGGCCCGAGAGCTTTTTTGAGATGCTGCGCGCCCGCGGGCTGACGCTCGCCGAGACGATCGCGCTCCCTGATCACTTCCACTTCAACGCATGGCAACGCCCGCCCAGCAGCGACCGCCCCCTGCTCTGCACCGAAAAGGACGCCGTCAAGCTCTGGCGCAAGGCCCCCGATGCACTGGCCGTGCCGCTGCAATTCGCACCCGCCCCGGAATTCTTCACCGCGCTCGACGCAAAGCTATCATCGACCGATGGATACCAAGCTGCTTGAACTGCTCGTCTGCCCCGTGACCAAGGGCCCCCTGACCTGGAACGCGGAAAAGCAGGAACTGTGCTCGCGCAGCGCCCGCCTCGCCTATCCGGTGCGCGACGGCATTCCGGTGCTGCTGGAAAACGAGGCGCGCACCCTGTCCGACGAAGAGCTGGGTCTGTGAGCTTCACCGTTCTGGTGCCGGCGCGCCTCGCATCGACGCGCTTGCCCAACAAACCGCTGGCCGACATCGCCGGGCTGCCGATGGTTGTTCGCGTGGCCCGGCGGGCAAGCCAATCGGGCGCGACACGCGTGGTGGTTGCGGGCGACGATCAGTCGATCGTGGCGGCCTGCACGGCGCACGGCGTCGAGGCCATCCTGACCCGCCAGGACCACGCGAGCGGCACCGACCGGCTGGCCGAGGCCTGCGCGCAACTCGGCCTTGACGACGACGACATCGTCGTCAACGTCCAGGGCGACGAACCTCTCATCGATCCCGAACTCATCGACGCCGTCGCCGCCGCGCTGGCCGTTCATACCGAAGCGGCGATGAGCACCGCCGCCCACGAGATCGATTCGTTGAGCGACTTCCTGAACCCGAACGTGGTGAAGGCGGTGCTCGACGCCCAGGGCAACGCGCTCTATTTCAGCCGCGCGCCCATCCCCTGGTGGCGCGACGGCTCCGCCAATGGCGCAGCGCCTTCCGTGCTGCCCACCCCCGCGCCGCTGCGCCACATCGGCATCTACGGCTATCGCGCGGGTTTCGTGCGCAAGTTTCCGTCGTTGCCACCGGCCCCTGTCGAGGCGACGGAAGCGCTCGAGCAGTTGCGCGCGCTGTGGCATGGGCATCGCATCGCGGTGCATGTGAGCCATGTCGCCCCCGGACCGGGCATTGACACCCCTGAAGACCTGGCCCGCGTGCGCGCAGTGTTCGCCGCCGAGCCGACGCCCTGAGTCACGCGCCGTTACCTCTGGCGCGCAACCGTAATTCCTCGCTGGAACGCATGCTATCCTCGACGTGAATCCGCCTTGTCCAGCCCTTGGGCCGACGCTTGGCGCGACACAAATCTAAGAACCGTCCGAGGACACCATGAGACTAATTTTGCTGGGCGCGCCCGGGGCGGGCAAAGGCACGCAAGCGGCCTTCATCTGCCAAAAGTACGGCATTCCCCAAATTTCGACCGGCGACATGCTGCGCGCCGCCGTCAAGGCCGGCACGCCGCTCGGACTGGAGGCCAAGGCCGTCATGGATGCAGGTGCATTGGTCAGCGACGATCTGATCATCAACCTGGTGAAAGAACGCATCGCCCTGCCCGATTGCACCGGCGGCTTTCTGTTCGACGGTTTCCCGCGCACCATTCCGCAGGCCGATGCCATGAAGGCTGCGGGCGTCAAGCTCGACTATGTGCTCGAGATCGACGTGCCCTTCGGCGACATCATCGAGCGCATGAGCGGTCGCCGCTCGCACCCGGCGTCGGGCCGCATCTACCATGTCAAGTTCAATCCGCCCAAGGTCGAAGGCAAGGACGATGCGACGGGTGAAGACCTGATCCAGCGCGAGGACGACAAGGAAGAAACCGTTCGCAAGCGGCTCGACGTCTACAGCCAGCAGACGCGTCCGCTGGTCGATTACTACTCGGCCTGGGCCAAGGCCGATCCGGCCGCAGCGCCGAAGTACCGCGCCATCAAGGGCGTGGGCAGCGTCGACGAAATCACCCAGCGTGCGCTGGCTGCACTGAGCAGCTGATTCCCCACCGCCCCTTTTTCGGGGGCGGCTATTCCCCCAGCAGTTCCAGCATCAGCGCGATGCGCGCCTTCACAGGCGTGAGCGCACCCGCGTCCCGCAGCCGGTCGTCGGCTTTCGGCAGGATGCGCCCCTTGGCGCAGCGAGTCGCACGCAGCACCGCAACACCGGCGCCCTGCGCCTTCAACGCCGCCGCTTCCAGCGCGTGGTGCAAGGTGCCGTTGCCGGTTGCAGCCAGAACCAGCCCACGCACAGGCTCCGCTGCACCGTCCCGAAGCAGCGCGTCGATGATCTGGCCGCTCGCGCCGGCATGGCTCATGACAATTTCGACCCTGGGCCAGGGCAACGGTGCGTTCACGGCCTCGGAGGTCGCTGACGACGATGCATCCGGCCACGCCCGCACGAGCCGCACAACCCCCTCTTCCACATAGCCGATCGGCCCGGCATCGCCCGACGCGAAGGCATCGAGGCTGTAGGTGTGCACCTTCTGCACGTCCTTGCCGCTGTGGACCGTGCCTGCGCACACCACCGTCACGCCTCCCGCACCAGTGGTGGAGGCCACCGCGAGCGCGTCCCGCACGTTCTGCGGGCCGTCCGGCGAAAGCGCAGTGGCCGGACGCATCGCACAGGTCAGCACTACCGGTTTTTGCGATGAGAGCACCGAGTGAAGGAAGAAGGCGGTTTCCTCGAGCGTGTCGGTGCCATGGGTGATCACCACGCCCGCCACGTCCGGCTGAGCCAGCCAATGCGCGCAGCGCTGCCCGAGCTTCTGCCACGTCTCGAACGACATGTCCTTGCTGTCGAGCTGTGCCACCTGCTCGGCCACCAGCGTCACGCCCTCGGGCGCGGTGATCCCGCCCAACAGGTCCGCCACGCCGACCTGCCCGGCGGTGTAGCCGATGTTGTCGCCGCTGCTGGCTGCTTTGCCGGCAATGGTTCCGCCGGTGCCCAGAACCACCACGCGTCGCAATTCAGGCAAAGGGGAAATAGCCATGGCTTGTCAACTTCCGAAAACTGGTTAAAAATACAGGTACTGGATATCTAGCCAGTGCCGCAAGGAACCACATATGCAGTTCGCAGTGAAGCTTACCGCCCGCCAGCAGCAGATTCTCGACTTGATCCAGAGCGCCATCGCACGCACGGGCGCTCCGCCCACGCGCGCCGAAATCGCCAATGAACTGGGGTTCAAGTCGGCGAACGCCGCCGAAGAGCATCTCCAGGCACTGGCTCGCAAGGGCGTCATCGAGCTCGTCAGCGGCACCTCGCGCGGCATCCGCCTCAAGGGCGACGCACTGCGTTCGCTCAACGAAACGCGCCACCGCGAAGGCGGCCAGTTCTCGCTGTCGTTGCCCGGCATGGCGCAGCTGGCGCTGCCGCTCATCGGCCGCGTTGCAGCGGGCTCGCCCATCCTCGCCCAAGAGCACGTCGACCAGACCTACTACGTCGAAAACACGCTGTTCCAGCGCCAGCCCGACTACCTGCTCAAGGTGCGCGGCATGTCGATGCGCGACGCCGGCATCATGGACGGCGACCTCCTCGCGGTGCAGGCCACCAAGGAAGCCCGCAACGGCCAGATCGTGGTTGCGCGCCTGGGCGACGAAGTCACCGTCAAGCGCCTGAAGCGCAACAAGCAGGTGATCGAGCTGCACGCCGAGAACCCCGACTACCCAACCATCATCGTGCAGCCCGGTGAGCCCTTCGAAATCGAAGGCCTCGCGGTCGGCCTCATCCGCAACACCATGCTGATGTAGGCCTCGCGGCCTGCACCCAGCAGCACCCCATCCGGCAGCGACAGGTGGCGGGCGTATGGCGCAATGTCGCCATCACCCTGTCGCAGCCGATTCAAGAAATCCTGCCTGTGTTCAACCTCAGACTTTTTTGGAGTTCACATGGGAATCGCCCTCATCGCCATCGTTGATTTCTGGATGCCGCTGCAATCGCTTGCAAATCGGCTGATGCCCGCGCGCCGGCCTCACCATCGAGACAGCAGCGACACCTCTGCCGGCTTGCGCTATGTGGCGGTGCGTCCCGCCTGCACCGCACGGTCGGCCGGCATGGCTGCGCCGGCAGCGGCAGCTGTATCACCGGCACGCCCGCTGCGCGTGGTGCGTGTGGTCGACGAAAAGGGCTCGCAGCGCAGTGCCAACCGCGTCGTCATCTCCGGCCGCATGGCCGACGTCTGCGCCGAGCTCGACCGGCTGGCCGCACTCGAGGCCGCTGAAAACATGAGCAGCGCCCCCCGTTCCGCGCACCTGCACTGAGCCACACACCACCTCGGGGAGCGCTCCGGGGGGTATCCAAACGTTCACTGGTGCGACATGCCAATGCTGCGAGGCACAATGGCACGCCATGAACATTGTGATCCTCGACGATTACCAGGACGCCGTGCGCAAGCTGCGCTGCGCCGCCAAGCTGGACGCGTACGCGGCCAAGGTCTACACCAACACGGTCAAAGGCATCGGACAGCTCTCGGTGCGCCTGAAGGACGCCGACGTGATCGTGCTGATTCGCGAGCGCACCCACATCTCGCGCCAACTGATCGAAAAGCTCCCCAAGCTCAAACTCATCTCGCAGACCGGACGGGTCGGCGGCCATATCGACGTCAATGCCTGCACCGAGCGCGGCGTGGCGGTGGCCGAAGGCAGCGGTTCCCCGCAGGCGCCAGCCGAACTGACATGGGCGTTGATCATGTCGGCCATGCGCCGGCTGCCGCAGTACATCAGCAACCTCAAGCACGGCGCGTGGCAGCAGTCGGGCCTCAAATCGGCTTCGATGCCGCCCAATTTCGGGCTGGGTTCGGTGCTCAAGGGCAAGACGCTCTGCATCTGGGGCTATGGCCGCATCGGCCAGTTGGTCGCGCGCTACGGGCAGGCCTTCGGGATGCAGGTGGTGATCTGGGGGCGCGAGGCAAGCTGCGCGAAGGCGCGGTCCGACGGCTTCCAGGTCGCGCAGAACCGCCACGAGTTCTTTGCCGCCGCCGATGTGCTCTCGGTGCATCTTCGGCTCAACGAGGAGACCACCGGCCTCGTCACGCTCGAGGACCTTTCACGCATGAAGCCGACCGCGCTTTTCGTGAACACCTCCCGCGCCGAACTGGTCGAGGCCGATGCCCTGCTCGCCGCGCTCAACCGCGGGCGCCCCGGGCTCGCGGCCATCGATGTGTTCGAGAGCGAGCCGCCGCTGCAGGGCCATGCGCTGCTGCGGCTCGAAAACTGCATCTGCACGCCGCACATCGGCTACGTGGAGCAGGACAGCTACGAGAGCTACTTCGGCCAGGCCTTCGACAATGTCGTGAGCTTCATCAAGGGCAACCCCACCAACATCGTGAATCCGGGCGCGCTGCAGGTTCGCCGGTGAGTTCATGAGGCGCCGGGCCGCCCCAAGGCGAATGCGGCAGCAGCCGAAGAAGGTCGCTCAGTGACCCGGCCTGCGTCCCGGGGCGCTCTCTGGGCGCTGCTGGCCGGCAATTTCGTGATCGGCACCGGCGTGATGGTGGTGCCCGGCACGCTCAATGAGATCAGCGCCTCGCTTTCTGTCACTGTCGCGACAGCAGGCCAGTTGATCACCGCGGCGGCTGTCGTGATGTGCCTCGGCGCGCCGTTGCTCGCAGCCGTGGTCGCGGGCTGGGACCGCCGCCTCCTGCTCGCCCTCACGCTGCTCTGGTACGCCGCCGGACACGCACTCGCGGCGTGGATGCCCAGCTTCGGCGCCCTGCTGCCGGTGCGCATGCTCACGGTGATCGCGCCGGCGATCTTCACGCCGCAGGCGGCGGCCTGCGCCGGCATGCTGGTGCCGCCCGAGCACCGCGGACGCGCCGTGACCTTCGTCTTTCTCGGCTGGTCGATGGCCTCGGTGCTGGGCCTGCCCATCGGCGCGATGATCGGCGGCCACCTGGGCTGGCGCATGGCCTTCATGGCTGTCGCGGCGCTCAGCATCGTGAGCGCTGCGTCGATCTGGCTCACGCTGCCGACCGGCATCCGTCCCGCCGCGCTCACCGCCGCTGCCTGGTCGCGCGTGCTGCGCAGCCCGGTGCTGATGGGCATCGTGTCGGTGACGGCGCTGCAGGGTGCCGGGCAGTTCGTGCTCTTCAGTTATTTCGGTCCGATCCTCAAACAGAGCTTCGGTGCGGACCCCACCACGCTGAGCCTGATGTGGGCGCTGTTCGGCGCCTTCGGCCTGATGGGCAACATGGTGGTCAGCCGCTACATCGACCGCATCGGCGCGGGCCGCATGGTGCTGCTGACGACCGTGCTGATTGCGCTGAGTCTGTTCCTCTGGCCCTTTGCGAGCACGATCGCCTGGCTGGCGGTGGTGCTCGTGCCCTGGGGCCTGGGCTGCTTTGCCACCAACTCGGCGCAACAGGCGCGGCTCGTGGGGCTTGCGCCCGCCCTTGCTTCGGGCTCCGTCGCGCTCAACAGTTCGGGCATCTACATCGGCCAGGCGGTCGGTGCGGGACTGGGCGGCTGGCTGCTGGCCAACGACGCTGCGCCGTGGATGAGCCGGGTCGGCCTGGCACTGCTGCTGGTCGCCATCGGGCTCAGCGTGGCCATCGACCGCAGCCGCCGGCCGGCCTGAAATTGCGGCTCCGCGTAAAACCCGCTACGTCCCGCACGCACGGGATTGCAAAATCGGAGCCTGCTGCCGCGCCCCCGGCCCGTTCCGGTCCTTGACTCGCGCGACAGCCCGGACACCCTCAACCAGTGAGAATCTTCATCCAATGACAGTGAACTACACCCGGATCGGCGTGATCGGCGCCGGCGCCATGGGTCGCGGCATCGCCCAGATCGCCGCGCAGGCCGGCAGCGAAGTGCTGCTGCTCGACAGCTTTGCGGGCGCCGCCGAGCGCGGTCGCGAAGCCCTCATCGCCCAATGGAACAAGCTGCATGAAAAGGGCAAGCTCGACGCCGCGGCGCGCGACGCGCAGATCGCGCGCGTGCGGGCTGTCGATTCGGTGCAGGCGCTGGCCGGCTGCGACCTCGTGATCGAAGCCGTGATCGAAGACCTCGAGGTCAAGCGCAAGCTCTTCCGCGAACTCGAGGCCGTGGTGGCGCCCAGCGCCACGCTGGTCACCAACACCTCGTCGCTCTCGGTCACGGCCATCGCGGCCGGGCTCGCGCGGCCCGAGCGCGTTGCGGGCTTCCATTTCTTCAACCCCGTGCCGCTGATGAAGGTGGTCGAGGTGGTGGCGGGCTTCAAGACCGCGCCCGAGGTCTGCAAGCAGCTTGCGGGCTACGCGGTGCAGATGGGCCACAGCGCAGTGCAGGCGCAGGACACGCCCGGCTTCATCGTCAACCATGCGGGCCGCGGCTACGGCACCGAGGCGCTGCGCATCGTCGGCGAGGGCGTGACCGACTTCGCGACCGTCGACCGCATCCTCAAGGACCAGGCGGGCTTTCGCCTCGGCCCCTTCGAGCTGCTGGACCTGACGGCGCTGGACGTCTCGCACCCGGTGATGGAGTCGATCTACCACCAGTACTTCGAAGAGCCGCGCTTCCGCCCGAGCGTGATCACCGCACAGCGCCTGGCTGCCGGCGCGCTGGGCCGCAAGACGGGCGAAGGCTTCTATCGCTACACCGACGGAGTCATGCAGCAGACGCCCGAGGCCCCGGCACCGGTGATCGAAGGTACGCCGGCGGTCTGGGTCTCGCCCCGCGCCGCGCGCCGCGCCGAGCTGCTGCGCCTGGTCAACACGCTGGGCGCGCAGATCGACAGCGGCGCCACGGCTGCGCCGCATTCGCTGATCCTCGTGGCCCCGCTGGGCTTCGACGTGACCACGGTGGCCGCCGTCGAACGCCTGGACGCCACGCGCACCGTCGGCATCGACATGCTGATCGACGACGCCGCCACCAAGCGCCGCGTGCTCGCCACCAACCCGGCCACGCGCCGCGACATCCGCGATGCCGCGCACGCCCTCTTTGCGCGCGACGGCAAGGCAGTGAGCGTGATCCGCGACAGCGGCGGCTTCGTCACGCAGCGCGTGATCGGCACCATCGTCAACATCGCCACCGACATGTGCCAGCAGCGCGTGTGCTCGCCGGCCGACCTGGAAACGGCCGTGCAACTGGGCCTGGGCTACCCGCGCGGACCGCTCGCCATGGGCAACCTCTACGGCCCGACCAACATGCTCGAAGTGCTGTTCAACCTGCAGACGGTGTATGGCGATCCGCGCTATCGCCCGAGCCCGTGGCTGCGCCGCCGCGGCGCGCTGGGCCTGAGCCTCCTGCACGAAGAAGAATAAACAGCCAGACAACCCACCAACCGACTGAAAACGCGACACAGCGATGACCGCCGAACTCAAGAGCACCAGCGAGGGCAGCACCATGGTGCTGACGATCGCCAACCCCACCCAGCGCAATGCGCTGGGCCCCGAGATCTATGCCGCCGGCATCGAGGCGCTCAACGGCGCCGAGAGCAGCAGCGAGATCCGCAGCGTCGTCATCGTGGGCGAAGGCCCCTTCTTCTGCGCCGGCGGCTCGCTGCAGCGCCTGATGGCCAATCGCGAACTCGACCGCTCGGTGCAGGCCGAGAGCATCGAGGGGCTGCACAACTGGATCGACTCGATCCGCACCTTTCCCAAGCCGATCATCGCGGCGGTCGAGGGCGCGGCAGCCGGCGCGGGCTTCTCGCTCGCGCTGGCCTGCGACTTCGTGGTGGCCGCGCGCGACGCGGTGTTCGCGGCCTCGTACAGCAACGTGGCGCTGTCGCCCGACGGCGGCCTGAGTTGGCACCTGGGGCAGCAGTTGCCCCGCCAGCTGGCCAGCGAATGGCTCATGAACGGCGAGCGCATCGGCGCACCGCGCCTGCATGCGCTGGGTCTTGTCAACGAGCTCACCGAAAACGGGCAGGCGCTGGCAGGCGCGCTGGCGCTGGCGACCAAGCTCAACGCCCGCGCGCCCAACTCGCTGGCCAGCATCAAGGAGCTGCTGAGCGAAGCGCGCGGCGCCACGCTGAACACGCAGCTCTCGCAGGAGCGCGACCACTTCGTGCGCAACCTGCACCATGCGAACGCGGGCATCGGCATCGCCGCGTTCCTCGACAAGAAACCACCGCGGTACGAGTAGCGCCTCGCGGCGTCGCTCCCGTGACACCCATCAGTTTTTCAGTCGCCGAGAGGACAGACCAATGGACGACCCCATTCTTACTATCGAAGAACGTGAAGCGATCAACAGTGGTCGCTGGTTTTCTTCCCTATCTCCATCGCTACGGCACGACATCCTCCGATGCGCTTTCGTCAAACGCTACAAGGACGGCGACCTGATCGCCGCGCGCGGCGACCCTCCCGAACACTGGATTGCCTGCGCCAAGGGCGCGGTGCGCGTGAGTTCGACGGCGGTCTCGGGCAAGCAGGTGACGCTGACCTACGTGGAGCCGGGCATCTGGTTCGGCGACGTGGCGATGTTCGACGGGGACCGGCGCACGCACGACGCCTATGCGCATGGGGACAGCACCATTCTCTGCGTGGCGCGGGCCGACTTCCAGAAGATCCTCAACTCGCATGTGGAGCTGTACGAGGCACTGATGCGGCTGCAGGCACGCCGCATCCGCACGCTGTTCGGGCTGGTGGAAGACCTCAACACCCTGCCCTTGCGCGCACGCCTGGCCAAGCAGCTCATTCATCTGGTGCGCAGCTATGGCGTGCCCAACCTGGACGACGGCAGCCAGATGCGCATCGGCCTGCAACTGGCGCAGGAAGAACTGGCGCAACTGCTGGGCGCCTCGCGCCAGCGGGTCAACCAGGAACTCAAGACCATGGAACGCGAGGGCACGATCCGCATCGAGCCCGCCGGCCTGGTTGTATTGGATCGCGCGGCCTTGATGCGCGTCTCGGAAGCGGACATCTGACATGAGCCAGGACTTCTCCAACTTCGTCGGTACCCGCGCGGTGTCGCAGCAGCATGCGTTCGACATCGAGGTGCTTTCGGCCTGGCTCGAGAAGAACCTCGACGGTTTCAAGGGCCCGCTCACGGTCGAGATGTTCAAGGGCGGGCAATCGAACCCGACTTACAAGCTCCTCACGCCATCGCAAAGCTATGTGATGCGCGCAAAGCCCGGCCCGGTCGCCAAGCTGCTGCCCTCGGCGCATGCCGTGGAGCGCGAGTTCAAGGTGATGAGCGGCCTGCAGGGCACCGACGTGCCCGTGCCGCGCATGCATTGCCTCTGCGAAGACGAGTCCGTCATCGGCCGCGCCTTCTACGTGATGGAGTTCATGCAGGGCCGCGTGCTCTGGGACCAGTCGCTGCCCGGTTTCAGCAACGCCGAACGCGCGGCCTACTACGACGAGATGAACCGCGTCATCGCCGCGCTGCATACGGTCGACTTCGCCGCGCGGGGCCTGGCCGACTACGGCAAGCCCGGCAATTATTTCGAGCGCCAGATCGGCCGCTGGAGCAAGCAGTACAAGGCCTCGACCGACGGTGCGGGCGAACTGTCCCAGCCGATCGAGGCCATGGAGCGGCTGATCGACTGGTTCCCCGCCCACATGCCGGCGAGCGCGCGCGACGAAACCAAGGTTTCGATCGTCCACGGCGACTACCGCCTGGACAACGTGATGTTCCATGCCACCGAGCCGCGGATCATCGCGGTGCTCGACTGGGAGCTCTCCACGCTGGGGCATCCGCTGGCGGACTTCAGCTACCACTGCATGTCCTGGCACATGCCGCCCACCACCGGTCGCGGCATCGGCGGCGTGGACGTGGCGGCGCTGGGCATCCCCACCGAGAGCGAATACATCCGCCGCTACTGCGAGCGCACGCGCATCAGCACGCCCGAGGCGCTGGCGCCGGACTGGAATTTCTATCAGGCCTACAACCTGTTCCGCATGGCCGCGATTCTTCAAGGCATTGCGAAGCGGGTCGAAGCCGGTACCGCATCGAGCGAGCAAGCCGTGGCGTCTGCACGCGGCGCGCGTCCGATGGCCGAGATGGCCTGGCAATTCGCCCAAAAGGCATAGCCAGCCCCTCCCCCAAAAACCCACCAGGAGACAGCATGGATTTCGAATATTCGGCCAAGACCAAGGAACTGCAGAAGCGCGTCAAGGCGTTCATGGATGAAAACATCTACCCGGCGGAAGCCGAGTACAGCGCCGAGCTGGCGGCGAACACGGCCGCCGGCAAGCGCTGGACCGCGTTGAAGACGGTCGAGAAGGTCAAGGAAAAGGCCAAGGCCCAGGGCCTGTGGAACCTCTTCCTGCCGGTCGACAGCGCCTCCGCCTCCGGCTACGCCGGTGCGGGCCTCACGAACCAGGAATACGCGCCGCTGGCCGAAATCATGGGTGCGGTGCCTTGGGCGAGCGAAGCCTTCAATTGCTCTGCACCCGACACCGGCAACATGGAAACCATCGCCCGCTACGGCTCCGAAGAAATCAAGGCACGCTGGCTCAAGCCGCTGCTCGAAGGCCAGATCCGCTCGGCCTTCGCGATGACCGAGCCCGATGTGGCATCGAGCGACGCCACCAACATCTCGACCCGCATCGAACGCCAGGGCGACGAGTACGTGATCAACGGCCACAAGTGGTGGATTTCGGGCGCGGCCGATCCGCGTTGCGCCGTGTTCATCACCATGGGCAAGAGCGACCCCGATGCACCGCGCCATTCGCAACAGAGCATGGTGATCGTGCCAGCCGACGCCAAGGGCATCCGCATCGTGCGTCCGCTGAACGTGATGGGCTACGACGATGCGCCGCACGGCCACGTCGAGATGTACTTCGAGAACGTGCGCGTGCCCGTCGACAACATCCTGCTGGGCGAAGGCCGCGGCTTCGAAATCGCCCAAGGCCGCCTTGGCCCGGGACGCATTCACCACTGCATGCGCCTGATCGGCCTGGCCGAGCGCGCGCTGGAACTGATGTGCAAGCGCGCCTCCTCGCGCGTCGCCTTCGGCAAGACCGTCGCCTCGCAGACCGTGACGCAGGAACGCATCGCCGAAGCGCGCTGCAAGATCGACATGGCGCGCCTGCTCACGCTCAAGGCCGCCTGGCTGATGGACGTGGCCGGCAACAAGGTCGCCAAGAACGAGATCGCGATGATCAAGGTGGTCGCGCCGAGCATGGCCTGCCAGGTGATCGATTGGGCGATGCAAGTGCATGGCGGCGGCGGCATGTGCGACGACTTCCCGCTCGCCTACGCCTATGCCGGCGCGCGCACGCTGCGCTTTGCGGACGGCCCGGACGAAGTGCACCGCAATGCGATCGCGAAGTGGGAACTGGGCAAGTACGCGCCGAGCAAGACCGAAGCAGACGCACCCGTCACGCGCTTCTGATCTGTCTTACCTCCTCTCCCCTCGGTGAGAGGGTTGGGGTGAGGGCCGACGGCGATCCATTCGCCCCGGCCCTTTTTCTTTTTTCAGAGCTCTTTCTGAAGAAATACCGCGTGCCCGAAGGCCGGGTCGAGCTGGTAGCCGATGAAGCCTTCGCGCTCATAGGCACGCAATGCCGGCGCGTTGCCCGAGAGCACTTCGAGCGTGAGCTTGCAGGCGCCTCGCCTGCGCGCTTCTTCCTCCACCCGCGCGAACATCTGCTGCGCCACGCGCTGGCCGCGATGGCTGGGCAGCACGATCACGTCGTGCACATTGACCAGCGGCTTGCATGCGAAGGTCGAGAAGCCCTCGATGCAGTTGATCAGGCCCACGGGCTTGTCGCGGTCGAAGGCCAGCACGCTGAAGGCTTGCGGGCGCGCAGCCAGCGCTGCGGGCAAGCCCTCGCGCACAGCCGCGTCGAGCGGCGTGCCGCCACCGGCCGGGTCGCGGGCGTAGCTGTCGAGCAGATCGACCACCGCCGCGGCCTGCGCGGCGTCGCGGTAGTTCGCAAGCAAGACTTCAATGCTCACTGAGCCGGCTCCAGCGTCGCTGCGAGGCGTTCCGCGCACGACCTGGACTGCTTTGCATCCCGCGCCTCGACCATCACGCGAACCAGCGGTTCGGTGCCGCTCGCGCGGATCAGCACGCGGCCGCCGTCGCCCAGTTCGGCTTCGATGCGCTGCGTTTCGCTGGCCAGCGCCTCGTTGTCCTTCCAGTTTTGACCGGGCGCGAGACGCACGTTGATCAGCGTCTGCGGAAACAGCGTGACGCCTTCGAGCAGCTGTGCCACCGTCTTGCCGCTGCGCACGCAGGCCTGCAGCACCTGCAGCGCGCTCACGATGCCGTCGCCCGTGGTGTGGCGGTCGAGCGCGAGCAAGTGGCCAGAGCCCTCGCCGCCCAGGATCCAGCCGCGCTTGTCGAGCTCTTCGAGCACGTAGCGGTCGCCGACCTTGGCGCGCACGAACTCGATGCCCTGCCCGCGCAGCGCGACCTCGACGGCCTTGTTGGTCATGAGCGTGCCGACCACGCCCACCGGCTTTTCGCCGCGCGCAATGCGCTCGGCCACCATCAGGTAGAGCAGTTCGTCGCCATTGAAGAGGCGTCCGCTGGCATCGACCAGTTGCAGGCGATCGGCGTCGCCGTCGAGCGCAATGCCGTAGTCGGCCTTCTGCGCGACGACCGCGGCGACCAGCGCTTCAGGGTGTGTCGCGCCGAATCCGTTGTTGATGTTGAGCCCGTCGGGCGCGCAACCGATGCTGGTGACTTCCGCGCCCAGCTCATGGAACACGTTGGGCGCCACCTGGTAGGCCGCGCCGTGCGCCGCATCGACCACGAGCTTCATGCCGCGCAGCGTGAGGTCGTTGGCGAAGGTGCTCTTGCAGAACTCGATGTAGCGGCCGGACGCATCGTCCAGGCGGCGAGCCTTGCCGAGATTGACGGAGTCCACCCAGACCGGCGCCTCTTCCAGCGCGGCTTCGACGGCAAGCTCCCATGCGTCGTCGAGCTTGGTGCCCTGCGCGCTGAAGAACTTGATGCCGTTGTCGGGAAAGGCATTGTGGCTGGCGCTGATCACCACGCCCAGGCTCGCGCGCTGGGCACGTGTGAGGTACGCCACACCGGGTGTAGGCAGCGGGCCAAGCAGCACCACATCGACGCCGGCCGAGTTGAAGCCCGATTCGAGCGCCGATTCGA
The DNA here is from genome assembly GCF_040544675.1 of Variovorax boronicumulans. Lineage (GTDB taxonomy): Bacteria > Pseudomonadota > Gammaproteobacteria > Burkholderiales > Burkholderiaceae_C > Variovorax > Variovorax boronicumulans_D. Next base: position 171,209 of record NZ_JBEPKK010000004.1, read on the forward strand.
GCATGTAGCCCGAAATGCGGGTGTCCTTGCCGATCAACACGCGGGGCCTGGACTCTGTTTTCTTGAGCACGCGGCCCACGGCGTGCGCGAGGCGCAACACGAAGTCGGGTGTGATGGGTGCCTGGCCAACGGTGCCGCGGATGCCGTCGGTGCCGAAGTATTTGCGGGTCATGGGGTTTCCTCTTTTCTTTGTTGTGATTGTTTTTCTGTCGCCTTCATTGCGCGCCAGACAGCAAGGGCGGCCACCGTGTCGCGCACGTCGTGCACACGCACAACCGCCGCGCCGCGCTCCACGGCCAGCACCGCGGCCGCCACGCTGGGCACGATGCGTTCGCCCGCCGCCTCGATGCCGGTGGCCGCACCGATCGACGATTTGCGCGACCAGCCCAGCAGCAGCGGGTAGCCCGCGTCCAGCAGTTCGCGCTGCCGCCCCAGCAGGGCGAAATTCTGCGTCACGGACTTACCGAAGCCAACGCCCGGGTCGAGCGTGATGCGCGACGGGGCGACCTGCAAGGCGGCAAGCTTCGCCAATTGTTCGGCCCAGAACGCCAGCACCTCGGGGATCACGTCGCCCTGCATGGGCACCGTCTGCATGGTCTGCGGGTCGCGATGCATGTGCATCAGGCAGATGCCGCACGAAGGATGCGCGGCCACGGCCTCGCGCGCGCCCGGCTGGCGCAGTGCCCAGATGTCGTTGACGATGTCCGCGCCCAGGTCGAGCACGGCGCGCATCACCTCGGGCTTGTAGGTGTCGATGGAGAGCGGTACGTCGAGCTTCACGGCCTCGCGCACCACGGGCAGCACACGCGCCAATTCGGCGTCGAGCGGCACGGCGGGACTGCCAGGGCGGGTCGATTCACCGCCGATGTCCAGGATGTCGGCGCCCTCCTTCAGCAACTGCTCGCAATGCCGCAGCGCAGTTTCGGTAGACGCGTGTGCGCCGCCGTCGGAGAAGGAATCGGGCGTGACGTTGACGATGCCCATCACGCGGGGCTGCGTGAGGTCGATCGCGAAGCGGGAGGTCTGCCAGACCGCGCCATGCAGCGCCCCATGAAAAACAGGGCCAGAGGCCCCGTTGTTGCTTGATCTCAAGCCCACCTCAAGCGGCGGTCGGCGCCGGGTCGGTATTGACGGCCGGCGTGCCGCCACTGCCACCGCTGCCCGAAGGAGGGGTGCGCGGCGTCCAGTCCTTGGGCGGACGCGGTGCGCGGCCGGCCATGATGTCGTCGAGTTGCTCGGAGTCGATGGTTTCCCATTCGAGCAAGGCCTTCGCCATCGCATGCATCTTGTCGCTGTTCGCTTCGATGAGGCCACGCGCCAGGGCGTACTGCTCGTCGATGATGCGGCGCACTTCGCCGTCGACCTTTTCCATGGTCTGCTCGCTCATGTTCGTGGTCTTGGTGACCGAGCGGCCGAGGAACACTTCGCCTTCGTTCTCGGCGTAGACCATCGGGCCCAGCGCATCGGTCATGCCGTAGCGCGTGACCATGTCGCGGGCGATGGAAGTCGCGCGCTCGAAGTCGTTGCTGGCGCCGGTGGTCATCTGGTGCATGAACACTTCTTCCGCGATGCGGCCACCGAACAGCATGCTGATCTGGTTGAGCATGTACTCGCGGTCGTAGCTATAGCGGTCTTGTGCCGGCAGGCTCATGGTCACGCCGAGGGCGCGGCCGCGCGGAATGATCGTGACCTTGTGGACCGGGTCGCACTTGGGCAGCAGCTTGCCGATGAGGGCGTGGCCGGACTCGTGGTAGGCCGTGTTGCGGCGCTCTTCCTCGGGCATGACCATGCTCTTGCGCTCGGGGCCCATGAAGATCTTGTCCTTGGCCTTTTCGAAGTCCTGCATCTCGACCACGCGCGCATTGCGGCGTGCGGCCATCAGGGCGGCTTCGTTGCAGAGGTTGGCAAGGTCGGCGCCGGACATGCCGGGCGTGCCGCGGGCGATGACGCTCGGGTTCACGTCCTGGCCGAGCGGAACCTTGCGCATGTGCACACCGAGGATCTGCTCGCGGCCGCGGATGTCGGGCAGCGTGACGTACACCTGACGGTCGAAACGGCCCGGGCGCAGCAGCGCGGCGTCCAAGATGTCCGGACGGTTGGTGGCTGCCACCACGATCACACCGAGGTTGGTTTCGAAGCCGTCCATCTCGACCAGCATCTGATTGAGCGTTTGTTCGCGCTCGTCGTTGCCGCCGCCAAGGCCAGCACCGCGCTGACGACCCACCGCGTCGATTTCGTCGATGAAGATGATGCAGGGTGCGTTCTTCTTGGCGTTTTCGAACATGTCGCGGACACGGGCTGCACCCACGCCGACGAACATTTCAACGAAGTCGGAACCCGAGATCGAGAAGAACGGGACCTTGGCTTCGCCGGCAATCGACTTGGCCAGCAGCGTCTTGCCGGTACCCGGAGGGCCGACCAGCAACAGGCCGCGCGGAATGCGGCCGCCGAGTTTCTGGAAGCGTTGCGGATCTTTCAGGAAGTCGACGACTTCGCGGACTTCTTCCTTGGCCTCGTCGCAGCCTGCGACGTCGGCGAAAGTGACCGTGTTGTTGTTCTCGTCCATCATGCGGGCCTTGCTCTTGCCGAAGCTGAACGCCCCGCCCTTGCCGCCGCCCTGCATCTGGCGCATGAAGTAGACCCAGACGCCGATCAGCAGCAGCATCGGGCCCCAGCTGACCAGCAGCGTCATGAGGAGCGAGCTCTCTTCGCGCGGCTTGACGTCGAACTTGACGTTGTGGTCGATCAGGTCGCCGACGAGGCCGCGGTCGAGCACCGTGGCGGTCGTGCGGATCTTGCGGTCGTCGTTGGTGACGGCAACGATCTCGCCGCCTCCGGCGCCTTCAGGGATGATGGCCTGCTTGATCTGGTTGCTCCGGACCTGGTCCAGGAATTCGGAGTAGCTGACGGTTCCGGAGCCGGCACCGCCGCGGGTGTCGAACTGCTTGAACACAGTGAACAACACCATCGCAATGACGAGCCAGACGGCAACTTTGGAAAACCACTGATTGTTCAAACGAAGCTCCAGGCTAAAGCGCGTGACGAGAATATGAAATCGGCGCTATGGATACGCAATTGCGCCCCATTTTAGGCTTTTCAAGCTGCGAAAAGCGGGCATTTCCCTAAAGCAGCCATAGCCTGACAAGGGTTTGAGCCCGCTGCGGCCTTATTGAGAAGCTGTTTCTACAAGGTATCAAGGGGTATCTACTGCCTTCAAACCCATCCCGACCAGGAAAGTCTCGGCCGATTTGTCGCGCGAAGCCTTGGGCTTGAACGGCTTGACGGTGCGGAAACTGGCCTTGAACAGCTTGACCGATTCGTCATAGCCGCCGCCGTGGAAGAGCTTGGCGACCAAGGCTCCGTCGGGCTTCAGGTGGTGCTGGGCAAAGTCGACTGCAAGCTCGATCAGGTGCGCGATGCGGGCGCCATCGGCCGAATGGATGCCCGAGAGGTTGGGCGCCATGTCCGAGACCACCAGGTCGGCCTTGCGGCCTGCCAGCACACCCAGGACCTGCTCCAGCAGCTCGGCTTCGCGGAAGTCGCCCTGCAGGAAGGTCACGCCTTCGATGGGGTCCATCGGCAGCATGTCCAGCGCGACGATGGTGCCGTTCAGCGTGCCGACTGCGGCGCCCTCGGGCGACATGCGCCGCCGCAGGTACTGGCTCCAGGCCCCGGGCGTCGATCCGAGGTCGACCACCAGCTGGCCAGGCCTGACCAGCCCCAGCGACTCGTCGATTTCCTTGAGCTTGTAGGCGGCGCGCGCCCTGTACCCCTCCCGCGTGGCGAGTTTCACGTAGGGGTCGTTGATATGGTCGTGAAGCCACGCTTTATTGACTTTTTTGCTTTTGGCTTTGGTGCTCATGGGGGTCTTCGTAACACGTCGATAATACGGGGATGCCCGCCATTCAACTTACCCCTGCCGAGCGCAAGGTGCACCGCGCCGAAGCTCACCACCTGGATCCGATCGTCATGGTCGGTGGAGACGGGCTCACCCCTGCCGTTAAAAAAGAGGCGGATGCCGCCCTGAAGGCCCATGGCCTGATCAAGGTGCGCGTGTTCTCCGACGACCGCCTCGCCAGGGACGCCATGCTGCAAGAGCTCGCCAACGAACTCGATGCCGCTCCCATCCAGCACATCGGAAAGCTGCTGGTGCTCTGGCGTCCGATCCCCGAAAAAGAAAAAGTGGTCGATGAAGACCGCATGCCCGGCCCGCGCGACGTCAAGGTGCTGAAGTACAGCAAGCGCGGCGGCCAGCGCCCCGAAATCAAGACGCTGCGCGTGCTCGGCAACCAGCGGCTCACCCCTGGCGGCACCATCAAGCGCGCCAAGGCGAAGCGGCCACTCTCGGCCAAGAAGCGCAACCAGTCGGACTGAGCCTGGTGGCAGCGCACGGCGCCCAGCGCCACATCCTCTGCATGAAGTGGGGCACGAAATACGGTCCCGAGTACGTCAACCGGCTCTACGCGATGGTGCGCCGCAACCTCAGCGGCGATTTCAAGTTCGTCTGCCTGACCGATGACGGCACGGGCATCCGTCCCGAGGTGACGTGCCTCCCCATTCCCCCGCTGAACCTGCAACTGGCTCCCGGCCAGCGCGACGGTGCCTGGAAGAAGCTCACCACGTTCGAGCAGGACCTGCATGGCCTGCGCGGCACCGCCCTGTTCATGGACGTCGATGTGGTGGTCGTGGGCAGCCTGGACGCCTTCTTCGAGCAACCCGGCGAGTTCCTGATCATCCATGACTACGCCCGCCCCTGGCGGCGCGAGCGGATCACCGGGAACTCATCGGTCTACCGCTTCGAGTTGGGCGCACATGCCGACGTGCTGGCGTATTTCCGCGCCAACATGGACAAGGTGCAGGCCGAGTACCGCAACGAGCAGGCCTACCTGTCCGATGTGCTGCACAAGCAGGGCAAGCTCTCCTATTGGCCCGAGGCGTGGTGCCCGAGCTTCAAGTACCACGGCATCCCGACCTGGCCGACCAACTACTGGGAAGAGCCATTCGTCCCGGAAAACGCCCGCGTCATGATTTTTCATGGCGAGTGCAATCCGCCCGATGCGCTGGCGGGGCGGCGCAACCGCGCCTTCCGCTACATCCGGCCCGCGAGCTGGGTCGCTAGATTCTGGAAAGAGTGAGCGAGCGGATGGCGGGGAACGAAAGCCGCCATCGCTTTTTTCAGCGCCTGTATCAGCGCTTCTGGCGAGCGCCCATGCGCCAAAGCAACACACCGGTGCACAGCCATTGCACGATGTACATGCCGCTTCCGATGGAATGCCACAGCTTGAGGTTGTCCCGCGCCAGGATGCGCGGCGCCACGGCGTACTGCTGAAGCAGCGCCAACAGCAAGGCCCCGAGGATCAGGAAGATGGCGTCGAGCGACGGCCCGTCCATGCGGTCGTCGGCCTTGTGCCGGAAATGAATCAGGAGAATCAGGCCGCAGCCGATGGCGACCCAGCTCTGCGCCTCGAACAACTGCCCGGCAAAATTACCCGCCACGGCCGGGTTGCCAAGCCTGGCGAACAGCATCGGCACTACTAGAAAGCCGATCGTTGTGAGGCTGCCCCACCAGAAGGCAGCCAGCATCAGGGCCAGGCGGTCTTTCATCGGAGGCGAATCACACGTAGCTGACGCCGACGATCTCGTAGCGCTTCAGGCCGCCGGGCGCCTGCACTTCGGCGGTGTCGCCCTCTTCCTTGCCGATCAGCGCGCGCGCGATGGGGCTGGAGATGTTGATGAGGCCCAGCTTCAGGTCGGCTTCGTCCTCGCCCACGATCTGGTACTTGACCGCTTCGCCGGACTCTTCTTCCTCCAGCTCCACCGTCGAGCCGAACACGATCTTACCGCCGGCATCGAGCTCGGACGGGTCGATGATCTGCGCGGCCGACAGCTTGCCCTCGACTTCCTGGATGCGGCCTTCGATGAAGCCCTGGCGGTCCTTGGCGACTTCGTACTCGGCGTTCTCGCTCAGGTCGCCCTGCGCGCGGGCTTCGGAGATCGCGTTGATGACCCAGGGGCGGTCGACGGTCTTGAGCTGATGCAGTTCGGCACGCAGCTTTTCGGCACCGCGCTTGGTGATTGGAATGGTGGCCATGTTTGGTTCTCCATAAAGCGAAACCGCCGAACGATGCCGTTCGGCGGTCGAGTGGGGGACAAGATCAGACGAGATTGCGTCCGGTCAGCCGGCTCAGGATGGCGAGCGGGCTCGAGTCGGGATTGTATTGCTTCGAGGCGGCCAGATGAAGCGTCTGCTCGAGCATGTACTGGCCCGCCATCACGGCGTGCGAGGTCTGGTCCGAGAAGCACACCCACACCGAGCCCGGCGGGAACTCGGCCCTCTCCTGAGGGGAGCTTTCCTGGTAGGCCATGTCCGACTTCATGCCATCGTGCAGCTGCAGCATGAGGTGGTCGTACTCGCTGCGAAACGACTTGGTCACGTGCAGCGCATGCAGCAGCTTGGCCTGCCAGCGCACATAGGGCTTGGCGCGCGGCAGGAAGCGCCTGGCGACATCATCGAAAGGCTCGCCCACGCGCCAGACGCGCGGCGCACCTTCGGGATTCACGTTGGTGAACACGCGCAGGATGCGCTCACCGTAATTGGGCCGCGACGGAAACGCGTCCACGTGCAACCGACGGTCGTCCGCACGCCAGGACTGCACCCGCGTCTCGACCTGCGCCGGCCGATAGCTCGTGGGCGCCAGCCGCAGGGCCGCCGTGTAGTGCGGCAGCAGACCGTGGATCAGCTGCTGCGCCTGCGCGCGAAACCGCCCCACCATCGCCGCAGCCATGCGTTGCACCGCCTCATCGCCGACAACGCCCTTGAGCCTGCCATTGGCGTCGAGGCTGATGTTGCGCACGTCGGGCGACAGCAGGCTGGGCGTGAGCAGGCTCCGCTCTTCGGGCAAGAGCTCGAAGCCCAGCCGCGGAAAGTACAGCACCTTGCCCGCTTCCAGTTCCGCGATCCACGCCGCGTTGGGCGTGGCCGCGTTCCAGTCGCGCAGGTCCAGTTCGACGAGCTGGGTTTCCATGACGCCGTCGAGGCTCAGGCTCAGGCCAGTGCCGCCAGTTGCGCGTGCATCTCCTGCACCGAAATGACGTCCAGCTCGTCCATGAAGCCCATGCCTTCGACCGCGGCTTCGGCGCCGAAGATCGTGGTGAAGGTGGTCACGCGAGCGAGCAGCGCAGAGGTGCGGATCTGCCGCGAATCGGTGATCGCGTTGCGGCGCTCTTCCACCGTATTGATGACCAAGGCAATCTCGTTGTTCTTGATCATGTCCACGATGTGCGGGCGGCCTTCGGTCACCTTGTTCACCGTCGCGCATTCGATGCCCGCGGTGCTGATGGCGGCAGCCGTGCCCTTGGTGGCAACCAGCTCGAAACCCAGCTTCACCAGGCCGCGCGCCACTTCCACCGCACGCGCCTTGTCGTTGTTCTTCACCGAGATGAAGACCTTGCCCGATTTCGGCAGATGCGTGCCCGCACCCAGTTGCGACTTCACGAAGGCTTCGCCGAAGGTCTTGCCCACGCCCATCACCTCGCCGGTCGACTTCATCTCGGGGCCGAGGATGGTGTCCACGCCCGGGAACTTGACGAAGGGGAACACGGCTTCCTTCACGCTGAAGTACGGCGGCGTCACCTCCTTGGTCACGCCCTGCGACGCCAGCGACTGGCCGGCCATGCAGCGTGCCGCCACCTTGGCGAGCTGGATGCCGGTGGCCTTGCTCACGTAAGGCACGGTGCGCGACGCACGCGGATTCACTTCGAGCACGTAGATGACGTCCTTGCCGTCCTTCTGCTGGATCGCGAACTGCACGTTCATCAGGCCGACCACGTTCAGTGCCTTCGCCATCGCGGCGCTCTGGCGCTTGAGCTCGGCGATGGTGTCGGCGTTCAGGCTGTAGGGCGGCAGCGAGCAGGCGGAGTCGCCCGAGTGCACGCCGGCCTGTTCGATGTGTTCCATCACGCCGCCGATCAGCGTGCCGCCTTCGGCGTCGCGGATGCAGTCGACGTCGCACTCGACAGCGTCGTTCAGGAAGCGGTCGAGCAGCACCGGCGAGTCGTTGCTCACCTTGACCGCCTCGCGCATGTAGCGCTCCAGGTCGCGCTGTTCATGCACGATTTCCATCGCGCGGCCGCCCAGCACGTAGCTCGGGCGCACCACCAGTGGATAACCGAGGGCGGCAGCTTTTTCGAGTGCTTCGGGCTCGGTGCGCGCGGTGGCGTTCGGCGGCTGGCGCAGGCCCAGCTCATGCAGCAGCTTCTGGAAGCGCTCGCGGTCTTCGGCCGCATCGATCATGTCGGGCGAAGTGCCGATGATCGGCACGCCGTTGGCTTCGAGGTCGAGCGCGAGCTTGAGCGGCGTCTGGCCGCCGTACTGCACGATCACGCCGAGCGGCTTTTCCTTGTCGACGATCTCGAGCACGTCTTCGAGCGTGAGCGGCTCGAAATACAGGCGGTCGGAGGTGTCGTAGTCGGTGGACACGGTCTCGGGGTTGCAGTTGACCATGATGGTCTCGTAGCCGTCCTCGCGCATGGCGAGTGCGGCGTGCACGCAGCAGTAGTCGAACTCGATGCCCTGGCCGATGCGGTTGGGACCGCCGCCGAGCACCATGATCTTTTTCTTGTCTGTCGGGTCGGCTTCGCACTCGTCTTCATAGGTCGAGTACATGTAGGCGGTGTTGGTCGCGAACTCGGCCGCGCAGGTGTCCACCCGCTTGTAGACCGGGCGCACGCCCAGGGCGCGGCGCTTCTCGCGGATCGCCGTGTCGGTGGTCTTCAACTGGCGCGCCAGGCGGCGGTCGGAGAAGCCCTTTTTCTTGAGCGCGAGCAGCGTGTCCTTGTCGATGTCGTCCAGCGACTTGGTTTCCAGCTCGAGTTCGATCTTCACGATCTCTTCGATCTGCACCAGGAACCACGGATCGATCTTGGTCAGCGCGAACACTTCATCGACGCTCAGGCCCATGGCGAAGGCATCGCCCACGTACCAGATGCGCTCGGGACCGGGCTCGCCCAGTTCCTTTTCGAGCACTTCGCGGTCCTGCGTCTTCTCGTTCAGGCCGTCGACGCCCACTTCCAGGCCGCGCAGGGCCTTCTGGAACGATTCCTGGAAGGTGCGGCCCATGGCCATCACCTCGCCCACCGACTTCATCTGCGTGGTGAGGCGCGAGTCGGCCTGCGGGAATTTCTCGAAGGCGAAACGCGGGATCTTGGTGACCACATAGTCGATCGACGGCTCGAACGACGCGGGCGTGGCGCCGCCGGTGATTTCGTTGCGCAGCTCATCGAGCGTGTAGCCCACGGCCAGCTTGGCAGCGACCTTGGCGATCGGGAAGCCCGTGGCCTTGGAGGCCAGCGCGGACGAACGCGACACACGCGGGTTCATCTCGATGACGACCATGCGGCCGTCCTTCGGATTGATGGAGAACTGAACGTTCGAGCCGCCGGTGTCCACGCCGATCTCGCGCAGCACGGCCAGCGAGGCATTGCGCAGGATCTGGTATTCCTTGTCGGAGAGCGTCTGCGCCGGTGCCACGGTGATCGAGTCGCCGGTGTGCACGCCCATCGGGTCCAGGTTTTCGATGGAGCAGACGATGATGCAGTTGTCGGCCTTGTCGCGCACGACTTCCATCTCGTACTCTTTCCAGCCGAGCAGCGATTCTTCGATCAGCAGCTCGTTGGTGGGCGAGGCTTCGATGCCGCGCTTGCAGATGGTCTCGAACTCGTCCGGGTTGTAGGCGATGCCGCCGCCGGTGCCGCCGAGCGTGAAGCTGGGGCGGATCACGGTCGGGAAGCCGAGCGTCTTCTGCACGGCCCAGGCTTCGTCCATCGTGTGGGCAATGCCAGAGCGCGCCGAACCGAGACCGATCTTGGTCATCGCGTCCTTGAACTTCAGGCGGTCTTCTGCCTTGTCGATGGCTTCGGGCGTGGCGCCGATCAGCTCGACTGGCTTGTTGGTGGCCGCGCCGGTGTACTTGTCGAGCACGCCGTTGCGCCAGAGGTCGAGCGCGCAGTTCAGCGCGGTCTGGCCGCCCATGGTCGGCAGGATCGCGTCGGGGCGTTCCTTGGCGATGATTTTCTCAACCGTCTGCCAGGTGATGGGCTCGATGTAGGTCACGTCGGCCGTGGCCGGGTCGGTCATGATCGTCGCGGGGTTGCTGTTGATCAGGATGACCTTGTAGCCCTCTTCGCGCAGCGCCTTGCAGGCCTGCACGCCGGAGTAGTCGAACTCGCAGGCCTGGCCGATGATGATCGGGCCGGCGCCGATGATAAGGATCGATTTGAGGTCTGTGCGCTTAGGCATTCTTGCTCTCCGTCTTTTCCGTCTTGTTCTTTTCCATGAGTGCCGTGAAGCGATCGAACAGGTAACCGATGTCGTGCGGGCCCGGCGAGGCTTCGGGGTGACCCTGGAAGCAGAACGCGGGCTTGTCGGTGCGCGCCAGGCCCTGCAGCGTGTTGTCGAACAGGCTGATGTGCGTGGGACGCAGATTGGCCGGCAGCGACTTCTCGTCGACCGCGAAGCCGTGGTTCTGGCTGGTGATGCTCACGCGGCCGTTGTCCAGGTCCTTCACCGGATGGTTCGCGCCATGGTGGCCGAACTTCATCTTGAAGGTCTTGGCGCCCGAGGCGAGCGCCATGATCTGGTGGCCCAGGCAAATGCCGAAGGTGGGAATGCCGGTCTCGATCAGTTCCTTCACGGCGCTGATGGCGTAGTCGCAGGGCTCCGGGTCGCCGGGGCCGTTCGCCAGGAAGATGCCGTCGGGCTTGAGCTTGAGCACGTCGGCAGCGGGCGTCTGCGCCGGCACCACGGTGATGCGCGCGCCGCGCTGGGCGATCATGCGCAGGATGTTCTTCTTGACGCCGTAGTCGAAGGCGACGACGTGGAACTTGGGCGTGATCTGCACGCCGTAGCCCGCGCCCAGCTTCCACTCGGTTTCGGTCCACTCGTAGGTCTCGGTGACCGACACCACCTTGGCGAGGTCCAGGCCCGCCATGCTCGGCGCGGCCTTGGCGGCGGCAACGGCCTTGTCGATCAGCGCCTGCGTCACGGCTTCGCCTTCGGCCAGGCCCAGGATGCAACCGTTTTGCGCGCCATGGGTGCGCAGGTGGCGAGTGAGCTTGCGGGTGTCGATGTTCGCAATGGCGACCGTCTTGCCGGCCACGAGGTATTCGCTCAGTGTGGCGGTCTGGCGGAAGTTGGAGGCGACGAGGGGCAGGTCCTTGATGATCAGGCCCGCGGCATGGATCTTGTCGGCTTCGATGTCTTCCCCGTTGACGCCGTAGTTGCCGATGTGCGGATACGTCAGGGTGACGATCTGCTGGCAGTAGCTCGGGTCGGTGAGGATTTCCTGGTAACCGGTCATGGCGGTGTTGAACACCACTTCACCGGTCGTGGAGCCGGCGGCTCCGATCGAATTGCCTTGAAAGACCGTGCCGTCTGCGAGCGCCAGGATGGCGGGCGGGAAATTTCCCTTGAGAGACAAAAGCACTGGGTTCTCCGAATGGTTACGGTCGCCCGGAGCCCCAGGCGCGTTGCCTGCGGACTTGCTTCAAGGGGATTTTGGCGTTAAAGGCGGCCGGGCGACGCTAATTGCGAGTAAGCCCCCGATTGTAGCCCGGACTGCGGCCCTATCCGGCCTGGAGGGCCGCCCCGCTGGCGTGCAGGCAGATGGCAGCGGCGGCGGCCACATTGAGCGATTCCTCGCCGCCTGGCTGTGCAATGCGGATGTGATGGGTCGCCCGGGCTTCCAGCGCCGGCGAAACGCCCTGCCCTTCATGGCCCATGAGCCAGGCGCAGGGGTGAGGCACACGCGCCTTGTGCAGCCATTCGCCGCGGTGGGAACTGGTTGCCACGAGCGGCACTTTCAAGCCGTCGAGCATGTCCGCCTCCACGCCTTCAATCAGCTGCAAGCCGAAATGAGCGCCCATGCCGGCGCGCAGCACCTTCGGCGCCCACAGCGCGGCCGTACCCTTGAGCGCGATCACCTGGGTGAAGCCGAAGGCGGCCGCGCTGCGCAGGATGGAACCGGCGTTGCCGGCGTCTTGCAGGCGGTCGAGCACCACGCTCGGGGCGTCAGCGATCAATTCGGGCCGCGTCGGCAATTCGAGCACGAAGCCCATGGGTGCGGGCGACTCCAGGCCGCTGACGCCGCGCAGCAGGTCGTCGCTGACAACGACCGTTTTGATAGCCGTGCTCGCCCATTCGGCGGGTGCGGTCGGCCAGAAAGACTCCGAAAACACCGCAATCGCCGGCTTGACGCCGCGTGCCAGGGCCGCGCGGCACAGGTGATCGCCTTCAAGCCAGACGCGGCCCAGCTTGCGATAGGCGCCCGGGTCTTGGGCGAGCTTGCGCAGGTCCTTGAGCAGCGGGTTGTCGCGCGAACTGATGAGGCTCGCGCCGGGATCGGTGGTCATCGGGGGTTCAGGGCGCGGTGCGCAGGTCGAGGTGCACGGTTTCGACCGTTGCAGAAAACGCCACGGGCGTGGCCGACACGGTTTCGACAGCCAGCGTGGCGCCCGCTGCCGTCCGCGCCAACGCGGCGGCGACCGGACTGAACGAGCGGCGGTGGTGCACGCAGGCGCCGTGGCGCTGCAATGCTTCCAGGTGCTCCCGCGTACCGTAGCCCTTGTGACCGGCAAAGCCGTAGTCGGGGAATTCGATGTGCAACTGCTCACAGAGACGGTCGCGATGGACCTTGGCCAAGATCGACGCGGCAGAAATCGCCTTGACCCGCGCATCGCCCTTGACGATGGCCTCGGCCAGCACGTCCAGCGTCGGCAGCCGGTTGCCGTCGACCAGCACCTTGGCCGGCTTCAGGCGCAGGCCTTCGACCGCGCGGCGCATGGCGAGCATGGTGGCCTGCAGGATGTTGTGGGTGTCGATTTCCTCGACGCTCGCCTGCGCGATCGAGCAGCACAGGGCACGGGCCAGGATCTGGTCGTGCAGCCGTTCGCGCTGCAGGGCTGTGAGCGTCTTCGAGTCGGCGAGGCCGGGAATCGGTCGCTGGTCGTCGAGGATGACAGCGGCGGCAACCACGGGGCCGGCCAGCGGGCCGCGCCCCGCCTCGTCGACGCCCGCGAGCAGGCCTGGCGCGTCCCACACCAGCGGGGCCTGCTCAGCCTTCAAGAACTTTCTGGATCGCATCGGCGCAAAGTGTGGGCGTATCGCGCTGCAATTGCACGTGCAGCTCGGAAAATCTTTGTTGCAGGGCCTGCGTTCTCTCTGGCGCGTCGAGCCAGGCCAGCGTGGACTGGGCCAGCGCCGCGGGCGTGGCGGCTTCCTGCAGCAACTCGGGCACCACGAATTCGCGGCACAGGATGTTGGGCAGGCCGACCCAGGGCTGCAGCTGCTTCTTCTGCATCAGGCGCCACGAGAACCCGTTCATGTTGTACGCAATGACCATCGGCCGCTTGAACAGCGCCGCCTCGAGCGTGGCGGTGCCGCTCGCGATCAGCGTGACATCGCAGGCGGCGAGCGCGGCGTGCGACTGGCCGTCGAGCAGCTTCACCCGCCCGGCCATGCCGCTGGCCTGGAGCAAGGCTTCGACCTCGGCGCGCAGACCCGGCAGGATGGGCGCCACGAACTGCAACGCCGGCCGCGCCTTCTGCATCAACGCGGCAGCGGCAAAGAAACGGTCGGCCAGGTAGCGGATCTCGGAGCGCCGGCTGCCGGGGAGCAAGGCGACGACCTGCGCGTCAGGCGCCAGGCCGATCGCGGCGCGCGCTGCCGCACGGTCGGGCGTCATCGGGATCACGTTGGCGATCGGGTGGCCCACATAGCTCGCGGAAACGCCCTGCCTTTCGAGCAGCTCGGGCTCGAACGGAAAGATGCACAGCACATGGTCGGCCGCAGCCCGGACCTTCTCGATGCGCTTGGGCCGCCAGGCCCAGATCGACGGACAGATGAAATGCACGGTCTTGATGCCCTGGCTGCGCAGCCCGGCTTCGAGATCGAGATTGAAATCGGGCGCGTCGACGCCGATGAAGAGTTCGGGACGCTCCAGCAGCAGCCGGGCCTTGAGCTGGCGGCGAATGCCGGCGATTTCGGCATAGTGCCGCAGCACCTCGACATAGCCGCGTACCGCGAGCTTTTCCTGCGGCCACCAGCTCTGGAAGCCAAGCGCAAGCATGCGGGGTCCGCCGATGCCGGCGGCCTGGAGCCCAGGCCAGCGGGCCTGGAGGCCTTCGAGCAGCAGGCCCGCGAGCAGATCGCCTGACGCTTCGCCCGCGACCAGCGCGAAGCGTCGCTGTTCGGCTGTCTGCATCGCCGTCACGTCAACGCGCGATGCCGCGCGTGGAGCTGGCGAGGAAGGATTCCATCAAGGCGATATCGCCGGCCGCCTCGGGCATTTCAACGGACAACGCGGCGATGCCTGCGCGCGCCTCTTCGAGCGTCTTGCCCTGGCGGTACAGCAGCTTGTGCATCTGCTTGACCGCGGCCAGCCGCTGCGCCGAGAAATCGCGCCGGCGCAGGCCGACGATATTGAAGCCGCGAACCGCCAACGGATTGCCGTCGACCAGCATGAACGGCGGCACGTCTTGCGACACCGCGCTGGCGAACCCGACCATGGCATGGGCACCGACCGACACGAACTGGTGGATGCCGGTCAGCCCGCCGACCGTGACCCAATCGGCCAGGTGCACATGCCCCGCCAGCGTGGTGTTGTTGGCCAGCGTGGTGTGGTTGTCGACATGGCAGTCGTGCGCGATGTGCGTGTACGCCATGATCCAGTTGTCATTGCCCACGCGCGTGACGCCCCCCGCCCCCGGCACGCCGAGGTTGAAGGTGCAGAACTCGCGAATGACGTTGCGGTCGCCGATGACGAGCTCGGTCGGCTCGCCGGCGTATTTCTTGTCCTGCGGCACCGCGCCGAGCGACGAAAACTGGAAGATCCTGTTGTCGCGCCCGATGGTCGTGCGCCCTTCGATCACGCAATGCGCGCCGATGGTGGTGCTCGCGCCAACCCGCACGTGCGGACCGATCACGGTATAGGGCCCGACCGACACCGTGGCGTCGAGCTGGGCCTGGGGGTCGACAAGCGCTGTCGGATGAACCTGGGTCATGCCTTGCAAGTGGCCGCAGCCGATCAGTTGATCTGGCGCATGGCGCACATCAGCGTCGCTTCGCAAGCGAGTTCGCTGCCTACCAGGGCGCGGCCCTTGAACTTGGAAATGCCCGCCTTCATGCGCTCGATTTCAACCTCGAGCGTGAGCTGGTCGCCCGGCTCCACCGGACGCTTGAAGCGCGCACCGTCGATGGCGGCAAAGTAGTAGACGGTGTTGTCGTCCGGCACGATATCGAGCGAATGAAACGACAGCAGCGCCGCGGCCTGCGCCATGGCTTCGAGCATGAGCACGCCCGGCATCACCGGACGGTGCGGAAAGTGGCCGTTGAAGAAGGGCTCGTTCATCGTCACGTTCTTGAGGGCCGTGATGCGCTTGCCCTTTTCCATGTCCAGCACGCGGTCCACCAGCAGGAACGGGTAGCGATGGGGAAGCAGCTTGAGGATTTGATGGATATCGAGCGTCGTCGTCATGATGTTCTGTTCCTGCATCGTCGTCATTTTTTCGGGGGAGCCTTCTCCAGCGCCTTCAGTCGTTCGCGCAGGCTGTGCAACTGCTTGAGCGTTGCCGCATTTTTTTCCCAGCTCGCATTGTCATCGATGGGAAACATGCCGGTGTACTGGCCGGGCTTGTGAATCGATCGGGTCACGGTGGTGGCGGCCGACACATGCACGCCGTCGGCCACCGTGAGGTGCCCCAGCACGATGGCGCCGCCGCCGAAGGTGCAGTTGGCGCCGATGGTGGCGCTGCCGGCCACGCCGACGCAGCCCGCCATCGCGGTGTTCTTGCCGACGCGCACGTTGTGGCCGATCTGGATCAGGTTGTCGAGCTTCACACCGTCTTCGATCACGGTGTCGTCCAGCGCGCCACGGTCGATGCAGGTGTTGGCGCCGATCTCCACGTCATTGCCGATGCGAACGGCGCCCAGTTGCTCGATCTTGACCCATGCGCCCTGGTGCAGCGCGAGGCCGAAACCGTCGGCTCCGATCACCACGCCCGGATGCAGCAGGCAGCGCTCGCCGACAGTGCAGTCTTCGCTGACCGTCACCCGCGACTTCAGCACGCTGCCGGCGCCGATGCGGGCGCCCCGCTCCACCACACACAGCGCGCCGATGCGCGCAGTGGGGTCGACGTGGGCTTCGGCGTGGATCACGGCGGACGGATGGATGAGGTCGGCTTCGGGACGCGCATGGTGCGCCTTCCAGAGCTGCGTCAAACGCGCAAAGTAGAGATACGGATCGGGCGTGACGATGAACGCCCCTCGCGCCGCAGCCGCTTCCTGCATGGCAGGCGACACGATCACGCATGCGGCCTTCGAGGCCGACAGCTCCTGCTGGTATTTGGGATGGCTCAGAAAGCTGAGCGCATCGGGCTGTGCATTCTGGAGCGGAGAAAGCCGCTCGATGGACAGCGTGGCATCTCCATGAAGCTCGCCCCCGAGGGCGTCAACGATGGCTCCGAGCTGCAGCGACACGCCGGTTCGCGGCGTTATTTGCCGGCCGAAGGCGCTGAAGAGCCAACCGACGCGTTCAGCGCCTTGATCACCTTGTCGGTGATGTCGTGCTTCGGATTGATGTAGATCGCTTCCTGCAGGATGGCGTCGTACTTTTCGGCCTCGGCCACCTGCTTCACGACGCGGTTGGCACGCTCGTAGACTTGCTGGAGTTCTTCGTTCTTACGCGCGTTGAGATCTTCCTGGAACTCGCGGCGGCGACGCTGGAAATCGCGGTCCTGGTCGACCAGCGCGCGCTGGCGGGCGGTACGCTGGCTCTCGGACAGGGTCGGCGCCTCGCGCTCGAACTTTTCCGAAGCCGTCTTCAGTGCGTCGCCCAACGCAGCCACGTCCTTCTCGCGCTTGAGAAACTCCGCTTCGAGCTTCGCCTGGGCCGCCTTGGCCGGCTGCGCCTCACGCAGCACGCGGTCCGGGTTGACAAAGCCGATGCGAAAAGTCTCCTGCGCCTGGGCAGGCACAGCGACGAGCGCGAAAGCGGGGATCAACAACGCGCCAGCGGCGGCGCGAATCAAATGCTTCATTTAGAAAGACGTTCCGATCTGGAATTGCAAGCGCTGGATTCTATCCTTCGGGATCACGACGAAGCCGGTGGCCGGGTCCAGCACTTCCTTCTGGGACTTGACGGGGAAGGCATAGGCCAGACGCAGCGGGCCCAGCGGCGAGATCCAGCTGACGCCGAGGCCGACGGATGCGCGCAGCTTCTTCTGGGCCTTGTACTGCTCGTCGGTGAGGCCGGTCGCGCGCGAACCGAACACGTTGCCGACGTCGAAGAAGCCGTAGAGGCGCAGCGTGCGGTCGTTGCCGGCACCCGGGAACGGCGTGCTGAGTTCGGCGTTGAAGATGGCCTTCTTGGTGCCGCCCAATGCCGCACCTTCGGTCTGGCCGAAAAGCGGCACGTCGCGCGGACCCAGCGAGTTTTGCTCGAAGCCCCGGATCGAACCCAGGCCACCGGCATAGAAGTTCTTGAAGATCGGGTAGACCTTGCCACCCAGCGCCTTGGCGTAGCCGACTTCGCCGTTGATCGCGAAGGTGTATTGCTTGGTGATCGCGAAGAACTGCTGGTACTGGTAGTTCGTCTTGACGTACTTCATGTCGCCGGCGGCGCCGAGCTCCAGGTTGGCACGCTGAAGGCGGCCGGTGGTCGGCACCAGCGCGCTGTCGCGGCTGTCGCGTCCCCAGCCGATGGTCAGCGGCACGCCCCATACGCTGTCCTGGGCGCAAGTGGTCACGAACAGGCCGCTCGCATCCTTCTCGCACTGGAAGTAGCGCAGGTACGAGGCAGGCGTGTAGAGGCCGGAGAACGAGGTCGACGAGTTCGGGTCGAACGCATAGCGCTCGAGACCCACGCCGAAGAACACGGTATCGACCTCGCTGAAGGGCACGCCGAAGCGGATGGAAGCACCCTGGTTGACCAGCTTGTAGTCACCGTCGAGGGTCGACGAATAAGGACGCGTGGTCGTGTGATAGACGCTGATCGTGCGGGAGATGCCGTCCTTCGTGAAGTACGGATCGGTGGTGGTCAGCGACAGCGTACGGTTGTACTTGCTGGTGTTGACCTGCACGCCCAGGAAGTTGCCTGAACCGAACACGTTCTCCTGCGAGATACCGAAGGTCAGGGCCACCTTTTCGGCACTCGAGTAGCCGGCTCCCAGTTGCAGGCTGCCGGTGGGCTTTTCGGCCACATTGACAGTCAGGTCCACCTGGTCGGGCGAGCCGGGCACTTCCTGCGTTTCGACATTCACTTCGGTGAAGAAGCCGAGGCGGTCCACACGGTCTCGCGACAGCTTGATCTTGTCGCCGTCATACCAGGAGGCCTCGAACTGGCGGAACTCACGGCGAATGACTTCGTCGCGCGTCTTGTTGTTGCCACCGACCGAAACGCGGCGCACATACACGCGGCGTGCGGGCTCAGCCTGCAACGTGAGCGTGACGCGGTTGTTCACCCGGTCGATCTCGGGAACGGCCTGCACACGGGCAAAGGCGTAGCCGAAGGTGCCGAAATAGTCGCTGAAAGCCTTGGTGGTTTCCGTGACCTGCTCGCCGTTGTAGGCCTCGCCCGGCTTGATCGTGACGAGCGACTTGAATTCGTCGTCGCGGCCCAGGTAGTTGCCGTTGAGCTTGACGCCCGCCACCACGAACTTCTCGCCTTCGAAGATGTTGACCGTTACCGTCAAGTCCTTGCGGTCCGGCGAGATGGCGACCTGGGTCGATTCGATCCGGAACTCGAGGTAGCCGCGCGTGATGTAGTACGAGCGCAGGGTCTCAAGGTCGGCGTTGAGCTTGGCGCGCGAGTACTGGTTGGACTTGGTGTACCAGCTCATGAAGCCGCCGCTGTCCTGGTCGAAAAGGCTCAGCAGCGTCGATTCGCTGAAGGCCTTGTTGCCCACCACATGCACTTCGCTGATGCGCGCCGAATCGCCTTCGGTCACGGTGAAAGTGAGGTTGACACGATTGCGCTCGATGGGGGTGACGGTGGTCACGACCTGCGCGTTGTAGAGGCTGCGGCTCACGTACTGGCGCTTGAGCTCCTGCTCCGCGCGGTCGGCCAGTGCCTTGTCGTAGGGACGGCCGTCGGTCAGGCCGATTTCGCGCAGCGCCTTTTGCAGCGCGGCCTTGTCGAACTCCTTGGTGCCGACGAAATCGACGTCCGCAATGGTCGGGCGCTCTTCGACGATCACAACGAGCACGTTGCCGTTCACGTCGATGCGCACGTCCTTGAACAACCCCAGGTCGAACAGCGCGCGAATCGCGGCAGAGCCGCGTTCGTCGCTGTAGGTATCGCCCACACGCAGCGGCAGCGACGCGAAGATCGTGCCGGCCTCGACGCGTTGCAAGCCTTCGACGCGAATGTCGCGCACTGTGAAAGGCTCGACGGCCCAGGCTGCCGTGGCCGCGAGCGCGCTGGCAACCACCGCGACAACGCTACGCAGGCGAAAGCGATTGGAGTTTTTGTTCATCTGTGAATTGAGCCGGCACGGAAAGGGCCGGCAGAAAGTTAACCAAAGAGCCGCGTGACGTCGTTGAAGAGTGCGACCGACATCATGACCAGCAACAAGGCGACACCGCCGCGCTGAAGCCCCACCATCCAGGCGTCAGAGACGCTTTTGCCGGTCAGGCCCTCCCAAAGATAATACATCAGGTGCCCCCCATCGAGGACCGGCAGCGGCATGAGATTGAGCACGCCCAGGCTCACGCTGATGACGGCCAGGAAGATCAGGTACTGGGTCAGGCCGAGACTAGCGGACTTGCCGGCGTAGTCGGCGATCGTCAGCGGCCCGCTCAGATTCTTGAGCGATGCCTGGCCTGTCACCATCTTGCCCATCATTCGCACGGTCAGCGCGGACATCTCCCAGGTGCGCACCACGCCGCGCCAGACGCCGTCGACCGGGCCTTGCCGCACGGTGAGCATTTCAGGCGGCGCGCCAACGTAGGCGCCGATGCGGCCGATCTTGACGGCGCCCTCTTCGCGCACTTCGGGCTTCACCTGGAGCGTGAGCGCCTTGCCGCCGCGCTCGATCTGCCAGGCCTGGGTACGCGGCTGGTCGCCGTCGACCGAGGCGCGGATCACTTCCCGAAGCTGTTGCCCGTCGAAGATGGCGGTGTCGCCGACGGCACGCACCAGGTCGCCGTTGCGCAGCCCGGCAAGCTCGCCGGCGCTGCCGGCCATGACTTCTCCGATCTCCGGCCGGGTCAACGGTGCGAGCAGGCCGATCTTGCGGAACATCTGCGGATCGGCGTCTTTCGCCTCCATGCGGCTGAGCGGCAACACCAGTTGGCGCGCAGGCTTGCCGTTTTCGCCGGCGACTTCGAGCGTGAGGTCGTGCGCATTGAGCGCGCCCTGGGTCATGCGCCAGCGCAGGTCCTCGAAGGACTGAACGGGTGTCAGATCGCCGTCGAAACCGGCGCGCGTGACGTATTCGCCGCCAGTCAGGCCCGCCGCTTCGGCCAGCGAAGCCGCGACCGGCCGCGCCAGCTTGGCAGCCGGCTCCTGCACACCGATCCAGTTGACGACGGTGTAGAGCGCGACGGCCAGCAGCAGGTTGGCGATGGGCCCGGCCGCCACGATGGCCGCGCGCGACCGCAGCGGCTGGGTATTGAAGGCCCGATGCCGTTCTTCGGGCGCCACCGGCCCTTCGCGCTCGTCGAGCATCTTGACGTAGCCGCCCAGCGGGAAGGCAGCGATGACGAATTCGGTCTGCTGACCCGGGTGCTGGCGCTTGGGCTGCCAACGAAACAGCGCCTTGCCGAACCCGACCGAGAAGCGCTCCACCTTGACACCACACGCGACGGCGACACGGTAGTGCCCATATTCATGCACGGCGATCAGCACACCGAGCGCGACCACAAAGGCTATGACAGTAAGCATCGGAGTCCTCTGCGTTTCAGGGGGTCAGGCTGCAAAACGCAGCGCTGCGGCATTGGCCGCCGCACGGGCGGCGGCATCGAGCGCCAGCAGGTCCGCCAGCGATGCGGGCTTGGAGGGCGCGACTGTTTCCAAAGTTTCCATGTTTACCGCATGAATTCTGTCGAAACGCAGGCGCCGGGCCAGAAACGCCTCGACGGCAACCTCGTTGGCCGCATTCAGGACGGCAGTGGTACCGGGTGCGGCACGCAAAGCATGCCATGCAAGGCCCAGTCCAGGGAAAAGCGCTGCATCCGGGGTTTCGAACGTGAGCGATGCCATCTGGCGGAAGTCGAGGCGGGCCGCCCCGCTCTCGATGCGCTCGGGCCAGGCCAGACCGACAGCGATAGGCACCCGCATGTCCGGCGTGCCGAGTTGGGCAATGACCGATGCGTCGGTGAACTGCACCATCGAGTGCACCACGCTCTGTGGATGGATCACGACTTCGATCTGCTCAGGCAGCACGCCGAACAGATGACGCGCCTCGATCACTTCGAGCGCCTTGTTCATCATCGTGGCCGAATCGACCGAGATCTTGCGGCCCATCACCCAATTGGGATGGGCGCAAGCCTGCTCCGGCGTCACCGCGCCGAGGCTGTCCGGCGCACGGGTGCGGAACGGGCCACCTGAAGCGGTGAGGATGATCTTGTCGATGCGCCGCGCCCAGGTGGAAGGGTCTTCGGGCAGCGACTGGAAGATCGCCGAATGCTCGCTGTCGATAGGCAGCAGCGTGGCGCCGCCTTCGCGCACCGCGCGCATGAACAACTCGCCGCCTACAACCAGGGCTTCCTTGTTGGCCAGCAGCAGCCGCTTGCCGGCGCGGGCCGCGGCCAGGCAGGGGCCAAGCCCGGCGGCGCCGACGATGGCCGCCATGACGGCATCGACGTCTTCATGGGAGGCTATGTTTTCAATGGCATTCGCACCCACCACGACTTGCGTCTTCAGGCCGTTCTGCTTGAGCTTGTCGGCCAGCAGCTCCGCATGCGGCGCGCTCGCCATGGCCGCGAACTGCGGCGAGAACCGCGCGCACTGCGCAAGCATGTCGTCCACCTTGGAGGCGGCAGACAGCGCAAACACCTCGAAGCGCTCGGGATGTCGCGCGATGACGTCGAGCGTGCTGACGCCGACCGACCCGGTCGAGCCCAGCACGGTGACGCGTTGTTTGAGAGGGGTGCTCACAGGAAGGCCAGCATCATTGCGATGGGGAGCGCCGGCAGGAGGGCATCCACGCGGTCGAGCACACCGCCGTGACCCGGAAGAAGCCGGCTGCTGTCCTTGGCACCGGCGCTGCGCTTGATCAGCGATTCGACCAGGTCACCCACCACGCTCATCGCCGCCAGGAAAACCGCGCCGATCAGCAAGAGCCACCAGCCGCGCTCGAAGAGCCGTGTGTAGAGGCTCGGCACGGTCGCGCCGAAGTAACGGTCCGCCCAAACCCAGGCAAAAGCCAGCACGATGACACCGACCATTCCGCCCCACACACCTTCCCAGCTCTTGCCGGGGCTGATGGCCGGAGCCAGCTTGCCGCGGGTGAATTTGAGCCCGAAGGCTCGGCCTGCGAAATAGGCAAAAACGTCCGCCACCCAGACAAGCACCAGGATCGACAGCAGGAAGTTGATGCCGACCATGCGGGCCTGCACCGCGGCCAGCCACGCCACCCACAGCGCCAGCAGGCCGCCGACCAGGCGCAGCCCGCGCGGAATGCGGGGCCAGCCCGGCACCGCCACGCGCAGCAATGCAGCGCCGCCGAGCACCCAGGCCGCACTGGCGAGGGTCCACATGAGGATCAACGGCTGCTGGAGCAAGCCCAGCCACCACGACAAACCACACAGCGCGACCATCTCCGCGCCGAGGAACAACGACATCCCCTGGCCATAGCCGTTGAGACGCCCCCATTCCCAGGCGGCGGCGCCGATCAGCACCAGCATCACGCAGGCGAATGGAACGTAGTGCCGATAGAACAGCGCTGGCAGCAGGATCGCGAGCAGGACGATCGCCGTGAGGATGCGTTGTTTGAGCATGCGGGAGTTGGTGAGATCGTCAGGCCGTGGCCGTCGAGACCTGAGCCGAAGTTTGGCCGAAGCGGCGCTCGCGGCTCTGGAATGCGGCGATGGCTTCGTCCAGCGCGGCCTCGTCGAATTCGGGCCAGAGCTTCTCGCTGAAAAAGAGCTCCGCGTAGGCGCTCTGCCAGAGGAGGAAATTCGACAACCGCTGCTCACCGCCCGTGCGGATGAACAGATCGGGGTCGGGCACATGGGCCAGCGCCATCGCGCGGTCGAGGTTGACCTCGGTCAGCGGCTGCCCCTGTTCGGCGAGCTTGGCCGCGGCCTGGGCGATGTCCCAGCGACCGCCGTAGTTGAAGCAGACATTGAGCACGAGCCGCGTGTTGTGCGCCGTGGTTTCCTCGGCATTGACGAGGCCCGCCACCATCTTGGGAGACAGCCCCCCGCGCTCGCCGACAAAATGCAGCCGAACGCCGTCGCGGCTCAGGCGCGGCACCTCGCGGGCCAGCGCGCTCACCATCAGTTCCATCAGGCCGGAAACTTCCTCGACGGGACGGTTCCAGTTCTCCGACGAGAACGCGAAAACGGTAAGAACGCCCACGCCACGATCCGCGCATGCCTTGACGCAGCGCCGCAGCGACTCGACGCCCTGCTTGTGCCCCGCCACGCGAGGCAGGAATCGCCGCGTGGCCCATCGGCCGTTGCCGTCCATGACGACTGCAACGTGGTGGGGAATGCGCGGCGTGGAAGAGGCCATGAGAGGCCTCAAACGGCCATGATCTCCGCTTCCTTGGCCGCGACCAGACGGTCGATTTCCGCGATGTGGCGGTCGGTGACTTTCTGGATGTCGGCTTCGGCGCGCTTCTGGTCGTCCTCGGACGCCAGCTTGTCCTTCACGAGCTTCTTGACCGACTCGTTCGCATCACGGCGCAGGTTGCGCGTGGCGACCTTGGCGGTTTCGCCTTCGTTGCGGACCAGCTTGGTCATTTCCTTGCGGCGCTCTTCGCTCATGGCGGGCAGCGGCACGCGGATCAGGTCGCCCATGGACGCCGGGTTCAGGCCCAGGTCGCTTTCGCGGATGGCCTTCTCGATCTTGGCGCCCATGCCTTTTTCCCAGGGCTGGACGCTGATGGTGCGCGAATCGAGCACCGACACGTTCGCCACCTGGCTCAGGGGAACCTGCGAGCCGTAGTACTCGACATGGATCGAATCGAGCAGCGCCGAGTTGGCGCGGCCCGTGCGGATCTTGGTGAGGTTGTTCTGGAATGCGGCGAGCGACTGATTCATCTTCGCGTCGGTCGCACTGCGGATGTCTGCAATGGTCATCTCAAATACTCCTAGGCATGCACGAGCGTGCCCTCGTCCTCGCCCATCACGACGCGCTTGAGCGCGCCGTGCTTGAGGATCGAGAACACCTTGATCGGCAGCTTCTGGTCGCGGCACAGCGCAAAGGCCGTGGCGTCCATGATGCCGAGATTCTTCGCGATGGCCTCGTCGAAAGTCAGCGAGGCATAGCGGGTTGCGTGGGGATCGGTCTTGGGATCGGCGGTGTACACGCCGTCCACCTTGGTTGCCTTGAGCACGAGCTCGGCGCCGATCTCGGCACCGCGCAGCGCAGCGGCCGTGTCGGTGGTGAAGAACGGATTGCCGGTGCCGGCCGCGAACACCACGACCTTGCCCTCTTCGAGGTACTGCAGGGCCTTGGGCCGCACGTAGGGCTCGACCACCTGCTCGATGGCGATGGCGGACATGACGCGGGCCACAAGGCCCTGCTTGTCCATCGCATCGGCCAGCGCCAGGGAATTCATGACGGTGGCCAGCATGCCCATGTAGTCGGCCGTGGCGCGGTCCATGCCGACCGAGCCGCCCGCGACGCCGCGAAAGATGTTGCCGCCGCCGATCACGACCGCCACCTGGACGCCCATGTTCACGACTTCGGCCACATCCTGGACCATGCGCACGATGGTCGCGCGGTTGATCCCGAACGCGTCGTCGCCCATCAATGCCTCTCCCGACAGCTTCAACAAGATTCGCTTGTGGGCTGGGCGGGCATCAGACATGGGCAATTTCCTTTGAGTGGGCGGTGACGAGTGTAAAACGTAGCGATGAAAAAACGACGGCACGCGAGCACGCGCCGTCGTTGGAGCCTTATGGCTTAAGCAGCGGCCTTGGCTGCTGCAACTTGCGCGGCCACTTCGGCGGCGAAGTCGTCAACTTTCTTCTCGATGCCTTCGCCGACCACGTACAGGGTGAAGCCCTTGATCGAGGTGTCGGCGGCCTTGAGCATCTGCTCGACGGTCTGCTTGTCGTTCTTCACGAACGGCTGGTTGTGCAGCGAGACTTCCTTGAGGTACTTCTGCACGCCGCCTTCGATGCGCTTGGCAACGATGTCGGCAGGCTGCGGCTTCTTGCCTTCGGCTTCGGCCGTCTTGCGGTCTTCTTCGGCCTTGCCGGCAGCAACGGCGCGCTCTTTTTCGATCAGCTCGGCAGGCACGTCCGATGCCTGGATGGCGACCGGCTTCATGGCGGCGATGTGCATCGCGACGTCCTTGGCCGACGTGTCGTCGCCCTCGAACTCGACCATCACGCCGATGCGCGTGCCGTGCAGGTACGAGGCCAGCTTGCCATTGCCCGTGAAGTGCTTGAAGCGGCGGAAGCTCATGTTCTCGCCGATCTTGCCGATCAGGCCCTTGCGCACGTCTTCGAGCGTGGGGCCGAAGCCGTCTTGCTCGTAAGGCAGCGCGCCCAGCGCGGCGATGTCCGCGGGGTTGTTCTTGGCGACCAGCATCGCGGCAGCGTTGGCCAGGGCCAGGAAGCTGTCGTTCTTGGTGACGAAGTCGGTTTCGCAGTTGATTTCGATCATGCCGCCGGCAGCGCCGTCGACAAAAGCCGTGACCACGCCTTCGGCGGTGATGCGGCCCGATGCCTTGCCAGCCTTGTTGCCGAGCTTGATGCGCAGCAGCTCTTCGGCCTTTTCCATGTTGCCGTCGGCCTCGGTCAGGGCCTTCTTGCATTCCATCATCGGCGCGTCGGTCTTTGCGCGCAGTTCGCCGACCATGCTTGCGGTGATTGCAGCCATTGTTGTATCTCCGTAAATCCAAAAATCAGGTTAAAAAAAAGGGGCACCAAAGCCCCTTCTTCAGGCTCGCGAGCGCGCCGATCAGGCCGAAGCGCTTTCTTCGACTTCGACGAATTCGTCGGTGCTGCCTTCGGCGATGGCCTTGACCACGTCGCCGCCGGCGCTGTTGCGGCCTTCGATGATCGCGTCGGCGATGCCGCGGGCGTACAGCGTGACGGCCTTGGACGAGTCGTCGTTGCCAGGGATCACGTAGTCGATGCCTTCAGGCGAATGGTTGGAGTCGACCACGCCGATCAGCGGAATGCCGAGCTTCTTGGCTTCGGCAACGGCGATCTTGTGGAAGCCCACGTCGATCACAAAGATCGCGTCCGGCAGCGCAGCCATGTCCTGGATGCCGCCGATGTCCTTTTCGAGCTTCGCGATTTCGCGCGAGAACGTGAGTTGCTCTTTCTTGCTCAGGCTGTCGAGGCCGGCTTCCTGCTGGGCCTTCATATCCTTCAGACGCTTGATCGAGGTCTTGACGGTCTTGAAGTTGGTCAGCATGCCGCCGAGCCAGCGGGTGTCGACAAAAGGCACGCCGGCGCGACGGGCTTCTGCCGCGACGATTTCACGGGCCTGGCGCTTCGTGCCGACCATCAGGATCGTGCCGCGGTTGGCTGTGAGTTGCTTGGCGTACTTCATCGCGTCCTGGAACATCGGGAGCGACTTTTCCAGGTTGATGATGTGAATCTTGTTGCGATGGCCGAAGATGAACGGAGCCATCTTGGGGTTCCAGAAGCGGGTTTGGTGACCGAAATGGACACCGGCTTCCAGCATTTCGCGCATGGTTGTCGACATTAGAAATTACTCCAAAGGTTGGGTCTAAAATCCAGCCCGTTTTGCGCTCCTTTTCGAATGGAGTCACAACACCTTGATTGGGCCGGTTTGCGGATGTGTTTGACTGGATGCAACGGGAGCCGTTGCCTGACCAGCGAAACCCAAAGAGTATAGCACGGCCGCATCCCCGCTTTCCCTCTGAACCCGAGCCGTCCACGGCACCCCGCAGCCCCTCCATGAACGACCTTCACGCCGCCCGTCTCACCCTTCTGGCAGGTGGCAGCGATGCACGCACCGAAATGGAGCGGGCAATCGAAATTTCTCAATCTCCGGCTTGCGTGCACGCCTTCACTCGCACGATGTTCGACGAGGCCCGCCAGAAAGCCGCCGCATCGACACCCGACAGCCGGCTCGCGGGTCTGGCCTTCAGCGCCAAGGACCTCTTCGACATCCAAGGTCAGCCGACGCCCGCAGGCTCCGCCGTTTTGTCGCATGCCCCGGCCGCCAAGGCCGACGCCGTTGCGGTGGCGCGTCTTCGCGCCGCAGGCGGCGTGCTCACGGGGCGGACGAACATGACCGAGTTCGCCTTCTCGGGCGTGGGCGTCAATCCGCACCACGGAACGCCGGCCAACGTGAGCGACACGGTCACGCCGCGCATCCCGGGCGGCTCGTCTTCCGGCGCCGCGATCTCGGTGGCCAGCGGTGCGGCTTTCATCGGCCTGGGCTCCGACACCGGCGGCTCCATCCGCATACCGGCCGCGCTGAACGGCATCGTCGGCTTCAAGAGCACCGCTCGTCTGGTGCCTGCCGATGGCGCGCTGCCGCTCTCGACCACGCTGGACACCGTCTGCGCCATGACGCGCTCGGTGCGCGATGCGATCACCGCGCACGAGATCCTCGCGGCGCGCCGCGTGACCGCCGGCGCCGCCTCGCTGGCCGCATACAGCCTTGCCGTGGTGAGGAACGTCTTCTTCGACAACGTCGAGCCCGCCGTCGCCAGCGCCTTCGAACGCGCGCTGAAAGCGCTCCGCGCCGCGGGTGCCCGCATCGAAGAGATCGAGCTGCCAGAGTTGGCCGAGCTGCAGTCGATCAACGCCACAGGCGGTTTCTCCGCAGCCGAAGCCTACGCCTGGCATCGCTTGCTGCTGGAGCGCAGCGGCGCCGGCTACGACCCGCGCGTGGCCCAGCGCATCCTGCGTGGCGCGGGCATGAAGGCGCATGAATACATCGACCTGGTCAACGCCCGCCATGCCTGGATCGCTCGCGTCGAAACAGCCCTTTCGCCCTTCGACGCCGTGCTCTCGCCGACGGTGCCGATCACCGCGCCGTCCATCGCCAGCGTGGCGCCGGGCGCCGAGCGCGACGACGAATTCTTCCGCGTCAATGCGCTGCTGCTGCGCAACCCGTCGATCGTCAACATGCTCGACGGCTGCGCCATCTCCCTGCCCTGCCACGCCGCTGGCGAATTGCCGGTCGGCCTCATGCTGTGGCACGCCGCGCTGCATGATGACGCCGTGCTCGCCATCGCCCTGCAGGCGGAGCGCGCGCTGAAAAAATAACCGCTGACTGCCCGTCGCCTTTCCTGTCCACGGGCGCCAGCCGACTCTCTTACTCCATCCAACTCAATGAAAATCGCGATCGTGGGCGCCGGCATCATCGGCGTCACCACCGCCTGGGAACTGGTTTCCGACGGCCATGAAGTGACCGTGTTCGAGCGCCGCGGCGCCGCCGCGGAAGAAGCCAGCTTCGCCAACGCCGGCGTTGTGGCGCCGGGCTATGTCACGCCGTGGGCTGCGCCGGGCATGCGCATGAAGGTACTCCGCTCGCTGCTCTCCTCGCACGGCGCCATCAAGGTGCGGTGGCCGCTCAATTCGCGCGACATCGGCTGGATGGCGCGCTGGCAGAAGGCCTGCAAGCTGGAAACCTACCTTGCCAACCGCTCCCGCATGCAGCGCCTGGCCTTCTACAGCCGCACCCGGTTGCACGAGGTGACCGAGGCGCGCGAGCTCAGCTACGAGCGCAGCGACGGCTACCTGGTGCTGCTGCGCTCCAAGCGCGAGAAGAAGCTGATCCAGCCCGGCCTGGAGGTGTTGCGCAACGCCGGCAGCGTGTTTCGCGAGGTCGATGCCGACGAGGCCCGGCGCATCGAGCCGGCACTCAACGCCGACACGCCACTGGCAGGCGCGATCCACCTGCCGGAAGACGAAGTGGCCAACTGCCGCCAGTTCGCGCTGCTGCTCAAGTGGGAAGCCGAGTCCTTCGGTGCGCAGTTTCATTTCAACTGCGACATCGCACCGCTCAGCCGCGCGGCGCCCACCTCGGTGTCGCTCGCGAGTGGGTCGGATCCGCTGCGCTTCGATGCGGTGGTGGTGTGCGCCGGCCTGTCTTCGGCCACGTTGCTGCGGCCGCTGGGGCTGCGCATTCCGCTCGCGCCGGTCTATGGCCATTCGGTGAGCGCACCGGTGCGCGAACCGCTCAACGCACCCCGCAGCGCCGTGATGGACGAGCGCTACAAGGTTGCCATCTCCCGCCTGGGCCAGCGTGTGCGCGTGGCCGGCAGCGCCGAGATCGGCGGCTCGCTCGACACAATGAACCCGGCCGCGATCCAGACGCTGTACAAGGTGCTGCACGACTGGTTTCCGGGCGCGGCCACCCTGCAATCGGGTGTTCAGCAATGGAAGGGCGCGCGCCCGATGCTGCCGGACGGTCCGCCGGTGCTGGGCGCCAGCGGCATCCCGGGCGTGTGGCTCAACCTGGGCCATGGCTCCAGCGGCTGGGCGTTGTCGTGCGGCAGCGCACGCGTGCTGGGCGATCTGATCGGCGGACGCGATCCGGGCGTCGATCTTGAAGGGCTGGGCGTCGAACGGCTCAGTCTTTAGGCTCCGCCGCAGTCGCATTTCAGGACGCGGCAGCGTCCGCCGGCAAAACGACCCAGCGGACCACGCCGACACCTGCGACACAGGCCACGTCGCACAACACACCCATCGCTTGAGTTTCATCGGTCGATCACAGGGCGGCAAAATGGCCCGATGCAACGCATCACGTCCGCCACCGTCGCCAACCTGTTCGACATCGCGGCAACGCGCCGCATCGAGCAATCGGCGGCCTCCGCCCTGGCCGCCCACACGTTGATGCAACGCGCCGGTCTTGCCGTGGCGCGGCTCGCCATGGCCATCGCACCGCACGCGCGAACGATCTGGATCGCCTGCGGGCCGGGCAACAACGGCGGAGACGGCTTCGAAGCCGCGGCGCAGTTGCAGAACCGGGGCTTCGCGCCGGTCGTCACGTTCGTGGGCGATGAAAACCGCCTGCCGCCGGATGCGAAGGCATCGCTGCGCCGGGCTCGCGATGCCGGCGTGATCTTTGCGCCCCACCCGCCTGCTGACTTCGAATTGGCGATCGATGCGCTGCTCGGTATCGGATCAACCCGGCCGCCCGAAGGCGTCATGGCCGAATGGCTGCAGCGGATGCATGCGGCAGCGCGGCCCGTGCTCAGTGTCGACGTGCCTTCCGGACTGAATGCCGACACCGGCGCCCTGAGCGCAGCCGCACCCCATGCAGCCTCGTCCCGCTTCTGCATCACCTTCCTGACACTGAAGCCCGGCCTCTTCACGGGCCAAGGTCGCGATGCGGCGGGCACGGTCTGGTTCGACGACCTGGGGTGCGACGGCAACGCGGAACCGCCGACCGCACGCCTGATGGGCGCCCCGAAAGAGCGGACGCGCACGCACGCATCCCACAAAGGCAGCTACGGCGATGTCGCGGTGATCGGCGGCGCGCGCGGCATGGCGGGCGCCGCGCTGCTGGCCGGATCGGCGGCACTGCATGCGGGTGCCGGCCGCGTGTACGTCGGCCTGCTGGACCCGAGCGCAGCGCTCATCGACACCTCGCAGCCCGAGCTGATGCTGCGCGACGCCCAAGCAATCGACCTCTCAGGCATGAGTGTGGTGTGCGGTTGCGGCGGCGGTACGGAGGTGCGCGCAGCGCTGCCGCGCGTGCTGGCGACAGCGGCTGCATTGGTGCTCGATGCCGACGCCCTCAACGCCATTGCCACCGACAGCGCGCTGCAGACCCAGCTGGCATCACGCGCCCGGCGCGGGAAGCCGACGGTGATCACCCCACATCCCCTGGAAGCCGCGCGCCTGCTGGGGTGCACCGCCAGCGACATCCAGTCGGACAGATTGGCGGCAGCGCGCCAGCTCGCTTCGCGCTTCGGCGTTGTCGCGGTGCTCAAGGGATCGGGCACGGTGATCGCCGACGCCAACGGCACGCCGCCGGTCGTCAACACCACAGGCAATGCCCGCCTTGCAACCGCTGGCACCGGCGATGTGCTGGCCGGGATGATCGGCGCCGCGCTGGCAGCGCGCCAACCGGCTTTCGAAGCGGCATGCGAGGCCGCCTGGCGCCATGGCCGCATCGCCGACACCTGGCCGGCCGATGCGGCGCCGCTGACAGCCGGCACGCTGGCGCGTCGCGCGCCCTTCTGACAGCGTCCTAGCCGCGCCCGACGAAGGGCATCTTCGTCGCCATGATCGTGTGGAACAGCACATTGGCTTCCAGCGGCAGGTTCGCCATGTAGAGCACCGACTGGCCGACGATCTTCACGTCGATCAGCGGCTCGATCGCGAGTTCGCCATTGGCCTGCGGCACGCCCTTGGCCATGCGCGCAGCCAGCTCGGTCATTGCGTTGCCCACATCGACCTGGCCGACAGCGATGTCGTACTTGCGCCCATCGAGCGACGCGGTCTTGGTCAGCCCTTCGACCGCGTGCTTGGTCGCCGTGTAGGCCATCGAGTTCGGACGCGGTGCCGTCGCCGAGATGGAGCCGTTGTTGATGATGCGCCCACCCATCGGCGTCTGCGCCTTCATCGTGCGAAACGCCTGCTGGATGCAGAAGAACATGCCGGTCAGGTTGATGTCGACCACGCCCTGCCACTGCTCAGGCGTCCAGTCCTCGAACGCGCCCGGCGGGTTGCCCACGCCGGCGTTGTTGAACAGCAGGTCGACGCGGCCATAGCGCTCCACGGTGGCGGCGAACAGCGCCTGCACCGAGTCGGCGTTGGCCACGTCGGTTGGCACCGCAAAAGCGCGCGCACCCGCGCCCGATTCTTCGGCCACCTGCTCGAGCGGCTCCAGGCGGCGCCCTGCCAGGACCACGCTCCAGTCGTCGCCCAGCAGCGCCAGCGCGGCGGCCCGGCCGATGCCGGAACCCGCGCCCGTGACGATGGCGATGCGGCCCTTGTTGTTGTTTTCAACGCTCATGCTCGATGTCTCCTTCTGGTCATGCCTGTCTTATGCCTGTTTTATGCCTGTCTTATGGGGGTGATGGCTGGTCATCCACGGCGGGGCTTGCGCCCCTTCATCTTGTTGGCGGCCTTCTTGACCGCCGACTTGAAAGCCTGCATGGCCGACTGTGGCCCGACGGCCACCGCGACCGCGCCGCGGTCTACCCGCTGCTCGCTGACCGCCTCGGCCTTGTGGCGCGAACCGCGCTTGGCCGACGCCTTGACCGGGACTCCGGATGCGCCCTTGTCCTTCATGGCCCGTGCCGTCAGGTCTTCGCCTTCGCGCACAAGGCGGAAGTCGATCTTGCGGCCGTCCAGGTCGACGCGGCTCACCTGCACCCGCACCCGCGTGCCGATCGCATAGCGGATGCCGGTGCGCTCGCCGCGCAGTTCCTGGCGCATTTCGTCGAACTTGAAGTATTCGCCGCCGAGTTCGGTGATGTGCACCAGGCCTTCGACGTACATCGCGTCGAGCGTGACGAAGATGCCGAAGGTCGTGGCCGCCGTGACCACGCCGCCGTATTCCTCGCCCAGGTGCTCGCGCAT
The DNA here is from genome assembly GCF_040544675.1 of Variovorax boronicumulans. Taxonomy (GTDB): domain Bacteria; phylum Pseudomonadota; class Gammaproteobacteria; order Burkholderiales; family Burkholderiaceae_C; genus Variovorax; species Variovorax boronicumulans_D. The sequence goes on from NZ_JBEPKK010000004.1 coordinate 203,910, forward strand.
GTACTTGCACTTGAGCCAGGCCTCGACATCGCGGCTGGCTTCGTCGGCGCGGCGCTCGTTGGCGCTGCAATGCAGGCCCGCGGCCTCCCAGGCCAGCACTTCCTTGCTGGGCGCGATGGTCGCCTTCTGCGGCTTGGTCGTCGGCGCCTTCACGCGCGATGCGAGACGCTTGGCCAGCTTGGCATGCGCCTCGCCAGGCGTCGGCAGCATCGGCAGCTGGTAGCGCGTTTTCGTCAGGATCGCCTTGATCACGCGGTGCACCAGCAGGTCGGGATAGCGCCGGATCGGGCTGGTGAAATGCGTGTACGCCTCGTAGGCCAGACCGAAGTGGCCGCTGTTGAACGGCGTGTAGATCGCCTGCTGCATCGAGCGCAGCAGCATGGTGTGGATCTGCTGCGCGTCGGGGCGCTCCTTGGTGGCTTCGGCGATGGCCTGAAACTCACCGGGCTTGGGATCGTCGGTGATGCTCAGGCCGACGCCCATGGCCTTGAGGTAGCCGCGCAGGATTTCCTTCTTCTCGGGCGTCGGGCCTTCATGCACGCGGAAAAGGCCGGGGTGCTTGCCTTCGGCGATGAAGTCGGCGCTGCAGACGTTGGCGGCCAGCATCGCCTCTTCGATGATCTTGTGCGCCTCGTTGCGCGTGCGCGGCACGATCTTCTCGATGCGGCCGGCGTCGTCGCAGACGATCTGGGTCTCGGTGGTTTCGAAGTCGACCGCGCCGCGCTTGGCGCGCTGCTTGAGCAGGGCCTTGTAGACGTCGGCGAGGTTCAGCAGGTCCTTGACGCGGTCCTTGCGCTTGGCGGCTTCGGGGCCGCGCGTGTTGCCCAGGATCGCGGCCACCTCGGTGTACGTGAAGCGCGCATGGCTGAACATCACGGCCGGGTAGAACTGGTAGGCGTAGATCTCGCCGTCTGCAGCCACGAGCATGTCGCAGACCATGCAGAGGCGCTCGACCTCGGGATTCAGCGAGCACAGGCCATTCGAGAGCTTCTCGGGCAGCATCGGAATGACGCGGCGCGGAAAGTACACGCTGGTGGCGCGGTCGTAGGCGTCGATGTCGATCGACGAGCCGGTCTGCACATAGGCGCTGACGTCCGCAATGGCAACCAGCAGTCGCCAGCCCTTGCCGCGGCCCACCTTCGCAGGCTCGCAGTAGACGGCGTCGTCGAAATCGCGGGCGTCTTCGCCGTCGATGGTGACGAGCGGAACGTCGGTCAAGTCGATCCGGCCCTTCTTGTCGGCGGGGCGAACCTTCTCGGGCAATGCCTTGGCCTCGGCCAGGCACTCCGCCGAAAACTCATGGGGCACGCCGTACTTGCGCACGGCAATTTCGATCTCCATGCCGGGGTCGTCGATCTCGCCCAGCACTTCTCTCACGCGGCCCACGGGCTGGCCGAACAATGCCGGCGGCTCCGTGAGTTGCACGACGACCACCTGCCCCACCTTGGCGGGACCGGTCGCGCCCTTGGGAATCAGGACGTCCTGACCGTAGCGCTTGTCTTCGGGGGCAACGAGCCAGATACCGCCTTCGTGCAGCAGGCGGCCGATGATCGGCTGCTCGGGGCGCTCGACGATCTCGACGACGCGTCCCTCGGGGCGACCGCGACGGTCCTGGCGCACGACGCGCGCCTTGACCCGGTCCTTGTGCAGCACCGCGCGCATTTCGTTCGGGGGCAAGTAGATATCTGCTTCGCCGTCATCGCGTTGCACGAAACCGTGACCATCGCGATGCCCTTGAACAGTGCCTTCGAATTCGTCCAGCAAGCCGCTGGAAGTGACATTATTTTTGATATGATCTCCTTCTTTCCTGAAATTCAAAACGTACTTGCTTTTGCAGGTATGTGGGCCCAGATGGCGGAATTGGTAGACGCACTAGTTTCAGGTACTAGCGAGTAACATCGTGGAGGTTCGAGTCCTCTTCTGGGCACCAAGTTTAAACAGACCCTCATCGGGTCTTTCGATTCAAGCCACCGGCCTCCGGTGGCTTTTTTCTTGCCTGTTCGAATCGGCAACGAACGGCCCACGCAGCAACCGGCAACGCTGAACGATCGCATGGCGAACGCAAAATTGCGGCATCCGATTTGGTATACTCGTTGGCTTTCCTGAAAAGCACCGCATAACTGCTTCGGCAGGTATGAGGCCCAGATGGCGGAATTGGTAGACGCACTAGTTTCAGGTACTAGCGAGTAACATCGTGGAGGTTCGAGTCCTCTTCTGGGCACCAAGTTTAAATAGACCCCTACCAGGTCTTTCGATTGAAGCCACCGGCCTCCGGTGGCTTTTTTCTTGCCTGTTCGAATCATCAAACCGGCAATGCGATCAGGTCATGACCCTCGGCGCCCACGATGCGCGCGCGGGTGAACTCACCGACCTTCAGCGTCTTGCTGATCTTCTCGGGCGGCAGCAGCCGCACGGTGCCGTCGATCTCCGGGGCATCGGCGTAGGTGCGCCCCACCCCGCCCTTGCGGCCCATGCCGGGCGCCGAATCCACCAGCACCTGCATCGTGGCGCCGATGCGCTTTTGCAGTTTGGCGATCGACACGGCCTCGGCCACTTCCATGAAACGGGCTCGTCGCGCTTCGCGTTCCGGCTCGGGCAGCATGCCGGGAATGTCGTTGGCGGTGGCGCCTTCGACCGGGCTGTAGGCAAAGCAACCGGCACGGTCGATCTCGGCCTCGCGAATGAAGTCGAGCAGATGCTCGAACTCCTGCTCCGTCTCGCCGGGAAAGCCGGCAATGAAGGTGCTGCGAATCACCAGTTCCGGGCAGGTCTCGCGCCAACGTGCGATGCGCTCCAGGTTTTTCTCGCCGCTGGCCGGGCGTTTCATGCGCTTGAGCACATCGGGGTGGCTGTGCTGCAGCGGCACGTCCAGGTACGGCAGCACCTGGCCGCTCGCCATCAACGGAATGATCTCGTCGACGCTCGGGTACGGGTACACATAGTGCAGCCGAACCCAGGCGCCGTAGGGCTCGGCAATTTCGCCGAGCGTACGCACCAGCTCGAGCATCCGGGTCTTGACCGGCTTGCCGTCCCAGAAACCGGTGCGGTATTTCACGTCGACGCCATAGGCAGAGGTGTCCTGGCTGATCACCAGCAATTCCTTCACGCCGCCTTCGAACAGCGCCTTGGCTTCGCCGAGCACATCGCCGATCGGGCGCGACACGAGGTCGCCGCGCATCGAAGGAATGATGCAGAAGGTGCAACGGTGGTTGCAGCCTTCGCTGATCTTCAGGTACGCATAGTGGCGCGGCGTCAGCTTCAGGCCGGCGATGCCGAACGCATTCGGCACCAGGTCGATGAAAGGATCGTGCGGCTTGGGCAGGTTGGCGTGGACCGCATCCATCACCTCCTGCGTGGCATGCGGACCGGTGACGGCAAGCACACTCGGGTGCATCTGGCGCACCAGGTTGCCGCCCTGGTCGCCGGTCTTGGCGCCCAGGCAACCGGTGACGATCACACGGCCGTTCTCGGCCAGCGCCTCACCGATGGTGTCCAGGCTCTCCTTGACGGCATCGTCGATGAAGCCGCAGGTATTGACGATCACCAGATCGGCACCTTCGAAAGTCTTGGAGGTTTCGTAGCCCTCGGCACTCAGGCGGGTCAGGATCAGTTCGGAATCTGTAAGGGCCTTGGGGCATCCAAGGCTCACGAAGCCGACCTTGGGGGCGGTCGACTTGGCTGTTCGTTCGGGGGAGGCAACTTCGCTCATAGGCCTCTATTGTCCCAGCTATCGGAGACAGTCGGGCAACCATTGGGCAACCGCCGCGTTTGGCCGCGGGACAAGCACCGGCAAACGATAGCGCCGCACTCAGGGGCGCTTGATGCCAAAGGCCCCCAATACCTGCTCGGTGTTCTTCTGCATCTGCTCCTGCATCTGCAGAAAGACATTCTTGGATTGTTCGACGTAGTTCCCCATAAGGCCCTGGAGCATCGGCGACTGCATGGTCATGAATTTCGCCCACATCTCGGGCGTCAGGCCTTCGGCCTTGTCGGCCAACTGGGCCTGCACTTCCGTCATGGCCTGGATGTTCTTCTCGAGATACGGCCCCATGTAGCCCTGCATCGCCTGACCGTAAAAACGGATGATGTTGCCCAGCACCTGCTCGGTGAACATCGGCGCGCCGCCTGCTTCCTCTTCCAGAATGATCTGCAGAAGAATGCTGCGGGTGAGGTCGTCGCCGGTCTTGGCATCGCGCACCACGAACTGGGCATTCTGGATGACCAGTTGCTTCACTTCGGCCAGCGTGATGTAGGTGGATGTCTCCGTGTCGTAGAGCCTTCGGTTGGGGTACTTCTTGATCACGCGCTGTACCGGCTTGACCCCGGACTTCTTGCTCTGCACTGCGGACTCCTTCACATGGACGCCCATGTCATCGGATGATTCTAGAGAGCGGTTTTGCTGCATTGCGACAAGGTTTACCCTGACCGTGCGCGGCAGTTTCAATCCAGCGATGTCGCGTACTCGGCGCTGCACGCATGGCAGGTTGCGGTTTCGGGGCGTTCTTCGGTCGCCTCGCGAAAACGCAGCGGACTCTTGTGCCCGTAGACCACCCAGCAACGCGGGCAGTGCTCCTGCCCCGCCGTCGGCAGATAGGCGCGGGCACGCTGCTCGGCGCGCTCTTCGGTCACCGGCACGCCTTGTTGCAGGGCGCGCGCCACTTCGCGTGCCACCGCTGTGTCGGTGCGGCCGCTGGCGTGATCGTTGATGCCGTAGACCGCGCGCGCAAACTCCAACGGAGCTTGCCGCAGCAATGCGGCGACGCGCATATCGGCCTGAGCTCGATCAACGAGCGTTGATCGCGTATTCATCGGATCGCTGGTCAAGAAATTGGATTGGGATTGCAGAACGACCAAGGTAGCACAACAGCATGTGCCACGGACGTTGACTGCATCAATACAAGGGACGAATGAGACACCGGGGAACCCGGTGAAAGCTCTGTTCAACAGACCCGGTGGTTGGCCGGAAGTTGAACAGAAATTGGTAGGCGCGATTGGACTCGAACCAACGACCCCCACCATGTCAAGGTGGTGCTCTAACCAGCTGAGCTACGCGCCTAAGGATGTGTCCGAGAAGCAGCTATTGTAGCAGGAGAAAACACGCTTTTCAGCGGCGGCGCGCAGATCGCACACCAACAACTGCCGTGACGATGCCAAGGACCTGCGTGAGCCGTGCGGCGTCGGCGATTTCCACGGTGAACGTCATCCACGCCGTGCCCTTGACCGACTGCGTCTGCACGCCGATCACGTTCATCTTTTCTCGCGCGAACACATCAGAGATATCGCGCAGCAGGCCTTGCCGGTCAGCAGCTTCGACAGCCACATCGACGGCGTATACCGGCGTATCGCCGCCCTTCTTTGCCGCGCCCCATTCGACATCGATGACCCGCTCGCCGTCCCGCGAGGCCATCGTGCGGAAGTTGCTGCAATCGCTGCGGTGCACGCTCACGCCATGGCCGCGCGTTACGAAGCCGCGAATGGCATCGGGCGGCGCGGGCTTGCAGCACTTGGCGAGCTGCGTCATCAACGAAGACACGCCCACCACCAGCACGCCGCCCTTGCCCGACTTCTCGCTGCCGCGCGCCTTCTTAATCAACACACCGTCGTCAGGACCCGGCGCGGGCTCGGGCGGACGCAGCAGCGTCTCGATATTGCGCAGCGAGAACTCGTCCTTGCCCACCACTTCGAACAGATGGTCCGCTGACTTGAAGCCGAGTTGCGAAGCCAGGTCTTCGAGGCGCATGGCCGTCTTGCCTTCGCGCTGCAGCAGTTTCTCGACCGCCTCGCGGCCGCGCGCCACTGTTTCGTGCGTGATCTGCGCGTTGAACCATGCACGCACCTTGGCGCGCGCACGGTGGCTGGCCAGGTAGCCGAGTTCGGCATTGAGCCAGTCGCGCGACGGGCCGCCCTCCTTGGCCGCGATGATCTCGACTGTCTGCCCGTTCGACAGCGGCGTGTTGAGCGGCACCATTGCGCCATCGACGCGCGCGCCGCGGCAGCGATGGCCCAGCGTGGTGTGCACCGTGTAGGCAAAGTCCACCGGCGTCGCGCCCTGCGGCAACTCGACGATGGCTGCATCGGGCGTCAACACATAAATGCGGTCGTCGAAGAGGCCCTGCCCCTGCAGGCCGCCCGACAGGTCGCGCTCCCATGCCAGCAGTTGGCGAAGCACGGCGATCTTGGCGTCGTACTCGCCGCTCGCCCAGACGCCCGCATAGCCCTTGTGTCCGGCTTCCTTGTAGGCCCAATGCGCCGCCACGCCGTGCTCGGCATGGTCGTGCATTTCCTCGGTGCGTATCTGGATCTCGATCGGCTTGCCCGGCTTGCCGTCCACCAACTCGCGCACGACTGTGTGCAGCGACTGATAACCGTTCGGCTTGGGCCGCGCGATGTAGTCGTCGAACTCCTCGTCGATCGGCTGGAAATGGCTGTGCACCCAGGCCAGCGCCGCATAGCAGTCCTTGACGTCGGCCACCACCACGCGCAGCGCGAGGATGTCGAAGACCTGCGCAAAGTCCAGCGACTTGCCGCGCATCTTCTTGACGATGCTGTAGATGTTCTTCGGGCGCCCCTGCACGACGGCATGCACGCCTTCGGCCTGCAACTCGCGCTCGAGCTCGGAGCGCAACTGCTCGATGTGGCCCTCGCGCTCGACGCGCTTCTCGTCGAGGAGGCGCGCAATCAGCTTGTAGGTCTCGGGCTCGATGAAGCGGAACGAAAGATCTTCGATCTCCCACTTCACCTGCCAGATGCCGAGGCGATTGGCCAGCGGCGCAAACACCTGCAGCGATTCGCGCGCCACGCTCTCGGGCGCGGGTTGCTTGCTGGCTGCGGCATGGCGCAGCGTCTGCAGACGCGATGCGAGCCGCAGCATCACCACGCGCAGGTCGCGCGAGAACGCGAGCAGCATCTTGCGCACGTTCTCGGTCTGCGCACCCGCGCCTTCGCCATGGTGGCCCTGCGACGCCGAGCGGGCCTGCTCCTGCACGCGCACCAGCTTCGTGGTTTCGACAGCGAGCGCGGCGAAGTTGTCGCCGAACACCTTGGCGATCACTTCCTGCGGGCGGTTGAGGTGCTGGCAGGAATAGACCAGGTAGCTCGCCGCCTGCATCGCCTCGGAGCCGCCCATCTTGGCAACGATGGCGGCCACCGCATCGGCATGCGCCAGCGTGTTCTCGCCGGTGTCGAGTTTTTCATCGGCGATCAGCGGCTCTGCGAACGCACGGGCACGCGCAAGCATGTTCTCGATGACCGGCGTACGGTCGGCCGTTGCGGCGGACAACGGATAGTCGACCACGCCCATGTCGGACAGGGGCGCCGTCTGCAGACTCGAGGACTCGCGCTTCACGCTTTGCTACCCGCTCAATCGAACAGAAAGGAGGTGACCACGGCAACCTGCGCGGGATCGACAAAAGTCGGCGCGTGGCCCACTCCCTCGAACTCGATCAGCGTCGCCTTCGGGCCGCGCTCGGTCATGGCCAGGGCCGTGCCGCGAGACAGCAGGTCGGACTCGGCGCCCCGCGTCACCAGGGTGCGTGCGCCGATGGCGTCGTACAGGCTCCACATGATCGCGCCGCCCTGTGCCGCCGCCTCGGGCGTGATGGCGCGCAGCGCCACGGCAATGGCCGGGTCGTAGTGAAGCATCCAAGAATCCGAGGCGTCGTCGGCACCGGCTTCGACCTTGGCGGCACCGTCGGCCGTTCGCTGAGAGGCCGGCACCACCATGTGCCGCGACAGTGCCAGCCATTGCGCCGGCGTGTGCGGCCCGAAGGTGGTGGACAGCGCCCACATGGCGTCGGCCGCTTCCTGCACGCTGCCGTAGCGGCCGCCCTGCCCCACATAGGCCGCGATCCGCTGCAAAGCGACCGGCTCGATCGTCGGGCCCACATCGTTCGCGATGAAGCGGCGCACCGGTCGCGGCAGCGGCAGCTCCTTGTGGCCCGCCAGCACGAAGCCGATGAGTCCGCCCATGCTGGTGCCGAAGTAATCCAGCGTGTCGATGGCCTGCTCGCGCTGCAGTTGCGCCATCAGCGCGACCATGTCGGCGGCATAGACGGGCACTTGATAGAAAGCCGGGTCGCGAAGCCAGTCGCTGCGCCCGCGTCCCACGACATCCGGACAGACCACCCGCACGTTACCGCCCGCGCGCGCCACGATGGCCTCGGCCAGCGCGTCGAAGTCGCGCCCTTGCCGTGTGAGTCCGTGCACGCAGATCACGACATGCGCACTGCGCGCATCGCCCCATTGCCAATAAGCCATGCGATGGCCGCCCTGGGCGTCATCGCATGCCACGTGATGCAGCGTCGGTTCGGTCATGAAAACGGGGGGCGTCCTGGTGCGGATAATGGTCTCGTTGCATCCTAATTCATCCGGAGATTGATCTACATGCTCAAAGGCAAAACCGCGCTTGTCACGGGGTCCACCAGCGGCATTGGCTTTGCCATTGCCCAAGCGCTCGCGCAACAAGGCGCTCACATCGTGCTCAACGGCTTCGGCGATTCCCAAACGCCCAAGGCCGCTATCGAAGCGCTCGGCGTGCGTGCCGAGTACCACGGCGCCGACATGAGCAAGCCCGCCGAAATCGAAGACATGATGAAGTTCGCCGCGTCGAAGTTCGGCCGCGTCGACATCCTCGTGAACAACGCCGGCATCCAGCATGTCGCCAAGGTGGAAGACTTTCCGGTCGAACGTTGGGACGCGATCATCGCGATCAACCTCACCAGCGCATTCCATACGACGCGCCTGGCGATTCCGGCGATGCGAGAGGCCAATTGGGGCCGCGTCATCAATGTCGCATCGGCTCACGGGCTGGTCGCCTCGGCACAAAAGTCGGCCTACGTGGCGGCAAAGCACGGCATCGTCGGATTCACCAAGTCGGTGGCGCTGGAGACCGCGACCACGGGCATCACCAGCAATGCGATCTGCCCCGGCTGGGTGCTGACGCAGCTGGTGCAAAAGCAGATCGACGACCGCGCGGCGCGCGAAGGCCTCTCGGCCACGCAGGCGCAGAACGAGCTGCTGGGGGAAAAGCAGCCTTCGCTGCAATTCACGACGGTCGAGCAGCTGGGCGGCCTTGCGGTCTTCCTGTGCTCGCCGGCGGCCGACCAGGTGCGCGGCGTGGCCTGGCAAATGGACGGCGGCTGGACCGCTCAATAACCAGGCCTCCCGGCTTTTCTTTCATACCGCTTCGCGGCATGCAATTCGCCACCTCCCATGGAGGCGGCGCGGGCCGCCCTACTTGAGCTGCACCGATCCCGACACGCTCACGACCACACTGGTCTTGCCGGCTTCGACCGGCACAGCCGAATCCGCCGAGTACGACTTGGCCTGCACGGCCATCATGCGCGGGCGAATCGGGCCGCTGTCGTTCGCGTTCACCGACACCTCGCGCAGCGTGTAGCCGCTGAAGCCGAAGCCCTTGGCCAGCTCGTTGGCCTTCTGCTTGAAGCTCTCGATCGCGATGTTCTGCGCCTCGACCTCGGTCTTGGCGCGCTGCTCGCGGCTGAGGCCAAAGCCGACGTTGCCCACGCTGAGCGTGCTGATGCGGCCGGCCGTCTGCGTGATGCGCGGAAAGTCGCGGCCCTCGAGCACCAGCTCGGTCGAGCCCTGCCAGCCGTTGATCTTGCCGTCCTTGGTGTAGCGCGGCGAAAGGCTGAAGTTGCCGGTGCGCACGTCCAACTGGCCCGGCTGCGCATTCTTCTTGGCTTCGACAAGCGCGGCGTCCAATGCGGCCTTGAGCTGCGTCTGCACGGTGACCGCATCGGTCGCGTCGCGCGTGGTCACGAGCGTCATGCTCAGCATGTCCTGCTGGACTTCAACGGTCCCCGAGGCCATGAGCTGCAGCACGTTCTGCGGTGCAGGGGTGACCACGGTTTGGGCGGATGCAACGCCGGCGGCAACCATGACGGCGCACACGGCGAGCAGTTGGATGGATTTTTTCAAGACAGGAGACTCCCAGGTTGATGCGAGAAAACACCCGCACCCACGCCTTCAAGGGCGTTGGCTGCGCGGCGCGGTCAGCGAACGGGCGGCGCGGGCATCGGTGCCGGCGCGATTCGCTCGGCTGGCTGCGATTCTGCCGAATTCGAAAGCGCGCCCATGCGGGGGGGTGTCCATTGGCCTCGCACCTGCTGCCGGAGTTCGAACAACTCTTCTGCCGTCAGACGTCGGCCAGCGGCGGCCTCCTCGCGACGGACTTCCTCGCGCTTGGCCGCGCGGTGCGCGGCCACCGCCTCGCGCACTTCACTTCGGCGGACCTCGCCGATCCTCAGGAAACCACCCGACACAGCCCAGCTCGGGCTGCAGGTGCACGCAATCAACAATGGCAACGCAAGAAAGTGAGATCTCATTGAGCATTTGTCATAAGGCCCGGGAACTTTGCCACCTCCGCGCTAACGCTGGATGACCAGAGGGCGTGCTTCCGCAAGTTTTGTAACTTAGTGTCAAACCATCGGCAAATCCGGCTCTGTGGGCAGCTAACGCCTTCAGAATCAGCGCTGTTACAAATTCAACGTTGTAGAAATGACTCAAGTTCCCGCTCGCACTGACAAGATCGTGATCGTCGATGACGACGCCCGCATCCGTGATCTCCTTCGCCGTTACCTGACCCAGGAAGGCTTCGAAGTGATCGTGGCCGAGGACGGCAAGGCGCTCAACCGCATCCTGTTGCGCGACACGGTCGACCTGATCGTGCTCGACCTGATGATGCCCGGCGAAGACGGCCTCTCGGTCTGCCGCCGACTGCGTGCCGCCAACGACCGTACGCCGATCATCATGCTCACCGCCAAGGGTGAAGACGTGGATCGCATCGTCGGCCTCGAAGTCGGCGCCGACGACTACCTCGGCAAGCCCTTCAACCCCCGCGAACTGCTGGCCCGCGTGCACGCCGTGCTGCGCCGCCGTCCGCCGCTGGAAGCGCCCGGCGCGCCCTCCACCGAGAACGAGACCGTCACCTTCGGCCCCTTCGCGTTCGACCTCGGCTCGCGCACGCTGAAGAAGGACGGCGAAGAACTTTCGCTGACCACCGGCGAGTTCGCGATGCTGAAGGCGCTGGTGCGCCACCCCCGCCAGCCGCTGTCGCGCGAAAAGCTCGCCCAGCTGGCCCGCGGCCGCGAGTTCGAACCCTTCGACCGCAGCCTGGACGTGCAGATCTCGCGCCTGCGCAAGCTGGTCGAGTCCGACGCCGCGGCGCCGCGCTACATCCAGACCGTCTGGGGCGTGGGCTACGTGTTCGTGCCGGACGGCACGGCCTGAGCCGACGCTGAAAGGTGGCCATCGGCCAACCCGCCAGACACGGCCAGGCGCAGGAGGACGGCGCACAGGTCACGATGCCGAGCCCGCTGGAGGCCAGCGCGGCGCGTGACCGCCGCCCCGGCCTCAAACTGGGCTTCAGCCTTTTCTGGCGCACCTTCTTCCTGCTCGCGCTGCTGCTGATCGGCTGTACGGTCGCCTGGCTGCAGACTTTCCGCTCGCTCGAATACGAGCCACGCGCCATCCAAACCGCCCACCAGATCGCCTCGCTCGTGAACCTCACGCGCGCGGCGCTGGTGTATTCGGACGCCATCACCCGGGTGTCGCTGATCAAGACGCTGGCCGACCAGGAGGGCGTGCGCATCCTGCCGCGCGAGCCCAACGACCGCTTCCAGCCCTACACCAGCGGCGCGCTCGATCAACGCGTGACCGAGGAGCTGATCGACCAGCTCGGCGAAGGCACCACGGTGGCCAGCCGCGTCAACGACGAGGCGGGCCTCTGGATCGGCTTCACCATCGAGAGCGACACCTACTGGCTGCTGCTCGACCCGACGCGCTTCAGCCGCGTGGGCGGCCGCACCTGGCTGGTGTGGCTCAGCACCGCCATGGCGCTCTCTCTGGCGGGCGCGGCGCTGATCACGCGGCTCATCAACCTGCCGCTCAAGCAGCTGTCGCGTGCCACCATGCAGGTGCGCGAAGGCGAATACGAGGCGCACCGGCTCGACGAGCGCGCCCGCACCAACGAGATCCGCGCGGTCAACATCGGCTTCAACCGCATGGCGGACCAGCTTGCCAAGATCGAGCAGGACCGCGCCATCATGCTGGCCGGCATCTCGCACGACCTGCGCACGCCGCTCGCGCGCCTTCGACTCGAAACCGAGATGAGCGTGGCCGACGAAGATGCCCGCGACCACATGGCCGCCGACATCGCCCAGCTCGACGCCATCATCGACAAGTTCCTCGACTACGCCCGGCCCGACCATGTCGACCCACGGCCCGTGCTGCTGCGCGACGTGGTCGATGCCTGCACCTACGCCGTGCAGGACTACGAAGAGATGAGCATCAAGGTTGAGGTTCCTCCCGACCTGCGGGTGCTGGGCGACGAGGTCGAGCTCACGCGCGTGATCTCCAACCTGGTCGAGAACGCGCGGCGCTACGGCAAGACACCGTCCACCGGCGTGGCGGACGTCACGATCCAGGCGCAGGCGAACAACGATGCGGTGCTGATCAAGGTGCGCGACCATGGCGCGGGCGTCGAACCCGCCCTGCTCTCGCAGCTGACCAAGCCTTTTTTCCGCGGCGACGCGGCGCGCACCTCGGCGGCGGGCGCGGGCCTGGGCCTTTCGATCGTGGCGAAGAACATCGAGCGCATGGGTGGCACCTTCGCGCTCACCAGCACGCCGGGGCGCGGGCTCGCGGCCCACATCCGCATGCCGCGCGCCATGCCGACGCCCAAGCCGGGAGAGATTCCGGGCAAGAAGCCCGGCTGATCAATCGGGAAGGAAGCCGCTCAGCGGTGCAGCAGGACCGCCGCGCGCGCTTCCATCGCGCGGCCCTCGCCCACCGGGCCTAGCTTCTCGGCCGTCTTGGCCTTCACGTTGACCTGGTCGCGCGCGATGCCCAGCGTATCGGCGATGCGCTGGCACATGAGCGGAATGTGCGGCGCCAGCTTCGGCGCCTGCGCGATCACGGTGCTGTCGACGTTGCCGATTTCCCAGCCCGCCTCGCGCACGCGGCGTGCCGCCTCGGCCAGCAGCACCGCCGAATCGGCACCGCGAAACTGCGCGTCGGTGTCGGGAAAGTGCCGGCCGATGTCGCCGAGGCCCGCGCCGCCCAGCAGCGCATCGGTGATCGCGTGCAGCAGCACGTCGGCGTCCGAATGCCCCAGCAGGCCGGTGGTGTGCGGCACCTCGATGCCGCCCAGGATGAGCTTGCGCCCCGCCACCAGTTGATGAACGTCCCAGCCCTCGCCGACACGGATGTTGAAGGAGGCTGCAGTCATGGCATGGCTTTCTTGCGGCCGAGCAGAACCGCCTCGGCCATTGCGAAATCTTCGGGAAAAGTGACCTTCAGGTTCTGCCCGCTCCCCGGCACCAGCAGCGGCGAGAGGCCGATGGATTCGATGGCGCTGGCCTCGTCGGTCACCGCGTCGCCCGCGCGCTCGAGTGCGTCGAGCAGCATGCCGATGCGGAACATCTGCGGCGTTTGCGCGAGCCACTTGTCGGCCCGCGACAAGGTCTGGGAAACCCGGCTGTCGGCCGAGGACACCTTCAGCGTGTCAGCCAGCCGGTGCGCCAGCAGGCCGCCGACGGCGTCGTGCTCGCAGGCGGCGATCAGCGCCTCGATCTGGGTGGACGTGACAAGGCAGCGCGCCGCGTCATGTACCAGCACCCAGTCGTGCGCCCCGGCGCCCTTTTGCCGCAGCGCCGCCAGGCCGTTGCGCACCGTGGCCGCCCGGGTCAGGCCGCCGACTTGCAGCAGGTACTCGCCGTCGCCCGGGAAGCGAGGCAGCGCGGCCTGCACGTCGCGGTCGTCCGGCGACACCACCACCGCCAGCCCCGCAAAACGACCGGCCAGCGCGCGAAAAGCCTCCACCGTGTGCGCCACCATCGGCGCCCCCGCGAGCCGCTGGTACTGCTTGGGCTGAACGCCTCCCGCGCGGTGGCCGGAGCCGGCGCAGGGAATCAGCACGAAAAATCGGGAAGAAGACATTGAGGATGTGGCACGGGCCGATGGCCGACAAGCGGGGAAAGGGCCGCCATTCTAGAATTGCCCTCCGCACACCCCTCGCCGCCCGGCGCGGGGTGTCTTGCATTTTTCGAAGCGTTCCATGGACCTCCCCCACCTCACGGCGGGCAAGCGTTTCACGCTGCCGCGTCCCCCCTTGTCGGCCGATGCGCTGCTGCTTGCGCAGCTGGGCATGCGCGAGAAGGCCGCCGGCCGCGCCACCGCGATGTTCACGGCCGACGCCAACGACGCACAGCGGCTCATCGACGAAATCGCCTTCTTCGCGCCCGACCTGCGCTGCGCCCTCTTTCCCGACTGGGAAACGCTGCCCTACGACAGCTTCTCGCCTCACCAGGATCTGATCAGCGAGCGCCTGGCCACCCTGTGGCGCATCAGCCAGAAAGAGGCCGACGTGGTGCTGGTGCCCGCCACCACCGCGCTCTACCGCCTCGCGCCCCCGGCGTTCCTCGCCGGCTACACCTTTCACTTCAAGGCCAAGCAGAAGCTGGAAGAGTCCAAGCTCAAGGCCCAGCTCACGCTGGCCGGCTACAGCCATGTGACGCAGGTGGTGAGCCCGGGCGAATACGCGGTGCGCGGCGGCCTGATCGACCTGTTTCCCATGGGTTCGCTGGTGCCGTTCCGCGTCGACCTGTTCGACGACGAGATCGATTCCATCCGCACCTTCGACCCCGACACCCAGCGCAGCCTCTACCCCGTGCCAGAGGTGCGCCTGCTGCCGGGCCGCGAGTTCCCGATGGACGACGACGCCCGCGCGCGCTTTCGCAGCCGCTGGCGCGAACTGCTCGAGGGCGACCCGACCAAGAGCCGCATCTACAAGGACATGGGCAACGGCGTGGCCACCGCCGGCATCGAGTACTACCTGCCGCTGTTCTTCGACGAGACGGCCACGGTGTTCGACTACCTGGGCCCCGACGCCACCGTGGTGCTGCACGGCGACCTGGAACCCGCGTTCCAGCATTTCTGGCAGGACGCGAACGAGCGCTACCGGCTGGTGCGCGGCGACCCGGAGCGCCCGGCGCTGCCGCCAGAGGCGCTCTTCCTCAACGCCGAGCAGTTCTACCAGCGCGCCAAGCCGCATGCCCAGCTTGCGATCCGGGGCGATATCGACACCGAAACGCCCTACGCCGAATTCGACAAGCTCCCGCCCTTCGCCGTGGTGCGCGGCGCCGAAGACCCGCTGGTCGGCCTCAAGGCCCACATCGCCGCCACGCCGCACCGCGTGCTGATGGTTGCGGAAAGCGACGGCCGCCGCGAGAGCCTGCTCGACTTCCTCCGCGCCAGTGGCGTGAGCCCGCCGGCCTTCGACTCGCTGGCCGAGTTCGAAGCGTCCACCGACGAGAAGATCGGCATCGTCACCGCCGCGCTGGCCTCGGGCTTCGCGTGGCGCGAGCAAGGCATCGACCTGGTCACCGAGACCGAGCTGTTTGCCACCGCCCCCACCACGCGCCGTCGCAACAAGAAGCAGGAACAGGTCAGCGACGTCGAGGCGCTGATCAAGGACTTGTCGGAGCTGAACGTCGGCGACCCGGTGGTCCACACCGCGCACGGCATCGGCCGCTACCGGGGCCTCGTCCACATGGACCTGGGCCAGGGCGCCGACGCCGAAGGCAAGCCCCTGCTGCAGGAAATGCTGCACCTGGAGTACGCCGACAAGGCCACGCTCTACGTGCCCGTCTCGCAGCTGCACCAGATCAGCCGCTATACCGGCGTGAGCGCCGACGAGGCCCCGCTGCACCGGCTGGGCTCCGGCCAATGGGAAAAGGCCAAGCGCAAGGCCGCCGAGCAGGTGCGCGACTCGGCGGCCGAACTGCTCAACATCTACGCCCGCCGGGCCGCGCGCGAAGGCCATGCCTTCCGCTATTCGGCTGCCGACTACGAGGTGTTCGCCAACGACTTCGGCTTCCAGGAAACCGCCGACCAGAAGGCCGCGATCCACGCGGTGGTGCAGGACATGATCTCGCCCCAGCCCATGGACCGCCTGGTCTGCGGCGACGTGGGCTTCGGCAAGACCGAGGTCGCGCTGCGCGCCGCCTTCATCGCCATCACCGGCGGCAAGCAGGTCGCGTTCCTCGCGCCCACCACGCTGCTGGCCGAACAGCACTACCAGACGCTGGTCGATCGTTTCGCCAAGTGGCCGGTGAAGGTGGCGGAGATGAGCCGCTTCCGCTCGGCCAAGGAAATCACCGCCGCCGCGAAGGGGCTGGCCGAGGGCCAGATCGACATCGTGGTGGGCACGCACAAGCTGCTGTCGCCGTCGATCAAGTTCAAGAATCTGGGCCTGCTCATCATCGACGAGGAGCACCGTTTCGGCGTGCGCCACAAGGAGGCGATGAAGGCGATGCGCGCCGAGGTCGATGTGCTCACGCTCACCGCCACGCCGATTCCACGCACGCTGGGCATGGCGCTCGAGGGCCTGCGCGACCTGAGTGTGATCGCCACTGCGCCGCAGCGACGCCTGGCGATCAAGACCTTCGTGCGCAACGAGGGCACCGGCGTGATCCGCGAGGCCGTGCTGCGCGAATTGAAGCGCGGCGGGCAGGTCTACTTCCTGCACAACGAGGTCGAGACCATCGAGAACCGCCGCCAGAAGCTCGAAGAAATCCTGCCCGAGGCCCGCATCGCGGTCGCCCACGGCCAGATGCCCGAGCGCGAGCTGGAGCGCGTGATGCGCGACTTCGTGGCGCAGCGCTACAACCTGTTGCTGTGCTCGACCATCATCGAGACCGGCATCGACGTGCCGACCGCGAACACCATCGTGATGAGCCGCGCCGACAAGTTCGGCCTCGCGCAACTGCACCAGCTGCGCGGCCGCGTCGGACGCTCGCACCACCAGGCCTATGCCTACCTGATGGTTCCGGACACCGAGGGCCTGACCAAGCAGGCCGCCCAGCGGCTGGACGCCATCCAGCAGATGGAAGAACTGGGCTCGGGCTTCTACCTCGCGATGCACGACCTGGAAATCCGCGGCACGGGCGAAGTGCTGGGCGAGAACCAGAGCGGCAACATGATGGAGATCGGCTTCCAGCTCTACAACGAGATGCTCAGCGAAGCTGTGCGCGCCCTCAAGGCCGGGCAGGAGCCCGACCTGCTCTCGCCGCTGTCGGTCACCACCGAAATCAACCTGCACGCCCCGGCCCTCTTGCCCGACGACTACTGCGGCGATGTGCACCTGCGCCTGTCGTTCTACAAGAAGCTGGCCACCGCGAAGACGCCCGACCAGATCGACACCCTGCTGGAAGAAATCGTCGACCGCTTCGGCAAGCTGCCGCCGCAGGCGCAGACGCTGATCGACACGCACCGGCTGCGCGTGCTCGCGCGGCCCTACGGCGTGGTCAAGGTCGATGCCGCGCCCGGCATCATCAACATCACCTTCAAGAAGGACGCGCCGGTCGACGGCATGGCCATCATCCAGTTGGTGCAGAAGAACAAGCACATCAAGCTCGCCGGCAACGAGAAGCTTCGCATCGAACGCGAACTCAAGGAGCCGAAGGAGCGTGCGCAGATGGTGCGCGATGTGCTGCGAAGCCTCGGACAACCCCTCGTCAAGGAACCCGCCCCCGCATGAGCGCTACAGAAATTTCTCCCTGTCTCGTGATCCAGCGCGTGAAGCCGCCACTGACCCTGGCCGATTTCAAGCTGATCGCGTTCGACATGGACTCCACGCTGATCAACATCGAATGCATCGACGAAATCGCCGATGCCGTCGGCAAGAAGGCCGAGGTGGCCGCGATCACCGAGGCCACGATGCGCGGCGAGATCAAGGACTTCAAGGAAAGCCTGCGCCGCCGCGTGGCGCTGCTGCAGGGCGTGCCGGTCGAGGCGCTGCAGCAGGTGTACGACGAGCGGTTGAAGCTCAACCCCGGTGCGACCGAACTGGTCGCGGCGTGCAAGAAGGCCGGCCTCAAGGTGCTGCTGGTGTCGGGCGGCTTCACCTTCTTTGCGAACCGCGTGAAGGACCGGCTGGGCATCGACTTCGCGCGCTCGAACCTGCTCGACGAAGCCGACGGCAAACTCACCGGCGAAGTGGTGACGCAGAGCTGGGGCGACATCTGCGACGGCGCCGAAAAGCGCCGCACGCTGCTCGAAGTGGCATCGCTCATGGGCATTTCGCCGCAGGAAACCATCGCCGTGGGCGACGGCGCCAACGACCTGCCGATGATGGGCGAGGCCGGCCTCTCGGTGGCCTATCACGCCAAGCCGAAGGTCCGCGAACAGGCCATGGTCGCCATCAACGAAGGCGGGCTCGACCGGTTGCTGGAGGTCCTGAAATGACTCCTGCCGCAGTTGACGCCCCGCTCTACCGCGCCGATGCGCTCAGGGACTACGGCAGCGCCCTGTTGCAAAAGGCCGGCCTCGCGCCGTCGATGGCCGACAGCGTTGCCCGCACCCTGGTCGAAGGCGACCTGCTGGGCCACGACACGCACGGCCTCGCGCTGCTGGCCGACTATGTCAAAGCGGTCGAATCGGGCGGCATGACGCGCGACGGCACGCCCGAGGTGCTGTCGGACCGCCCCGCCGCCGTGCTGTGGGACGGCAAGCGCCTGCCCGGCCCCTGGCTCATGGACCAGGGCATGGACCTGTTGATTCCGCGCGCCCGCGAACTGGGCACCGCCTCGCTGGTGATCCGCCGCAGCCACCACATCGCCTGCCTCGCTGTCTACATGCTGCGCGCACTGCAGGAAGACATGCTGATGCTCCTGGCCTGCTCCGACCCCAACGGCGCCAGCGTCGCGCCCTTCGGCGGCACGCAGGCGGTGTTCACGCCGAATCCGCTGGCAATGGGCTTTCCGCTGTCGCAGGGCGGCGTGATGGTCGACATCTCGGCCTCGATCACCACCAACGGCATGAGCAATCGCAAGCGCGCCGCTGGCGAGACCTTCGCCGAAGAGTGGCTGATCGATGCGGCCGGCAAGCCGACGAACAACCCGCAGGTGCTGTTCGACCAGCCGCCGGGCACGCTGCTGCCAGTTGGCGGCCTGAGCCATGGCCACAAGGGCTACGGCATGGCGTTGCTGGTGGAGACGCTGACGGGTGGGCTGGCCGGCTTCGGCCGGGCCGATCCGCCCGAGGGCTGGGGTGCGACAGTGCACATCACGCTGCACGACCTCAATGCTTTCGGCGGCAAGGAGGCGTTCCTGCGCCAGATGGACCATGTCGCGGCCAGGTGCCGGGACAACTTGCCGATCGACCCTGCGAAGCCGGTGCGGCTGCCGGGCGAAGGCGGATTGAAGCGCCGGGATGCGCAGTCGAAGAATGGGGTGCGGCTGCACCCGTCGATCGCGCGTTCGTTGCAGGATGCCGAGCAGCGCCACGGGCTGCTGCTCGCGAACGCGCTTCTCTAGTCTTCGTCGGACGGATGTTCTGCCCGCTCGCCGGCCGGGCGCGGCGGGCGCTTGCCGGGCTTGGCCAGGATCTCGATGTAGAACTGCTTGCCGCCCTCTTTCACGATGCCGTCGATCAGCTTGTTGATGGCTGGCAGTTGGGCGATCTCTGCGGTTTCGGACGAAGCGCCGAACTTGCAATCGAAGTCCCAGAAGTCGTTGCCCTCGGGCAGGTCGCGGCGGCGCTCGCGCTTGATGTACTTGCTGATCTCGTGCTTGATGGCTTCGACGAGACGATCGGGGTGCTTGCCCTCGACATGAAGCTGAAAGGTTTTTCTCATGGGTGATCGTAACTCTGTAGACCGGCCGATTCTGGTGTGTACAGTCGGCGGCTCTATGGAAAGCAGGTGAAAGACATGGCGCGCGCAAACGACTGGGCAAGCAAGGTGATGGCATTGGTCAACGGAGGCAACGCGTCCGCAGCCATCGCGCAGATCAAGGTAGCGCCCTCGGTCAAGGACCTGAAAGCGCTTCAGACCATCATGACGCTCTCGAAAATGAAGGGCCGCTATCCGAATGTGGATACGGCCATTTCAGAAAACCTGGACCTGCTGGCGGCGCCCCGCCTGCATCGCTCGCCCTGAACTCGCCCTGACGGCCTACAGCGCCTGGCCGAGGCGCTTCACGCCCTCTTCGATCTTCGCGATATCGGCCGTTGCAAAGCTCAGGCGCAGCGTGGCCACATCGGGCTTTTCGGCGAAGAACGGCGCACCGGGCACGAAGGCCACGAGCTTCTCGATCGCGCGCTTGGCCAACTCGTTCGCATCGGCCAGCTTGCCGTTGGCCCCCGTCAGGCGCGCCCAGAAGAACAGGCCGCCGGCCGGCTGCGTGAAGCTCACGGCGTCGCCCAACTCGCGCTGGAGCGCCGCGCCCATGGCCTGCGCACGCTGGCCGTACACCTCGCGCACATGCGCCAGCGTGCCGGGCATGCGGCCGCTCTTGAGGTACTGCGCGGCCGTGGCCTGCGAGAAGGTGCTGGTGTGCGCATCGCTGAACTGCTTGCACATGGTCGCCTTGGCCAGCAGTTCGGCCGGCGCGATCATCCAGCCGATGCGCAGGCCCGGGCTCAGCACCTTGCTGAGGCTGCCGCAGTGCGCGAGCAGTTCGCGGCTGCCGGGCACGTCCTTGCTCAGGGCGAGGATCGACGGCGGCGGCGCTTCGCCGAAATAGAGGTCGCCGTAGGGGTCGTCCTCGACGATCAGCGTCTGGTACTTCACGGCAAGTTCGAGCACCTTCTTGCGGCGCTCCAGCGTCAGCATCGCGCCGCTGGGGTTGCCGAAGGTAGGGATCAGGTAGACGAACTTGGGCTTGTGCTCGGCGATGAGCTTCTCGAGCTCGTCGGTCTTCACGCCGTTGGCGTCGATGGGCGCGCTGATGAGCTGCGCACCGTAGAGGCGAAAGCACTGGATGGTAGCCAGGAAGGTCGGGCCTTCGACGATCACCTTGTCGCCGGGCGAAATCATGGTCTTGCCCAGCAGGTCCAGCGCCTGCTGGCTGCCGGTGGTGACGATGAGGCCGCTGGGGTCCACATCGACGCCTTTGGTCTTCATGAAGGCGCTGAGCTGGCTGCGCAGCGGCTCGTAGCCTTCGGTGGCGCCGTATTGCAATGCGGCGCCGGGCTCCTCGCTCAATGCCTTTTGGCTCGCCTCCTTCAGGCCCTCGACGTCGAACATGGCGCTGTCCGGGAAACCGCCCGCAAAACTGATGATGCCGGGCTTGCCGAGCAGCTTGAAAAGTTCGCGGATGGCGGAGGTTTCGACGTTGTCGAGGCGGGAGGCGAATTGCATGGCAGGTCTCACTTTCTGGGTGGCATTGTCGCGAAAGCCGGGGGCATGAATGCTGCATAAGGCGATCGACTTTCAACGATATATTGCGCCTGTCGCCGCCGGCGCCTCCCGGGCCAGACGCGCGCGACGCCCCCGACCCCATGAAAAAAGAAAACATTCCCCTCTTCTTCGCCACCCTGCAGGCGGCCAACCCCACGCCCGAGACCGAACTCGAATACGACACCCCCTTCGAACTGCTGGCCGCCGTGCTGCTCTCGGCGCAGGCCACCGACGTGGGCGTGAACAAGGCCACGCGCAAGCTCTTTCCGGTGGCCAACACGCCGCAGGCAATCCTCGATCTGGGTGTCGAAGGGCTGGAGGAGTACATCAAGACCATCGGTCTCTACCGCAGCAAGGCCAGGCACCTGTTCGAAACCTGCCGCATGCTGGTCGAGCTGCACGGCGGCGAAGTGCCCAGGACGCGCGCCGAGCTCGAGGCCCTGCCCGGCGTTGGCCGCAAGACCGCCAACGTGGTGCTGAACGTGGCCTTCGGCGAGGCGACCATCGCGGTCGACACGCACATCTTCCGCATGGGCAACCGCACCGGGCTCGCACCGGGCAAGACGCCGTTGGAGGTGGAACTCAAGCTGGAGAAACGCGTCCCACTGGCGTACCGTCTGCATGCGCACCACTGGCTCATCCTGCACGGCCGCTACATCTGCGTGGCGCGCAAGCCGCGCTGCTGGGAATGCGCGGTGGCCCCGTACTGCGACTACAAGCCCAAGACACCCGCCCCCAAAACGGCCTGACCGACCGAAACACCACACCGCATGACGCTCTCCAAGACCACCCCCGGCGCCCTCCTCGCCGCCGCCCTGCTGCTGGCCGCTGCCTTCGCCCCGGGGGCGGCGTGGTCGCAGCAGGGTGACAAAGGCCTGTCGCCCGAGGCCATGGCGCTCTACGGTGGCCGCTGGTCCACGTCGTGCGCCGATGCCTCCGCGCCCACGCTGCAAGTGCGCCAGGACACCCTGATCGCCGAAAGCGGCAAGCGCCGCGTGGTCGGCCAGGCGCCCGACACGGCCCTGAGCTTTTTCGGCAACAGCCAGCCGCCGGCGAACTTCGATGTGGCGCTGATGAGCGAGGTGGACAAGGCCGGCGCGCTGAACTTCCTGGTCTTCCGCGAAGCGCGCGGGCAGGTGATCACGCTGGACGCCGCCAAACCGGTGGCGGGCCAACTGGGCCCCGACCTGATGAAGCAGCGCTACTGGCGCTGCGACGGCGCCGTGCGCGCCGCGACGCCGGCCGAGCCCACCACCAAGCCAGCGGCGCCGGCCACGGGCAGCCCGGCCGCGCTGGCGCAGGGCCCCGCGATGCAGAAAGCCTGGCGCACCGCGCTGGGCACGCGCGAAACCGACCGCTGGCTGGTACGCCGCGAAGGCCCCGCGCCCGAGCCGCAATGGGTGACCGTGGAAGGCACCCGCTATGTGCTGCACGCCTTCTGCAAGCCGCACGACTGCCACGACAACAACGCCATCGCGCTCTACGACCAGGGCTCGGGCCGCGTCTACGGGCTGGTGCAGCGCAACGGCAAGAACAGCCTGGTGGGCGCGCCGCCGAAGGCCCTGGCACCGCAGCTGGACAAGCTCTGGCGGGAGCAGTGGCGCGCCAAAAACTGAGTTGACAGGCCCTGTTCGCGAGGTGCGGCCACCATGAACGCCCGTCCGCGCTACCGCACTACGCTTCCAGTGATGGAGGCGCAAAGCCCTGCAGCGACAGACGGCGCGCAGGCACGGCCATCGCCCAATGTCATTCGCCTGAAGGCTGCTCGAAAGTCAGCCAGCCGCCGAATGCGAGTTCGCCGGCGGGCCATTCCGCAGCGGTTGCCGGGCAGCGGATGCCGCGCTGCAGCAGCGTCACCGCGCGCAGCACGCCGGCATGCGTGACCCAGAGCGCATCGCCCTCGCCCGCCAGCCACTCGTCGCGCGCGTCGGCCGCACGTTGCATGAACGCGCGCACGCTCTCGCCGCGGGTGCCGGCGAGAGCTTCGGAGAAGTTGCCGGTCCACGCGTCGAAGTCTTCGCGCGCGATGGCGGACCACGGGCGCCCTTCCCAGGCACCGAAATCCATCTCGGCGATGCGGGCATCGTGCTGAACCGCCAAGTCCGGGCGCAGTGCCGCGATGGCGTCGGCAAGGGCGGTACAGCGCCGAAGCGGCGAACTGCGCAGCGCGATGCCGGCGGGCAGCAAGGGCGCGATGCGTTGCGCGGCGGCCAGCGTGGCATCGGTGTGCGCTTCGAGGTCGGTGGCGCCATAGCAAAGCCCGGGCTCCGCCATCACCGGCGCGTGGCGCAGCAGCCAGAGCTTTTTCATGCCTGCCAGGCCAGCGCGAGGTAGATCGCGAGCTCGCAGACCTGTTGGGTGGCGCCCAATCCGTCACCGGTGAAGCCTTGAAGGCGCCGCATGAACAGCCGCGCCATCCACCCCGCCACGAGAACGACCGCCACCAGCGCCGCAGCCACATGCACGACGTCGTGCGCACACAGCAGCAGCGCCACCGCCGGCAGCGACCACAGCACCGCAATGACCAGCGCGCCGCCGCTGATCGCGTCGGCCAGCGGCTTCGCCTTGCTCGCCCCGCTGTCGCCCACGTAGGGCAGCCAGCGGATCAGGAACAGCGGCGCCAGCCGCGACAGCACATGCGCGCCCACGATGGCCACGGCCGCCGCCTCCAGCCCGCGCCCGGCCAGCGTGGCAAGCAGCGCGAACTTGAGGCCCAGCGCCAGCACCAGCGCCACCGCGCCGAAGGCACCGATGCGCGAGTCCTTCATGATTTCCAGCGCCCGCTCGCGATCGGCCGAGCCGCCCAGGCCGTCGGCCACGTCGGCCAGCCCGTCTTCATGGAAGGCGCCGGTCAGCATCACGGTGGCGACGGTGCTCAGCACGGCGGCGGCGAAGGCACCCGCGACGCTCTGCAAACCGACGCCGACCCCCACGAAAACCAGCGCGGCCACGCCGCCCACCAGCCATCCGATGCCCGGCAGGTGCGCCGCGCTCGCACGCAGCATTTGCGGACTGAACCCGACCCACGCCGCGAGCGCGCCCGTCACCGGCACGCGGGTGAAGAACTGCAGTGCCAGCAAAAAGTGGCGAACGCCGTTCGTCACGCGCACAACGCAACCTCCGTGCGCCGCGCTGCGGCATTCGCGTTGAAAGCGGCCCGGCGGCTCATGCGTCCTTGCGCGAGACGCCCGCCGCCTCGAAGCTCGCCATCTCGCGCAGGATGAGGCAGGCCGATTCGAGCAGCGGCCAGGCCAGCGCGCCGCCCGAGCCTTCGCCCAGGCGCAGGTCCAGATGCAACAGGGGCTCCAGCCCCAGGTGCTGGAGCAGCAGCGCATGGCCGGGCTCCGCCGAACTGTGCGCGGCCACGCAGCGCTGCGTCACATGCGGCTGCAGCGCCTGCGCGACCAGCACCGCCGAGCTGGCGATGAAGCCGTCGACCACGATCACGCGACGCTCCTCGGCCGCCTGCAGCACCGCGCCGACCAGCGTGGCAACTTCGAAACCGCCGAACGCAGCCAGCGCGTCCAGCGGCGCGGTGGCGGCCGAATGCAAAGCCAGCACTTCGCCCAGCACTTCCCGCTTGCGCGCGAGCCCCGCGGCGTCCAGGCCGGTGCCGGCGCCGGTGCAGGCGCCGATGTCCAGGCGCGCGAGCCGCGACAGCAGCAGCGAGGCCGACGAGCTGTTGCCGATGCCCATCTCGCCGAGCAGCAAGGCATTGCCCGGCAGCAGGTGCACCACCTCCCTTCCGTTGGCGATGGCCTGCGCGCACTGCGCGGCCGTCATGGCCGGGCCGGCCGATGCATCGGCCGTGCCGGCGGCGATTCGCCGCGACACCAGCCCCGGACGCGGCTGAAAGTCGCGCCGCACGCCGCAATCGACCACCGTCAGCGCCAGCCCGTGCTGGCGCGCGAGCACGCTCACCGCCGCGCCGCCGGCCAGAAAGTTCTCGACCATCTGCCAGGTCACGTCGCTCGGAAACGCCGAGACGCCGCGCGCCGCCAGGCCGTGGTCGCCGGCGCAGACCAGCATCTGCGGCGCCTCGAGCACCGGGGCTTCGCTGCCCAGGATGGTGCCGATCCGCAGCGCCAATGCTTCGAGCTTGCCGAGCGCGCCCAGCGGCTTGGTCTTGTTGTCGATGGCGCTCTGCAGCCTTGCAGCCAGCGCGGCATCGGCGATGTCGGAAATGGAAGGAATCGTTGGGTTCATGCAATCAGCCCGGCAAGCACGCCGGCGTCGAAATGGGTGTCGATGAAGTCGGCCAGGCCGTCGAAAGTGCTGTCCAGCGTGGGCGCCGCGGCGCCGAACAGCGCATGCAGCACCGTGGCGTCCTCGAAGAGGCCATGAAGGTACAGGCCCAGCACATTGCCGCGCGCGTTCTGCCAGGCCAGCCCTTCGGGCATCACGGCATGGCCGTCGTGCGCCATCTGGGGGTGGGCGGCGGTCTGGCCGTGGTGAATTTCGTAGCCGGCCATCGGCACACCCGACAGCGCGGCCCAGTCGCCGGCCAGCGTGCCGAAGGTGGCCGCGCGGTGACACACCGTTTTCTCGCGCTCGAAAACCGTCACCAGCGGCAGCAGGCCGAGGCCCGGCGCATTGCCGTCGATGCCGTGCGGATCGACAAGCGCCTCGCCCAGCATCTGCAGGCCGCCGCAGATGCCCAGCACCACGCCGCCGCGCGCGGCATGCTCCGCGACGGCACGGTCGAGCCCCTGCGCGCGCAGCCAGGCCAGGTCGCCGCTGGTGTGCTTGGAGCCGGGCAGCACGATCCAGTCGGCGCCGGCCACGTCGGCGGGCGTGCGCGCCCAGACGAGGCGCACCCCGGGCACGTTCTTGAGCGACTGGAATTCGTCGAGATTGCTGATGCGTGGATAGGCGATCACGGCCACGGTCTTCGTCACCGTGCCGCTGGCGCGGCTCCGGTCGTCGAACACGCCGTCTTCCTCGGGCAGGCCGTGCTGCCACCACATCGGCAGCGTGGCGACCGTGGGCACGCCGGTCAGCGCCTGCAGTTTCTCGGGCGCGGGCGACAGCAGCGAGGCATCGCCCCTGAACTTGTTGAGCACAAAACCGTGCAGCAGCGAGCGGTCGGCCTCGGGCAGCAGCGCCCAGGTGCCGTACAAGTGGGCGAAGGCGCCGCCGCGGTCGATGTCGGTGGCCAGCAGGCAGCGGGCTTCCGCATAGCGGGCGACGCGCAGGTTGACGATGTCGCTGGCCATCAGGTTGATCTCGGCCGGCGAGCCCGCGCCCTCGATCACCACCACGTCGTTTTCCGCGCGCAGTTCGTCCAGGGCCTGCGCGATCTGCGGCCACACGCGCTCGCTGCGGCCGCGCCAGGGCAAGGCGGAGAGCACCTCGCTCACCTGCCCCATCAACACGACCTGGCTGTGGGTGTCGCGCTCGGGCTTGAGCAGCAGCGGGTTCATGCGCACCTCGGGCACCGCATTGGCAGCCAGCGCCTGGAAGTACTGGGCACTGCCGATTTCGCCGCCATCGACCACGCGGGCGTTGTTGCTCATGTTCTGCGCCTTGAAGGGCGCGACCTTCAGGCCCCGCCGCGCATACCAGCGGCACAGCGCCGTGGCCAGCCAGCTCTTGCCGGCGCCGCTGGTGGTACCCAGGACCATGACGCAGCGCGCCGGCCCGTTTTTCGCCGTTGAACTCATGGCGCGGATTGTCGTTGAGCACCGGACCCGGAGAAATCGGCCGGCCGAAGTGCGTCATCCGTCACGCATGGCCTGTGCGAGTGGCGGGCGGCCTGAATCCGAAGGCGCTGCTTTTTCGTATACCGATGCACACCACCGCACATCGACCACCCCCCAAATGCCAGCCCTCAACGACCTGGCGCTCGCGGTCGAGGAGCGCGAGCCCGGCCAGTTCTTCTGGACGCTGCTCGAAGCCCTCGACCACGGCCGCCACACCGACACCCTCGACTACCGGGTGTACCGCACGGCGTCCAGGCCGCAGACCAGCCACTCCAACGCGCTGGCGCTGGGCGTGGCGGAGCTGCAGAAGATCAGCGCGTCGCTACCTTCTGCGGCGCCGTAGCCGAAGCGGTCGCCGCCGGCACTTCCCACGTGCCGCCGATGGCGCGGATCAGGCCCACGGTCGCCTGGTACTGCGCCGACTTCACCTGCAGCGCCTGCCGCCGATTGCGCAGTTCGCTGCGACGCGCATCCAGCAGGTCGAGCTGGCTGATGTAGCCGTTGCGGTAGCGCGTGTCCGACAGGCTCGTGGCCCGCTGCGCCGACGACACCGCCTTGGCCTGCACCACCGACTGCTCCTGCAGGATGCGGATGGCCGCCAACTGGTCTTCGACCTCCTGGAACGCCACCAGCACCTGCGTGCGGTAGCTGGCGATCGCACCATCGAGCTGGGCATTGGCGCCCTGCACCCCGGCCTCGCGGCGGCCGCCGTCAAAGATCGGCAGCGACAGCAGCGCGCCCACGCCCCATGAGCGGGCCGACCACTTGAAGAGGTCGCCGATCTCGGGCGAGGCATAGCCGGCCGCGCCGGTCAGCGAAATATCGGGAAACCACGCGGTCTGCGCCACGCCCACCCGGGCCTGCGCCGCCAGCACCGCGTTCTGCGCGGCCGACACGTCGGGCCGGCGCGTGAGCACCGTGCCCGGCACGCCCGGCGGAATGGCCGGCAACGCGGTCGCCCATTCGTCGGTGCGCAGGCCGAAGCTGGAGGCCGAATCGCCCACCAGCACCGCGAGCGCGTGCTCGACCTGGGCGCGTTGGCGGTCGAGCGCCAGCGCATCCGATTCGGTGGACGACACCTCGGTCTGCACCCGCGCCACGTCGAGCTCGGCGATGTCGCCGGCCGCCTGGCGCCGCTGCGTGAGGCGCAGCGTGTCGCTGTAGGCCTCGACCGTCTCGCGCATCAGTGCGCGTTCGGCGTCGAGCGCGCGCAGTTGCAGATAGGTCTGCGCCACTTCGGCCTGCACCGCCAGGCGCGTGCTCTGCAGCAGGCCTTCGCGGCCGGCGGCATCGAGCTTGGCCGCGTTGCTGGCGCCCGAGAGGCGGCCGAACAGGTCGAGCTCGTAGGAGAAGGTGGCGCCGATGTTGGTCATCGTGCCCGGCCGGGTGCTGGCCGTGGCCTTGTCCAGCCCCGCGCCGCGGTTGGCGCCGGCGCCCAGGCCGATCTGCGGTAACCGGTCGGCCTGCGCGCTGCGAGCCAGCGCACGGGCTTCGGCCAGCCGCGCCGCGGCGCCCTGGATGTTGTTGTTATTGACGTCGGCCTTCTCGACCAGCGCATTGAGCACCGGGTCGTTGAACGCCAGCCACCAGGCGCCGCGCGCCTGTGCTTCCGCAGGCAGCGCCCGCGTGAAGCCGGCGGGCGGCGTGGCGCCCTGCTCCTTGAACTGGGCGGTGGTCTGGATCTGCGGCACGCCGGAGGGCACGGTGGCGCACCCGGCCAGCGCCAGGGCCGCCACCAGCGGCAGCAAGGCGTTGCGAAGCGGACGAACCCAAGGTTGAAATGCGAATGTCATGATGAACTTTCTTCTCGATCGGTTGCGCGATCAGTCATGCGCGCCGTGCGAAGGGCGCGGCGAAGCCGGCACCGGGTGCAAGCCCGCGCCGCCGCCGGTCGGTGCGGCCGGATGCTCGGCCGACACGAAGTCGTCGCCGTGCGGCACGTCGCCATGCAGCTTCAGCGGCTTGTTGCCCGCCAGGCGGCGCATCAGCACATAGAACACGGGCGTGAGGAACAGGCCGAAGGCCGTCACGCCGATCATTCCGGCGAACACCGCCACGCCCATGGCCTTGCGCATTTCCGAGCCCGCGCCCGTCGACAGCACCAGGGGCAGCACACCCATCACGAAGGCCAGCGAGGTCATGAGAATCGGGCGCAGGCGCAGGCGGCTGGCTTCGATGGCGGCCTGGATGGGCGTGCGTCCGGCGAACTCCAGCTCCCGTGCGAACTCCACGATCAGGATCGCGTTCTTCGCACTCAGCCCCACCAGCACGATCAGCCCGATCTGCGTGAAGACGTTGTTGTCACCCCCCGATATCCATACGCCCGCCATCGCAGCCATGATGCCCATGGGCACGATCAGGATGATCGCGATCGGCAGCGTCAGGCTCTCGTACTGGGCAGCCAGCACCAGGAACACCAGCAGGATCGCCAGCGGGAACACCAGGAAGGCGGAGTTGCCGGCCAGGATTTCCTGGTAGGTCAGCTCGGTCCACTCGAAGCTCACGCCCTTGGGCAGCGTCTCGGCCGCGATCTTGGTGATCGCGTCCTGCGCCTGGCCCGACGAATAGCCGGGGGCCGGACCGCCGTTGATGTCGGCCGCGAGGTAGCCGTTGTAGCGCATGGCGCGTTCCGGGCCGAAGGTCGAATTCACCTTCATCAGCGCAGACAGCGGCACCATCTCGCCCGAGGTGGAGCGCACCTTCAGCAGGCCCACGTCTTCGGCACGGGCGCGGTAAGGCGCATCGGCCTGCACCCGCACGGAGTACGTGCGGCCGAACTTGTTGAAGTCGTTGGCGTACAGGCTGCCCAGGTAGATCTGCATGGTGTCGAAGATGTCCGTCACCGGCACGCCGAGCTGGCGGGCCTTGGTGCGGTCGATGTCGGCATACAGCTGCGGCACGTTGACCTGCCAGCTCGTGAACATGCCGGCCAGTTCGGGCGCGGCCTGCGCCTTGGCCATGAAGGCCTTCACCGCCTGGTCCATCTGGTCGTAGCCCACCGAGGCACGGTCTTCCAGCTGCAGCTTGAAGCCACCCGTGGTGCCCAGGCCCGCCACCGGCGGCGGCGGGAACATGACGATGAACGCGTCCTGGATGCTCGCAAAGGCACCGTTGAGCTGGCCGGCCACCGCGCCACCGCTCTGGTCGTCGCGCTTGCGCTCGGCAAAGGGCTTGAGCGTGGCGAACACGATGCCCGAGTTGGAGCTGTTGGTGAAGCCGTTGATCGACAGGCCCGGGAAGGCGATGGCGTCTTCCACGTTCGGGTTCTTCTTCATGATCTCGCCCATGCGCTGGATCACTTCGTCGGTGCGGTCGAGCGTGGCGCCGTCGGGCAGCTGGGCAAAACCGATGAGGTATTGCTTGTCCTGCGCCGGCACGAAGCCGCCGGGCACCGCCTTGAAGAGGCCGAAGGTCACCGCGACCAGCGCGACGTAGATCGCCAGCATCAGCGCCTTGCGCGAAATGACGTTCTTCACGCCGCCGCTGTAGGCCTCCGAGCCGCGATGGAAGAGCTTGTTGAAGCCGCGGAACAGCCAGCCGAAGGCCTTGTCCATGCCGCGCGTCAGCGCGTCCTTGGGTTGGTCATGGCCGCGCAGCAGCAGCGCCGCGAGCGCCGGCGACAGCGTGAGCGAGTTGATCGCCGAGATCACCGTCGAGATCGCGATGGTCACCGCGAACTGCTTGTAGAACTGCCCCGTGAGACCGCTGATGAAAGCCAGCGGCACGAACACGGCCACCAGCACCAGCGCGATGGCGATGATGGGCCCGGAAACTTCGCGCATCGCCCTGTACGTCGCTTCACGCGGCGTCAATCCAGCTTCGATGTTGCGCTCGACGTTTTCCACCACCACGATGGCGTCGTCCACCACGATGCCGATGGCCAGCACCAACCCGAACAGGCTCAGCGCGTTGATCGAGAAACCGAGGACGTGCAGCACCGCGAAGGTACCGATCACCGACACCGGCACGGCCAAGAGCGGAATGATGGAAGCGCGCCATGTCTGCAGGAACAGGATGACCACCAGCACCACCAGCAGGATGGCTTCGAGCAGCGTGTGGATCACCGACTCGATGGACGCACGCACGAACTGCGTCGGGTCGTAGGCGATGCGGTACTCCAGGCCCTCGGGCATGTTCTTGTTGAGCTCGGTCATCGTCTTGCGCACGTTGGCCGAGATGTCGAGCGCGTTGGAGCCCGGTGCTTGGAACACGCCCATGCCCACGGCCGGGTCGTTGTTGAGCAGCGAACGCAGCGAGTAGTCGGCGGCGCCCATCTCCAGGCGGCCGATGTCGCGCAGGCGTGTCACGGCGCCGTCGGTGCCGCTCTTGACGATGATGTCGCCGAACTCTTCTTCGCTCTGCAGGCGCCCTTGCGCATTGATCGACAGCTGCATGTCCACGCCCGACAGGCCCGGCGAAGCGCCGACCACGCCGGCCGCGGCCTGCACGTTCTGGCCGCGAATGGCAGCCACCACGTCGCTCGCCGAGAGGCCGCGCTGCGCGACCTTCTGCGGGTCGAGCCAGACGCGCATCGAGTAGTCGCCGCCGCCGAAGATCTGCACCTGGCCCACGCCTTCGATGCGCGCGAGCGGGTCTTTCACGTTCAGCACCGCGTAGTTGCGCAGGTAGTTGATGTCGTAGCGGTTGTTCGGCGAGACGAGGTGGACCACCATCGTCAGGTCGGGTGCGCTCTTGACGGTCGTGATGCCCAGGCGCCGCACTTCCTCGGGCAGGCGCGGCTCGGCTTGCGAGACGCGGTTCTGCACGAGTTGCTGTGCCTTGTCAGGGTCGGTGCCCAGGCGGAAGGTGACGGTGAGCGTCATCACGCCGTCGGTGGTGGCCTGGCTGCCCATGTAGAGCATGCCTTCGACGCCGTTGATCTGCTCTTCCAGCGGCGTGGCTACGGTTTCGGCGATCACCTTGGGGTTGGCACCCGGGTACGTGGCGCGCACCACCACCGAAGGCGGCGCGACTTCCGGGTACTCCGAGATCGGCAGCCCGCGCAGCGCGATCAGGCCGGCTATCAGCATCAATAGCGACAGCACGCCGGCAAAGATCGGCCGGTCGATGAAAAATTTAGAGAGATTCATGTTGGTTCTCCGGTGAGCGCTGGTGCACTCCCCTCCGGTTTCAGGACTTCGCGGCTTCCGCCACGCGTTCCGGTTGTTGTTGCTTGGCAGGGTCGGCCTTGGCGTCCATGGTCACTTGCTGCGGCACCACCAGCGCACCCGGGCGGATGTGCTGCAGGCCGTTGACCACCACGCGATCGCCCGCCTTCAGGCCCTTGCTCACGACACGCAGGCCGTTGATGGAGGCACCGAGCGCCACTTCGCGGTAGGCCGCCTTGTTGTCTTCACCCACGACCATCACGAACTTCTTGTTCTGGTCGGTGCCGATGGCGCGTTCGCTCACCAGCAGCGCGGTGTCGTTGCGCGCCTGGCCCATGCGGATGCGGGCGAACTGGCCGGGGATGAGCGCGCCGTCCTTGTTGTCGAACGAGGCGCGCACACGCACGGTGCCACTGCGGGCATCGACCTGGTTGTCGATCAACTGAAGCTTGCCGGTGTAGGGCGTGCCCTCCAGGCCGGCGGTGCCCATCTGCACGGGAATGCTGTCGATCTGGCCGCGTGCGCCGGCGTTGGCAGGCAGGTCCTTCAGGGCGCGGGTGACGACCTGCTCGTCGGCGTCGAAGCTCGCGTAGATCGGGCTCACCGACACCAGCGTGGTCAGCACCGGTGCGCCGGGGCCCGCGGCGACGAGGTTGCCCACCGTCACTTCGAGCTTGCCGATGCGGCCGGACACCGGCGCCCGCACCTGGGTGTAGCCCAGGCTCAGGCGTGCGGTCTGCAGCGACGCCTGTGCGGCGCGCAGGTTGGCTTCGGCTTCGCGACCGGCGTTGACGCGCTCGTCCAGTTCGCGCTGCGCGATGGCCTGCTCGTCCCAGAGGCGGCGGGCACGTTCTTGCTCGCTGCGGCTGAAGGCCTGGCGGGCTTGCGCCGAGGCCACCTGCGCTTCGGCACGCTCCACTTCAGCGGCATACGGTGCGGGGTCGATGGTGATCAGCAGGTCGCCCTGCTTGACGAGTGCGCCTTCCCGAAAGTGCACCGCCTGCACGGCGCCGGCCACCCGGGAGCGCACATCGACGCGTTCGACCGCCTCGAGCCGGCCCGAGAACTCGTCCCAGGCGTTGACCTCGCTCGACGCCACGGTGGCCACCGACACCGGCGTGCCCTGTTGCGCCGCCACCGGTGCGGTGGCTTCGGCCTTGAAGCTGTACATGCCCACCACCGCTGCGGCCACCGCCAGCAGCGCGGTAAGGCCGGTCACGGCGGGCCACAGGCCCTTGCGGGCGGCGGAAGACAGCGGGTGTTGTTCGTTGTTCGACATGATGTTTCGTCCTTCTCGATGACTTTTTGGGATGCAACAGGCCACCCCGTCGCTTTTGGCGACAGGAGGCGGATTTCGGGGAAAAGAGGGGCCGGACGCCCGCCTCAGGGGAGGCGGCGGCTGTCAGTGGGCGGTGCTGACTCTTGCGGGTCTAGCTGGGCTCGGGCGCCGCGGGAGGCGGCACAGGAGCTGGCGCAGCAGGTGGCGTTGTGGCCCTGAAGAACTCGCGAAAGTGCTGCTGCACATTGGCCGCGCAGTCCCTGCACCCTGCGTTTTCAGGGTCGTACAGCGCCTTGGGCCAGTTCGCCGCGCCGGGCAGCACGTTGCTGGTGACCTCGATGCCGGCTGCGCGCAGCCGGCCGGCGAAGGTCATGGCTTCGTCGCGCATCGCGTCGTCCTGCCCCACCAGCACCAGGGCCGGTGCCAGGGCCGCCAGGCGCAGCGAACCGCTGGGCACCGCATACGGGTGCATCGCGTTCGATGGGCAACTCAGGTACTTCTGCCAGCCGGTGGCCCAGCGGCACTCGGCCTCGTCGTTGGTTGCGCTGCGCAGCGACGCGGTGCCCGCGCAGGGGTCGAGCATGGGCGACAGCAGGATCTGGCCTGCCAGCGGCGGATGGGCCCGGTCGCGGGCAATCAACGCCACCGCGGCGGCCAGGTTGCCCCCGGCTTCCTCGCCCGCCAGATAGACCAGCGAGCCCTTGCCGCCCAGCTTGGTGCGCTGCTTGTAGAGCCATTCGAGGGCGGCATAGCCGACTTCGATGGGCTCAGGAAAGGGCACCAGCGGGTAGGCCAGCGAGACCACCACCGCACCCGAACCGGCCAGCAGCCGGGCCACGTTGCGGCCGTTGTCCAGGCCGCCGCACACGAAAGTGCCGCCGTGGAAATGCAGCACCAGCGGTGCCGTGTCGCCCTTGGCGCGCTGCCCGTAGACACGGGCGGCCACCGGTTCGCGACCGGGCAGTTCGATCAGCAGATCGGCTTCCACGCCCTGCACCGCGGCGGCAGCAGCGGCAGCTTCGGCAGAACGGGACGATGGAACGGGTGACATGGGCGACCTCAGGGGGATGGGCGATGTTTGAAATATAAGGCGCACCGTTCGATATGAAACAGGCAACCTGACCCCACTCTGTTTCCAAACGGCTAACAATCCATATGCCACGGGGGGTCGGGCTCGCTGTGTGAGAATCCGCCTCCCTCCGGCGTGGGCCGGGTTCCAGAACAGGCATTCAATGGATCAGATCCAGGCAATGCGGATCTTTGTCCGCGTCGTGGAAGCCGGCACCTTCACCCGTGCCGCCGATTCACTCGCCCTGCCCAAAGGCACGGTCACCAAGCAGATCCAGGCGCTGGAATCGCGCCTGCGCGTGAAGCTGCTCAACCGCACCACGCGCCGCGTGACCGTCACGCCCGACGGCGCGGCGTACTTCGAACGCGCCGCCCGCCTCCTGAACGACTTCGACGACATGGAGGCCAGCATGACCAATGCGCAGGCCAGCCCCACGGGGCGGCTGCGCATCGACGTGGGCACCTCGGTGGCCAGGCAGATCATCCTGCCCAACCTGGCGAGCTTCTGCGACCGCTACCCCGACATCCAGGTCGACCTGGGCGTCAGCGACCGCACCGTTGACCTCATCAGCGACAACGTCGACTGCGTGATCCGCGCAGGCGAACTCAGCGACCAGTCGCTGGTGGCCCGGCGCATCGGCACCCTGCACTTCGTGACCGTGGCCTCCCCCGCCTACATCAAGCGCTACGGCATGCCCGCCCATCCCAACGACATCGAGAAGCGCCACACCGTGGTGAGCTACTTCTCGGGCAGCACGCGGCGCATCTACCCGCACGAGTTTCACAAGGGCGACGAGCGCATCGAGCTGAACGGGCCGTACCGCGTGTCGGTGAACGAGAGCAACGCCCACATGGCGGCGGTGCTCGGGGGGTTCGGCATCTCGCAGTGCATCACCTTCATGGCGGAGCCGCATCTGGAAAGCGGCGAGCTGGTCGAAGTGCTGGCGGATTGGAGCCGCGACCCGCTGCCGATTCATGTGGTGTACCCGCCCAACCGGCACTTGAGTGCGAAGGTGCGGGCGTTTGTGGATTGGGCGGCGGAGTTGTTTGCGAAGAATCCGAGGCTGCAGCGGCGGTGACTGAGGCCGTCTTTAGGAGAAGGTAGACATGTACTACGCGGTTGTGACACTGCCGATATTTGTTCTGCCTGCCGCGCTCATTGCATGACAGGCAAAGCTTTCAAACAGTCGGAGCTCGACTTCTTTCATCGCGAAGGATATTTGCGCGTGACCGGCGGTCACTCCAAGGCCCGTCTGAACCCGATCAAAGAAAGCATTCTTCGAGAACTCGCGCGCCTGGGCATCTGGGCCGGCGGAAAAAGCGTTGGCCGCTCGGTGAACGAGCTGCTGCCGTTTCAGCAGATCGCAAAGCTGGCCTCGGTCGTCAAGATCGCAGATCTGGATGAGGCCCTGAACACCCCGGAAATTCGCGGTGCAATCGTTGGCCTCACCGGCATGACTCCTCAGGTCGGGCAAGGCTCGCAGCTCCTGCTGTCCCTTCCTCGTCAGGGACGGTGGTCTTCGAGCAATCTGAACTGGCACGTTGATATCGCGTCGAAGCCGGGCGATGAGATTCCCGGCATCCAGGCCTTCTACCTGATCGACGACGTTGCGCAACACGCAGGTGCGACCTTGGCACTGGCGCGTTCGCATCGCCTGGAGGGCGAGGTGGCCCGCATGCTTCGCGGCGCGTTGAAAACGCCAACTGATCTGGAAGCTGTTCTGAGCACATCCAACACGGAGGTCGTCGAGATGTCAGGGCGGGCCGGCGATGTTTTTCTGATGGACATGCGCGTGCTGCACACCCCATCCATCAACGCATCCAAAAACATCAGGATGATGGCGACAACACGCTTCAATCTGCGCGCAGCAGGCTGAGTGAGATGACCGCTTCGAGCGTTTGCGGCGATGCTCCAATCCGACTGGCACTGACGACATCCGCCTCGGAGGAGTTTCAACTTTCGCTCAGGGCCCCCAAGCACTCATCGCAGCAGACCGGGACATTGCGACCGACTGAACGACTGTAAGTCGTCGCCATCAGCGGCCGAACGCCGTCAATGCGCATCCCGGTGCCCTGCGCACACGCCCTGAACACCGGTACACCAAGCGCCCTCGCCGCTCAGCCTCGCAGCTACACCCGATAAACAGGCTCGCACCGCACCTCGGTCTTCACCGAGTTCGCAATGAAGCACTCCTCATGCGCCCGGTGGTGCATGTGCGCGATCTGCTCGCGCGTCGGCAGGTTCTCGCCCGAAAACGAAACCTCCGGCCGCAGCGTGACCACGGTCATGGCCATCTTGCCTTCGGCGTTCTTCTCCATGACGCCGGTGGCCGCATCGAAATACCGGTCGACGCAAAACTTGCGCTTCACCGCCATCGTCAGGAACCACAGCATGTGGCAGCTCGACAGCGACGCCACAAAGCTCTCCTCGGGGTCCACCGCCGACGCGTCGGAGAACGGCAGCGGCACCACATGCGGCGACGAAGAGCCCGCCCATTCCGCCCCGCCGTCAAAGCGCAGCGCATGCCTGCGGCTGTAGGTGTTCGCCAGAAAATCCTGGTCGCCTCGCTCCCACAAGACTTCTGCGGTGTATTCGGACATGGTCGTGTTTCTCCTTGGCAGTTGTTCGTTCGCTGTCTCTGCAGGCAAGACGCGGGCGATGTAAGCAGCGTCAGGCGCCCAGCAATTTGACCAGCAACGGCACCAGCAACGCCGTCGCAATGCCGTTCAACCCCATCGCCAACGCCGAGAACGCCCCGGCGGTTTCATTCACCTGAATGGCCCGCGCCGTGCCGATGCCGTGCGCCGCCATGCCCACCGCAAAGCCGCGCACAGCCGGCTCCTTGATGCGCAGCAGGTTCAACAACCCGGTTGCCATGATCGCGCCCGAGATGCCTGCGACGGCCGCCGCCACCGCGGCCAGCGACGGCAGGCCGCCGATCTTCTCGGCCACGCCCATCGCGATGGGCATGGTGGCCGACTTGGGCGCGAGCGACATGATCAGCTCGTGCGAGCCGCCCAGCGCCCACGCGATGCCGATGGCCGAGACGATGGCTGCCACCGAGCCCACCAGCAGCGCCACACCGATCGGCAGCCACAGGCGCCGCAGCCGCGCGATCTGGCCGTACAGCGGCACGGCCAGCGCCACGGTGGCCGGGCCGATCAGGAAGTGAACGAACTTGGCGCCTTCGAAGTACGTGTCGTAAGGGGTGCGCGTTGCCAGCAGCACGGTGACGATGACGATCACCGACACCAGCACGGGGTTGACCACCGGGTTCGCGCCGCTGCGCTTGTGCAGCCACAGCGCGCCCAGGTACGCCAGCAGCGTGAGCGACAGCCACAGCAGCGGCGACTGCGCAAGAAAGACCCAGATGTCGGAAAGCTTCGCCGGTGCGCTCATTCCGCATCCTTCCCGGTGATGCGGATCATCCAGCGGAAGGTGAGCGCCGTCATGGTCATGGTGAAGGCCGCGCCCACGATGCCGGCCGCCAGGAACGGCAGCCACTCGCGCCCCACCCGCTCGAAATGCAGCATGACGCCGGTCACCGCCGGAATGAACAGCAGCATCAGGTTGCGCAGCAAGTGGCCCGAGGTGTCGGTCAGCGCCTGCGGCACGCTGCCGCGCACGAGCAGCGCGACGAACATCAGCACCATGCCGATCAGCGGACCGGGAATCGGCAGGCCCAGCCATTGAACGAGCAGTTCGCCGGCCAGTTGGCAAAGAAAGAGCGAGGTGATGGCGTAGAGCATGGTTTCAATCTTCGGCTGAAGCGTCGGCGCGTGTCCAGGCCTGCGCGAGTGCCTGCTGGCTGTGCGGCGGCAGCACGCCCAGGCGCACAAGGCCCGGCAGGCCGAAGGACGCGCAGTCGCGCAGCTTGATGCCGTCGGCGCGCAAGGCGGCCGCCAGCACGGGGTACGGCGCGTCGGTGCGGGCGCAGAAGAAGTTCGCGTCGCTGGGAAGGCACTGCCAGCCCAGCGATTCGCAGAGGGCCCGCTGCTCGGCCTTCCAGCTACGCAGCGTCGTCAGGCTCCGGGCGAGCCAGGCCTGGGCTTCGTCGCCGGTCCAGGTCTCGAGCAACGCGACGCCGTGGGTGCCCAGCGGCCACGACGGCGCGAGCTTTTCGAGGCGCTGCATCAGCGGCGCGGCGGCTGCGTCGTCGGGCGCGATGGCATAGGCGGCGCGGATGCCGGTGAGGCCCATGGCCTTGTTCGGTGTCCAGAGTTGCCAGACGCGGTCGCGCTGCGCGGCGGCCAGCGACGCCCGGCCTTCGAGGCGCAGCGGTTCGTAGGCCATGTCGAGCACGCAGATGCTGCCCGATTGCGCGTGCAGTTCGATATCGGCCTGCGGCTGGCCCAGCGGGCTCGATGGCTCGCAGCACCAGTGCAGCGCCGCGCCTTCGTGCGGCTCGGAGGCGCGCAGCACCTGCAGGCCCCAGGCTTGGGCCGCGCGTTCGTAGTCGCCGTAGCTGTGCGTGGGCAGCCAGACCTGGCGTGCGCCGCCTTGCATGACGGCGGCGCTGATGCGGTGGATGAATTCGCTCGCGCTCGCCGCGATCACGATGCGCTCGGGTGTCACGCCGTGGAAGGCGGCAAGGCGGGCGCGCAGCGAGGTGTAGCGCGGGTCCGGGTAGTGCGCGGCATCGGCCGTGCGCAAGGCATCGACCGCTGCGGGGCATGGGCCCACCGCATTGCCGTTGGTCGAAAAATCGTGCGGCGCGGCGCCGGTCTCGTCAGGGCCGCCGTGCAGGGCGTTGGTGAACGTCATGGCCAATCCGCCATCACAGCAATCGCCGGCACCGCCAGGATCGCCAGCGACGCGAACACCGCCGCCGCCAGCACCGCCCTGCCGCCCAGCAGCGCGGTGCGGTGCGTGTCGGCCGCAGCCGCTTGCCGCCCTTCCCCGTTCAATGCGTACACACCGGGCTTGGCCAGCCGCACGCCGAGCAGCAGCGCCATCGCCGCCATCGGCCAGCCGCTATTGGGCGACGGCGTGCGGCGCGCCTCGCGGCCCAGGCCCCTCGGCCATCGACCCGCCGCCAGCGCCAGCAGCAGCACGGTGATGCGCGCGGGAATCCACGAGAGCGCGTCGTCGGCGCGCGCGGCCCATTTGCCGAGCCATGTCCAGTCGCGGCCGTTGCGCTCGCCGCGGTAGCCCCACATCGCGTCGGCCGTGTTGGCGAAGCGGTACAGCGCCGCGCCGGGCAGGCCCAGCAGCACGAACCAGAACAGCGGCGCCACCAGCGAATCGTTGAGGTTCTCGGCCAGCGATTCGATGGCGCTCTCGCGCACCTCGCGCTCACTGAGTGCCTGGACGTCGCGGCTGACCAATCGCGCAAGCTGCTGGCGGCCCGCATCGAGCGACACGCCCAGCGCCGCCTCGACCGCGAGCACTTCGTCGCGCAGCATGCGCCATGCGAAGAGCGGCTTGAGCAAAAGGCCGACCAGCACCGCCGCGGCCCATGCCGGCAGGTGCAGCGTGGCTAGCGATTGCAGCATCGACGTCACAACCCAGACCGCCACGCCGCCCAGACACCACGTCAGCGCGCCGATGAAGAACAGCCGCAGGTCGAGCGGCCGTGCCCGGTCGAACGGCGGTGCGATGCGATCGCCGATGCAGCCCAGGTACTTTCCCATCCACACCACCGGATGCAGGCGCGCGGGCGGCTCGCCGAGCCAGCGGTCGATGGCGAGCGCGAGCCACAGGGCGGCGATGGCGACGATGGCATGGGTGAAGGAGAAGGCGGGCATGGGGGCCGTCATTCTCTCGAATCAGGCGCGGGCGGCATCCGGATGGCGTCCACGGCCGCGCCGCCATTGCATCAGCGCGCCGAGCGCGATGAGCAAGGCCGCGCCGAAGGCCACCCCCAGGCGGAGCAGCACCGACTCGGCCTGCTGCGGCGGAGCTTCGTCGGGTGTCATTTCCAGCTTGAGGCCGGTCACAGACTGGGTCGCGTCTTGCGCCGGTGCGGCAGCTTCGGTCGAAGGTGCGGGCGAAGGGCCTTCGACGGGCGCAGCCGCCACAGACCTCGGCACTTCCACAGCCACAGCACCCCGAGGCGCCAGCTCCGCCCGCACAAAGCGCTGCACCCCCATGTTCCGCTCGCGCAGGCCGGTGGCGCGAACCGCCTCCGCATACGCGCTCGCCAGTTCGCGCCGCGTTGCCGCATCGGGCTTCCAATAGTCCAGCCGCACCGCATCGAGCATGCGCTCCAGCGTCTGCGCGAAGGCGGCGCGGTTGTCGCCTTCCAGCCATTCGCGTGTGCCCAGCTTGTACCGGTCGCGCACATACACCTCGTGCAGCGATTGCCACTGGTCCTGCCGCACTGCACCGGGCGCGGTGACCTGCCAGCCCCAGAGAAACTGCGCGGTCTTGAGCACCTGCAGCGTGCCGCTGTAGCCCTCGGCTTTCTGCGCCGCGATCCATTGGGGGTGCAAATAGCGCGTCTGCATCTCGCGCGCGATGGCGCCGGCGGCGGTGTCGGTGCGCACCGCGCCGGAGTCGCGCAGGTTCTGAACGTACAGCGCCGGATCCTTGCCCGTGAGCTGCCGCACCGCCTGCGCGATGCCGCCCAGGTACTGAAACGGATCGTCGTTGGTGAGCACGCCGTACAGGTTGGAGGTGCGCGCCATCAGCGCCGCATCGACCTGCACCAGGTTGCCGGCATAGGCGCCGGGCCGTGCCGCGCCGTGCAGCCCCTTGCCGTAGGCATGGCCCATGCGGTCCATGTAGAGCTGCGCCATCTGCGCATCGCCGCCGCCACGGCGCTGCGAGGTCCACAGGTCGCTCGCGAGCGCGGCTTCTTCCAGGCCCGCGCCGTAGCTGCCCTGCTCGTTCGAAAACACGCGCGCGGTCGACCAGCGCCTGGCCTCGTCCGCTGTCGCGCCTTCCGCCCGCAGCTTGCGGGCCAGCGTTTCGCTGTGCCGCGCGACAGCGTTGCCGGGTTCGGGCAAGGCCGCGACCTGCTGCACCGCCTCGTCGAGCCAGCGCATCACGTTGGGAAACTGGTCGCGGTAGGAGCCGGTGACGCTGATCAGCACGTCGATCCGCGGCCGCTTCAAGGTGGATGCCGGCAGCACGTCGATGCCGGCGATGCGGCCCGCGTCGTCCCAGCGCGGCTTCACGCCCATGGCGTAGAAGGCCTGGCTTTCCAGCACGCCCTGGTGACGCGAGGCCTCGCCCGCCCAGAGCGTGAAGGCGATCTTTTCAGGCGGCTTGCCGGCGTGGCTTCTGGCATGCTCGGCCATCCACGCGTCCATGGCGGTGACACCGATGTCCCACGCGGCGCGCGTCGGCACGCGGCTCGGATCGAAGCCGTAGAGGTTGCGCCCGGTCGGCAGGCTGTCGGGGTTGCGCACCGGGTCGCCGCCGTAGCTGGCCCGGAGGTAGCGGCCATCCAGCGCGGTGAGCAGGCCTTCGATTTCTTCGTTGTTGGCGAGCGCGGCGTCGATCTTCTGCGCGCGCCGGGCCATGGCTCGCAGCGTTTCCGCGTGGGCGGCATCCGCACCCATGGCGCTCGCCGCCTCGACGTCCTTGATGGCAACTTCGACCCAGCGCGCCGGTCGCGAGGCCGCCATGTTCCCGGCGTCGATCAGGAAGGCTTCGTCGACGTCCTCACCCAGCGCTTCGGCCAAGGGCTTGCCGAGGATCTGCAGGATCGTCATGCGGCGGCGCTCTGCATCGGGCGCCTGCCCGAAGGTGGCCAGGCCCAGCGGCTGTGCGGTGAGCGCCAGTTCGTCGAGGTACGGATGCAGCACCGCGATGAAGCCCGCAAAGTCGGCGCGGATCCGGGCGGGCGTCCATTGGAGGTCGCGGTCGTAGTGTTGTTGGACGAACTCCGCCGTCAGTTGCCGCTCCATCGCGGCTTTTACCGGTCCGGGCGACAGCGTTTCCCAGTCGTGCAGGCGCTCGTGCATCGCCTGCACACCGGGCCGAAAGCCCGCGGGCGCGAACATCGGCGTCGAGTGGCTCACCATGGTCGCGCGCCCACGGCGCTTGGCGGTGGTGGCTTCGCCGAGGTTGTCCATGATGTACGGGTACACGTTGGGCAGGTCGCCGAGCGCGAGCAGCGGATCGTCCTGCACCGACAAGCCGCGCTCCTTGCCCGCCGACCATTCGACCGTGCCGTGCGTGCCCACGTGCACGACCGCGCTGGCGCCGAACTGCGTGCGCAGCCAGAGGTAGGTGGCCAGGTAGCTGTGACTCAACGGAATGGCCGAGCGGTGATAGACCTGCTCGGCCTTGCCCAGCACCTGCGTGCCGGGCTCGAAGCGCGGCGGCTGGCGCAGCACGACGACATTGCCGAACTGCACGCGCGGGATGACGAAAGCCTGCTCACCCGAAGCCTTGACCGACCGCAGCATGGTCGACTTTTGGGGCGGGCCCCAGTAGCTCTCGATGCGGTGCTGGGTCTCGGCGGGCAGCGTGCGAAACCATGCGAGGTAGCGCGACAGCGGCAGCGAAGCGGCCAGGTCCTGGTCGAGCAGCGGTTGCAAGGCATCGCCGCCGC
Organism: Variovorax boronicumulans; assembly: GCF_040544675.1. Taxonomy (GTDB): domain Bacteria; phylum Pseudomonadota; class Gammaproteobacteria; order Burkholderiales; family Burkholderiaceae_C; genus Variovorax; species Variovorax boronicumulans_D. The sequence continues at coordinate 246,776 of NZ_JBEPKK010000004.1, forward strand.
CGGCCGGGTAGTAGGCCTTCAGGGTGGCCTGCACCTGCGCGATGAGCGCGTCCGCGCCGGGTGTCTCGGTGCGGTAGCCGGCCGACTTCATCGCCGAGAGCATGTGACTCACGCTGCGCGGTACGTTGAGAAAGGAGGCGCCGAAGTTGGCCTCGCCCGGCGGGTAGTTGTAGACCAGCATGGCGACACGGCGGTCCGGCGCCGGCGTGCGCTGCAGGCGCAGCAGCGCGGCCGCCTTGTCGGCCACGGCGTCGATCTGCGCGGGCAAGGGCTGCAAGGTGCCGCCAACGGCATCGCGCGCGCTCACCAGCATCGGATCGGTCATGCCGGCCAGTTCGCTCGGGCTGTAGTACGAGGCGATGTCGGTCTGCGCGAGGCCGTCCTTGCTCTGCGCCCACTGCGCGGCGTCCATGGCGAGCGACGGCAGGGTCTGGAGCACGGGCACGCCGATGCGCTCCAGCTCGGCCTTGCGCTCGTTCGGGCTGAAAACCAGCGAGGCGTTGACGATCAGGTCGGCCACGCGTTGCTCGTCGGCACCCGCCGCATGGGTCATGCGGAAGAACAGGTCTTTCTGCTGGCGCGGGCCGTAGAAGGCGTAGGCGCGCAGGCCGCGCTGTTCGAGCGTGGCGATGAGTCGGTCGAGCCAGGCGGTGTCGTCGCCGGTGACCGTGGCGCTGTTGATGACAATGGCGACGGTTCCGGCGTTGCCGGGCAAGCGGCTCACTGCCGCGATATCGGTTTCGACGCGGGGCCAGCCCGGGTGATAGAAGCCCGCGAGCGGCAGGGGCACGGGCGGCGGGAGCCCGTCCAGGGAATCGATCTGACCCAACGCCTTCATCGCCGCGCTGAGGTTGGCCGTGCCCGCAAAGCGCCAGTACTCACGCAGGCGCTGTGCCCACGCTGCATCGACGCCGCGCTCGGCGTCCAGCGGTGGTGCCGTGGTGGTTTGTCCCTTGGCTGCGAGCGCGAATTCGCCGATGAGCACATAGGAAGCGCCGCCGCGCGCAATCACGTCGCCGAAGCGCGCCGCGGCAGCTTGCGCCACGCTGAGGTGCGGCGCGTCGATCAGCAGCAGCCTGGCATCAACCAGCGCGGATGCCAGCGCTTCGGGCGAATCCCTCGCGGCCGACACCACCTGCAACAGCAACCCGGCTTCGTGCGCGGCCTCCTGCAAGCGCACGACGCGCGCCGGCGACACCAGCGAGGTGCTCAACACCACGATGCGCGAAGACGCGCCCGCCTCGGCCTGCGCACCGAACGCCAGCCCCATCAGCAGGAGCCAGACCAGCAGCCGCCTCACTTGCCGCCCTGCACCGCCGCCGCAGCCGGTACGGCATCCGCCGGCACATAGACCATCGTGCCGTCCTTCAGCCGCCAGGCGGTGCCGGCCTTCTCGCCGTCGCCCTGCCCCGTCGCGCCGCTGGCCTTGAAGCGCGTGAGCTTCTGCCCCTCGCGCGTGATGATCTCCATGTCGGGCTGGCCTTCGTTGCGGATGACGGTCAGTTTGTCCTGCGCGAACGGGTTCATCGGGTTGTTGATGACCGCGATCATCAGCATGCCGATGACGACCATGAACACGTCGATCAGGTTGATGGTCGAAAGCACCGGATCGTCGTCATCGCTGTCCAGGCTGCTCAATATCGAGAACTGCCTGCGGGTCATGGGTGCACCCTTGGCGCTGCGCGCCTTCCCGCCAAGCGGGAGCGAGCTTGCTTGGGGCGGCCCGGCGCGGCGCTCATGACAGCCGGTCCCGCGCATCCAGCACCGTCACCAGCTCGCGCATCAGCCAGCGCCGCCGCACCGTGTAGACCACGAAGGTGATCGAGGCCGAGGCCAGCGCCACGATCACGGCCGCGAACGCGGGCGCGAGGCTCTGCGCCACACCCTGCGATTCGCCCGACGCGACGGCCACCAGCGCCGGCCCCATCGGGATCATGGTGGCGATCAGCCCCAGCATCGGCGCCACGCGGCTGCACAGGCGCACGCCTTCGAGCTGCTTGAGCACCACCAGCTCCATCTGCTCCTGGCTCGCATCGGCATGGCGCCGCAGCGCCAGCACGCGCAGCGGATCGCGGCGACGCTGCAGGTACTCGATGCCGAAGGCGCCCAGGCACACCACCGCATAGACAAAGCACAGCAGCACACCGAGCGTCACGGGCCAGAGAAACAGGCGCGCCAACTCGAACAGGACGGTATCGAAGGCCAGCATCAGGCAGGCTCCACGGAAGAAGAAGTTGACAGAAACAGGTCCGACGGCCGGCCCCAGCGCTCGTCGAATACCAGCGCGGACAAGGGATCGCGCCGCGCCCAGCGTTCGCGCTGCAGCAGCGGCTCTTCATAGAACGCGTGCACGGGGCCAAGGCACAGCAGTGCGATGGGCTCGGCGCCTTCCGGCAAGCCGAGCAATGCACTCAGCCCGGCAGGATCGAACAGCGACACCCAGCCCATGCCCAGTCCTTCGGCCCGCGCGGCAAGCCAGAGGTTCTGGATGGCGCAGGAGGCCGAGGCCAGGTCCATCTGCGGCAGGGTGCGGCGGCCGAACACATGTTTGTCGCGGTCGTCGGCCAGCGTCACAGCCAGCAGCTCGGCCGCATCGAGCAGGCCCTGCACCTTCAGGCGCATGAACTCGTCTTCGCGTTCGCCGAGGGCGCGCGCGGTGAGCACGCGTTCGCGCTCGACCGCATCGTGCAGGCGCTGGCGCAGCGCAGCCTCGCGGATGCGAATGAAGCGCCACGGCTGCATGAACCCCACGCTGGGCGCGTGGTGCGCCGCGTCCAACAGCCGGCGCAGCACCTCGGGCGCGACCTCGCCGCCCGCAAAGTGGCGCATGTCGCGCCGCTCGTGGATGACGCGGTACACCGCCCTCGCCTCTTCGGCCGCGAATGCGTGTTGCCGCGCCATCGCGGTCAATCCTCGATGCCGCGTTGCGCCGGAATGCCTGCCTTGAACGCGTGCTTGACCAGCGTCATCTCGGTCACCGTGTCGGCCAGCTCGATGATCTCCGGCGGGCAGCGCCTGCCAGTCAGCGCCACATGCACGTGCTTGGGCCGCGCGCGCAGCGTTTCGAGCACGCCTTCGAGCGGCAGCCAGCCGTAGATCAGCGGGTAGGTGATTTCGTCGAGCACCACCAAAAAGAACTCGCCCGACAGGATCGCGGCCTTGGCCTTCTCCCAGCCGTCGCGCGCAAGCTGCCCCGAGCGCTCGAGGTCCTGGCTCTTCCAGCTGAAGCCGTCGCCCAGCCCTTCGATGGGAATGCCCAGTTGCTCGAACATGCGGTGCTCGCCGAAGCGCGCGGAGGGCACTTTCATGAACTGGTAGATCTTCACGGCCTTGCCACGGCCGTGCGCCCGCAGCGCGAGGCCGAATGCGGCCGTGCTCTTGCCCTTGCCGTCGCCGGTGTTGACGATGACGATGCCGCGGCGTTCACCTTCGGGCTTCTCGTAGGGCTTTTCGCTGGGAGGGGTTTCGATCTGCATGTGTGTTCCTTGCTTATTTCGGCAGCGCAATCCACTGGTCCGCCACGCGGTGCACGCGAATGCGGTGGTCGAAGACCTGTTCGAGCGCTGTGTGGGTGGCCGGGTCGCTGCAGCCGCCGTGGTGCACCACGCGGCCCTTGTCCATCACGACCATGTCGTCGGCGGCCAGCGCCATCGGCAGTTCGTGCAGCACGCTCACCACGGTGCGGCCCTCGGCCACGAGGGCGCGCGCGGTCTGCATCCAGTCGGCCTGGTGCGGCGGGTCGAGGTTGGCGAGCGGCTCGTCCATCAACAGCACCTGAGCCTCGACCGCCAGCGCGCGGGCCAGCAGCACGCGCTGGCGCTCGCCGCCCGAGAGCTGGCCCAGCGGGCGGTCGCGCCAGTCCCAGGCCTGGGTGCTGCGCAGTGCGCGCTCCACGGCGTCGCGGTCGGCCGCGCTCGGGGCGGCCAGCCAGCGCTGGTGCGGCAGGCGGCCGAGCATGGCGACGTCGTAGACCATCAGGTCGTCGGCGCTGGCCTCGCCCGTGCCGCTCTGGCCCAGCCACGAGAGGCGCTGTGCGCGGATGCGGGCGGGAATCCTGGCCTGCGCTTCGCCGAACAGCCGCACCTCGCCGCCATGCGGAAGCAAGCCCGCCATCGCTTTGAGCAAGGTGGATTTGCCTGCGCCGTTCGGCCCGACGATGCTGGTCCAGCGGGCGGACGAAAGCTTGAGGTCGATGCCGTGCAGCACCTCGGCCATGCCCAGCGTGGCGCTCACGCGGCGTGCTTCCAGCGCAGGCACGGTCAGGGTCTTGTTCACGCCAGGCCTCCGCGCGCGCTGCGCCGGTGCATCAGCCACAGCAGGTAGCTTCCGCCGAGCACCGCGGTGAGCACGCCCACCGGCAGTTCCTGCGGCGCGATGAGCCAGCGCGCGAGCAGATCGGCCGCCATCAGCAGCAGGCCGCCCATCAGCGCCGACAGCACGATCAGCCGCGCATGCGTGGTCTTGACGGCCGAGCGCACCAGGTGCGGCGCCGCGAGCCCGACGAAGGCGATGAGGCCGGTCTGCGCCACGGCCGCGCCGGTGGCCAGCGCGAGCACCACGACCAGCGCGGCGCGCATGGCGCCCAGCGGCAGGCCCAGGCTGCGGGCGGTGGCTTCGCCGAGCGCCAGCCCGTCGAGCACCGGCGCCAGCGCCCAGGCCGCCAGCAGGCACACCGCGCACACCGCCCCCATCACCGCGCAGGCGCTCCAGCCGACCAGTCCGGTGCTGCCGAGGACGAAGCCCTGAATGGCCTGCAGGATGTCGGCCGAGGCAATGCTGATCAGGTCTTTGGCGGCACCCAGCACCACGCCGACGATCACGCCCGCGAGCAGCAGCCGCAGCGTCTGCTGCACGCCGCGCGCCAGTGTCAGCGTGAGCAGCACGGCAAGCACCGCGCCGATGAAGGCCGCGCCCGTGAGGCCGATGCGCATCACCCATTGCGTACTGGCTGCAGAGCCGCCGAAAAGCATCAGCGCCACCGCCACGCCCAGCGAAGCGCCCGAGGCGCTGCCGAGCAGGTACGGGTCGGCCAGCGGATTGCGAAACAGCCCCTGCGCCACCGCGCCCGCAAGCCCGAGCAGCGCGCCCGCGAGCCAGGCGCCCAGCGTGCGCGGCAGGCGGATGTCCCACACGATCTGCAGCGCCACCGGATCGTGCCGCGCGGCCAGCAGGCTCTCGAAGCCGGTGCTGCCGATGCCCAGGCCAAACACCAGCAGCGCGACGCCCAGCACCAGCAGGGCCGCGCCCAGCAGCAGAACGCGGCGCAGGTGGGCCGAATGCATGCGCGCGGCGTTCACTGCCGGGCCTTGTCCACGAGGCATTGCGCCATGAGGCGGGCCGCCTCGTCCATGCGCGGGCCGGGGCGCACGAGCACGTCGGACTGCTGCGCGTCGAAGCGGCAGATGCGGCTTTCGCGCACCGCGCGGATGCCGGCCCAGCCGGGCCGCTGCTCCAGCCCCTGCGCGCTGCGCACGCTCACCATGATGAGGTCGGGGTTCGCGCGCACCACGTACTCGGGGTTGAGCTTGGGAAACGGCCCGAGCTTCGCGGGCACGATGTTCTTCATGCCCAGCCGCGTGAGGGTTTCGCCGATGAACGACGACTCGCCGGCCGCATAGGGCGTGCTGTTGACCTCGAAGTACACGCGCTTGCCCTTGGCGCTCGCGGGCACCGACTGTGCCGCGGCCGACACGCTGGCGTCGATGGTCCGCCACACGCGGGGCGCCTCGTGCGTGCCGAGCACCTGGTCGAGCTTGTCGAGCACGCGCTGCACGTCGGCATGGCTCTTGGGCTCAAGCACCACCACCTTCAGGCCGAGCGCTTCGAGCCGCTGCGTGACGCGCGAGGACTTGGCCAGCAGCACCGCGTCGGGCTTGAGCGCCACGATGGCCTCGACGTTGGGGTCGATGCCGCCACCCACTTGCGGCAAGGCGCGCACGGCGGCCGGCGAGTTGGAATAGTTGTCCACGCCCACCAGCCGCTCGCAGGCGCCGAGTGCGCAGACCGACTCGGTCAGCGACGGCAGCAGCGAGACGATGCGCTGCGGCGGCTGCGGCAGGCTCACGGTGACGCCGCGCTCGTCGACCACATCGACAGCGTGCGCGGCCAGCGCGAACACGGCCAGGCCGAGGGCGGCGGCGAGCGATGCAATCCTCCGGCTCGGCTTCATCAGGCGGGTGCTTTCAGGCTCAAAGGCAAACCGGCCGCCATGAGCGTCACGCGGCCGCAGGCGGCGGCCACGTCCTGGTTCAGGCGCCCCAGCGCATCGACGAAGGCGCGCGTTTCGCGGCCCAGTGGAATCACGCCCAGGCCGATTTCGTTGCCGACCAGCACCACCGGCCCGCGCGCCTCGCGCAGCGCAATCAGCAGCATCGTGATGTGGGCAGAGGGCGTGCGCGTCACCGGGCGCGCGGCTTCGGTGCGCAGCGGCATCAGCAGGTTGGTGAGCCAGAGCGTGAGGCAGTCGACCACCACCAGCGTCTGGGGCGTGCTCTGGGTGACGACGGCGCGTGCGAGCTCGACCGGCTCCTCGACGGTCCGCATCGCGGGCACGCGCCCGGTGCGGTCGGCCTGATGGCGCACGATGCGCTCCTGCATCTCGTCGTCGTGGGCCTGGGCAGTGGCGATGAACACGGCGCGGTGCGTGTCGGGCGATGCGCTCAGCCAATCGATGGCGCGCTGCTCGGCGCGGCGCGACTTGCCGCTCTTCTGGCCACCGAGGATGAATTCGTGCTCAACGGTCATCGGTTTCTTCCTTTGCGGTGTCGTTGCCCGGCTCGGCAGGCATGGCGCCGAACAGTTGCGCCGTGGCCTCGGGGCTGGAGGCGAACCATGCATGGAAATAGCTGGCCCGCACCGGGCCGTGCACATACAAGGCCTCGCCGCCGCGCGCACCCACGGCCTGCGTCGCGCCGGGCCGGGCGGTGCGGGCAGCCGGCACGAGCGGGGTCTCGCAGCTCGAATAGTGAAAAGTGTGGCCACGCAGGGTGTGGCTGCCCAGTTGCAGCTGCTGGGGCCCCAGGCCCGCGAGGCGCTTTTGCATCGTTACCTTGCCCGGGAGCAGCCCCCAGAGGCGGTGAACGTCATGCGGCCCCGCATCGGCATGCGTGACCAGTTCGTCGAAGAGCGCCATCATCCCGCCGCATTCGGCCCACACGGGCTTGCCCTGGGCGACATGCGTGGCCAGCGATGCGCGCATCGGCTCGCTGACCGACAGGGCCTGGGCATGCAGTTCGGGGTAGCCGCCCGGCAGCCAGACCGCATCGCAGGGCGGCAGTGGATCGCCCGCGAGCGGCGAGAAGAAAGAGAGCCGCGCACCGAGTGCGGAAAGCACATCGAGGTTGGCGGGGTAGATGAAGGAGAACGCCGCATCGCGCGCGATGGCGACGGTTCGGCCCGCGAGCAGCGGAGGCGTCGGCGGCTCATGCGACACGGCCGGATCGAAGCGCACCTGCGGCAGTCGGTCAACGGGCAACCGGCCCAGCGGCGTTTCGGCCAGCACATCGGCTGCCGCGTCGAGGCGGACCATCGCATCGTCGATCTCGCCCGCGCCCACGAGGCCCAGGTGCCGTTCAGGCAGCGTGAAACGCGGATCGCGCGGCAGCGCGCCCATCCATTGCGATGGCTCGCGCAGCGCGTCCTTCAGCATGCCGGCATGCCGCTCGCTGGCCACGCGATTGGCCAGCACGCCGGCCCACGGCAGGCCGGGCCTGAAGTTCTGCAGGCCATAGGCCAGCGCCCCGAAGGTGCCCGCCATCGCATGCGCGTCGATCACGGCCAGCACCGGCAGGCCGAAGCGCTCGGCCAGATCGGCCGCGCTCGGCGTGCCGTCGAAGAGGCCCATCACGCCTTCGACGATCACCAGGTCCGACTCGGCCGCCGCCGCGCGCAGCCGTGCCCTGCAGTCGGACTCGCCGGTCATCCACAGGTCCAGCGAATGCACCGGCGCGCCGGTGGCCAGCGCGAGCCAGTGCGGATCCAGGAAGTCGGGGCCGCACTTGAAGGCCCGCACCCGCCGGCCCTGCCGCGCATGCAGCCGGGCGAGCGCGGCGGCCACCGTGGTCTTGCCCTGCCCCGAGGCGGGCGCGGCCACCAGCACCGCGGCGCAGGTGGCCGCGGCGCCGGTGCGCGGCGATGGGTTGTTTACTGCGGAGTCCACTTGAGGCCGAGGTACGCAGTGCGTCCGCCGGTGGCGTAGAGCCGTGCGTACTGGTAGTCCTTGTCGCCCGCATTGTCGAGGCGGGCCACCAGGTTGATGTCGCGCGTGATCTGCGTGCTGGCCGACAGGTTCAGCAGCGTGTAGCCGCCGAGCTTGACGGTGTTGGCCAGGTCGTCGTAGCGCTTGCTGCTGCTTTGCACTTCGGCGCCCAGCGTCCATCCGCCGACGCGCCAGTCGGCGCCCAGGGTGGCGTGGCGCTGCGCGCGACGGGCCAGCAGGTGGTCGGTGGCGAGGTCGCGCGGGTCCTGATAGTCCAGCGAGGCGCGCAGGGTGACGTCGCCGATGCGGTGCCCGCCGGTGAGGGTCACGCCCTGGTAGCGGGCGCGCGCGGTGCTGGCATAGCAGCCGAACGACGACTGGCAGCCCGTGGCGGAGCCGTCGAACACGATCAGGTTCTGCACACGGCTGCGGTAGACGACCAGGCCGGCGTGGGTGGCGCCCTGCGTGTACTGCAGGCCGAGCTCCACGTTGCGGCTCGATTCGGGCTTGAGGCTGGCACGGCCGTACTCGCTGAAGCGCTGGTACAGCGTGGGCACGCGAAAAGCCGTGCCGGCCGAGGCGGTGAAGCGCAGCGAAGGCGTGATGGCGAAGCCGTAGGCGGCACTGCCGGTGGTCTTGCCGCCGAATTCGCTGTCCTTGTCGCGCCGCACATGCAACTGCAGCGAATGCGGACCCTGCACGAAGCCGTAGCCCAGCGACAGGGCGTTCTGCGAACGGTCTTGAGAGAACAGCTTGGCCGAGGTGGTGGGCGCGTTTTCGAGCGCGTCCTCGCGGCGCTCCAGCGTGGCCGTGACCAGGTGCGGGCCGAAGCGGAATTCATTCTGGAACAGGTAGCCGCGCAAGTTGGTTTCGGTGCGATAGAACGAGGGCTGCGTTTTGTAGGTCGACTGCGAATCGGTCACCTGCACGCGGGTGCTGTAGATGTCGTTCCACTTGGCCGACCAGGTCAGGCCCGCGGTGCGCAGGGTGTTGGTCGAGGTGTCGTTCCTGAAACGGATCGGCGGCCTCGTCCGGAAGCTGACGGAGGCGTCGTAGCCGGCTTCGACGTTGCTCTGGAGCAAGGTGGCTTCGATGCGCTGGTCGGGGTTGATCTGGAAACCCAGCTTCAGGTTGCCCGAGGTGCTGCGGTAGCCGTCGCGGTCGGGGCTGGTGAAGCCGTCTTTCGAGGGCGTGCGTTTGTTCGCGGGCTGCACGTTGAAGCCCTTGCTTTCCTCGTGCGCCACGCCGAAGGAATAGTCGAACAGGCCCGACTTTCCGCTCACGCCGCCTTCGATCTTGCGCAGGCCATGGCTGCCGAAACCGATGCCCGCATAGGGCGACACGCCCTCTTCGCCACGCCTGGTAAAGAGCTGGATCACGCCGCCGATGGCGTCCGAGCCGTACACCGCGGCGGCCGGGCCGCGCAGCACTTCGATGCGGTCGATCTGCGCGAGCGGAATGCCTTCCCAGCCGGCGCCGCCGGTGGTTTGCGAATCGATGCGCACGCCGTCGACATAGACGGCGGTAAAGCGGGTTTCCGCGCCGCGAATGAAAACGCTGGTGGCGTTGCCCACGCCGCCGCTGCGGCTGATCTCGATGCCGGGCAGGCGTGCGAGCACGTCGGCCACGCCGGTCGCGCCGCTGCGCTCGATGGCCTGGCGGTCGACGATGGACACATCGCCCACCAGGTCGGACAGCGGCTGCGGCGTGCGGTTGGCCGTGACCATCGTCTCGCCGAGGGTCTGCGCCTGCTGCGCGTGCGCCGCCGAGGGCAGTTGGATCAGGACCAGGCCGCCGAAGGCCGAGGCGAGCGCGAGCGGCAGGCACGCGATGCGGTTGCGGGTACGCGCAGGCGTACGACCGCCATCGATGCGGGAGGGGAAAACACAGGAAATCATGGGTGAACCGAACGAACGTCAATGCCCTTGGCCGGCTTCCCCGCCGGCGCCTGGGCGCAATGACCGCCCCACACACATTCGTGCATGCGGCAGCCGCCTTGTTGGCCGGTATCCGGGCTGGCAGCGCGCCCCTTTCCGCCTTCCCAGGCACCTGTTTCAGGGCGCCCAGTGGCTGTGTGGAGAGGGGTGACGCCTTGCGGCGTCGTCTGCTTGACCGTTGCGGGGGCAGCGCAGGCGGCTTCGGCCGGGTCCCGAGCGTTTCGGGGGGCGTTCACTCCTGCTTCCCGTTGAACTGCACCGTGTGAACCACGGCGCGAGCACCAACGGGCGGGATTCTAGGCCCAGCCACCGCCCCGCTAAGTCGAAAGTTGCCGCCATCGTTAACATCGACGCCCATGGACAACGGTCTCTCGAAGCGCACGAAGCGGGCACCGGCATGACGCGTTTTGCCTCGGTCTTGCTGGGCCTTCGCTCCGCGCTGCAACGGGTATTCGGGGTCCAGGCCTGGCAGGCGATGCTGCTGTGGTCCATCGTGGCCGGACTGCTGGGTGCGCTGGCAACCGAACTCTTTCGCGCCGCACTCCAGGGCTTCGAGCATCTGCTGCTGGGCCCCGGCGAAGGGCTGGTGGCCATGGCGCGCAATCTGCCGTGGTGGGCACGCCTTGCCTGCCCTGCCGCCGGCGGACTGGTGGCCGGGCTGCTGCTGGTGCTGGCCAGGCGCTTCACGACGCACGGCGCCAGCTCCGACTACATGGAAGCCATCGTGCTCGGGGACGGAAAGATTCCGGTGGCGCACACCTTGGTGCGCAGCGCCTCGTCGCTGGTGAGCATCGGCAGCGGTGGCTCCATCGGCCGTGAAGGCTCGATGGTGCAGCTGGCGGCGCTGGCGGCCTCGTTGCTGGGGCGTGTGGCGCGCTTTCCCGCGGAGCGGCTGCGGCTGCTGGTGGCCTGCGGCGCGGCGGCCGGGCTCACGGCCGCCTACAACGCGCCCATCGCGGGGGCCTTCTTCGTCGCCGAGATCGTGCTGGGCTCCATTGCGATGGAGAGCGTCGGGCCGATCATCATCGCCTCGGTGGTTGCCAACGTCGCGATGCGCGCGATGCCCGGGTACGAGCCGCCCTACCTGATGCCGGCCTTCCCCGAGATCCACGGCGTCGAGGTGCTGCTGTTCGCGGTGCTCGGCGTGCTGCTGGGCTTTGCGTCGGTCGGGTTCCTGCGGGCGCTGCAGGGAAGCCGCGCGCTCTTTGCACGGTTGCCGCTCGCCCTGCCGTGGCGCCTTGCGCTGGGCGGACTGCTGATGGGCGCGATCTCGGTGCCGCTGCCCGAGGTCTGGGGCAACGGCTACAGCGTGGTCAACGCCGTGCTGCACACGCATTGGCCGTGGACGCTGATCGCCGTGGTGCTTGCCGCCAAGGCCGCCGCCACGCTGGCCACGGCGGGCTCGGGCGCGGTGGGCGGGGTCTTCACGCCCGCGCTCTTCTTCGGCTGCATGATCGGCGCGCTGTTCGGACTCGGGGTGCAGGCGCTCTGGCCCCAGGCGAGTTCGGCGCCGTTCGCCTATGCGATCGTGGGCATGGGCGCCTTTTTGGCCGGGGCCACCCAGGCGCCGTTGATGGCGATCCTGATGATCTTCGAGATGACGCTGAGCTACCAGGTGATGCTGCCGCTGATGGCGGCCAGCGTCATCGCCTATTTCGTGGCGCGCTCGGCCAACGCGGGCTCCATGTACGAGATCACGCTGCGGCGCAACGAGCAGCGCGACACGCAGCTGCGCCTGCGCGGCATGCGCATGCGCGACCTCCTGCAGCCGGCCGAAACCGTGGTCGGCCCGCAAGCGGACCGCGAGGCGATGAGCCGCCTCTTTCTGCAGCACCCGGTGAAGTACCTCTACGTGGTCGACGCCGATCGTCGCTACCTGGGCGTCGTGCCGCTGGCCGCGCTCACCGCCGCACCGGAGCGCACGAGCGCGGCCGAGCTCCTGTCGCAAGCCATCGCGCCGATGACCGCGGACACCGGTCTGGCAGAGGCTCTGCAGCGCTTCATGGAGCACCGCGGGGAGCGGCTGCCGGTCATCGAGAGCGCCGCGCAGCCGGTGCTGATCGGCGTGGCCGCCAAGAGCGTGCTGCTCGCCACCTATGTGCGGCTGAGCGAATAGCGCGCGCCGCACCGCTGATGAAAGTTTGAAAGGCCCGAGGGAACCCAGCAGAATCGCCCTGGGCCCCGCGCCGTGCGCCGCCGGCAGGACCGCTCCCTTGGGAAACTACAATCGCCAACCATGCCCGCCTCCAGCCCCATCGACCAGATCGCCGAGCGTGTGGAACGCCTGCTCGTGCGTCACGAAGAGGTGCAACGCACCAATGCGCTGTTGCAGGAACAGGTCGAAGCGCTCGTGCGCGAACGCGACGGGCTGAAGTCGCGGCTCGCTGCGGCACGCACGCGCCTGGACGCCCTGCTCGAGCGGCTGCCGGCCGAGCCCCCTTCCCAAGACTCCACCGCATGAAGCAGATAGAAGTACAGATCATGGGCCAGAGCTATTTGCTCGGCTGTCCCGATGGCGGCGAGCCGCAGCTGCGCGATGCGGTCGAACGCGTCGATGCGGCGATGTGCAAGATCCGCGATGCGGGAAAAGTCAAGGCGCGCGATCGCATCGCGGTGCTGGCTTCATTGAACCTGGCCTTCGATCTTGCAGCCCAGCAGGCCGCCGCTGCCACTGCAGCCCCGGCGCCCTCGGCAGCGCCCGCCGCTTCCGAGCCGGGCGAAGCCGATGCCAAGGCCGCGCAGCTCATTCAAAAGCTCGATCAGGCGCTCGCCGGCGATGGTCATTTGCTCTGATTGAACCCGCGGACACGGACGGAGCGTAAAATCCGAACTGTCTGCGGTGCGCGTCGGGCTTAATATTTCCTTGTTCCAATGCTCTCCGGAGCCGGGCTTGGTACATCGCTCGACGGGTGTGATCATCTCGCGTCAGATGAACCCGAAGTCTTGCTGCCCTCGCCCACCTGAACCCTGGTTCAGGATGCGGGTCCGGCGCCCACTTGCAGACACCTTTTTCCATTGGCACGGCCCCCAGCACGCACTGCTCGGGGCCGTTGCTTCGTCTGAAGACCCTGCAGCGTGACCCAATTTCTCGATCCCCTCCTCATCCTCGAACTGGCTGCGCTTGGCCTGGGTACCGGCTTTCTGGCGGGGCTGCTGGGCATCGGCGGCGGCATGCTGATGGTGCCGTTCATCACCATCATCATGGGTCACCGGGGCGTGGCATCCGACCTGGCGGTGAAGATGGCCATCGCCACTTCGATGGCCACGATCATCTTCACCTCGGTATCGAGCGTGCGCGCGCACCACAAGCGCGGCGCGGTGCGCTGGGACATCGTCAAGCGCCTGGCGCCCGGCATCGTCATCGGCAGCCTGGCCGGCAGCCTGGGGGTGTTCGCGCTGCTCAAGGGCACGGCGCTCGCCATCTTCTTCGCGCTGTTCGTGGGCTTCTCGGCCACGCAGATGTTCCTGGACAAAAAACCAAAACCCACGCGCCAGATGCCGGGCACCGGCGGCCAGCTTGCGGCGGGCGGCGCGATCGGATTCGTCTCTGGCCTGGTGGGCGCGGGGGGCGGCTTCATCAGCGTGCCCTTCATGACGTGGTGCAACATCTCGATCCACAACGCGGTGGCCACCAGCGCGGCGCTGGGCTTTCCGATCGCGGTGGCGAACGTGGTGGGCTACGCGATCAGCGGGCAGTCGGTGCAGGGCCTGCCCGATGGCTCCTTCGGCTACATCTGGCTGCCGGCACTGGCGGTGATTGCCGTGTGCAGCGTGTTCACCGCGCCGCTGGGCGCCAAGGCCGCGCACACGCTGCCGGTGAAAAAGCTCAAGCGCGTGTTCGCAAGCATCCTCTACGTCCTGGCCGCCTACATGCTCTGGAAGGGCCTGCAGGGCTGAAGCACGGGCCGGCAAAGCCCTTGCTGGTTGGGGTGTGACCCGTTGCGATGCAGGGGTCGCAGCCGTATAACGGGCCCATGAAAATACTCATCGCCGTCGACGGGAGCGCCTACACGCTCAAGGCCCTCAATTACCTGATCGACAACAGGTCCATGTTCGTGGACGGCCATGAGCTGGTGGTGGTGCATGTGTGCACCGGCATCGCCGGCCATGTGACCCGGCATCTGAGCAAAGAGATCGTCAGCGAGTACTACGCCGAAGAGAACGCCAAGGTGGTCGATCCGGTGAAGGCGCTCTTTGCCGACAAGGGCGTCGCCAACTACACGATCGACCAGCGCCATGGCCATCCGGCCGAGGAAATCATCAAGTCGGCCGACGGCGCGGGCGCCCAACTGATCGTGCTCGGCACGCACGGCCACGGCATCTTCGGCCGCGCGTTGATGGGCTCGGTGGCCACCAAGGTGGTGGCCGAGACCGACATCTCGGTGCTGCTGGTCCAGTAAGGCCAGTCAGGCAGCAAGGCCTGCTGCGCCTACTGCACCCGCTGCTGCCGCCACTCGCGCGGCGAGCAGCCGAAGCGCTCGCGAAACGCGCGGCTGAAATGCGCGGCATCGCTGAAGCCGCGCCCATAGGCAATGTCCCCCACCGGCCGTCCCGCCAGGCGCGGCTCCAGCAGGTCGCGGCTGCAGGCCTCGAGCCGGCGCTCCCAGATGTACTGCGAGGGCGTCAGCGGCTCGCTCTTGAACACGCGGTGGATGTGGCTGGCCGACACGCCCAGCGCAGCCGCGATGCTGCCCACCGAGAGCGACGGATCGGCCAGCTGCTCGTCGATGCACCGCTTCACCCGCGCGAGGTGGTAGGCCGTCAGGTTGCTCAGCGAAGGCGCCCGCGCCGCGGGCAAAGTCTGCAGCCCCGCCACCAGAATGCTCTGCACCCCATGCGCCACCGCCAGCGCCGACGCGGGCTGCAGCGTGTCGATGTCTTCGCGCAGCGTGCGGATCATGCCCAGCAGCAGATGCCCCGCCCCTTCCTTGCCCGACACCGTGGTGGCGGTGAGCGCCTCGGTGTCGCGCAGCTCGCTGCGCAGCCGTTCGCCCGGCAGCTTGAGCACGATCTGCTCGAAGGCGTCGTCGAACAGCAGTTCATAGGGGCGCGTGCTGTCGTACAGCGCGAAGTCGCCGGCCGACAGCAGCGCATCGCGCCCGTCCTGCCGCACCACGGCCCGCCCCTGTGCCTGGATGCTCACCAGGAAGTAGTCGTCGCCCGATCGCGCGATGTGCCCGCTGGTGCGCATCACCTTCTGCGCCCCCGACTTGACCACGGACACGTCGAGGCTGGGCAGCGAATGCTGGCGGATGCTACCCTCGAAACGGCCGATGTCGTCCGGGCGCACCGGGTCGCAACCGAGCTGCACGTAGACGTTGCAGATCATGTCGGTCCAGTAGGCCAGGCGCTGGTCTCGCGCGACGGCGTCGGTGCTGAACAACTGGTTCATGGGGTTTTCCGGAAAGCGCATGCAACGCTGGAACAAGAACGCCGCAAGTTCGGGTCAAGGCGTTCCGCGGCGGCGAATTTACGCTTCAAGCAACCCGCATGCCACCGCGCAAACCCGGTGCGCAAGGTGTGCGAAGTTGTTTCATCACCCTGTTTTTTTGGAGACCCCCGCCATGCCCAACACCGCCCACCCCAAGCTCCGCGTCGCCGCCGTGCAGGCCGCGCCCGTGTTCCTCGACATCGACGGCACCATCGACAAGACCATCGACCTCATGGCCCAGGCGGCCGGCCAGGGCGTGAAGCTCATCGCCTTTCCCGAAACCTGGGTGCCAGGCTATCCGTGGTGGGTCTGGCTCGATTCGCCTGCCTGGGGCATGCAGTTCGTGCAGCGCTACCACGACAACTCGCTGGTCGTGGGCTCGGCCGAATTCGACCGCATCAAGGATGCGGCGCGCAAGCTCAAGATCTGGGTCTCGCTCGGCTACAGCGAAAAGGCCGGAGGCAGCCTCTACATCGCGCAGGCGCTGATCGACGACCAGGGCCACACCGTGCAGACGCGCCGCAAGCTCAAGCCCACGCATGTGGAGCGCACCGTGTACGGCGAAGGCGACGGCTCCGACCTCGCGGTGGTCGAAACGCCCCTGGGCAACATCGGCTCGCTCTGCTGTTGGGAGCATCTGCAGCCGCTGAGCAAGTACGCGATGTATGCGCAGAACGAGCAGATCCACTGCGGCGCCTGGCCGAGCTTCTCGCTCTACCGCGGCGCGGCCTACGCGCTCGGGCCGGAGGTCAACAACGCCGCGAGCCAGGTCTACGCGGCCGAGGGCCAGTGCTTCGTGATCGCGCCCTGTGCGACCGTCTCCCAGGCCATGAGCGACCTGATGTGCACCGACCCCGGCAAGCAGCAGATGCTGCGAACCGGCGGCGGCTACGCGCGCATCTACGGACCCGACGGCTCGCCGCTGGGCACGCCGCTGGCCGAAGACCAGGAAGGCCTGGTGATCGCCGACATCGACCTCGGAATGATCTCGCTCGCCAAGGCGGCCGGCGACCCCAGCGGCCACTACTCGCGGCCCGATGCCACGCAGCTGCTGCTGAACAAGACGCGCCGCGAGCCCGTGGTGCTGCAGCGCACGCCCGAGCCCGACGCCAGCGCGCCCGAAGCGTTGAGCGCGGGCACCGAGCCGCGCCTGCAGCTCGCCGCCTGAGCCACGGAGCCCCGCCATGGAATCCGCCATCGCCGAGCATCTGCAATGCCCCCGCACGCGGCACCGCCGCGTCGAGGACGACTACACCCCGCCCTACCCCGTCTGGTCGGCCCGCGCGCCGGCTTCGGTGACGCAGGTGGCGATGGGCTACTTCGGCGTGCAATCGCGCGGCCCCGAGATGCAGGGCCGCGCCTGCGCCGCGCTGATGAAGATCGCGCGCGACTTCGCGCTGCCCGACGGACCGGGACATCACGACCTGGCGCACTACGTCGATGCCGACGGCTTCGACAACATGGTCGCCATTGCGTACTGGCAGGACGCCGCAGCCTTCGAACGATGGAGCGCAACCCCTGCCGTCGACGACTGGTGGGGTTCCGAACAGCGACTGAACGAAGGTCTCGGCTACTTCCGCGAGATCGTCTTGCCGCGCGTCGAGCACTTCGAGACCATGTTCAACACGCCGGACCGCTTCGAGGGCATCGGCGTGGTCATGGGCGAGGTCGGCGGCGAACTGCAGGAACACGGCTACTGGGGTTCGATGCGCGACCGCATCCCGCTCTCGCAGACCGATGCGATGGTGCCCTCGGGCACGCGGGCCGTGATCGCCGGCACACCCGCATTGGGCCAGCGCGTGCGCGTGGCCGGCCACGAGAACATCGCGATGATCCGCTCGGGCCAGGAATGGACCGACACCACCGGCCAGGAGCGCACGCTCTACCTGGAGGACATGGAGCCGGTGCTGCGCGAAGGCATGGAGTTCCTGCGTGACCAGGGCCTGGGCATCGGCTGCTACAGCAACCGCTACATGCATCACCTCGACGCTCAGGGCGCGCCGCTGCAGAAGTCTTTCGGGCTGAGCTACTGGCGCTCGCTCGCCGACATGGAACGCTGGGCCGAATCGCACCCCACGCACGTCGCGATCTTCGGCAGCTTCATGCGCTACGTGCAGGCGCTGAACTTCCAGCTGCAGCTGCGCGTGTACCACGAGGTGTCGGTGCTGAAGGCCGACGAGCAACAGTACGAATACATCAACTGCCATGCGCGCAGCGGACTCATGAACGGGCTCGCGGCCGCGTAGAAAAAAGGCTGCAACCCCGGCATTGCCTTAGGATTCGCCCCCCGAATCCAAGGCAAGGACCCCGAACATGTGGAGCGAACTCGAGCGCCTCGTCGAAGCATCGATGGAGGAATGGAACGTGCCCGGCCTCGCGCTGGCCGTCATCCAGGACGGCGAGGTGGCACTGCTGAAGGGCTACGGTGTGCGCGACACCGACACCGGCCTGCCCGTGACCACCGACACGCAGTTCCTGCTGTGCTCGATCACCAAGTCGTTCACCGCGGCCGGCCTCGGCCTGCTGGTCGACGAGCGCAAGCTCGACTGGGACCGGCCGGTGCGCGAGGTGCTCCCTGAGTTCCGCCTGCACGATCCGGTGGCGACCGAACGCCTCACCGTGCGCGACCTGCTGTGCCACCACAGCGGGCTGCCGCGCCACGACTGGATCCATATGCCCGGCGACCTGAGCAACGCGCAGATGCTGGCCGCGCTCAGGCACCTCGCCCCGAACAAGGACCTGCGCGACACCTTCCAGTACTCGAACCTGGGCTACCTGGTCGCCGGAATGATCACCGAGCGCATCAGCGGCCGGAGCTATGAAGAATTCACCACCGAGCGCCTGATGAAGCCGCTGGGGTTCCAGCACTTCGGTTTCTCCATCGAGGCGCTGGCGGCGGCCGAAGACGGCGCGCGTCCGCATGCGACGGACGGCGACAAGCGCCATCGCACGCCGCTGTCGCCCATTCGCGCCACGCCCGCGGGCGGCATCAATGCCTCGGTGGCCGACATTGCGAAATGGGCGCGCTTTCTGCTCGACGGCAAGGCAGACGGGCGGCAACTGCTTTCGGCCTCCGCGCTGCGCGAAATGACCACGCCGCGGGTGCACATCGGCCGCTCCGAGTACGCCGAGATCGGCGATTCGCACTACGGCCTGGGTCTTTTCTGCGAGCAATACCGCGGCGAACGCACCGTCGCGCACTCGGGCTCATGGGCCGGCTGGAGCACGTTGATGACGACGCTGCCGGCGCGCCGCGCGGGCGTCGTGGTGCTGACGAACCACACCCCGGGCAGCACCCGCGCCATCCTCACGTACGCGGTGCTCGACCGACTCTGCGGCCGCGAGCCGATCGACTGGTTCGGCCGGCTCGCACCGAAGCGCAAGCAGGCCGTGGCACAGCAGAAGCTCGACAAGAAAGCGGCCGCGGAGGTGCGCCACAGCGGCACCCGGCCGAGCCATCCGCTCGAAGACTACGTCGGCGACTACGAGCATCCGGCCTACGGGCGTATCCACATCGAACAGCGCGCGGACGGACTTGCATGGCGCTGGCGCGGTGCGGAAGACCAGCTCCTGCATCGCCACTACGACGTGTTCATCACGCCTGACCGGCCGACGATCATGTACCCCAGCGATCGCACCCTCACTTTCCGCTACGACCGGCAAGGCCACATCGACCGCGTCGAAGTGCCCCTCGAAGAGATGGTGGAAGACATCGTGTTCCGCCGCGTTGCGGCCGGCGAAGTGCTGGACCCCGCATTCCGCCGGCTGTGCGCCGGCGACTACCTCCATGCCGGCCGCGTGATCGAGATCCGGCTCGATGCAGGCGAGCAACTCGGCATGACGATTCCGGGCCAGCCGACTTACCGGCTGCTTCCGGCCGGCGGGCGGCGCTTCAACGTCGAGACGCTCGAAGGCTACGGCGTGGAGTTCCGCCGGCCTTCGCCGGAAGTGGTGGACGCGATGGTCTTTCACGAGCCGCGCGTCACCGCCCTTGCGCCGAGGATCGCGAAGACCTAGGCGAACAGCCCCTTGTGCTCGGCACGCAGCAGCGCCTTCTGCACCTTGCCCATGGTGTTGCGCGGCAGCTCCGGCACCACGAAGCAGCGCTTGGGAATCTTGAAGTTCGCGAGCCTGGACTTGAGCTCGGCCATGATCGCATCGGCATCGATGGACGCGCCCGGCTTCGCGATCACGATGGCCACGCCCACTTCTCCGAAGTCGCGGTGCGGCACGCCGATCACCGCGCTCTCGGCCACGCCGGCCATCTCGTTGATGTAGCCCTCGATCTCGGCGGGGTAGACGTTGTAGCCGCCGCTGATGATCAGGTCCTTGCTGCGGCCCACGATGGTGATGTAGCCACGGCCGTCGATCTTGCCGACGTCGCCGGTCTTGAAGAAGCCGTCGGCGGTGAACTCTTCCTTGGTCTTCTCGGGCATTTGCCAGTAGCCCGCGAACACGTTGGGGCCGCTGACCTCGATGCCGCCGATCTCGTCGGTGGTGCAGCCGCGGCCGTTCTCGTCGCGCACGCGCAGCTGGACGCCCGGCAACGCGAAACCGACGGTGCCGCCGCGCCGCTCGCCCTGTTCGGGCTTGTAGGGGTTGGAGGTGAGCATGATGGTTTCGCTCATGCCGTAGCGCTCCAGGATGGTGTGGCCGGTGCGCGCCCGCCATTCGTCGAAGGTCTCGATGAGCAGCGGCGCCGACCCCGCAATGAAGAGCCGCATGTTGCGAACCGCCTCGCGCGTAAGGCCGGGCTCGGCCAACAGCCGCACGTAGAGCGTGGGCACGCCCATGAACACGGTGGCCTCGGGGAGCTTGGTAACGATCTGCTTCGGATCGAATTTCGAGAACCACAGCATCTTGCTGCCGTTGAGCAGCGCACCGTGCAGCGCGACAAAAAGGCCATGCACATGGAAGATCGGCAGCGTGTGCACCAGCACATCGCCCGGCGTCCAGCCCCAGTAGTCCTTGAGCACCTCTGCATTCGACAGCAGGTTGCCGTGCGAGAGCATGGCGCCCTTGCTGCGGCCCGTGGTGCCGCTGGTGTAGAGGATGGCGGCGAGATCGTCGGGCGACTTCATCGCGGGCGTGTGCCTGTCGCTGCACAGCGCCGCCACTTCGAGCAGCGTGCCGGTGCGGTCGTCGTCCAGCGTGAACACATGCTGCGTGCCCGCCTCGTTGGCGATGGGGCCGACCCACGGCGCATTGCGGCTGGTGCACACCACCACCGCGGGTTTGGCGTTGTCGATGAAGTATTCGATCTCGGCGCTCTGGTAGGCGGTGTTGAGCGGCAGGAACACATAGCCCGCGCGCAGCGTGGCCAAGTACAGCAGCATCGCCTCGACCGATTTCTCGACCTGCACCGCGATGCGCGCGCCCTCCTCGAGCTTGAGCGCGTCGAGCAGGTTGGCGATCATCGCGCTCGCGCGTTCGAGGTCACGCCACGAATAGAAAAGGCCGTTGTCGGTTTCGACCGCGATGCCGTCGAGGTCCGCGGGAAAGGCCGCGCGCAAGGCGGCGAACAGGTTGGCGTTGGTTGGCTTCTTCATCGCTTCGTCTTTGAACCGGTACTTCAGAAATTCGGTGTGCGCTTGGCCAGGAAGGCGGCAATGCCTTCGCGGTGCTCAGCGGCGCCGGCGTAATCGTAGGCCGTGGCAAGCAGTGTCTGCGTGGCCTGCGCGCCGCCCTTGAGCATGGCGAAGGTGCGCTTGTGCAGGCGCGCGGCCTGCGGGGCCAGCGTGGCGATGCGGTCGGCATGCACCCGCACGGCGGCCGCCACCTCGTCGTCGGCCAGCACCTGCAGCAGGAAGCCTGCGTCGTACAGGCGCTGCGCGCCGTGCACGCTCGCGGCCAGCAGCATGTCGCGCGCCAGCACGTCGCCGATGGCGCCATGTACCAGCGCGGCTTCGCGCGGCGCCATGGGAAAGCCGAGCCTGGCGATGGGCGCGCCGAACTTCGCGGAGGCGCCGGCGATGCGGATGTCGCAGCAGCTCGCAATCTCGATGCCGGCACCCATGCAGGCGCCTTCGATCTGCGCGACCAGCGGCACGGGGCAATCGAGCAGCGCCTGCAGCGCGGCCCACACCTCGTTCTCGTGGAATTCGCGCAGGCTGTGCGCTTCGAAGCGGAACGACGGGTACTCGGAAATGTCGCCGCCCGCGCAGAAGGCACCGCCCTCTCCGCGGACCACGATGCAGCGCAGGGCCGCATCGTCCTGGTCCGCGATGTCGTCGAACACGGCGCGCAACTCTCGCCACATCGCGCGCGTCATCGCATTGAGCCGGCCTGCGTTCGACAGGGTGAGGACCGCCGTCGCGCCTTCGCGGCGCAGCGAGACAGTGCCGCCCGCCGTCATTCCAGCTTGGCGCCCGAGGCCTTCACCACCGTGGCCCAGCGCTTGATTTCCGAGTTCACGAAGCCGCCGTAGGCCGCCATCGTGAGCGTGGGAATCTCGGAGCCGTTCTGCGCCCAGATGGTCTTGAGCTCGTCGGTGGCGAGCGCCTTCTTCATGTCCTCGACCGCACGCGCCTGCACCTCGGCCGGCGTGTTCCTGGGTGCCCACAGGCCGTACCAGGTGGTCACGGTGTAGTCGGGCAGGCCCACTTCGGCGGCGCAGGGCACGTCGGGAAACGCAGGGTTGCGCTTGCTGCCCGCCACCATCAGCGCCTTGATGCGGCCGCTCTTGATGTGCTGCGCGGACGAACCCAGGCCGTCGAACATCAGGTCGACGTTGCCCGAGATCAGGTCGCTCAACGCGGGGCCCGCGCCGCGGTACGGGATGTGGGTGATGAAGGTGCCGGTCTGGATCTTGAAGAGCTCGCCCGCCAGGTGGTGCGAGGTGCCCGAGCCGGCCGAGCCGTAGTTGAACTTGCCGGGGCTGCGCTTGACCAGCGCAATGAACTCCTGAATGGTGTTGACCGGCACGCGCTTGGGGTTGACGACCACCACCTGCGGCACATTGGCCAACAGCATGAGGGGGACGAAGTCTTTCTCGATGTCGTAGTCGAGCCGCGGGTACACCGAGGGCGCGATGGCGTGGTGCACCGCGCCCATGAAGAGCGTGTAGCCGTCGGCCGGCGCCTTGGCGGCGATGCCCGCGCCCAAGGTGCCGCCCGCGCCGCCGCGGTTGTCGATGACCAGCGTTTGCCCCACGACCTTGCTGAACTGGCCCGAGAGTGGCCGCGCGAACGTGTCGGTGCCGCCGCCGGCCGGGAACGGCACGATCATCGTCACCGGCTTGGTCGGCCAGCCCGGGGCCTGGGCGCGCGCGGCGCCGCACAAAACGGCGGCACCGGCGGCGGCCACACGCAGAACATCACGTCGCTGAAAACTTGGGTTCATTTGTCTCTTCTCCGATCGTTGTGGATTTTGCCGCTTGGGGCGGCGGTTGAGCGCCTTGCCTGGCGCCTGCTTTTGCTCGTCGAACACTGCTGGAACACGCGGCCGATGTCCGTCCGGCCCTGCCTCGCTCAGCCTTTCTTGAAGAACAGGCTTTCGATGTCTCCCGATACCGCCACCTTGCCGTCGCCCAGCCATGCACGGTGCTTGTCAAGGCGCTTGAGGTCGTACAGATAGTTGACCATGAGCCCGTAGGACTGTTTCTGCCCCTTGGCCGACGGGTCGCCCGCCCAGTTCAGCCGCTCCACGCGGGCACCGTTGCCCAGGTGAAAGCGTGCGACCGGGTCGGCCGGCGTGCCGTCGACCAGCGCGCGGCCCAGGTACTCGGCGGCGGCCTGCAGCAACCATTGGCGCAGCGGCGATTTGGCGTCCAGCGCGGCGGCACCCTCCACGGCGGCAAGCAGCCGCTCGGCCGTGGGCGGCATGGAGCCGACGAGGCGGCCGAGTTCGGCTTCGCGTTTCTCGTCCAGGCGCGGCAGCAGGTCTGCGGCGTTCTTCGCCAGCCAGGTGCGAAAACCCGGAATCGGCGACAGCGTGGCAAAGGTCTTCAGGCGCGGCAGCTCGTCCTGCAGCGTCTCGACCACGCGCTTGATGAGCGAATCGCCGAAGCTCACGCCGCGCAGGCCCGTCTGGGTGTTGCTGATCGAATAGAAGATCGCGGTGGTGGCCTTGGCCGGCGGGACCGGCACGGCGGCTTCGTCCAGCAGCGGCGTGATGCCGTCGCTGATGCGGTCGACCAGCGCCACCTCGACAAAGATCAGCGGCTCGTTGGGCAGGCGCGGATGAAAGAAGCCGTAGCAGCGACGGTCGCTGTCGTCCAGCCGGTTCTTCACGTCGGACCAGCTCTTGATGTCGTGCACCGCCTCGTAGCGGATGAGCTTCTCGATCAGCGAAGCCGGCGAATCCCAGTCGATGCGGCGCAGCTCGAGAAAGGCAACGTCGAACCAGGTGGAAAACAGCTGCTCCAGTTCGGCATCGAGCGCGAGCAGACGCTTGTCGGCCTTCAGGCACGGCAGCAGGTCGGCGCGCAGGTCGACCAGAAAGCGCATGCCCGCGGGCTCGACCGCAAAACGCTGCAAGAGGCGCATGCGCGGCGAGACGAGCGCGCGGCGCAGCTTCAACTCGGCCTGCCCTTCGTCGGGTGTTCCGACGGCGGCCTGGTGCTGGTCGCGCGCGCTCTTGAGCTTTTGCGCGTCGGCGGCGAAATGCTCGCTCATCAGCGCCCAGTAGTCGCGGCGCTCTTCGGGCGTGGCCGCGGCATAGGCCAGCGCGATGGCATGGGCCCGGCGGCCGCCTTCCACCTCGCTCACGCGCGGGTCGATGACGGCTTGCAGATCGGCCAACACGCGGCGCAGCGCGCGCGGTGACAGCGCCTCGTCGGCCTTGCGCAGCGTGACCTGCAGGCGCTCGGCGGTGGTGCGCTCGCTGGGCTTGAGCGTGTTCTTCGGCGCGTTCCTGGCGGTGCCCTCGGGCGCCACGGGCACCTTGGACTTTTCTCCTGAACGCAGCCGCGCCTGGAACCATTCGGTCGCACTCATGAAGGGGCTCCCCTGTGGATGGGCTCGGGTGCGCGGCGGCGGATCGTCACGGCATCACCCTGGATTTTTGTTGCTGCATGACTTCGCGCAGCGCCTCGCGCTGGCGCGTCAGGTGCGTGCGCATGGCGGCGTCGGCGCCCTCGCTGTCGCGCGCCTTGAGCGCCGCGAACACGGCCAGATGCTCGGAGAGGCTCTGGTCCAGCCGGCCCGGCGCATGCAGTTGCTGCAGCCGCGCGAGCTTCAGGATCTTGCGCAAGTCGCCGATCACCTGCGCCAGCCACTTGTTGTCGGCCAGCTTGATGATCGCCTCGTGAATCACGTGGTTGGTGGCGTAGTAGTCGTTGATGCGGCGCGCCCTGGCATGGCGCACCAGGCGCTCGTGCAGGGCGTCCAGCTCGTGCAGTTCGGCGTCGCTGGCGTTGCGGGCCGCCTCGTAGGCGCAGCGGCCTTCGAGCAGCGCGATCACCGGAAAGATGTCGTCCAGGTCGCGCTCGGTCACCTCGTTGACGAAGCACCCGCGGCGCGGCTCGTGCCGGAGCAGGCCTTCGGCGGTGAGCACCTTGAGCGCCTCGCGCAGCGGTGTGCGCGAGATGGAAAGCCGCTCGCACAGCGCGGCTTCGTCGAGAAAACTGCCCGGCGCCAGCGTGCCTTCGAAGATCTGCTCGCGCAACGTGGCGGCGACTTCGTCATGCAGGGAGTTGGCGACCAGGCGCATAGGGGTGTTTTGAAGTCACCGGCCCCACGCAACTTCTTGCGCCAGGTCAGCGTAATTTTCTGTAATTACGCGTAATTGTCAGCGCCGCATACATGCGGCGCAAGGCCGCGCATCGCCCTTGCGGCCCGGAATTACCCTGAGAGCCGGGGCCTCAGGCGCGTGCGGTGGAGGCCGACTTGGCGCGGCCGAACCAGAACCACATCGCAATGCCGGCCACGATCATCGGCAGGCTGAGCCACTGGCCCTGGCTCAGGCTCAGGGCGCGCAGGCCTAGGAAGTCATCGGGCTCGCGGAAGTACTCGGCAAAGAAGCGCAGCGCGCCGTAGCCGATCAGGAACACCGCGGCCACCTGCCCTTGCTTGCGCTCCTTGCGCGCGTAGAGCCACATGATCGCGAACAGCAGCAGCCCTTCGAGCAGGAACTGGTAGATCTGCGACGGATGGCGCGGCAGCATGGAGCCGCTCTGCGGAAATACCATGCCCCAAGGCAGGTCGGGGCTGCTGAAGCGGCCCCAGAGTTCGCCGTTGATGAAGTTGCCCACGCGCCCCGCGGCCAGGCCGGTCGGCACGCAGGGTGCGACGAAGTCCATCACTTGCCAGAACGGCCGCGCACGCGAACGCGCGAACCACACCATCGCGCCGATCACGCCCAGCATGCCGCCATGGAAGCTCATGCCGCCCTGCCACACGTAGAGGATCTCCAGCGGGTGCGCAAGATAGAACTCGGGCTTGTAGAAGAGGCAGTAGCCCAGCCGCCCGCCGACGATGACGCCCATCACGCCGAGGAAAAGAATGTCCTCGATGTCCTTGCGCTGCCAGGCGCCCGCGCCGGCCAGCGAGCGGAACGGTTCGTGCCGCAGCCGGCGGGTGCCGAGAAAGTAGAACAGCGCGAAGGCAGCAAGGTAGGTCAGGCCGTACCAGTGGATGGCGACGGGCCCCAACTGCAGTGCGATGGGATTGATCTGGGGATACATGAGCATCCGCGGATTGTGCCCCGAGCATTTGGCTCGCCCCCAGGCTTCGCGCACTTCGTGTCGCTTCTCCTACCCCCTACCGGGGGCAACACCTGCGGCCCGGCGAAGCCGGTTCCGCGGTGTTTCACGAATGGGACCGATGTCAGCGTCCGAATTTCCACCACACCAGCCCGGCCACCACGGCTGGCACCGCGAAGACGAGCAGGAAGATCGGCAGCTCCTCGGCCACCGAGTAGCCTGCCTTGAGCACGCCCACCGCCATGTTGATGCCGGCGCCGATGAACCAGGCCGGAATGAACCATTTGGCGGCGGCGGCCAGCGCCGCCGACGAGCCGTCGCCGACGAAGCGGCTGGCCAGCAAAAACACCACCAGCAGCAAGAAGCCGCCGCCCACCACCATGATCGTGTGCATATGCGTTGTCCTCCGGGCGCGATCTTGCCGGATCAGCGGGTGGTGTAGCCGCCGTTGGCAAAGATCGTCTGGCCCGTCATCCACCAGCCCTCGGTGACCAGGAAGCGAACGATGGGCGCGATGTCCTCGATGTCGGTCAGGCCCTTCTTCGAGAACTTGCTCAGCGCCGCGGCGCTGCTGTGGTACGCCACGGCCTCCTTGCTCTCCTGGCCGTAGAAGAACGGCGTGTCCATCGGGCCCGGGCCGATGGCATTGACCGAGATGCCGCGCTCGCCGAACTCCTTGGAAGCGGCGCGCGTGAAATGCTCCACGGCCGCCTTGGAACCGGGGTAGATCGCATAGAACGGCGTGTAGGCCGCCAGCAGCGAGCTCACCAGCGACACGATGCTGCCGCCGTCGGCCAGCGTGCGGCCGGCCTGCTGGATGAAGAAGAAGGCGGCCTTGGCGTTGGCGTCGAAGCTCCGGTCGTAGTCGGCCTCGGTCACGTCGAGGATCGGCTTCTTGATGACCACGCCCGCGGTATTGACGGCGATGTCGACCTGGCCGAAGTGCTTGACGGCCTGGTCGAACAGCTGGATGTTGTTGTCCACCACCGAGAGGTCGCCCTGCACCAGCAGCGTGTCGGCGCCCTTGGCCTGGAGCGCGGCGGCGGTTTTTTCGGCGTCGCCCCGCGAGGCGTCGCTGTTGTAGTGGATGGCAATGCCGCGGGCACCGCCGTCGACCAGTTGGTGGGCGATGAGCGCGCCCAGGTTCTTGCCGCCGCCGGCGATGACGGCGACCTTGTTTGCGAGAGTGCGTGCGGACATGAAATACCTCCTGAAGAAGAGCGTGGATATGTGACGGGAAGCCCCAGTCTATTGACCGCATGCATTCAGATAAAGCAGCCTCTTGACGCTAGACTGTTCAGCATTCAACGAACAATCTGATGGGGATTCATGGACCGCATAGAACTCCTCAAGGTCTTTCTTCGCGTGGCCGAAAGCGGCAGCTTCACCCGGGCGGCCGACCGGCTGGCGCTGCCGCGCGCCGCCGTCTCCACCGCGGTGCAGCAGCTCGAAGCACGGCTGGGCTCGCGCCTGCTGCACCGAACCACGCGGCGCGTCGGCCTCACCCCCGACGGCGAAGCACTGGTCGAACGCGCCCGCGCGCTCGTGGCCGACATGGAGGACATCGAGCAGCAGTTCCTGCCGGCGCACAGCAACGTGAGCGGACGGCTCAAGGTCGATGTGCCCAGCCGTATCGCGCGACTGCTCATCGCGCCGGCCCTGCCGGATTTCTTCGCGCGCTTTCCGGCCATCGAACTGGAGCTGGGTTCGAGCGACCGCGCGGTGGACCTGGTGCTCGAAGGCGTCGACTGCGCCTTGCGCGTCGGGCCGCTGGCCAGCAGCAGCCTGGTGGCGCGGCCGCTCGGACATTTCACGCTGATCAACTGCGCAAGCCCCGCCTACCTGGCGCGTCACGGCACGCCGCAAACGACGGCCGATCTGCCCGAGCACATCGCGGTCAACTACGCCTCGCCGACCAGCGGCCGTGCGGCGCCCTGGGAATGGCAGCGCGACGGCGAGACCGCGACGCTGCGCATGCGCAGCCAGGTGGCCGCGAACAATGCCGAGACCTACATCGCCTGCGCGCTGGCCGGGCTGGGGCTGATCCAGATTCCGGCCTACGACGTGCGCGCGCACCTTGCAGCGGGCGAGCTGGTCGAGGTGATGCCCGAGGCGCGGGCCGAGCCGCTGCCGGTGCAGCTGGTGTACCCGCACCGACGCAACCTGTCGCGGCGGGTGCAGGCCTTTGCGGGTTGGCTCGAAACGCTGCTGGCGGATTCGCTCGACAAGCCCTCGGGCGCTCGCTCCCGCAAGACGCGCCAATTCACCGCGCTCTAACCGCGCTCGCGCACGAAGGCCACGAACCGTGCCAGCGCCGGGTTGTTCGCGCCCTCGGGCCAGACCAGGCTGGTCTCGCACACCGGAAGCGCCGGTGCGGTGCGCCGCCGGGCGGCCGGCGCGAATTCGGCGGCGCGCCGGTACACCACGCCCGCGCGCCGGAACTGCGTGACGCTCTCGGGCACCCAGGCCACGCCGATGCCGCCCGAAACCAGGTTGACGATGGTCTGCATCTGGATGGCCTCCTGCGAGAGCAGCGGCACCCGGCCCGCCGCGTGATACAGCTCGAAGATCGCGTCGTGCAGCGACGGCACGATGCGTCGCGGAAAGATCACCAGCGGCTCGGCCAGCACGTCGGACAGAAGCAGCTTCTGCGCGCGGGCCAGCGGATGCCGGTCCGGCAGCGCAAGCACCAGCGGCTCTTCGGACACAACCAGCCGCGTGAGCCCCGGCGGCGCCGCACCCGGCGAATGCAGCATCAGCCCCGCATCGATCTCGCCACGCGCGAAGGCTTCGAGCTGCACATCGCCGGTGGCCTCGACCAGCTCGAGCGCCACCTCGGGGCACAGCACGCGGAACTCGCGCACCCAGGCCGGCAGTTGCTCGAAGCCGACGGTCGAGACGAAGGCGATGCGCACCCGACCCACCTGCCCCGCCGCCGCCGCGCGCGCCCGTGCCGGCAGCGCCTGCGCGCGGGCCAGCAGCTCGCGCACGTCGGGCAGCAGCGCCTCGCCGGCCGGGGTGAGCGCCACGCGCCTTCGGGTGCGGTCGAACAGGACCACGCCCAGCGTCTTCTCCAGCTGGGCGATGGCCTGCGTCACCGGCGGCTGCGTCATGTGCAGGCGCAGTGCGGCGCGGCCGAAGTGCAGTTCCTCGGCCACGGCGACGAACTGGCGCCAGGCGCGCAGGTCGATCAAGACTTCATTCATATGCCGAGCATATCAATCCATGCACAAAATTGGATTGGAACGAATCAATCAGAAGTCCGATACTTGGCACCCCCGACCTCCCCACGATAGAAGAGACACCATGGACACCAAGCCGATCCAGATCAACCGCCGCAGCGCCAACATCGTCGAAGGCAAGAGCCGCGCGCCCAACCGCTCGATGTTCTATGCCATGGGCTACGAAGTGAGCGACTTCAAGAAGCCGATGGTCGGCGTCGCCAACGGCCACAGCACCATCACGCCCTGCAACTCGGGCCTGCAGAAGCTGGCCGATGCCGCCATCGCAGGCATCGAGGAAGCCGGCGGCAACGCGCAGGTGTTCGGCACCCCCACCATCTCCGACGGCATGGCGATGGGCACCGAAGGCATGAAGTACTCGCTGGTGAGCCGCGAGGTCATCTCCGACTGCATAGAGACCTGCGTGGGCGGCCAGTGGATGGACGGCGTGCTGGTGGTCGGCGGCTGCGACAAGAACATGCCCGGCGGCCTGATGGGCATGCTGCGCGCCAACGTGCCGGCCATCTACGTCTACGGCGGCACCATCCTGCCGGGCCGCTACAAGGGGCAGGACCTCAACATCGTGAGCGTGTTCGAAGCCGTAGGCCAGAACGCCGCCGGCAACATGAGCGACGAGGACCTGCACGAGATCGAGAAGCGCGCCATTCCCGGCACCGGCTCCTGCGGCGGCATGTACACGGCCAACACCATGTCCAGCGCGTTCGAGGCGCTGGGCATCTCGCTGCCCTACTCGTCGACCATGGCGAACCCGCACGACGAGAAAGCCAACTCGGCCAAGGAATCGGCCAAGGTGCTGATCGAGGCAATCAAGAAAGACCTGAAGCCGCGCGACATCGTGACCAAGAAGGCCATCGAGAACGCCGTGGCCGTCATCATGGCCACCGGCGGCTCGACCAACGCGGTGCTGCACTTCCTGGCCATTGCGCACGCGGCCGAGGTGGAATGGACCATCGACGACTTCGAGCGCATGCGCAAGAAGGTGCCGGTGCTGTGCGACCTGAAGCCCTCGGGCAAGTACCTGGCGGTCGACCTGCACCAGGCCGGCGGCATTCCGCAAGTGATGAAGGTGCTGCTGAACGCGGGCCTGCTGCACGGCGACTGCATCACCATCAGCGGCCAGACCGTCGCCGAAGTGCTCAAAGACGTGCCCAACGTGCCGCGCGCCGACCAGGACGTGATCCGCCCGATCGACAAGCCGATGTACGACGAAGGTCACCTGGCCATCCTCAAGGGCAACCTGTCGCCCGAAGGCGCGGTCGCCAAGATCACGGGCCTTAAGAACCCCGTCATCACCGGCCCGGCCCGCGTGTTCGACGACGAGCAATCGGCGCTCAAGGCCATCCTGGACGGCAAGATCGTGGCCGGCGATGTGATGGTGCTGCGCTACCTGGGTCCCAAGGGCGGACCGGGCATGCCCGAAATGCTGGCACCGACCGGCGCGCTGATCGGCGCGGGCCTGGGCGAAAGCGTGGGCCTGATCACCGACGGCCGCTTCTCGGGCGGCACCTGGGGCATGGTGGTGGGCCACGTCGCGCCCGAAGCGGCGGCCGGCGGCACCATCGCCTTCGTGAACGAAGGCGACTCGATCACCATCGACGCGCATGAACTCAAGCTCGAACTGAACGTGCCCGAAGCCGAATTGGCCAAGCGCCGCGAAGGCTGGAAGGCCCCGGCCCCGCGCTACACGCGCGGCGTGCAGGCCAAGTTCGCGTTCAACGCCTCGAGCGCGAGCTCGGGCGCGGTGCTCGACAAGTTCTGATCGCTCACATCATCATCCAGGCACCGTAGCCGAAGGCGATGAAGCC
Organism: Variovorax boronicumulans; assembly: GCF_040544675.1. Taxonomy (GTDB): domain Bacteria; phylum Pseudomonadota; class Gammaproteobacteria; order Burkholderiales; family Burkholderiaceae_C; genus Variovorax; species Variovorax boronicumulans_D. The sequence goes on from NZ_JBEPKK010000004.1 coordinate 278,030, forward strand.
CAGGCCCACGATGCCGAAGATGCTGCGGAACTCGAAGTCCATCGCAGGCTTGAAGCTCTGCACGACGAAGTGAAGCAAGGCACCGGCGCCGACGGTCATGAACCCGGCGCCGATTCCTTTTCCGAAGCTTTCGTCGGGGTAGAGAAAGCACACGGCAAAGCCGGCGAGGAACACCACGTTGGCCAGCACCGTGCCGCGCGTGCGCCATCGTTTCTGCGCGGGCGTGGCCTCGGGCTGCTTCTTAAGTGCATCGGATGGAGGGCGCCCCTCCTTGATCGCCATGCCGATGAAGAACAGGCCGAACATTGCCGGAAACCCGCCGAAGACGCCGAGCCCCCAGACGATGCCCCACATGTTCTGGAAATCGGCCACCAGCGCCTTTGCCGGATCGGACGCGCTGTAGCGCACATCGACCGCATCGCCCGGCTCCTTGTCGGAGAGCCCGCCGCCCAGCCCCTTCACGTGGCGCGCCTGCCCGTCGGAGGCGGTGTACGCGACCACCGGGGCACGCGTGGTCGTCCAGCGGCCATTGCTGTCCTTGCTTTGCGATTCCAGGAATTCGACGAGGCTGCCCTGCACGAGGACTGTGCCGGCAATGGATTGGTAGCGCTGCCAGCCGATCGTGGCCGCGCCGTAGAGGCCGGCGCAGCCGATCAGCAACGCGCCGACGCCTGCACCCCAGAAGAGCTTCTTGCGCCAGCCGACGAGTGCGCCGACGGCCGGTCCGACCAGCAGCGAAAGCCCGAAGACGAGCATCGCGTGGGTGGCGGCTTCGTCGTCCATGGCGCGCCTCCTTTGTTTGCGAGGAGCGGGCCGTTCGAAGTCCGGAGGCTGAAGGCGGGCCGGAAACTCAGCGCCGCGGGCGCTGGCCGTTGCTGGTCGGCAGGCCCATGTTGGCTTTCTGGCGGTCGATGCGCGCCTGCTTGCGCCTGTCTTCGCGCTCGACCACCTTGCGCTTGGTGTAGCCCGACGAGTCGGCCCAGGCCCACCACGCCACGGCGAGTGCGAACGGCGACAGCACGATCCACCAGCTCCAGCCGGCGACCATGCCGACTTCGAAGTACTTGAGACCCAGGCCCAACAGGCCCAACAGCAGAAACAACATCGCGAATCCCTCCGGGTTTTGCAGCCAACGCATCCGGACGCCGGTGCACGGCGCTACCTACAATCGCGTTGCATCGAATGTAACCCAGCCCTTACGAAATACTTCCACATGAAAAGAGTTCTGTTCGCCGCAGCCCTGGGCCTTGGCCTGGCGGCGCCCGCCTTTGCCGACCTGGCCCTTGCCACGTCGAAGAACTGCATGAGCTGCCACGCGGTCGACCGCAAGGTGCTGGGGCCCTCGTTCAAGGACATCGCCACGAAGTACAAGGACGACAAGACCGCGACGGACAAGCTCGCGGTCAAGATCATGAAGGGGGGATCGGGCGTCTGGGGCCCGGTGCCGATGCCGGCGAACAACCAGGTCAGCGAAGCCGACGCGAAGAAGCTCGCGGCATGGGTGATGGCCACGCCGCGCTGAGCGCGGCCGGCGTGCTGCGCGTTACACCAGCGGGTGGGTGTCGGGCGGCAAGACTGCGGCGGGCCGGCGCTCGATGCGGTCTTCGAGCTGGCCGATGTGGGCGGCAAGCGTGTTGTCGGTCTGCTCGGAGCGCAGGCGCACCGCTGTTTCGAGCTGGTCCATGCGCGCAAGAAGCGCCTGGTGGCGGTCTGCGTTGTGGCCCATGTGCTTGTTCTCCTGCGCCTCGAGAAAATTGCGCAGCTCCGTGAAGCGCGAAGCCTCGGCCTTGTCGGCGAGGTCGCGCTGCACCTGCATTTCCTTGGTGTGGCGCTTGGTGTCCAGCAGCACCGAGCTGTGCAGGTACAGCACGTAGACCAGGAAGAAGGCGGCCAGCACGACCGTGAGGCCCAGCATGATCAGGCCCAGCGGGCCTGACACGGTCATGAAGCCCAGCCAGATATCGGTGGGGGCCGACAGCGTCCCCCAGTTCAAAGCGGCCAGCACTGCGATGAGCAGCACGATGACGAACAGGAAAGCGGATCTCACGCCCATGGGGGGCCTCCTCTGAAAAGATCGAACACAACGGCAATGCCGCGCATCTGTGCGCTCGGCAACCGGTGGGTTTTACCTCAGCCGGAGGGCCGTCCGGCCCAGCCGGACGGAGAGACGGCCACGTCCTACAGCCGTTCTGACAACTGTTCGAGGATTGCCGGATTTTGCCGGCACATCACATCGCTGCGCGATATGAGTGCCGTCTTCACCGGCGGCGCGCTACGCGCTGACCGGCCTTCGGCCGGATCCTTGATCAGTTTGTCTGCGACAACTGCTCCAGGATCGCCGGGTTCTCCAGCGTCGAGGTGTCCTGCGTGATCGCCTCGCCCTTGGCAATGCTGCGCAGCAGGCGCCGCATGATCTTGCCGCTGCGCGTCTTGGGCAGGTTGTCGCCGAAGCGGATGTCCTTGGGCTTGGCGATGGGGCCGATCTCCTTGGCCACCCAGGCGCGCAGTTCGTTGGCGATCTGCTTGGCTTCCTCGCCGGTCGGGCGGGCACGCTTGAGCACGACGAAGGCGCACACGGCCTCCCCCGTCACGTCGTCGGGGCGGCCCACCACGGCGGCTTCGGCCACCAGGTCGGTCTTGGAGACCAGCGCCGATTCGATTTCCATCGTGCCCAGGCGGTGGCCGGATACGTTCAGCACATCGTCGATGCGGCCGGTGATCCGGAAGTAGCCGCGGTCGGTGCTGCGCACCGCGCCATCGCCGGCCAGGTAGATCGTGCCGCCCATTTCCTCGGGGAAATAGCTCTTCTTGAAGCGCTCGGGGTCGTTCCAGATGGTGCGGATCATCGAGGGCCAGGGCCGCTTGATGACCAGCATGCCGCCCGCGCCGTTGGGCAGGTCCTTGCCGGTCTCGTCGACGATCGCGGCCATGATCCCCGGCAGCGGCAAGGTGCACGAGCCCGGCACCAGCGGCGTGGCGCCCGGCAGCGGCGTGATGACGTGGCCGCCGGTTTCGGTCTGCCAGAAGGTATCGACGATCGGACATTTCTCGTGGCCGATATTGCGGTGGTACCACATCCACGCCTCGGGATTGATCGGCTCTCCGACCGAACCGAGGATGCGCAGGCTCGACAGATCCCAGTTCTTCGGATGCACTTTCTCGTCGCCCTCGGCCGCCTTGATCAGCGAGCGGATGGCTGTGGGCGCCGTGTAGAACACGCTGACCTTGTGCTTCTCGATCATTTGCCAGAAGCGCCCCGCATGCGGGAAGGTCGGGATGCCCTCGAACACCACCTGCGTCGCGCCTGCCGCGAGCGGGCCGTAAGCGACGTAGGTGTGGCCGGTGATCCAGCCGATGTCGGCCGTGCACCAGAACACGTCTTCGGGACGGATGTCGAAGGTCCAGTCCATCGTGAGCTTGGCCCACAGCAGGTAGCCGCCGGTGGCGTGCTGCACGCCCTTGGGCTTGCCGGTGGAACCCGAGGTGTAGAGGATGAACAGCGGGTGCTCGGCGTTCACCGGCACGGGCGGGCACTCGGTGCTCTGGCCCTTGAGCGCTTCATCGAAGGTCTTGTCGCGGCCTTCGACGCGGGCCCATGCGGTGGGCGTGCGCTCGTAGACGAACACGGTCTTGATCGACTCGCAGCCGCCCAGCGCGATGCCGTCGTCCACGATGGCCTTGAGCGGCAGTTCCTTGCCGCCGCGCAGCTGGTAGTTGGCGGTGATGACCGCCACCGCGCCCGCGTCGATGATCCGTTCCTGCAGCGCCTTGGCCGAGAAGCCCCCGAACACCACGCTGTGGGTGGCGCCGATGCGCGCGCACGCCTGCATCGCGATCACGCCCTCGACCGTCATCGGCATGTAGATGATGACGCGGTCGCCCTTGCTGATGCCTGCGGCCTTGAGCGCGTTGGCGAACTGGCTCACGCGGGCGAGCAGTTGCTTGTAAGTGACGTGGGTGACGGTGCCGTCGTCGGCTTCGAAGACGATGGCGGTCTTGTTCTCGACCGGGGTGCCGATGTGTTTGTCGAGGCAGTTGGCGCTGGCGTTGAGTTCACCGTCGCCGAACCATTCGTAGAACGGGGCCTTCGATTCGTCCAGGGTCCTGGTGAAGGGCTTGGTCCATTGCAGATTGCCCTGGGCCAGGCGGGTCCAGAACCCTTCGAAGTCCTGCTCGGCTTCCTTGCACAGCGCGTCATAGGCGGCCATGCTTGAAATTCGGGCGCCTTCGGTGGCGCGGGCGTCGGGCGGGAACACGCGGTTCTCGACCAGTACGGATTCGATGTTTTTAGATGCGCTGCTCATTCGCTTTGTCTCCTGGATGGATGCGGCGTAATGTCGGCCGCCGCACTTACGGTTCACTGACGGGTCATTGCCGCGTCCGATGTTAGTTCGCAGGGTTATCACCGAGGCGTCACGGGCAGGCACCTAAAATCGCCGGTCCTCCACGACCACCCTCCCGATGTCCGCTCCCGACCCCCTCGATCCCCTGAACCCGCCCGCCCGCCGGATTTCGCCCATGGGCCCGCTGCCCAGGCTGATCTTTGCGAGCCGCTGGCTGCAACTGCCGCTGTACCTGGGCCTGATCGTGGCGCAGGCGGTGTACGTGGTGCACTTCCTGGTCGAGTTGCTGCACCTGGTCGAAGCCGCATTCGGCAGCAAGGAGGCACTGCAGCTGCTGATCACCAGCATCGGCTACAAGACCACCGCGCCTATCGGCGCGCTCAACGAGACGGTGATCATGCTGGTGGTGCTGGCGCTGATCGACGTGGTGATGATCTCCAACCTGCTGATCATGGTGATCGTGGGCGGCTACGAAACCTTCGTGAGCCGCATGAACCTGGAGGGCCACCGCGACCAGCCCGAATGGCTGAGCCATGTGAACGCATCGGTGCTCAAGGTCAAGCTGGCCACCGCCATCATCGGCATCAGCTCGATCCACCTGCTCAAGACCTTCATCAACGCGGACAACTACACCGACCGTGTGCTGATCGCGCAGACGGTGATCCACATCGCCTTCCTGTTCTCGGCCATGGCGATCGCCTACACCGACAAGCTGATGACCGCGAACGGCTCGCAGGGCAACGCGCCTCACTGACAGACAGAGAGACAGAGCAAGGGCCCGCGCGCTACACCACAGCGCGCGGCGCGTCCCAGGCCGGCACTTCGGTGAAGCGCTCGGCCAGAAAATCGAGCATCGTGCGCAGCGTGGCCGGCATGTGCTTGCGTGAGGCATACACCGCGTACATGCCGACGACCTGCGGCTCGCAATCTTCGAAGAGCGGCACCAGTTCGCCGGTGTGCAGCATCGGCGCCGCCAGGTAGGTCGGCAGCATCGTGATGCCCGCCCCCGCCCGCGCGAGGCACATGAGGCTCGCGGCATCGTTGGTCGACACGTTGCCGCCCACCGCCACGGACACCGGCTCCCCGCTGTCCTTGCGCGTGAAGTTCCACAGGCTGCGCCCGAAATAGGAATGCGTGAGGCAATTGCGCTGGGCCAGTTCTTCCACGCGCAGCGGCCTGCCGTGCTCCTCCAGGTAGGCCGGCGCGGCGCACACCACCGATCGGCACACCGTGAGCCGGCGCGCGATGAGGTTCGGGTCGAGTTCCAGCGCCACACGGATCGCCAGGTCGATGCGCTCGTCCACCAGGTTCACCGCGCGGTCCAGCAGCACCAGGTCGACCGCCACCGCCGGATAGCGCCGCACATAGTCGGCCACCGCATCGGCCAGTTGCGCCTGCGCAAACGAGGTGCTGGTGGTGATGCGCAACTGCCCGCTCGGCGCATCGGCCGGGTGCCGCATCGCGGCCTGCATGTCGCCCGTGAGTTCGAGCACCTGGCGGCAACGCGGCAGCAGTTCGGCGCCGGCCGCGGTGAGGCTCAGGCGGCGCGTCGTGCGGTGCAGGAGGCGCGCGCCGGTCCATTGCTCCAGCTCGGCCACGTAGCGCGTGACCACCGGGCGGGACATGTCCAGCTTGTCGGCCGCGGCCGAGAGGCTGCCCGAATCCACCACGCTCACGAACACCCGCATTGCATTCAATCGATCCATTCGAACGATTTTAGAAATAAACAAAGGCGTTATTCGAGGTATTTCTTTCGAAAGCAGCAACCTAAGATTCGACGCATCCCATCCACTTTGGTCTTGCCACAGGAGTTCCTCATGAGCCACATCGCCATCATCGGCGCCACCGGACGCGCCGGCGGCCGCCTTCTCGAAGAAGCGCTGCGCCGCGGCCACACCGTCACCGCCATCGCCCGCAAGGCCAGCGACAAGCTGTCGGGCCGCGCCAATGTGAAGGCCGTCGACCTCGATGTGCTGGACGCTCCCGCACTCGAAAAAGCCCTGGCCGGCCACGACGCCGTGTTCAGCGCCGCACACTTCGCCACCGTGCCGCCCGCGGCCGTCATCGGCCCAGTCAAGAGTGCGGGCGTCAAGCGCCTGCTGGTGGTAGGCGGCGCGGGCAGCTTGTTTGCAGCGCCCGGCCTGAAAGTGATCGACACGCCGAATTTCCCCGACGCCTATCGCGCCGAAGCCACGGCCGGCGGCGTGTTCCTGGATGCGCTGCGCGGCGAGAAGGAACTCGACTGGACCGTCCTGTCGCCCTCCGCCGAGTTCGTTGAAGGCGAGCGCACCGGCAAGTTCCGCCTGGGCAAGGACGACCTGCTGGTGAGCGCCGAAGGCCGCAGCTGGATCAGCTTCGAGGACTACGCGATCGCGTTCATCGACGAGCTCGAAAAGCCGGCGCATTCGCGCCAGCGCTACACGATCGGATACTGATCGGCCGGCAATAAAAAAGGACCCGCCGGGTCCTTTTTTCATAGGCAGGTCCGATTCAGCGGCCCGTCATGTTTTCGGGGATCACCCACTGGTCGAACTGCTCGGCCGTCAGGTGCCCCGAGGCGATCGCCGCTTCGCGCAGGCTCGTGCCTTCCTTGTGCGCCTTCTTGGCGATGTAGGCCGACTTGTCGTAGCCGATGTGCGTGTTCAGCGCCGTCACCAGCATCAGCGAGCGCTGCACCAGCTCGGTGATGCGTTCGCGGTTCGGCTCGATGCCCACGGCGCAGTGGTCGTTGAAGCTCACCATGCCGTCGGCCAGCAGGCGCACGCTCTGCAGGAAGTTGTGCGCCACCATCGGGCGGAACACGTTCAGCTCGAAGTTGCCCGAGGCGCCGCCGATGTTGATGGCCACGTCGTTGCCGAACACCTGCGCGGCCAGCATCGTCACCGCTTCGCTCTGGGTCGGGTTGACCTTGCCCGGCATGATCGACGAGCCCGGCTCGTTCTCGGGAATGCTCAGCTCGCCGATGCCGCTGCGCGGTCCGCTCGCGAGCCAGCGCACGTCGTTGGCGATCTTGTTCATGCTGGCGGCGAGCGTCTTGAGCGCGCCGTGGGCGTGCACCAGCGCATCGACGCTGGCCATGGCTTCGAACTTGTTCGGTGCGGTGATGAACGGCAGGCCCGTGAGCTTCGCCAGTTCGGCGGCGACCTGTTCCGCATAGCCCTTCGGCGCATTCAGCCCGGTGCCCACGGCCGTGCCGCCCAGCGCCAGTTCGCTCAGGTGCGGCAGCGCGGCGCGCACATGCGCCTCGCCGTGCGCCAGCTGCGCGACGTAGCCCGAGAACTCCTGGCCCAGCGTGAGGGGCGTGGCGTCCTGCAGGTGGGTGCGGCCGATCTTCACGATGTCGGCGAAGTCCTTCGATTTCTGTTCCAGCGTGCCGCGAAGCTTGGCAATGGCGGGCAGCAGCTTGTGGGTGATGGCCTCGACGGCCGCCACGTGCATGGCCGTCGGGAACACGTCGTTGCTCGACTGGCTGCGGTTCACGTCGTCGTTCGGGTGCACCAGGCGCCCTTCCCCGCGCTCGCCGCCGAGGATCTCGCTCGCGCGGTTGGCCAGCACCTCGTTGACGTTCATGTTGGTCTGGGTGCCCGAACCGGTCTGCCACACCACCAGCGGGAATTCGCCCGGGTGCTTGCCGGCGATGACTTCGTCGGCCGCAGCCACGATGGCTTGGGTTTTTTTCTCGTCCTGCAGGCCCAGCGCGTGGTTGACCACGGCCGATGCACGCTTGACCTGGGCCAGCGCCTTGATGATCTCGCGCGGCTGCTGCTCGCCGGAGATGTCGAAGTTCTGCAGCGAGCGCTGCGTTTGCGCGCCCCACAGCTTGTCGGCGGGCACGTCGATGGGGCCGAAGGTGTCGCGCTCCGAACGGGTCTTGGGGGAAGTGGTCATGGAAAAAAGCTCCGCAGTCTTGAGTGGTTGTGCCCGGTCACCGGGCGCGGCCCCGAGTATCCCCCGATAAGAATGGCTCGCATCTGGCAGGTCTTTAAGCCCTCGGCCTACCCTCGCGCCGGGCCATGGGTTTGACTCGGTTCATGCCAAAAAGTTATAATCGATGGCTTCAGACGACCAACAAGTCATGTTGGTTTCCCTGCACTACTCGCGGATCTCCGAATCCCGTCGCGGTGCAAGGCTCTCCCCGCCGGGCCCTGCCCGGCAAACCGGCCGGATGTTTTCCGGCCCCACTGCCACGCCACCCTTTCGGCGGGCACTGGTTTCGTCGCCACGTCGTCTTCAGTGCCTGTCGGCAGCCCCTTGAGGCTCGCCGGGCCATTGCATGCGCGTCTTTCGCACGCGCTCTGTGTTCGGTCGGCCTCCTGGGCTGATGGCGTGACCGTTGCCGTCCGCAAGGGCGGCACTGTGTTCAACCTTCACACAAGGAGCCCCGGCGTATGGCCAAAGGAATTCTCATCGACCATGTTTTCAAGGTGTTCGGCGATTCGCCCGATCAAGCCCTCGAACTCGTCCGCCAAGGTTTTTCGAAGAAGGAAATCCTCGCGAAGACGGGGCAATCGATCGGCGTGTTCGATGCCACCTTCGAGATCCAGGCCGGCGAGATCTTCGTGATCATGGGCCTCTCGGGCTCGGGCAAGTCGACGCTGGTGCGCCTCTTGAACCGGCTGATCGAGCCGACCGCCGGGCGCATCGTGATCGACGGCGCAGACATCAACGACCACTCCGACGCCAAGTTGCGCGCGCTGCGCCGCAAGGACATCAGCATGGTGTTCCAGTCGTTCGCGCTGATGCCGCACATGACGGTGCGCGAGAACACCGCCTTCGGCCTCGAGCTTTCGGGCACCAGCAAGAAGGAGCGCCTGGCACAAGCGGACCTGGCGCTCGCCCAGGTGGGCCTTGCGGGCTGGGGCGACAGCTACCCCGACGAGCTTTCCGGCGGCATGCAGCAGCGCGTGGGCCTGGCGCGCGCGCTGGCCTCAGATCCGTCGATCCTCTTGATGGACGAGGCCTTCTCGGCGCTCGATCCGATCATCCGTACCGAGATGCAGTCGGAACTCTTGCGCCTGCAGCAGGAGCAGCGCCGCACCATCGTCTTCATTTCGCACGACCTGGACGAGGCCATGCGCATCGGCGACCGCATCGCGATCATGAAAGACGGCCAAGTGATCCAGGTCGGCACGCCCGACGAGATCTTGCGCAGCCCCGCCGACGACTACGTGCGCAGCTTCGTGCGCGGCGTGGACGCGGCCGCCGTGTTCAAGGCGGCGGACATCGCGCGCAAGTCGCTCACCGTGGTGTGCGAGCACCCCGAGCGCGGTGCGCGCGCGGCGCTCAAGGTGCTGGAAGACCAGGACCGCGACTATGCCTACGTGACCAGCCCCACCAAGCGCTACCTGGGCACCGTGTCGGCCGACACGCTGCGCGCGGCGCTCGACGGGCACTCGGGGCCGCTCGGCCTGCGCCATGCCTTCCTCAACGACCTGGGCGTGGTCGAGGCCGATGCGCCCGTGGCCGACCTGATCGGCCAGGTGGGCTCGGCACCGTGCGCGATGCCAGTGGTGGCAAGTGACGGCCGCTTCTGCGGCGCGATCAGCAAGACCACGCTTTTGAAGTTCCTGGATCGCGACACGCCGCCGATCGACCCGGCGCACCAGCCGCAGCAACCCCTGCCTGCCGCCGCCCCCGTGGCCACCGTGGCCGTCGCCTGAACGTCTCCGAGAAGAACCATCTGATGAACGACACCGTACTTCCCTCCGAATTCACGCCTTTGAACAACGCAGCCACCGATGCCGCCACCGCCGCGGCACCGCAGCCGACCGCTTCGGTCGACCCGTGGGAGGCCCTGTCGGCCGCGCCAGATACCGCAGCCACCAGCGCCTGGCTCGACGCGCCCGTCGACGCGGCCCATCCGTTGGCCGGCTCGGCCGACGCCGCCAGCGGCTTCCAGCTGCACCGCCTGTGGGACGGCTCGCTGCCCGTCGAATCGTGGATCAACCAGGGCCTGGGCTGGGTGGTCGAGCATTTCCGCCCCTTCTTCCAGACGGTGCGCCTGCCCATCGACAGCACGCTGAACTGGGTGCAGAGCCTGCTCACCGGCCTGCCGACGCTCGCGATGATCGCGCTCATCGGCCTCTTCGCCTGGCAGTTCGCCGGCCGCGCGCTGGCCATCGGCACCACGGTGGCGCTGCTGCTGGTGGCCATGCTGGGCATCTGGCCCGAGGCCATGGTGACGCTGTCGCTGGTGCTGACCTCGCTGGTGTTCTGCATGATCCTCGGCCTGCCGCTGGGCGTGCTGCTGGCCAGCAGCGACAGGGCCCAGCGGATCATGCGGCCCGTGCTCGATGCGATGCAGACCACGCCCGCATTCGTGTACCTGGTGCCGGTGGTGATGCTCTTCGGCATCGGCAACGTGCCGGGCGTGATCGTGACCATCATCTTCGCGCTGGCCCCGCTGGTGCGCCTGACCAACCTGGGCCTGCGCCAGGTGCGGCCCGACCTGATCGAGGCCGCGCGCGCCTACGGCGCCTCGCCCTGGCAGATGCTGGTGAAGGTGCAGTTGCCCCTGGCCATGCCGTCGATCATGGCGGGCATCAACCAGGCGCTGATGCTGTCGCTGTCGATGGTGGTCATCGCTTCGATGATCGCGGTGGGCGGCCTCGGCCAGATGGTGCTGCGCGGCATCGGGCGGCTCGACATGGGCCTGGCGACCGTCGGCGGCCTCGGCATCGTGCTGCTGGCGATTTCGCTCGACCGGCTGACGCAGGCGATGGGCAAGTCGCGCCGCAGCGCCGGGCGGCGCTGGTGGCACACCGGGCCGGCCGGCCTCGCGCTGCGCGTGCTGCAGCGACTGGTGGGCACGCCTTCGCGTGAAGCGGACGGGCGCGTGCCTGCCCTCTCCACACAAGCGCAATGACACGTCACGGAGGAAAACAACGCATGAAGAAAACCAGTCTCATCGCCCGCGGCCTTTTGGCCCTCGGCTTCGTCGCCCTCGGCATGGGCGCCCACCTGGCCCACGCCGCCAACGATCTGCCCGGCAAGGGCGTCACCGTGCAGCCGCTCAAGAGCTCGCTCGCCGAAGAGGCGTTCCAGACGCTGCTGGTGATGCGCGGGCTCGAAAAGCTCGGCTACACCGTCGAACCCATGAAGGACCTCGAGCCCGCCACCGAGCACCTGGCCATTGCCAATGGCGATGCCACCTTCATGGCCAACCACTGGAGCCTGCTGCACGCCGACTTCTACAAGAACAGCGGCGGCGACGCCAAGCTCTCGCGCACCGGCGTGTATTCGGACGGCGCCGTGCAGGGCTACCTCATCGACCGCAAGACGGCCGAGCAGTACAACATCACCAACCTCGCGCAGCTGAAGGACCCGGCCATCGCCAGGCTGTTCGACGCGGACGGCGACGGCAAGGCCGACCTCACGGGCTGCAACCCCGGCTGGGGCTGCGAGCTGGCCATCGAGAACCACCTGAGCGCCTACCAGCTGCGCGACAACGTCACCCACAAGCAAGGCAGCTACGCCGCGCTGATGGCCGACACCATCGCGCGCTTCAAGCAGAACAAGCCGGTGCTGTACTACACCTGGACGCCGTACTGGGTCAGCGCCGTGCTGCGCCCGGGCGCGGACGTGGTGTGGCTGCAGGTGCCTTTCTCTTCGTCGCAAGAGGGGAAAGCCGACACGCAACTGCCGAACGGCAAGAACTACGGCTTCCAGGCCAACCAGGAGCAGATCGTCGCCAACAAGGCCTTCGTCGAAAAGAACCCGGCCGCAGGCAAGCTGTTCGAGGTGATGAAGCTGCCGATCGGCGACATCAACGCCCAGAACCTGCGCATGAGCCAGGGCGCCAACACGCAGCAGGACGTGGAGCGGCATGCGGACGGCTGGATCCGGGTGCACCAGGCACTGTTCGACGGCTGGATCGCTCAGGCGCGGGCTGCCGCGAGGTAGAACGGCGGCGCCGGGCGGCGGCTGAGATAATCCGGGGGCGATTCCCCGTGTTTCCCCCTACAAAAAAGCCCCCACCATGACGACCACGATCCAGCAGGCCGACCTGATCGAATCGATCAGCGCCGCGCTGCAGTACATCAGCTACTACCATCCCGCCGACTACATCGCCCACCTGGCCCGTGCCTACGAGCGCGAACAGAGCCCCGCCGCCAAGGACGCCATTGCGCAGATCCTGACCAACAGCAAGATGAGCGCCACGGGCCACCGCCCGATCTGCCAGGACACCGGCATCGTCAACGTGTTCCTCAAGGTGGGCATGGACGTGCGCTGGGGCGGTTTCACCGGCAGCCTGGACGACGCCATCAACGAAGGCGTGCGCCGCGGCTACAACCACCCCGACAACACGCTGCGCGCCTCGGTCGTGGCCGATCCGCAGTTCGACCGCAAGAACACCAAGGACAACACGCCCGCGGTGATCTTCACCGAGATCGTTCCGGGCAACACCCTCGAAGTGACGGTCGCGGCCAAGGGCGGCGGCAGCGAGAACAAGAGCAAGCTGGTCATGCTGAACCCCGGCGACAGCGTGGTCGACTGGGTGCTCAAGACCGTGCCCACCATGGGCGCCGGCTGGTGCCCGCCGGGCATGCTGGGCATCGGCATCGGCGGCACGGCAGAGAAGGCCGCGCTCATGGCCAAGGAAAGCCTGATGGATGACCTCGACATGCACGAGCTGCAGGCCAAGAAAGCCTCGGGCGCGGAGCTCAGCAAGGTCGAGGCGCTGCGCATCGAGCTGTACGAAAAGGTCAACGCGCTGGGCATCGGCGCGCAGGGCCTGGGCGGCCTGGCGACCGTGCTGGACATCAAGATCAAGATGTACCCGACGCACGCGGCCAGCAAACCCGTGGCAATGATCCCCAACTGCGCGGCCACCCGCCATGCGCACTTCGTGATGGACGGCAGCGGCGCGGTGTACCTGGACCCGCCCTCGCTCGACCTCTGGCCCAACGTCAACTGGGCACCCGATGAAAAGAAGAGCAAGCGCGTGGACCTCGACAAGCTCACGCCCGCCGAAGTGGCCAGCTGGAAGCCGGGCGACACGCTCTTGCTCAACGGCAAGATGCTCACCGGCCGCGACGCCGCGCACAAGCGCATCCAGGACATGCTGGCCAAGGGCGAGAAGCTGCCGGTGGACTTCACCAACCGGGTCATCTATTACGTCGGCCCGGTCGATCCTGTCGGCGACGAAGCCGTCGGCCCCGCCGGCCCGACCACCGCCACGCGCATGGACGGCTTCACCGAAATGATGCTGGCCCAGACCGGCCTGATCGCGATGATCGGCAAGGCCGAGCGCGGCCCGGTGGCCATCGAGGCCATCAAGAAGCACAAGAGCGCCTACCTCATGGCCGTGGGCGGCGCCGCCTACCTGGTGAGCAAGGCCATCAAGACCGCCAAGGTCGTGGGCTTCGCGGACCTGGGCATGGAAGCCATCTACGAATTCGACGTGGTCGACATGCCGGTGACGGTGGCGGTCGATGCGGGCGGCACCAGCGCGCACATCACCGGCCCGGCCGAATGGCAGAAGCGCATCGCCAGCGGCGAGTTCAAGACCATCATGATGGAAGAGGCCTGAGGCCTTGAAACCGATCGGCGTGTTCGACAGCGGCGTGGGCGGCCTCAGCGTGCTCGCCGCGCTGCGCGCCGAGCTGCCGCATGAGCGCTTCGTGTATTTCGCCGACACGGCCTATGCGCCGTACGGCGAGCGCGGCGATGCCTATGTGATCGAGCGTTCGCGCAAGGTGACCGAACAGTTGATCGCCGAGCACGGCATCAAGGCGCTGGTGGTGGCCTGCAACACAGCCACGACGGCCGCCATCCACCTGCTGCGCGCCGAGCATCCGGCGCTGCCCATCGTGGGGCTGGAGCCCGCGCTCAAGCCGGCCGTGGCAACGAGCCGCACGGGCCGCATCTCGGTGATGGCCACGCGCGGAACCCTGGCCAGCGCAAAGTACGCCGCCCTGCGCGATTCGTTCGCCGGCTCCGCCGACGTTCGCGCGGTGCCGTGCGACGGCCTGGTGAAAGCCATCGAAGGCTTTGACGAAGAAGCCATTTCGCTGCTGTGCGCGCGCTACATGGCGCAAGCCGGGCCCTTTGGCGACACGGCCGGCCAAGTCGACACCGTGGTGCTGGGTTGCACCCACTATCCGCTCGTGAAGAACGAGCTCCAGCGCCACGCGCCGCCGGCGCTGCGCTTCATCGACACCGGCGCGCCGGTCGCGCAGCAGACGCGGCGCGTGCTGGCGTCGCTGAATCGCCTCGCGGACGGCGAAGGCGGGCTGCGACTGCAAAGCAGCGGCGACCACGCGTTGCTCGAAGCCGCCGCCGCGCGCTGGCTTGCCCGCTCCCCCTCGCCGCAAGGCACGACGGCGAGCGCCGCCTGAAACTGCCGCACCCGATGCGCCCCCTCTTTCACTCCCTGCGCGCGGCGCTGCTCCTGCTGTGCCTCACGGCTGCCGGCCTCGGCCATGCCGCGTGCGAAAGCGGCCTGGCCGAGCGCATGCACGCCAAGCTCTACCCCAAGCGTCCGCTGGACGAACGGCTTGCCGCCTGCAAGGTGTGGCCGGCCTTTCCGGGGCGCAGCATCGTGGTGCTGCCGATGCCGCGCGAAACCACCGACAAGGGTGCCAAGGTCTTCGATCTCGAAGTGCTGTTGATCCAGCGCCCCGACAACGGCAACACCGAGCGCGACACCGTCGTGGGCCGCCTCTTCCAGCCCGAAGCGCTCGACGAGGACGCCACCACCTCGATCCAGGACATCCGCATCGATACCTCGCGCTACGTTCTCTCGCCGGACGCCCGCGCCTTCGGCGTGCGCGTGCGCTACCGCGGCAGCAGCGCATCGGCCAGCCCGCTCGCCCGCGAGACGGTGCGCCTTTACGTGCAGCACGGCACCAAGGTGCGCGAGGTGCTGCAGGAGGTCGAGCTCGACCACGACAACGGCGGCTGGGACTCCACCTGCACCGGCCACTTCGAGAAGCTGCGCACCATGCTGTCGGTCGGCAAGGCGACGAGCAACGGCTTTGCCGACCTGCAGCTCTCGCGCACCCTGGTCCAGAGCCATGCGCAGATGCAGGAAGACCAGAGCTGCATCGAGAAATCGCTGCCCGCCAGGTTCAGCACCACCACGCTGCGCTACGACGGCGAGCGCTTCAAGGTGCCGAAGTCGCTGCTGCAGCAATCTCCCTGACCGAAGCCTGAACGTCGCCGGCTTTTTCACGGCGGCGTCACACCAAAGTATCAGCATGCGCGGTTTGTCCAGAACAACAACCGCGCACCATGCACTCGCCCTCCCACACCCGGATTCCCTTCAAGCCCATGCTGCTCGCCAGTGCCCTGACCCTCTTGCTGGCCGCGTGCGGCGGCGGTAGCGACGGGGGCGGCAGCGCGTTCTTTCCGATCGTGCCGCCTGCGGCGGTCGCCCCACCGGCGACGCAGCCCCCGGTCACGAACCCGCCCGCTACAGCGCCGGAGCAGCTGGTTTCCAAGGCGCAGTTCACGCCCAATGCCGGCACCACCGAGGGTTCGTCGGACGCGTCGACCGCCTTCGCCCTGCCCGACGGCTTCATGCTGGTGGCCGACGACGAGGCCAACGTGCTGCGCGTCTACCCGCGCGCCGGCGGCGCCGCCGTGAAGGAATGGAGCTACGAACTCGAAGGCCCGAAGCTCGCCAAGGAGCTCGACCTGGAAGCCGGCACGCGCATCGGCGACACGCTGTACCTTACCGGCTCCAACAGCAACAAGAAAGACGGCGGCGACGCGGCCGCCGACCGCTCGCACCTGTTCGCGGTCAAGGTCAGCGGCACCGGCGCGGCCACCACCTTCGACTACGTGGGGCAGTTCTCGCTGCTCGAGGCGCAACTGATCGCCTGGGACGCGGGCAACGCGCACGGCCTGGGCGCCAACCACTTCGGCTTTGCCGTCTCCGCCGCGGCAGGCATCGTGCCGGAGCGCGTCGACGGCTTCTCCATCGAGGGCATGACCACCGCGCCGGGCGACAGCGCCCTGTGGCTGGGCTTCCGCGCGCCGCAAACGGGCAGCTCGGTGCGTGCCAAGGCGCTGATCGTGCCGGTGCAGAATTACGCCGCGCTGGTGGGTGGCACGGCCACGCAGGCCGCGTTCGGCGCGCCCATCGAGCTGGAGCTCGGCGGACGCGGCATCCGGTCGATCGACAAGGGCACGGACGGCAACTACCTGATCGTGGCCGGCCCCGCCGGAGCCGCGAGCCCGGACGTGGATCGCAACTTCGCGCTCTTTGCGTGGAACGGCAACCCGGGAAGTGCGCCAGTGGAGTTGTCGAACGACCTCGATGCGTTGCGCAAGGCCACCGGCGGCAGCTTCGAGTCCACCGTGGAAGTGCCAGGCCCCGTGAAGGCCGACACGCAGGTGCAACTGCTGCTCGACAACGGCGACACGAAGTGGGACGGCAACACCGCCTCCAAAGACCTGCCGCCGGCAGACCAGAAGTTCGACGGCTATGTCGTGCGCCTGGGCGCGCCGTGGCTGGACACCGCCGCGCCGAAGCTGCAGAAGGCTTCGCCGCCCGCCGGACGCATCGGCGTCAACCTCGACGCGCAGCTCTCGCTGTCGTTCAACGAAGCGATCCGCCTCGGTGCCGGCAACATCGTGCTGCACACAGCCGACGGCAATGTGGTCGAGACCTTCAATGCCGCGAGCCCGTCCGCACGCGTACAGGTGGCCTTCAACGTGTTGACGCTGGTGCCCACGGCCAAGCTCGCCATGAACACGGGCTACTACGTCACGGTGGACGCCAACGCCCTCACCGACGCGGCAGGCAACGCCTTCCCCGGCATCGCCGATGCGACGAAGCTGAGCTTCACGAGCGCGGGCGTCCCCACGCCTCTGGCCGCAGGCGACCTGCTCTTCATGGCTGGCAATGCCGAGACACCGGACGCCTATGCCTTCGTGCTGCTGAAGGCCGTGAACGGCGGCACGCAGGTGATGTTCACTGACCGCGACCGCAAGGCGGGCGCGCTGGAATTCACCGACATCACGAACGAGACCGCCTTTGTCTGGACCGCGGATCAGAACCTGCCGGCAGGCACCATCGTGACCATCCAGACCGACGTCACAGGCAATCCGATCGCGGACAAGGGCACCACGCTCGGGTCGCCGGGCGGCATCGGCAAGTCGGAGACGATCTACGCATTCACGGGGGGCACCATCGCCGATCTCACGCCCGGCAAGGCCGGCAAGATCACGGCAGTGGGCAACTTTCTCGCAAGCCTGACACTGGGCGGCGCCGCGGGCACCATTCCCGATGCGATCACGACGGCGGGCACGGGCTTCTCGTTCATTGCCACGCCGGCCAACCAGACGAATGCGATCTACACCGGATCGCTGGACCGTTCGGACCTGGCCGCATTAGCGGCACGCGTGAAGGACCCGGCGAACTGGACCGTGCGCTATGCACCGGCGGTAGGCTGGCCGTTGACCAACGACAGCCTGTTCGGCGACAAGCTGCCCTGACCGCTCACTCGCTGCGCAGCGCGGCTTCGCGGCCGCGCCGCATGTCGATCGGCAGCAGCAACAGCAACCCCGCCACGAACAGCACCGCGGTCGACAGGATCGCGATGCGCTGGTTGCCACCCGTGGCCCAGGTGATCGCGCCGAAGCTCAGCGGGCCGATGATGCTGGCCAGCCGGGTCGCGAAGGTCCAGAGCCCGAAGAACTCGGCCAGTTGCCGGGGCGGGGCCAGGTAGCCGGTCATCGCGCGGCCGGCCGACTGGCTTGAACCCATGGCGAGCCCGGCAATCGCGGCGGCCCACCAGAAGCCGCCCTTGGTGGTCACCATGGCGGCGATCACGCAGACCGCGATCCAAGCCACCAGCGTGGCCGCCAGCGACACCTTGTGGCCGATGCGGTCCTGGATGTAGCCGAACGAAAACGCGCCGATGGCAGCCGCGACGTTGAGCACGAAGATCAGCACCATGGTCTCGCTGGCCACGAAGCCGATCACCTGCTCGGCGTAGATCGCCGCGAGCGTGATGGCAACCGCCACGCCGCCCTGGTAGAAAACCGTGCAGACCAGCAACCACATGAAGTCGCGGTAGGCGCGCGCCTCCCGGTAAGTGGCGCGCAGCTGCTGCCAGGCGCCGAGTTCGTTGCCGGCGGTTTTGGGCTGCGCGCGTTCGGGCAGCAGCGCGAAAGTGGCGCATGCCGCCGCGCCATAGATGGCGGCCGTGATCAGCATCGTGACCGGCACGAAGTGCGCGGCGGGAAGGCCCCTCGCCTGCGACCACAGCACATAGGCCAGGCAGATGCCCAGCGCCAGCATGCCGCCGACGTAGCCGACGGCCCAACCCCACCCGCTCACCTTGCCCATGCCTTCGGGCGTGGCAAGTTCGGGCAGGAAAGCGCCCGTGAGGGACTCGCCGTAGGAATAGAAGGCGTTGGAGACGATCACCAGCGCCATGGCCATGGCAACGCCACCCGCGGCGCCGGCAAAACGCGGCGTGAATGCCAGCGCGGCCGTCGCCAGCACGCAGCCGATGGTGGTGATGACCAGCACCCGCTTCTTGGCACCGCGCAGGTCGGCCCAGGCGCCGATGGCGGGCATGGTGAGCATCACGATGGCATAGGACACGCTGAGCGCCGCGGTCCATGCAAAGGCCGCCCATGGGGCGCCTTTGGCGATGCCGCCCACGAAGTAGGCGGCGAACACCGCCGTGATCACGACCGTGGTGTAGCCCGAGTTGGCGAAGTCGTACATCGCCCAGCCGAACACTTCGCGCTTGCGCACGCCCGGGCGCAGCGCGGAGGCAGGAAACAGGGCCATGCTGCCTCGGCGCGGTTGTGGGGCTTGGCTAGTGCAGGTGGCGCGGACGGCGACCGCCGCCGTGGCCGCCGCCACTGCCACCGCTGCCCGAACCACCGGTGCCACGCGGGCGCTTGCCGATTTCGAGCGAGTTCACCAGCGCATCGAAGCGGTCGCTGAAGAGGCGGTCGATTTCGGAGACGACGCCGCCCAGTTCGGCGCCGTCGAAATGGCGCTCCATAAGGTTGACGACGTCTTCCACCAGCAGGTCGCGCTGCACCTGCATGATCGCGGCCGGGTTGGGACCGACGAACAACATCAGGAAATCGTCGCGCGATTCTTCGTCGGGGTCGCCCTCTTCCTCATCGAAGTCGGTGTCGTAGAAGGTGACCTCGATGGCGGCGCCGCGGTCCGAGAGCTCGTTCAGCGCCATGCACATTTCGTCGAGCGCCTGGCGGAAGTCTTCGTCGCCGGGGACGGTCCAGCAGATCTGCAGCGTGTGGTCCTTCTGCTCGAAGCGGATGCCGGGCTCTTCTTCGTAGGTGCTGGTGGCGCCGTCAGCGAGCGACTTGGCGCCTGCGTACTTCCAGAGCGGCTTGAGCGCTTCCTGGATCTGGTCGAAGCTCACGTCCGGCCGCAATGGCACGTCGCCATGCACATGGATTTCAAATGGAGCGTTGTAGCGAGGCATCGAATGCTCCTTTTTCTATATGTGGTACCCGGAACGGGGGTCGAACCCGTATGCCCCGATCAAGGAAGCGGCGGATTTTAAGTCCGATGTGTCTACCAATTTCACCATCCGGGCGTCAGGTTGAGCATCGACGATAACCCAAACGAAACAAGCCCCGGCAACGGTGGTTGGCGGGGCTGGTTTGTCGGGATCGAATCGTGTTGAACGAGAAGAGTGGAGGCGCGACCCGGAGTCGAACCGGGCTAGACGGATTTGCAATCCGTTGCATAACCGCTTTGCTATCGCGCCACACAGAAAAACGAACTCGAACTTGCGAAAAAAAGGGAAGCGATTGCTTCCCTTTTTCAAAACTGGAGCGGGAAAAGAGTCTCGAACTCTCGACCTCAACCTTGGCAAGGTTGCGCTCTACCAACTGAGCTATTCCCGCGTTTCGAGCCTCGAATTATATGCCATTTTTTCGAGGTTCTGCAAATCCAGCCATCAATGTTTGACGGAGCCCTCTGCAGCGGGCGCCGCAGCGCGCTGCTTGGCCAACTCGGCCACCGCGGCGGCGGAGGCGGCGACCTCTTCGTCCGACAGGGGTTCGGGCATCTTTTCGAGCGCGATTTCCAGGACCTTGTCGATCCACTTCACGGGCACGATCTCCAGGCCGTTCTTCACGTTCTCGGGGATGTCCTGCAGGTCCTTGGCGTTCTCCTCGGGGATCAGCACGGTCTTGATGCCGCCGCGCAGTGCAGCCAGAAGTTTTTCCTTCAGGCCGCCGATCGCCGTGACCTCGCCGCGCAGGGTGATCTCGCCGGTCATCGCGACATCGGCACGCACCGGAATGCCCGTGAGCGCCGACACGAAGGCCGTCGTCATCGCAGCGCCAGCGCTCGGGCCGTCCTTGGGCGTTGCGCCGTCGGGCACGTGGATGTGGATGTCGCGCTTCTCGAACACCTCGTCCTTGATGCCCAGGCGACGCGAGCGGCTGCGCACCACGGTGCGTGCGGCTTCGACCGATTCCTTCATCACGTCGCCCAGCGATCCGGTCCGGCTGATGACGCCCTTGCCGGGCATGGTGACTGCTTCGATCGTCAGCAGGTCGCCGCCGACTTCGGTCCATGCGAGGCCGACCACCTGGCCGACCTGGTTCTGCTTTTCGGCGAGGCCGAAGCTGTACTTGCGCACGCCCAGGAAGTCGTTGAGGTTTGCGCCGTCCACGGTGACCTTCGGCGTCATCTGCTTGAGCAGCAGGCCCTTGACCACCTTGCGGCAGATCTTGGACAGCTCGCGCTCGAGCGAACGCACACCGGCTTCACGCGTGTAGTAGCGAACGATGTCGCGCACGGCCTCTTCGGTGACCAGGAGTTCTTCTTCCTTGACGCCGTTGTTCTTCAGCTGTTTGGGCAGCAGGTACTTGATCGCGATGTGCGTCTTCTCGTCCTCGGTGTAGCCCGAGAGGCGGATGACTTCCATGCGGTCCAGCAGCGCCGGCGGAATGTTCATCGAGTTCGAGGTGGCGACGAACATCACGTCGCTCAGGTCGAAGTCGACTTCCACGTAGTGGTCGCCGAAGGTGTGGTTCTGCTCGGGGTCCAGCACTTCGAGCAGCGCGCTCGACGGATCGCCGCGGAAGTCGGTGCCCAGCTTGTCGATTTCATCGAGCAGGAACAGCGGATTGCGCGTGCCGATCTTGCTCAGGCCCTGCAGCACCTTGCCCGGCAGCGCGCCGATGTAGGTGCGGCGGTGGCCGCGGATTTCGGCTTCGTCGCGCATGCCGCCCAGCGCCATGCGGGTGTACTTGCGGCCGGTCGCCTTGGCGATCGACTGCCCCAGCGAGGTCTTGCCGACGCCCGGTGGGCCGACGAGGCACAGGATGGGTGCCTTGACCTTGTCGACGCGTTGCTGCACCGCGAGATATTCCAGGATGCGGTCCTTGACCTTCTCGAGCCCGTAGTGGTCGGCATTGAGCACCGCCTCGGCATTGGCCAGATCGTGCTTGATCTTGGTCTTCTTGCTCCACGGCAGGCCGAT
Source organism: Variovorax boronicumulans (assembly GCF_040544675.1). Classification (GTDB taxonomy): domain Bacteria; phylum Pseudomonadota; class Gammaproteobacteria; order Burkholderiales; family Burkholderiaceae_C; genus Variovorax; species Variovorax boronicumulans_D. The sequence continues at coordinate 299,814 of NZ_JBEPKK010000004.1, forward strand.
GAGCACGTCGATGTAGTTGCGCACCACGGTGGCCTCGGCCGACATGGGCGACATCAGCTTGAGCTTCTTTAGCTCGCCTTCGGCCTTCTTGAGGCCCTCCTTGGACATCTTGGCGAGCTTGATCTTCTTCTCGATCTCCTCGATGTCCGCGCCCTCTTCGCCTTCGCCGAGCTCCTTCTGGATGGCCTTGACCTGCTCGTTGAGATAGAAGTCGCGCTGGTTCTTCTCCATCTGGCGCTTGACGCGGCCACGGATCTTCTTGTCGACGTTGAGGATGTCGACCTCGCGTTCGAGCTGGCCGAACAGGTTTTCCAGGCGCGCCTTGACGTCGTCCAGGTCGAGCACGGCCTGCTTGTTGTCCAGCTTGAGCGGCAGGTGGGCGGCGATGGTGTCGGCCAGGCGGCCGGCGTCGTCGATGCTCGAGATCGAGGTCAGGATCTCGGGCGGGATCTTCTTGTTCAGCTTGACGTACTGGTCGAACTGCTGCATCACGGCGCGGCGCAGGGCCTCGACCTCGGTGCCCTTCTCGCCGCCTTCGGGCGCCTCGACGGGCGTCACGTTGGCGGTGAAATGCGTTTCGCCGTCATCGATGCGGTTCACGCGTGCACGCTGCTGGCCTTCGACCAGCACCTTCACCGTGCCGTCGGGCAGCTTGAGCATCTGCAGGATGGTCGAGACGCAGCCGACTTCGAACATGTCCTCGACCGAGGGCTCGTCCTTGGCGGCGGCCTTCTGGGCCACCAGCATGATGCGGCGCTCCGCCTCCATGGCCAGTTCGAGCGCCTTGATGCTCTTGGGGCGTCCCACGAAGAGCGGGATCACCATGTGGGGAAACACCACGACGTCGCGCAGCGGGAGCAGCGGCAGGTCGAGGGCTTCGGGGGGCAAGGGGGTGTGGCCAGACATGCAGATCCTTCGCGTCTTTGGCTTTAGGCCTTTTTCGCCGCTTCGCGGTACACGAGCAGCGGGGGCTTGTTTTCGTCGATGGTCGATTCTTCGACCACCACCTTGTCGACATTGGTCGCATTCGGCAATTCGAACATGGTGTCGATCAGCGACTGTTCAAGGATCGAGCGCAGGCCGCGTGCACCGGTCTTGCGGGCCAGGGCCTTGCGAGCGATCGCCTTGAGCGCCGCCGGACGGATCTCCAGGTCGACGCCTTCCATCTGCAGCAGCTTGGTGAACTGCTTGACCACCGCATTCTTCGGTTCGGTCAGGATCTGGACCAGCGCGTCCTCGCTGAGTTCCGCGAGCGAGGCGATCACGGGCATGCGGCCCACGAGTTCGGGAATCAGGCCGAACTTGATCAGGTCTTCGGGTTCGACTTCGCGGAACACCTCGGTGATGCTGCGCTGGGCCTTGCTCTTGACCGTGGCGCCGAAGCCGATGCCCGAGGCCTCGGTGCGGTTTTCGATGACCTTCTCCAGGCCCGCAAAGGCGCCGCCGCAGATGAACAGGATGTTGGTCGTGTCGATCTGCAGGAAGTCCTGGTTCGGATGCTTGCGCCCGCCCTGTGGCGGCACGCTGGCCATGGTGCCTTCGATGAGCTTGAGCAGGGCCTGCTGCACGCCCTCTCCCGACACGTCGCGCGTGATCGAGGGGTTGTCGGATTTACGCGAGATCTTGTCGATTTCGTCGATGTAGACGATGCCGCGCTGGGCGCGTTCGACTTCGTAGTTGCAGCTCTGCAGCAGCTTCTGGATGATGTTCTCGACGTCTTCGCCCACGTAGCCGGCTTCGGTCAGCGTGGTGGCATCGGCCATCACGAAGGGCACGTCGAGCATGCGCGCGAGCGTTTGCGCCAGCAGCGTCTTGCCCGAGCCCGTGGGGCCGATCAGCAGGATGTTGCTCTTGCTGAGCTCCACTTCCTCGCCCTTGGCCTTTTCCTTGTGGCGCAGGCGCTTGTAGTGGTTGTAGACCGCCACCGACAGCATGCGCTTGGCCGGCTCCTGGCCGATCACGTAGTTGTCGAGATTGGTCTTGATCTCCAGGGGCGTGGGCAGGTCGCTGCGGGCTTCGCGCGCCTCTTCACCGGCCGGCAGTTCGTCGCGGATGATTTCGTTGCAGAGGTCGATGCACTCGTCGCAAATGAAGACCGAAGGTCCCGCGATCAGCTTCTTGACCTCATGCTGGCTCTTGCCGCAGAACGAGCAGTAAAGCGTTTTTTCGCTGGAAGAGCCTTTTTTTTCGGCCATGGACAGGTGCCTCGTTGCAGGGTATTGACAATGATAACTAAACAAAAACGGCGTTTCCCGTGTGGAAAACGCCGTTCTTGCCTTTTGCGCCCTATGGCGGCGCTATGCGGCGCCGCCTGGCGCCGGGCAGCTTCAACCGCGCTTGGCAACGACCTGGTCGACCAGACCGTAGTCCTTGGCCTCGTCGGCCGTGAGGAAGTAGTCGCGCTCGGTATCGGTCTTGACCTTTTCCAGCGGCTGGCCCGTGCGCTCGGCCAGGATGCGGTTCATCTGTTCCTTGGTACGCAGGATATCGCGCGCATGGATCTCGATGTCGGTGGCCTGGCCACGCGCGCCGCCCAGAACCTGGTGGATCATGACCTTCGAATTGGGCAGCGAGAAACGCTTGCCCTTCTCGCCGGCCGCCAGCAGGAAGGCGCCCATGCTGGCCGCGAAGCCCAGGCACATGGTCGACACGTCGGGCTTGATGAACTGCATGGTGTCGTAAATGGCCATGCCGGCGCTCACGCTGCCACCCGGGGAGTTGATGTAGAAAGAGATGTCCTTCTCGGGGTTCTCGCTCTCCAGGAACAGCATCTGGGCCACCACGAGGTTGGCCGTTTGATCGTTGACCTCGCCCACCAGGAAGATGATGCGTTCCTTGAGAAGACGCGAGTAGATGTCGTAGGACCGCTCGCCGCGGCCCGACTGCTCGACGACCATCGGGATCATGCCGAGGCCTTGAATTTCGTTTGCGATCATGAAGTAGCTCTCCGGGAAGATGGAATCGTTCGCTGTGTATGAACTGTACGCCTGAGTGAAATGGGGCTCGTGCCGCAAAGCACAAGCCCCATTGGCGTTGCGGGCAGCTGCGCAGGCCGGACTACCTCAGCGCTTCGCACCGCGGCGCGAGCTGGCTTGGGGCGGCCCGGCGCGACGCTCAGCCTTGCTGCTGCGCCATCAGTTCGTCGAACGACACCGACTTCTCGTTGACCTTGGCCTTGGCAAGCACGAAATCGGTCACGTTGTTTTCGATGACCACGGCTTCGACTTCGGCCAGGCGGTTGTTGTCGCTGAAGTACCAGCGCACCACGTCGGCCGGCTTTTCGTAGCTCGCGGCCAGCTCGTCGATGTGGGCCTTGATCTGCTCGGGCTTGGCCTGCAGGTTGTTGGCACGCACCAGCTCGGCCACCACCAGGCCAAGGCGCACGCGGCGCTCGGCTTGGGGACGGAACACTTCCTCGGGAATCGGGGCCTTGTCGGCGTCCTTGATGCCGCGCTGCTTGAGCTCGGCGCGGGCGCCTTCGATCATGCGGGCGACTTCGGACTGCACGCTGGCGTTGGGCAGGTCGAGTTCGGCGTTGGCAACCAGCGCGTCCATCACGGCGTTCTTGTTGCGCGCCAGCAGGCGGAACTTCACTTCGCGCTCGAGGTTGCGCTTGATGTCGGCGCGCAGGCCCTCGACGGTGGCTTCGGCAATGCCGAGCGACTTGGCCAGTTGCTCGTTGACTTCGGGCAGGTGGGTGGCTTCGATCTTCTTCACGGTGACCATGAAGTCGGCTTGCTTGCCGGCCACGTCCTTGCCGTGGTAATCGGCCGGGAACGACAGCGGGAAGGTGCGGCTGTCGCCGGACTTCATGCCGCGCACCGCGTCTTCGAATTCCTTGAGCATCTGGCCTTCGCCGACCACGAACTGGAAGTCTTCGGCCTTGCCGCCCTGGAAGGGCTCGCCGTCGATCTTGCCTTCGAAGTCGACCGTGACGCGGTCGTCGTCCTGCGCGACGGCGTCTTGCGCGCGCTGGGCAAAGGTGCGGCGTTGCTTGCGCAGGATGTCCAGGGTCTTGTCGATCGCGTCGTCGCCCACTTCGGCCGAGAGCTTCTCGACTTCAGCGCCGGACAGGTCGTTGATCTTGACTTCGGGGAACACCTCGAACACCGCGTCGAAGGCCAGTTCGCCCTCGGGCGACTCTTCCTTCTCGGTGATGCGGGGCTGGCCGGCCACGCGCAGCTTGGCTTCGTTGGCGGCTTGCGAGAAGGCTTCGCCGACCTTGTCGTTCATGACTTCGTAGTGCACCGAGTAGCCATAGCGCTGGGCCACGACGTTCATCGGCACCTTGCCGGGGCGGAAGCCATCCATCTTGACGGTGCGCGCGAGCTTCTTGAGGCGCGAATCGACTTCGTTCTGGATGGTGCCGACCGGCAGGGTCAGCGTGATCTTGCGTTCGAGCTTCTCGAGAGTTTCAACGGTCACGGTCATGGTGTCTTCCTTGTGAGGGGCTGGTGCGCGGGGCCTGCATCTTTTTTATCAATACAGATCAAGGACTTACACGCGCTGGCGGGATTGATGCGGAGGCACACACGTGCCGCCTGCAAAACTGGGCAACCCGCGATTCTAATCCGCCGGAAAAGCGGGTCTTCACGGGGTGTCGCCCGAGCGCAGACGGCGGTCAGGCTCAGCCAATGTTCGCGTCTTAAAGTGAACTTCGATTCGTTCCTCCCCGCAGGAACGCACAGGAGATTTCATGCTTCAGCGATTGTTCGCCGCCCTCGCCTTCACCCTTGTCGTGGCACTGGGAATGCCCTCGCTGGCCCAGGCCAGGACCGATGCGCCTGCGCCGGGCGAGCCCACCATCCAGCAGATCTATGAAGCGGCGAACGGCGGCAGGATGGCCGACGCCGACACCATGATCGCGAAGGTGCTCAAGGACCATCCCAACAGCGCCAAGGCCCATTTCGTCCAGGCAGAACTCCTTGCCGCGCAAGGCAAGCTCGACAGCGCAAGAGGCGCGCTGGCCAAGGCCAAAGTGCTCTCACCCGACCTCTCCTTCGCCAAGCCCGAAGCGGTCGAACGGCTGACCCGCAAGCTCGATGCGCCTGCTGCTGCAGCGCTGCGAACCGAGCCTTCGCGCACGAGCATGCCCACCGCTGCGGCGCAGCCAGCCGAAACCAGGACAGGGTCGATGCCTTGGATGCCGATCGCCCTGGTGGCGCTGCTGGCCGCCGGCTACCTCGCCTTCCGCCGCCGGGTGGCGCCGCCCGCCGCCCCGGCCCCGTCGTACGGCCCGGCGCCCGGCGCGGCCACCATGCCCTATGGCTCGGCAAGCTACAGCCCCGCCGGAAGCTGGCCGCCCGCGACGACGCGAGCATCCGCTCCGGGCATGGGCGGCATGGGCCTGGGCTCGGCACTGGCCACCGGCGCGGCCGTGGGCGTGGGTGCGGTCGTGGCGCAGGAGGCCGTGCGCCACTGGATGCAAGACCGGCCGGAAGCCTCCGGCGCGGACAGGAACGACGCATCCCGCATCGCCAACAACAGCAATGCCAGCGACAACGGCAATGCCGAAATGGGCCGCAGCCTCTGGCCTTCTTCGCCACCGGAGCAGCCGGAGCGCATCGTCGACAACGACTTCGGCATCACCGACACGGGTTCGTGGGACGACGCGAGCAGCAGCAGCGGCTCGGACAGCAGCACCAACGACTGGTGAGCAGGTCCAGAAGAAAAGAAAAAGCCCCGGTCTCTTGCGAAACAGGGGCTTCTTCACTGCGCGATAGCACGGGCTATTTGCAGGGCTGGTGCGCGGGGCCGGACTCGAACCGGCACGTTCTTGCGAACGTCAGGACCTAAACCTGGTGCGTCTACCAATTTCGCCACCCGCGCGATGCCAATCTTTGAGGTGAATGCAAAAGCGGACGGTCTTCAGGCACCCGGAAAACACCTGGAGCCAAAGACCATCCGCTTGAAATCGGTCAGCCTGCGATTTTAAGCATGAATGAGGGCCTCATCCGGTGCCGTCGGTGCGTCCGGCGTCTTCGCCGGCTCCCTCTTCACCCGGAATGCCGCGGCATACATTGCCGGCAGCGCCAGCAGGGTGAGCACCGTGGCCACGATCAGCCCGCCCATGATCGCCACGGCCATCGGCCCCCAGAACACGCTGCGCGAGAGCGGGATCATCGCCAGCACCGCAGCCGCCGCCGTCAGCACGATGGGCCGCAGGCGCCGCACCGCCGACTCCACGATCGCATCCCACGCGGGCACCCCGGCCGAGCGGTCGCTTTCGATCTGGTCGATCAGGATCACCGCATTGCGCTGGATCATCCCCATCAGCGCGATCACGCCCAGCAGCGCCACGAAGCCGAACGGCCGGTTCAGCAACAGCAGCGCGCCCGCCACGCCGGCAATGCCCATCGGCCCGGTGATGAACACCAGCAGCGAGCGGCTGAAGCTGTGCAGTTGCAGCATCAGCAGCGTGAACACCAGGAACAGCATGATCGGCACGCCCGCCACGATGGAAGCCGAGCCCTTGCTGCTTTCCTCGACCGCGCCCGCCACTTCGATGCGATAGGCGCCCTGCCCGGCCGCGCGCCAGCCGGCTTCGAGCTCGCGCAGCCTGGGCAGCAGTTCGGCGGTCACGGTCGCGCCTTGCAAACCTTCGCTCACGTCGCCCTGCACGGTGATGGCGTAGTCGCGGTTCTCGCGCCACATCACGCCGGGCTCCCAGGTGAACACCGGCCGGGCGATCTGCGTGAGCGGAATCGAGCGGCCCGAACTCGTCGGGATGTAGGCGTTGCCTATGTCCGAGATGGCCTCGCGCTCGTCGGGCGACTGGCGCAGCACGATGTCGATCAGCAGGTCGTTCTCACGGTACTGGCCCACGGTGGTGCCGCTGAACATCGTCTTCGAGGCCTGCGCGATGGCCTGGCTGGTCACACCGAGCGCGCGCGCCTTGGCCTGGTCGATCTCCAGACGAATCACCTTGACCGACTCGTTCCAGTTGTCGTTCACGCCGCGCATGTTGGCGTTCTCGCGCAGCACCGCCTTCACTTCGTCGGCGTGCGCGCGCAGTTGCGCGGGCTCGGTGCCGATCACGCGGAACTGCACCGGATACGGCACCGGCGGCCCGTTGGGCAACAGCTTGACGCGGCCGCGCACCTCGGGAAACTCCTCGGCCAGCAGCGCGGGCAAGCGCAGCCGCAACCGCTCGCGCACCTTCAGGTCGCTCGCGAGCACGATGAGCTGCGACACATTGGTCTGCGGAAACACCTGATCCAGCGGCAGGTAGAAGCGCGGCACGCCGGAACCGATCCAGGTGCTGACGGTCTTCACGCCCTCTTCCTTCATCACCCGTTGCTCGACGCGCCTGGCCACTTCTTCGTTGGCCGCGAACGAGGTGCCTTCGGGAAACCAGAGGTCGACCATGATCTCGGGCCGGCTCGAATCGGGAAAGAACTGCTGCTGCACCTTGCCCATGCCGAAGATGCCGAGCGCAAAGATCAGGACCGTGGCACCGATGGTCAGCCAGCGATGCTCGACGCACCAGTTCACCGCGCTGCGAAAGCGGTTGTAGAACGGCGTGTCGAACAGCTCGTGCGGTCCTTCGACAAGCTCAGGATGAGCGGATGCGGCGTGCGGCTTCACCTTGAGCAGCAGCGTGCCCAGGTACGGCACGAAATACACCGACACGATCCACGACAGCACCAGCGCAATCACCGTCACCGCGAAGATCGCGAAGGTGTATTCGCCCGTCACCGACTTGGCGATGCCGATCGGCAGGAAGCCCGCCGCCGTGATGAGCGTGCCCGTGAGCATCGGCTTGGCCGTGACGTCGTAGGCGAAGGTGGCGGCACGCACCTTGTCGTAGCCCTCCTCCATCTTGCGCACCATCATCTCGACCGCAATGATCGCGTCGTCCACCAGGAGGCCCAGCGCAATGATCAGCGACCCCAGCGATATCTTGTGCAGCCCGATGCCGAAGTAGTTCATCGCCAGGAAGGTCACCGCCAGCACCAGCGGAATGGTGATCGCCACCACCAGCCCCGGGCGCACATCGACGTACCAGCCGAAGCGCCCGCCCTTGTGCAGGCCCAGCGCAATGATGCTCACCGCCAGCACGATGGCCACGGCCTCGATCAGCACGCCCACGAACTCGTTGACCGAGCTGGCCACCGACACCGGCTGGTCCTGTACCTGCGCGAGCTTCACGCCCAGCGGCAGGCGCTGGTCGATCTGCGCCGTGGCCGCCTTCAGCGCCTTGCCCAGCGCGATGATGTCGCCGCCCTTGGCCATGGAGACGCCGAGCGCGATCACTTCCTTGCCCTGGTGGTGCACCTTCACGGCCGGCGGGTCGACGTAGCCACGGCGGATCTCGGCGATGTCGCCCAGCTTGAGCTGATTGCCCGAGGTACCGCGGATCGGCATTTCGCGCAACTGTTCGACGCTGGTGAACTGGCCCGCCACGCGCACCTGCACCACGTCCAGCGGCGACTGGATGGTGCCGGCGCTTTCCACCGCGTTCTGCGCGCCCAGTTGCGCCAGCACCGCGTTGAAGTCCAGCCCCAGTTGCGCCAGGCGCTTCTGCGAGATCTCGATGTAGACCTTCTCGTCCTGCACGCCGAACTGGTCGACCTTGGCCACGTCCTTCACGCGCAGCAACTGCTGGCGAGTTTCGTCGGCCAGCGTCTTGAGTTCGGCGTAGCTGAAGCCTTCGCTCTCCAGCGCGTAAATCACGCCATAGACATCGCCGAAATCGTCATTGAAGAACGGCCCCTGCACGCCCGCGGGCAGCGTGTTGCGGATGTCGCCGATCTTCTTGCGCACCGTGTACCAGACGTTCGCCACGTCCGCGGCCTTGGACGAATCCTTGATCTGGAAAATGATCTGCGACTCGCCCGGCTTCGAATAGCTGCGGATCTTGTCGGCGTAGGGCGCCTCCTGCAGTGTGCGTTCGAGCTTGTCGGTGACCTGCTCGGCCACCTGTTGCGCGGTGGCGCCGGGCCAGTAGGTGCGCACCACCATCGCGCGGAAGGTGAACGGCGGGTCTTCGTCCTGCCCGAGCTGGAAGTAAGCGAAGGCGCCCAGCACCATCAGCACCACCATCAGGTAGCGCGTGAGCGGACCGTGGTCCAGCGCCCATTTGGAGAGATTGAAGCCCGGCTTGTCGACAGCCTTGTCGGCGGGGTTCGCTGCGCCGTCCGTCATTTGGCGGCACCCGCAGCGATCTCCTTCTTGGCTGCGGCGACGGGCTCGACGGCCTGCGCGACGCCCGCCGTGTCCTTCGCATTGGCGGCGGCTGCGGCCGCCTCCTTGGACTGGTAGATGGTGACCTTCTGCCCCGGCGAGAGCACATGCACACCCGCGGCCACCACCATCATTCCCGGCGTGAGCCCGGCGGCGATCACGGCCTCGTTGCCATCGGCGGTGGCCACCTGCACGGGCTGCGAGCGCACCGTCATCGTCGATTTGTCGAGCACCCACACCGCCGTGCCCTTGCCCTCCTGGCGCAGGGCGCTGGTCGGCAGCTTCATCACCGCGGTGCTGTTGTGCGCCAGCGCCTGCGGGCGGGCATAGACGGTGGCGCCCAACGCGGGCGCGGTGGCCGCGTCGATGGCGACCTTGACCGAGTAGGTGCGCGTGACCGCGTCGGCGCTGGCCGCCACTTCACGCACCAGCCCCTGCAATTCACCGCCGCCGGACCAGCCGCGCACGGTGACCGGCGAGCCGGTCTTGATCAGCTGCGCGCGGTCTTCGGGCACTGCGAACACCACGTCGCGCGCGCCGTCCTGGGCGATGCGCACCACCGGCGTGCCGGCCTGCACCACCTGCCCCGGCTCGGCCTCGATGGCGGTGATGACACCCGCGACGTCGGCGACCAGCGTCGTGTAGCTGGACTGGTTGCCTTGCGAAGACAGTTGCGCCTGCGCCTGTTCGAGCTGCGCCTGCGCGGCCTTCCAGGTGGTTTCGCGGCGCTCCAGTTCGGCGCCGCTGATGAAGTTTTGCTCGCGCAGTTCGCGATAGCGCTTCAGGTCTGCGGCCGCCAAGTCGCGGTTGGTGAGCGCGGCGGCCTGCTGGGCGCGCGCGGCATCGGCGGCCAGCTTGTAGTCCTGCGGATCGAGCTGGGCCAGCACCTGGCCGGCCTGCACATGCTGGCCGAGCTCGGCCTGCCGCTTGATGATCTTGCCCGCCACGCGGAAGCCCAGGCGCGATTCGACCCGGGCCCGCACCTCGGCCGAGAACTCGGGCTGGGCATCGAATCCGCTGGTGCCCACGGTCACCAGCTTCACTGCCCGCACCGGCTCCTGCGCCGCCGGCTTGGGCGAACAGCCCGCCAGGAACAAGGATGGGATCAGCAGCCAGAGGGCGCTGCGCGCACGAAGAAATGTGGCAGAGGCGGTCATGAGACACCCAAGAAAGTACAAACCAGGTCATTAATGACCCACCGGTTAGTAATTTAGGGTAAACGTTAAATACTGTCAATGACCGCCGGGTCAGTTGACAGCACCGAAGCCCAAGGCTTCAGGTCCGCTGACCCATCTCCACCAGCCGGTTGTCCGGCAGCTCGAAGTAGTCCGAAGCGCGCCCCGCATTGCGCTGCAGCCAGCCGAACAAAGCCCGGCGTATCGGGTTCAGCCCCGGCAGGTTTTCCTCTCCGACCGAGGCACGGGAAACGAAATACGAGGTCTTCATCGAGTCGATCGCCAGTGTCTTCTGGTAGGCCAGGATGCGGATGAATTCGGGCACATCGGGCCGCTCCATGAAGCCGTGGCGCGCCGTGACGACCCAGATGCCGTCCATGAGTTGCTCGGCCTCGATGCGCAGGCCCGCGTCCACGCGCGGCGTGTCGCAGGACAGCACGCGCATCACGATCACCTGCTCGTGCAGCACCTGGTTGTGCTTGAGGTTGTGCAGCAGCGCGTGCGGCACGGCGGTGGCGTCGGGGTTCAAAAACACCGCGGTGCCGCTCACCCGGTGCGGCATGTGCAGCGCCAGAGATTCGATGAAGGGCCGCAGGGGCAGGCTCTCGGCCGCAGCGGCTTCCAGCCCCAGCCGGCGCCCCTTGGCCCAGGTGGTGAAGAGCACCATCACGCCGGCCGCCACCGCCAGCGTGAGCCAGCCGCCGTCGGCCACCTTCAGGCTGTTGGCGAGCACGAAGGTCAGGTCGACCACGGCGAACGCCACCACGCCCACCACCACCGCCACCTTGTTCCACTTCCACAGGCCCCAGGCGACGACGCCGGCGAGCAGCGTGGTCGTCACCATCGTGATCGACACCGCGATGCCATAGGCCGCCGACAGCGCCCCCGAGCTGCGGAAGCCCAGCACCAGCAGCAGCACGCCCACCATCAGCAGCCAGTTGACGGCCGGCACATAGACCTGCCCGATGGCCGAGCCCGAGGTCTGCACCACCCGCATGCGCGGCAGGTACCCCATGCGCATCGCCTGCACGGTGAGCGAGAAGGCGCCCGAGATCACCGCCTGCGAAGCGATCACCGTGGCCATCGCGGCCAGCACCACCATCGGCAGCACGCCCCACGAGGGAAAGAGCCGGAAGAACGGGTTGTCGATGGCCGCGGGATTCGCCAGCACCAGCGCGCCCTGACCGAAGTAGTTGAGCACCAGCCCCGGCAGCGCGATGAAGAGCCATGCCAGCCGGATCGGCCTGGCGCCGAAGTGCCCCATGTCGGCATAGAGCGCTTCCCCGCCGGTGAACGCCAGGAACACCGCGCCCAGCACGGCGAGCGACTGCACCCGGTGTTCGATCAGAAAACCGAGCGCACGCCGCGGGTCCAGCGCCGCCAGCACCTGCGGCTGCTGCAGCACCTGCCACAGGCCCGCCACGGCCAGCACCCCGAACCACAGCAACATGACCGGCCCGAAGATCTTGCCGACCACGCCCGTGCCCTTCTTCTGCACCATGAAAAGCGCGATCAGGATCACCACCGTGATCGGGATCACCGCGCGCTGCAGCACCGGCGCCCGCACTTCCAGTCCCTCGACCGCCGACAGCACCGAGATGGCCGGCGTGATCAGGCTGTCGCCGTAGAACATGGCCGCGCCCACCAGGCCCAGCAGGCCGATCGCGTTCCACACCCAGGGCCGTGTCTTCGGGCCCGCGACCGCGTTGCGCGCGAGCGCCTGCAGCGCCAGGATGCCGCCCTCGCCGTCGTGGTCGGCGCGCAGCACGAACACCACGTACTTGAGCGTCACCACGAACATCAGCCCCCAGAAGATCAGCGACAGCAGCCCCAGCACCGAGTCCGGCGAAAACGGCACGCCGTGCTCGGGGTTCAGTGTTTCCTTGAAGGCATAGAGCGGCGAGGTGCCGATGTCGCCGAACACGACGCCCAGCGCCGCGATCATCATGCCCGGCCCCGCCGGGTGAGCCGCCCCGCCATGCGCGGGTGTCTGAGCCTTGGAAACCGGGGCCGGTGTGTTCATGGGCGAGCTGTTCTGAATGGCAAGGTGCCGAGCATAGGGCCGGGGGACATCGTGTCGCGGACAATCGTGGCGTGTCCGCCACTCCCCATCAAGCCGCCCCGCCGGCGCACTACGAAAACTTCCCGGTCGCCTCCTGGCTCTGCCCGCCGCACCTGCGCCCGCCGATTGCCGCGATCTATCACTTTGCGCGCACCGCCGACGACATCGCCGACGAAGGCGATGCCTCGCCCGGCGAGCGGCTGGCCGAGTTGCGCGCCTACCGCGACGAGCTCGCCGCGGCTGCCCAAGGCCAGCCGCTCGCCACGTCGCGCTGGCCGCATGTGTTCGGCCCGCTGGCCCACAGCATCGCGCAATACGGCCTGCCCGAAGACCTGCTGGCCGACCTGCTGAGCGCCTTCACCCAGGACATCGAGAAGACCCGCGACAACGGCACCTATGCCGACCGCGCCGAGCTGCTCGACTACTGCCGCCGCTCGGCCAACCCTGTCGGGCGGCTGCTGTTGCACCTCTACGGCGTGCACGATGCACAGGCGCTGGCACAAAGCGATGCCATCTGCAGCGCGCTGCAGCTCATCAACTTCTGGCAGGACCCGAGCGTGGACCTGCCGCGCGGCCGCTTCTACTTTCCGCTGACCGACTGCGCCCGGCGCGGGCTCACGCGCGAGCACTTCAAGGTGTTCGAGCCCTTGTCGGCCGCGCCACCGCCGCAGGAGGCCGTCAACCTGGTGTCGGTCGTGTCCTTCTGGGCCCGCGAGCTCATGAACGAAGGCGCGCCGCTGGTGCATCGCCTGCCGGGCCGCGCGGGCTGGGAGCTGCGGCTGGTCGTGCAAGGGGGTTTGCGCATCCTCGACAAGATCACCGACCTGGGCTTCGACACCTTCTCGCAGCGCCCCACCATCGGCAAGGCCGATGCGCCCGTCCTGCTCTGGAAGACGCTGCGGATGCGGAGACAATGGCGCCCCATGAAAGCAGCGCCTCCCCGATGAATCCCGAGCAATACGTGCAAGACAAGGCCGCCGCCTCGGGCAGCAGTTTCTATTACGCCTTCCTGTTCCTGCCCAAGCCCCGCCGCGCCGCGATCACGGCCTTCTATGCCTTCTGCCGCGAAGTCGACGATGTGGTCGATGAGGTGAGCGACCCCGGCGTGGCCGCCACCAAGCTCGCCTGGTGGCGCACCGAAGTGGCCCAGGCCTTCGCGGGCACCCCGCGTCATCCGGTGATGCTGGCGCTGATGCCGCATGCCGCGGCCTACGGCATCGAGGCGCGCCAGCTGCTCGAAGTGATCGACGGCTGCCAGATGGACCTGGACCAGACCCGTTATCTCGACTTTCCCGGCCTCGCGCGCTACTGCCATCTGGTGGCCGGCGTGGTGGGCGAAGTCGCTGCGCGCATCTTCGGGCAGACCGATCCCCAGACCACCGCCTACGCCCACAAGCTCGGCCTGGCGCTGCAGATCACGAACATCCTTCGCGACGTGGGCGAAGACGCGCTGCGCGGGCGCATCTACCTGCCGGTCAACGAGCTGCAGCAGTTCGATGTGAAGGCGCACGAGATCCTGAACCGCGTGTACTCGGACCGCTTCGTGGCGCTCATGAAGTTCCAGGCGCAGCGCGCGCACGCCGCCTACGACGAGGCGCTCGCCCTGCTGCCCGTGGCCGACCGCCGCGCGCAGAAGCCCGGCCTGATGATGGCCAGCATCTACCGCACGCTGCTGCGCGAGATCGAACGCGACGACTTCCAGGTGCTGAACCAGCGGGTGAGCCTGACGCCGGTGCGCAAGTTGTGGTTGGCGTGGAAGGTTCAGGCCCTGGGGCGCATCTAGCCGTCGCGCCCATGGATCCATGCCAAGCTCCGTATCGAGATCTGTTCGATGCGCTCTCCCAAAGCGGGCCGGCGGAAGGTGTCTTTGAGACGTTGCTTCGTCCGTGGCTCGACGCACATGCGGAAGAACTCGACTGGCTGAATGCGTTCGCGCAGAGAGCTTCGCCGGCGCCCATCGCCATCGAGGACTCGTGGCGCCTCTACGCACTGTCGCGCGTCAACCAAGTGTTGCTGCTGGCCTTTCAGCGCAATGAGGGTGAAGGCTGGGAAGGCCCGAACCTGGGTCTGCCGGATTACATCGCGTTCATGACCGGCCTGGGTTGCCGCGTGGCCGACGAGACAGACTACTCACCGTTCTTCCACGAGATTGTCGAACTCGCTGAAGAGAAGAGAACTCTATTTTCGCGGCGCAAAGCCGTTGAACTGACAAGGGTCGACTGGCCCGCATTGATGCTCGGGACGATGATGTTCTCGCGAGCGGGCGTCGCGGTCAGTTGTGCCCCTGGCGCCCTGAATGCCGAGGTTGCAACGTCCTCTACCCTCTATTGGGAACGTTGGCGCAAGCACCGCCGGACGTCGGATCTTTCGGACGGCTGGGGCTCCAATTCGCAATGGAGAACGCCCTTTCGCCGCGACTACCTCGTCGGCGAAAAGTTGCTCTTCAACGCGGACGGCAAGCACGACTTGGCTGCGCCCGGATTGCCGGCCTCCGAGCATGACGACCTGACTGTTGCCGAGCGCATCGAGTTGCTCACGCACAGGTGCTTCGTCCGTTGCGAGAAGCCGGACGACGACTGTCATCCCTACGACGATCGCATCCAACTTCCCCGCGATTTCCGGCAATGAAGAAGCTCGCCATCATCGGCGCCGGCTGGGCCGGCCTCGCCTCTGCGGTCGAAGCCACGCGGCTCGGCCATGCGGTCACGCTGTTCGAGGCGGCGCACATGCCGGGCGGGCGCGCGCGGCGCGTGGACCACATGCACGGGATGGCGCTGGACAACGGGCAGCACATCCTCATCGGCGCCTACACGGCTACGCTCCAGCTGATGCGCGAAGTCGGTGTCGATGTCGAGAAAGCGCTGCATCGGCTGCCGCTCTCGCTGCGATTCGCCGATGGCGGCGGGCTCAAGCTGCCGCGGCTGCCGGCGCCGCTCGATCTGCTGGCGGGCATCTTCACGGCGCGCGGCTGGACCTGGCGCGACAAATCCTCGCTGCTGCGCACCGCCATCGGATGGCGCCTCGGCGGATTCCGCTGCGCGCCCGAAACCACGGTGGCCGCGCTTTGCGCCGGACTCACTTCGCGCGTGATCCAGGAGCTGATCGAGCCGTTGTGCGTGTCGGCGCTCAACACGCCGGTGGCCCAGTCGAGCGGTGAAGTATTCCTGCGCGTGCTGCATGACGCGCTCTTCAGCGGCAGCGGTGGCGCGGACCTGCTGCTGCCGCGTGTGGACCTCGGCGCACTGTTCCCCGATGCCGCCGTCGCGTGGCTGACGAACCAAGGCGCGACCTTGCGCATCGGCACGCGCGTGCGGGCCATCGCACCCGAAGCGGGGCAGTGGCGTGTCGATGACGAAACCTTCGATCAGGTGATCCTGGCCTGCGCCCCATGGGATGCCGCACGGCTCGTTCGCGCATCGGGCCTGCATGCAGACCGCTGGTGCGAAACCACCGAGGCGCTGCGCTTCGAAGCCATCGCCACGGTTTATGTGCGCGGCGCCTCGAAGCTGGCGGAGCCGATGCTGGCGCTGCGCAGCGACCCCGCCACAGCACCGGCGCAGTTCGTGTTCGACCGCTCCCAGCTCGGCGGGCCGGATGGCGTGCTCGCGCTGGTCGTCAGCGCCAACGAGGCATCGCGCGAAGTGCTCGAACAACAAGTGACCGCCCAAGCCGCAACGCAGTTGGGCCAGGCATCGCTGGAGATCATCCAGACCGTCGTCGAGAAGCGCGCCACCTTCGCCTGCACGCCCGCGCTCGCACGGCCAGCCATGCGCATCGCGCCCGGCCTGCAAGCCTGCGGCGACTACATCGAAGGCCCCTACCCCGCCACGCTAGAGGGCGCCGTGCTCAGCGGCCTGGCCGCCGCCAAGGCATCGACCACGCCATGACCGAACTGCGCTACCTCGACTTCGACTACAGCGAAGACACCGAAGGCCACGGCACCTTCGATGCCATGGCCTCGACCTCGCCGGACAAAACGCCGGAAGTGCACGCAGAAATCGCGCAGGTGCTCGCGTGGGCGGAAGCCACGTTTCCGAATGCGCGCGGCGCACTGGACGAAGGCGCAACCTGGGACCATGACCTGCAGGAAACGCGCGAAGACCCGCGCTTCATCACCATCACCTTGTCGCTCAGCGGCACCGAGGATTTCTGCGCCGCGCTGCGCGAGCAATTCGCGCTGGACTGATCAGGCCGCCTTGCTGGGCAAGCGTAGCAGGCTCAACATGAGGAGCACGAGACAGGCGGGCTAGAAACTATAGTCCGACGGTCCGCCGCGCCCCCTCCTTCCCCTCACCTCCGGAAAAAGAAATGGTCACCTGCTACCTGCGCTACATCGTCGATGCCTACAAGCTCAAGGAATTCGAGCACTACGGCAAGCTCTGGATTCCGTTGGTCGAGAAGTTCGGCGGCAAGCACCACGGCTACTTCCTGCCGTCGGAAGGCGCCAACGATGTCGCGCTGGCGATGTTCAGCTTTCCGAGCCTGGCCGCCTATGAGAAATACCGCGCCGATTCGATGCAGGACCCCGAGTGCCAGGCCGCCTTCAAGTACGCACAGGACACGCGCTGCTTCATCAGCTACGAGCGCAGTTTCTTCCGCCCGGTCTTCGAATAAGACTCAGGCGCCCAGCGCCACGCACAGCGCGTGCAGGTTCGGCACGATCAGCTGCGGTCGCGCGCCATGCACCCAGGGGCGCTCGTCGCGCACCAGCCATGCGGCCTGCATGCCGGCGTTGAGCGCCCCGACCACGTCGAGCTCTGCGTCATCGCCCACGTGCAGCACGTCCTTGGGCAGCAGGCCCACAGACGCCGCAGCGGCGCGGAAGATCGGCGCATGCGGCTTGCCGCTGCCGAAGGCGCGTGCATTGAACGCGGTACGAAACCAGCGGCCCACGCCGGTCTTGTGGATGTCGGCATTGCCGTTGGACACCGCCACCAACGGGTAGCGCTCGCTGAGCCACTTGAGCGCGGGCAGCGCATCGTCATACAGCGTCACGCGCTGGCGCTCGGCGAAGAAGGCATCGAAGGCCGGATCGGCCAGCGCCGGGTCTTCGCCGGCGCGCTTGAGGGCCGTGCGGATCGACTCGCGGCGCAACGCGCTCAGGTCGTGCGCGAGGTCGGAGCGCTCCTTGGCGGTGGCTTCGCGCAGTTCGCGCAGGATGCCGGGCGTCAACAGCAAAGAGGCGGTCTTGGGCGCCTCACGCAGCAACCATTCGTGAAGCACCGCTTCGGCGCGCTCGATGGTCGGCCAGATGGGCCACAGGGTGTCGTCGAGGTCGAGTGAAATCGCGGAAATGCGTTTGACGTCGAGGGGCGCGGCGGGTGTGGCAATCGGTGCAGACGAGGGCACAGGCGCTGTGGGGGCGGAGGTCATGCCTGAGAATATCGCATGCCTCAAGACCACGGAAACGACAGTTCCACTCCCGCAAATCCCTCCGAACGCACGGCGGTGCTCTGGTGCAACCTGGGTTCGCCCGATGCGCCCACCGCCGCCGCCGTCCGCCCTTACCTGGCCGATTTTCTGGGCGACCCGCGCGTGGTCGAAATCCCGAAAGTGCTGTGGGCGCTGATCCTGCACGGCATCATCCTGCGCGTGCGGCCCGCCAAATCGGCGGCCAAGTACGCGAGCATCTGGATGCCCGAAGGCTCGCCGCTCAAGGTGTGGACGCAAAAGCAGGCCGTGCTGCTGACCGGCTGGCTGGGCGAACGCGGCCACCGCGTGACGGTGCGCGATGCGATGCGCTACGCCAACCCTTCCATTGCCTCACGCCTCGACGCGCTGCAGGCCGAAGGCGCCACGCGCGTGCTGGTGCTGCAGGCCTACCCGCAGTACTCGGCCACCACCACGGCCAGCGTGATCGATGCGGTGAACGACTGGAGCCGCAAGCAGCGCCGCATTCCCGAGTTCCGCTTCGTCAACGAGTACCACCGCGACCCCGGCTACATCGACGCACTCGCCCAGGGCATCGAGCGCCACTGGAAGACCGAAGGCCGCGGCGAGGTGCTGCTGATGAGCTTCCATGGCATTCCCGCGCGCAACATCGCACTCGGCGATCCGTACCAATCGCAGTGCCTGGAAACCGCGCGCCTGCTCGCGGCACGGCTCGGCCTTTCGGCGGCGCAGCACCGCGTCACTTTCCAGTCGCGATTCGGCCGTGCCAAGTGGCTGGAGCCCTACACCGAGCCCACGCTGCGCGAACTGGGTGCGTCAGGCATCCAGCGCGTGGACGTTGTGTGCCCGGGCTTCCCTGCCGACTGCCTCGAAACGCTGGAGGAAATCGCGATGGAAGGCCGCGAAGCCTTCATGCATGCGGGCGGACAGACCTTCAGCTACATCCCCTGCCTGAACGACAGCCCCGCGTGGATCACCGCGCTTGCGGGCATTGCCGAACGCAACCTGGCGGGCTGGCCGACGCAAACACATTCACCGACGACATGAAAAAAGAACTGCACGAAGCCAACCGGCTTTCGTGGAACGCAGCCACCGTCGCGCACAACAGCCACAAGGGCGACCAGGCGGCCTTCTTCCGCAACGGGGGCTCCACCCTTTTCCCCGAAGAAGCCGGACTGCTCGGTGACGTGAAGGGCCTTGCCGTGCTGCATTTGCAGTGCAACGCCGGCCAGGACAGTCTGAGCATCGCGCGCCTGGGTGCCGACGTGACGGGCGTAGACATTTCGGACGAAGCCATCGCCTTCGCCACGCAGCTTTCGGCGCAGTCGGACATTCCGGCGCGCTTCGAGCGCTCGGATGTCTACGACTACTTTCGTGATGCGCAGGCGCGCGGTGAGCGCTTCGACATCGTCTTCTGCTCCTACGGCACGCTGTGCTGGCTGTCCGACCTGACGGCCTGGGCGCGCGGCGTGTCGCAGTTGCTCAAGCCGGGCGGGCGCTTCATGTTCATCGATTTCCATCCGTACGCGATGGTGTTCGACGAAAGCTGGCGCTTCCACTACGACTACTTCAACGACGCGCCCGTGCCCGAAGACGGCGTGGGCGACTACGTGGCCCAGTCGGGCGACGGCCTGGTGCGCGACGGCTACGAAACCGGCGTGCAGAACTTCGCCAACCCGCACCCTAGCTTCGAGTTCATGTGGGGCGTGGGCCAGGTCACGAGCGCACTCGCGCAGGCGGGGCTCACGCTCGAACGCCTCGACGAGTATCCGTATGCCAACGGCTGGAAGCCGTTCGAAGGCATGCGCAACATCGGCGGCAAGCGCATGGCGCCGCCCGAGAACATGCCGCGCATTCCGCTGATGTATTCGCTGGCCGCGCGCAAGCCTTAGTCGCCGGCCTTGCTCAGAACTTGCCGAGGTAGTCCAGCTTGCCGACCGGCATGCCGCTGTGGCGCAGCACGCCGTAGGCCGTTGTCACGTGAAAGAAGAAGTTGGGCAGCGCGAACTGCAGCAGGTAGCGCTGCGCCGTGAAGGTCGCCTCGCCTTCGCGGGTCTTGATGGTCACCGGGCGGTCCTCGTGGCCGTCGATGAGCGAGCGGTCCACGGTCGCCAGGAAGTCCTGCGTCTTCGCGATGCGGGCCAGCAGGTCGTCCCAGGTCTTTTCTTCGTCGGGAAAGCTGGGCGCCGTGATGCCCGCGATGCGCGCCACGCCGAGCTTGGATGCGTCGCTGGCGCGCTGGATCTGGCCGGCCAGTGTGAGCATGTCGGGCGCAAGACGTGCATCGACAAGCGCGGCCGGGTCGATGCCGTTGGCCTTGGCGTGCGCGAGGCTCTTGTCGAACAGGTGAGTCAGTTGGCCGAGTCCGCGGGTGAAGACCGGGACGGACAGGTCGTACATCGAGAGCGACATGGTGGGGTGAGCCTTGTTGTGGTTGAAGTCGGCGGCGATTGTGCGGCCGCCGCCCGTTCAACGACCGGCCGCCCGGATAAACCCTTCGATGGGCTCCAGTTGTTCGGGCACGTTCAGCGCGGGCGCGTGACCGCACCCTTTGATTTCGATGACCTGCAACAGCCCCGCCGCACCCGGGCCGCGAAGCTTCATCTCCTCGATGGCGGAGGGCAGCACCAGGTCCGACTCCGCGCCGCGCAAGCACAGCACCGGCACCTCGATGGCGTCGTAGTGCGGCCAGATCAGGTAGTCGTTGTCGTGCGCGCTGAACTGCCGGACCATGGCCGGGTCGTAGTGCGGCGTGACCCGCCCGTCGGGCAGGCGGCGGGTGGAGCTCTCGGTCAGCCGGCGCCATTGCGCATCGCTGAGCCAGCCGTAGGGCTTGTAGACGGTGCGAAAGAACGCCTCCAGCTCGGCCACCGTGTCGAACGAAGGCGGCTCGCCCGCGTAGGCGCGAATGCGCTCGATGGCGGCCTGCGCGAGCTGCGGCGCGTTGTCGTTGAGCGTGAGGCTCGCGATGCGCGCCTTCATGCGCGGCTCGAACAGGCCCGAGGCGCAGACCGTGCCGATGGCACCGCCCATCGAGGTGCCGACCCAGTGCACACGGCCCAGGCGCAGTTCGTCGCACAGCGCATTGGCCAGGCGTGCGTAGAAGGAGAGCTGGTATTCCTCGTCGGGCAGCGGACTCCACTGGCTGAGGCCGCGGCCGATGGTGTCGGGGCAGATCACGCGGAAGCCGCGCGCCGCAAAGTGCTGCGCGAGTTCGTCCATGTCGCGGCCGGTGCGCGCCAGGCCGTGCCACGCAATGACCACCGGCGCGTCGGGCGCGCCCCATTCGAGCCAGTGGGTCTCGCGGCCCGCGAGTTGGGCGTAGCGGGAGACGGGAACCAGCATGTCGCTCATCGCGCCGCCCTCGCGCGCAGCTTGCCGACGATGCCGGTCGGAAAGTAATACACCGAGAGCACGAAGAGCAGGCCCAGCCACAGCAGCCAACGGTCCGGCGACAGCAGCGCCGCCAGCCACGGCAGCCCGCTCGCGGCCTCGCTGCCCACGCGCAGCAAATCTTGCAGATAGCTTTGCGCCACCACGAACAGCACCGCGCCGATGGCCGCGCCGTAGATGGTGCCCATGCCGCCGATCACCACGATCAGCAGCACGTCGATCATGATCTCGAAGCTCAGCGAGGTGTCGGGCCCGTTGTAGCGCAACCAGATCGCGAGCATGGCGCCGGCCAGCGTGGCGAACAACGCCGACAGCACCGCCGCCGTCGTGCGGTACACAACCACGCGGTAGCCGATGGCCTCGGCGCGGAACTCGTTCTCGCGGATCGCCTGCAGCACGCGGCCGAAGGGCGAGTTCACGATGCGCAGCAGTGCGAGCACCAGCACCACGGCTGTCACGAACAGCAGGTAGTAGCAGAGCAACCGGCCGTCGAGCGAGACGCCGAGGAAGGGCTCGTCGGCAAACTCGAAGCTCGGCGAGATCAGCTCGGGCAGCTTGAAGGTCAATCCGTCTTCGCCGCCGGTGAAGTCCGACAGCTGCGAGGCCAGCGTCTGGAAGGCCGAGGCCACGGCCAGCGTGATCATCGCAAAGAAGATCGCGCGCACCCGCAGCGAGAAGAGCCCGATGGCGAACGAGAGCACCAGCGAGATCGCCAGCGATGCGCCCAGCCCCACCAGCACCGCGCCCCAGTTAGGGCCCAGCCGCGAAGCCGAGATCGCGATGCCGTATGCACCGATGCCGAAGAACATCGTGTGCGCAAAACTCACGATGCCGGTGTAGCCCAGCAGCAGGTCGAAGCTCGCGACCAGCACCACGAACACCAGGATCTTGGCCGCGACGCTGAGCGCCTTCACGCCCGGGAAGATGAAGGGCGCGAAGGCCAGCGCAATGAGCAGCGCCACGAGCAGCAGCGCCAGCAGGCGGCTGCGCGGCATGTCGTTGGAGAGAAGTCGTTTGATGAACATGACGTGCTCTTCCTCAACGGTTCGCCACGGGATACACGCCCTGCGGCCGCCACAGCAGCACCGCCACCATCAGGAAGATGCTCGCGAACTGCGTGAGCGTGGGCAAGAGGAAGCCGATGTAGTTGGTCATGAGGCCCACCAGCAGCGCGCCGATCAGCGCCCCGCCCGTCGAGCCCAGCCCGCCGATGATGATCACGATGAAGATCAGCACATTGACCTGCGCGCCCATCTGCGGCACCAGGTTCTGCTGGAACAGGCCCCACATCACGCCACCCAGGCCCGCGAGCGCACTGCCCACCACGAACACGCCGACGAAGAGCCGGCCGATGCGGTAGCCGAGCGACTCGACCATTTCGCGGTCTTGCACGCCCGCGCGGATCAGGAGGCCGATCTTGGTGCGGCCCAAGGTCCACGCGAGCACGCCGAACACCACCACACCCACCGCGACCGCAAGCAGCCGGTACTTGCTGATGGCCGCATCGCCGACCAGCAGCGAGCCGCGCAGCGCCTCGGGCAGCGGCAACGGCACTTGCGCCGGACCCCAGATCACCTTGATGAGCTCCTCGCCGATGATCATGCCGCCCATGGTGATGAGGATCTGCTTCAGGTGCTGGCCGTACACCGGCCGCACGATGAAGCGCTCGAAGGCGAATCCGATCGCGCCCGCAACGGCCATGGCGGCCAGCATCGCGGGGAACACCGCGACCAGGTTGCGCCAGAGTTCGCCGGAGCCCGTCCAGTCGCCCATGAGGCCGAGCACGCTGCTGGCCACGAAGGCACCGAGCGCGATGAACACGCCGTGGCCGAAGTTCAGCACGTCCATGAGGCCGAACACCAGCGTGAGGCCCGAGGCGATGATGAAGATGATCATGCCCATCGCCAGGCCCGCGACCGTTAGCGTGAGCCAGGTCGAGAAGGAGCCGGTGAGCGGCAGCGCGACGAGTGCGAGGATGGGGGCTAGAAGCAGGGGCTTCCAGTCGAAGTCGATCTTGGTCATGAGCGCGCGCCCTCTTGCTTTGGCTCTTGCGCCTTCCCCCTCTGGGGGAAGGCGGGGATGGGGGCAAGCGGCGCTTGCGAGGTTGCTGTGGTTCGAAGGCCGCGAGCCCCCACCCCAGCCCTCCCCCGGAAGGGGAGGGAGAAATACGTCGAATACTTCATAGAGCCAGTCCAAGCAGCGATTGCTGCAATTGCGCATCCGCAGAAAACGCCGCCATCGAGCCGCTGTGCACCACGCGCCCGTTGTCCATCACCGCGACGTTGTCGCCCAGGCGCTGCGCGAAGTTGATGTTCTGCTCCACCAGCAGGATCGTCACGCCGCTCGCCTTCAGCTCGGCGAAGGCGTCGATCATGTTGTTGATCATCACGGGCGCCAGGCCCTTGCTGGGCTCGTCGATCAGGAGCAGCTCGCGCGGCTCCACGATGGCGCGCGAAACCGCCAGCATCTGCTTCTGCCCGCCCGAGAGCTTGCCGGCCGGGTGGTTCCAGAACTTCTCCACCGCCGGGAAGAGCTTGAAGATCCACTTCAGGCGCGTCTCGTCGATCTGCCCGGCGTTCTTCGCGCCGCGCGCGGCGAGCAGCATGTTCTCTTTCACCGTGAGGTCCGAGAAGATGCCCATGTTCTCGGGCACGTAGGCGATGCCCAGGCCGGCGATCTGCGGCGTCTGCAGCGCGGTGATGTCCTTGTCCGCAAAGCGCACCCGGCCTTGCGATGCATGCCACAGGCCCATGATGGTTCGCAGCGTGGTCGTCTTGCCCGCGCCGTTGCGGCCCAGCAGCATGGTGAGCTGGCCGCGCGGCACGGCGAGGTCCACGCCGTGGAGGATGTGATACGCCCCGATGTGCGTCTGCACACCTTCGAGGGTCAGGAGATTCGGAGTGCTCATAGGTCTTGCTCCTTCCCCTTCCGGGGGAAGGTTGGGATGGGGGCAAGCGGGGCTTGAGAGGCCGCGGCGACATCAAGGCCGCGAGCCCCCACCCCTGCCCTCCCCCGGGAGGGCAGGGAGAAATTCAAATTCATCAGGCGCGTCATGCAGCCACCTCCTTCGCAATGCCCAGGTAGGCCTCCTGCACCACCGGCGAGGCAATCACCTCCGCCGGTTCGCCATCGGCCACCAGCGTGCCGTTGTGCAGCACGATGATCCGGTCCGCGAGCTCGCGCACCACGTCCATCTTGTGTTCGACCAGCAGGATGGTCTTGGTCTTGTCCTGCTTGAGCTTGCGGATCAGGTCGAGGATGACCGGCGCCTCGGCCGCGTTCATGCCGGCCGTGGGTTCGTCGAACATGAAGACCTTGGGCTCCAGCGCCATCAGCAACGCCACCTCCAGCTTGCGCTGGTCGCCGTGCGGCAGGCTCGCCACCGTGGCGTGCTCGCGCGATTTGAGCGCCACGTCCGCGAGGATCTGGTCCGCGCGTTCGGTCAGCGCCTTGTGGTCGCTCCAGATGCTCCACAGGTTCAGGCCGCGCCGGTGCGCGCCCTCGCGCGTGGCCTGCACCGCCAGCCGCACGTTCTCCAGCACCGTGAGGTTGGGGAACAGGTTGGTGAGCTGGAAGGCCCGCCCCAGCCCCGCGTGCGTGCGCGCCGACGGCGACATGCCCGCCAGCGATTGCCCGTCCAGCAACACCGTGCCCGCGCTCGCCTTGAGCTGGCCCGAGATCAGGTTGAAGTAGGTGGTCTTGCCCGCCCCGTTGGGGCCGACGATGGCCGTCAGCGTGCCCGGCGCGAAAGCGCAGCTCACGCTGTTGACGGCCACGTGGCCTCCGAAGCGGATGGTCAGGTCGCGGGTTTCAAGCATCGTTGGTCATTGCAAAGAAGAAAAAGTGCGTGGTGCCCGACCGGCTTCAGCAGGTGCCGATCACGTAGTAGCCCGGGCTGGTCTGCTTCAGCGTGGTCGTCACGTAGATGTTCCACAGCCCCATCGACTGTCCGGAGCCGTAGGCGTAGGTCAGGCCGTAGAGCGCGTAGGCGCGCCCCGCCATCGTGTGGGTGTAGTTGCTCGCGGTGTAGCAGGTGCCTCCGCCGCCGCTGCCCGCCGTGGTCGCCCCGGTGGCCGCGGTCGACATCGCGCCTTCGACATTGCTCGCGTTCAGCGCGGCCACGGTCCAGCTGTAGGTGGTGGACGGCGCGAGGCCGGTGTCGGTGTAGCTGGTGGCGGCGACGGGTGCGGCGTTGACCTTGCTGCCGCCGCGGTACACGTTGTAGCCGCTCGCACCGGACACGCCGTTCCAGCCGATCACCATGCTGCTGCTGGTCGCGCCCGAGGTGCCCACGCCGTTGGGCGCGGGCAACCCGCTGCCGCCCGTGGAACCGGTCACGCGGTCGACCATCGCCTTCATCGCCGCCATCTGCGGGCCCGACTTCTTGGCGTAGTTGGCGCTGTCGTAGCCCCACCAGTCCCAGCAGCTGTTGGTGGCCGCGGTGCTGGTCTGCGGGTAGATCAGCACGATGTTGTTGGTGTCGGCCCAGCGGTTGTAGCCGGTCTTCTTGACGTACTTGTCGCCCACGTCGGTGTAGTTCTGCTTGCAGCCGTGCAGCACCAGGTGCACGCGGCACGAGACGGTGGTGCAGGCCTGCGGCACATAGATCCATCCGGTGGCGGCCACGCCATGGCCGGTGACGAACTCCGACTGGTTGAACTCGGTGAAGGTGCCGCCCAGGGTGCCGTTGTTGCGCGGATTCAGCGGGCCGTAGAGGTGCGTGAGGATCTCGCCCGCCAGGTCGAAGCCGCAGTTGTTGATGTAGGGCGAGGCGGTGGTGCTGCAGGCGGCGCCGTAGTCGTCGGTGACCATCGCATGGCCGGCGCCCAGGTTGTTCTTGTAGACCGTGTTGGCCGCGGGCACGAAGCTCTGGTAGTAGGTCTTCAGGTCGTTCATCACCGCCTGCTTCACGGTGTTGTCCGAGGTGCCCGAGAAGAGGTAGACCTTCGATGCGCTCAGGTTCGACACGGGATCGATGGTGCCGCTCGCGGCCCAGCTGTTGGTGGTGCTCACCAGCGAAGACACCGGGATGCTGGTGCTGTGCGTCATGCAGCGCCCGGTGGCATTGAGCACCGAGCCTTCGGCGCAGTAGTACGGCCCGCCGGCGACCACGCCCGCGCCGCGTTTGAAGGTGGCCGAATAGGCCACGTGCAATTGCACCGCCATGAAGCCGCCCGCCGAAAGGCCCGACACGCTCACCTCCGCCGGATTGGCGTTGAGCGCGGGCAGCGGCACCGCCGCCATGGCGCCGTGCGCCGCTATCGTCATTGCCGCAGCCGCGGCCAGTCCCTTCCAGTTCCTTCTCATCGCTTGCATCGCTGTCTCCTTGTGTTGTGGGTATCGCACGCTTGCTTGCAGACTGACGAATCGGCCGTGGAAACACGCCGGCTTGCGCGGACGCAGGCTGGCGCTTCGCCCGGCGGCCATCCGGGGCGAAAGGAAATGCGGCCGTCCTCAGGGCCGCGGCATCGGGTGGGCGCTCAGCGCTTGTTTTTGATGGGGATGTCCATCTCTTCAGGCTTGATCTCGTGCACCAGCTCCGGCACGCCCCAGGCGAACGCCGGGTCGACCTTGATCTTGAAGTGGTACATCGACTGCATCGCCTGATGGTCTTCCTTGCGGAAGGTCATCTTGCCCTTGGGCGTGTCGAAGCTCATGCCTTCCATGGTGCTGATGAGCTTGTTGGTGCTGGTGTCGCCGTTGGTTTTCTTGAGCGCCGTCACCACCGCCATCGCGGCCGAGAAACCGCCGGCCGTGAAGAAGTCCGGCGGCGTCTTGAACTGCTTGTAGTGCGCCGACACCAGCGCCTCGTTCACCGGGTTCTTCGGGATGCCGAAGTAGTAGTACGCCGCGCCCTCCATGCCCGGCAGCGCCTTGTAGGCGGCCATGGCCGGCAGGATGTTGCCGCCGGTGGCGATCTCGATGCCGTAGCGCTTCAGGTCCAGGTCGACGATCTTGAACGGGTTGCCCGCGCCGGCCCAGACGATCCAGATGATCTTGCGGCCCGGCTGGTCCTTCAGCTTGTCGATCAGGCGCTGCGCACCGGCGGTGAAGTCGGTGGTCGCGGGCGGCAGATACTCCTCGTGCACGAGCTTGGCCTTCTTGAGCGCCGAGCCGAAGGCCTTCACGCCGTCGCGGCCGAAGGCGTTGTCCTGTGCCAGCGTGGCGACGGTCACGCCGGCCTTGTCGACCGCCACCGCGTTGGAGATCGCGTCCTGGCTCGAATTGCGGCCGGTGCGAAAGATGTACTTGTTCCACTTGTCGCCCGTGATCGAGTCGGCCACGGCCGGCTCGACGATCAGGATCTTCTTGTATTCCTCGGCCACCGGCAGCATTGCCAGCGCCACGCCCGAAGCGGTGGGGCCGACGGCCAGCGCGGCCTTGTCGTCCGAATACGCGGCGGCCAGCAGCGACTTGCCCAGGTCGGGCTTGCCTTGGTCGTCCTTCTCGATGACCACGAGCTTCTTGCCGTTGACCATCATCGTGCCGCCGGTGGCGTAGTCCAGGCCCATGGCGAAACCGGTCTGGGTCTGCTTGCCGTAGGCCTCCAGCGGACCGGTCTTGCTGTAGATGTGGGCGATGCGGATTTCGTTGGACTGCGCCCAGGCGGGGGCGGCAGCGGCGCAGGCGGAAAGCGCGGCAAGGGCGACGAGGTGGCGACGGATCATCTGGTGTCTCCTGATAGTGATGGCTGAATATTGCACAGTTCGTGCCACCCACCCAAACCATTGATAACAAAGGTTTCTTCATTGGGAAGAAGCCCTTGTCGCCTGATTTCAGAACACTTGTAGTGACTGAATTTCAGGCAACTGTCTTTTTATCAGTCAGGGTTTACCAAGAGCTTTGCGCTCCGCGATCCAGCGCTGGAATTCGCGCTCGGCCTGCATGCGGAACTCGTTGCGCGTGTGGTTGCAGATGGCGTGGGCCAGCCGCCGGTGCTTCTGGGTGCGCACGCCGCCCAGCGTTGCGTCGATGAGGTGCTCGATGGTCGCGGACTCGGGCCGGCCGTGCGGCTCGTCGAAATCCATGGGCAGGCCGCACCAGTGGCAGTTGGGGCCGAAGGTCGAGCGCAGGGCCTGAACGCTCACAGGCTCGCGTACTCCAGGATCTCCTGGCCCATCAGCGTGCAGTCGTTGCCCGACACTAAGTAGATGAGCCGCATCCGGTAGTTGCCCTTGTAGATCGAGCCCCAGACCTCGAGCACCTTGAACTGCTGCTTCTTGTTGGCCGGGTTGCGCAGCGACGGCAGCTCCTTGACGTCGGAGCTGACCTGGATGCGGTCGTCTTCACCGAAATGGAAGGTCAGCAGTTTTTTGGCGCGCGCGACGGCTTCGCCGGCGCACTGCGGCGGCGACGCGGCATTGGCAAGGCCGGCAGCGGCGCAGAGCGCCGCGAGGACGAGGGAACGGATCGATGTCTTCATGGGTGGCGTGGCGGCTAATGGGTGAACACGGGCGCCATTGTCATGTGGGTGTGCCGATGCCGTTCCATTGGCATCCCCCCTCCGAACAGGCTCATGCCTTCTGACTCGTCATCCGTTCATACAGCGTGGCGCGCGAAATGCCGAGCAGCCGCGAGGTCGCGAGCTTGTTCCCCCCCGTGCTCGCGAGCGCGGCGGCAATGGCCTTTTGCTCCAGCTCCGCCACCTGTTGCGCCAACGGCCGCAGCAGCGCCGCCTCTTCGTCGCCGCCCACATGCGAGAGGTCGGGCAGCTCGATCTGATCGAGCCCGGCTTCGCGCAGGATGCGTTCGAGCTGCACCGCGTCGATGCGCTGCGAGTCGCTGCGCATGGTCACCTGCTCCAGCACATTGCGCAGCTCGCGGATGTTGCCCCGCCAGTGCTGGCCCGCCAGCAGCGCGAGCGCATCGGGCGTGAGTTCCGGCGGCGCCTCGCCGCTGCGCAGCGCCATGTCTTCGCCCAGCGCTTCGACCAGCGCGGGAATGTCGCTGCGGCGCTCCCGCAACGGCGGCACGCGCAGCGGCAGCACGTTGAGGCGGTAGTACAGGTCTTCGCGGAACAGGCCGCGGCGCACCAGCTCGGGCAGATCGCGCGAGGTGGCCGCGATCACGCGCGCATCGAAAGGCACGAGCTTATTGGAGCCCAGCGGCTCGATCTCGCCCTCCTGCAGAGCGCGCAGCAGCTTGGCCTGCAGGCCCAGCGGCATGTCGCCGATTTCGTCGAGGAAAAGGCTGCCGCCGTCGGCCAGCTTGAACTTGCCTTCGCGCCCTCGCCGGTCGGCGCCGGTGAAGGCGCCAGGGGCGAAGCCGAAGAACTCGGCTTCGAGCAAGGTGTCGGGCACGGCCGCGATGTTGACGCTGACGAACATGCCCTTGGCGCGCGCCGAAGACGCATGGATGGCGTGGGCCAGCAGTTCCTTGCCGGTGCCGGTTTCACCCAGCAGCAGCACCGGGCTCGTGGACTGCGCCGCACGGCGCGCATGGCGCTTGACCTCCACCGCCGCGGGGCTGCTGCCGATGAAGCTGGCAAAGGTGTACTTGGAGCGCCGCTGCCCATCGGGTGCGTGCTGGTACAGCGGGTTGTTGCGCTGGCTCGCCAGCTCGCGCCGCGCGTCGTCCAGGTCGCGCTGCAGCAGCGCGAACTTGCTGATCAGCGGCTGCAGCGTGGTTTCGGGCTGGTCGAACAGCACGATGCCGATGGCGCCGATCACATCGCCGGCACCGCCCTCGGGTCCATCGCTCTCCGCGCGCAGCGGAATGCGGCTGACCACGAAGGTGCCGGCCTTGTTGGTGAGCAGGTCCACCAGGATCGGCTCACCCGTCTCCAGCACGCGCCGCATCTGCGTGTTGGGAATCACGTCCTCGACCATGTGGCCCTGGAACTGGTCGATGGACGAAAAACCCAGCGCCGGCAGGAAGCGCCGGTAGCCCTCGTTCACCCACACGATGCGCCCGCTGCTATCGACCAGGAACATGCCCTGGCTGATGCTGGAGAACAAATGGAACATCGAGCGCGCGGCGAGCGCGAGGATGCCCTCAGCATCGAGGGGCAAGGCGGGCGGTGCGGTGGGTGCGGCTGGCATGGCGGGCATCGTAGCGCTCCGGCCCGGCCTCGACTTCCCTCATACTGCGCCGCGCGCCGCACCCATGACAAACTGCGGCGCCCTCCTTTTGACCTTCAGGCCTTGCGGCCACGACCTCATGAGCACCTCCGAGATCTTCCTGATCGCCATGCTGATCATCTTCACCGCGCCCTACCTCGTGTGGCGGCTCGGGCGCACCGAATACTTCGCGCCGCTGGTGGTGGTGCAGATCGTCACGGGCATCGTGCTCGGGCCGGGCGTGCTGGGCGCGGTGTTCCCCGAGTACTACAAATTCGTCTTCAACGCGCCGGTGATCCAGTCGCTCAACGCCATCGCGCAGTGGGCCGTGATGCTGTTCGTGTGGATCGCCGGCATCGAGCTCGACCTGCGCAAGGCCTGGGTGCACCGGCGCGAAAGCAGCGTGACGGCAGGACTGGCGCTGGGCGTGCCGTTGGCCTTCGGCAGCGTGGCCGCGCTGGGCATGCTGGCGTTTCCCGGCTGGGTGGGCGCGAAGGCACAGACCTGGCAGTTCGTGATGGGCATCGGCATGTCTTGCGCGGTGACCGCGCTGCCCATCCTGATCCTGTTCATGGAGAAACTGCAGATCCTGCGCCAACCCATCGGCCAGCGGATCTTGCGCTACGCGAGCCTGGACGACATCGCGATCTGGGGCGTGCTCGCGCTCATCCTCATGGACTGGGAGCGCGTGGGCAGGCAGGTCGCGTTCCTGGCGCTGTTCGCGGTGGCGAGCGCGGGCTTTCGCTGGGTGATGGTGCGCATTCCCGAAAAAGACCGCTGGTACCTGGGCCTGGCGTGGCTGGCCGCCTGCGGCCTGGGCGCCGACTGGTGCGGGCTGCACTACATGGTGGGCGCGTTCATCGCGGGCGCGGTCATGGACGCCGACTGGTTCGACCAGGAGCACCTGGACGGCCTGCGCCACAACGTGCTGCTGGTGGCGATGCCCGTGTTCTTCCTGAGCACGGGCCTGCGCACCAACTGGGAGGTGGGCGGCGCGGCGGTGTTCGTGGCGGCGGCCGTGCTGCTGGTGGCGTCCGTCAGCGGCAAGCTGATCGGCACCTTGCTGGCCGGCCGCATCCTGCGCTGGCAGCCGGGTGAAGGCGCGCTGATCGGCTGGCTGCTGCAGACCAAGGCGCTGATCATGATCATCTTTGCCAACGTGCTGCTGGACAAGGCGCTCATCACCAACGAGGCCTTCACCGCCCTGCTGCTGATGGCGGTGGCCAGCACCATGCTGACGGTGCCGATGGTGGCGCCCCGGCTGCGGCGGATGAAAGAGATTGTTTTCCGCACCAAGTAGCCGTCGGGAGCGGCCTGTGCAGCCGCTGGAAAAAAGCCCTCAGTAGTCCTTAAGTTAATCAATCGTTTGATTTGTTGCGTGGTCTAATGCCACGCAATGACTCCGAGCGCCCCTTCTCCCCTTTCCGACCCCCAGGCCCCTCGCCGCGCCGCCCGCAGCGACGGCGCCGAGGCGCGCCATCGCCTGCTGCACACGGCGCTGCGGCTCTTCGCGCAGAAGGGCTTCGCCAAGACCTCCACCCGCGAGATCGCCCGCGAGGCCGAGGTCAACATCTCGGCCATCAGCTACTACTTCAACGACAAGAACGGCCTGTACGGCGCCTGCTTCACCGAGCCGATGGGCGGTGACGGCAACGACCTGGTGGCCATCTGCAGCACGCCCGGCCTGTCGCTCGAAGACGCGCTGCGCCGCTGCTTCACCTCGGCGATCAATCCGCTCAAGCAGGGCGAGATCGTGCGGCAATGCATCCAGCTGCACATGCGCGAGATGCTGGAGCCCACCAGCCAATGGGCCGAGGAGCTGGAGCGCGACATCAAGGGTCCGCACCGCGCGCTCGCCGAACTGCTGTGCCGCCACCTGAAGCTGGACCGCGCCGACGACGACATCCACCGCCTGACCTACGCGATCACCGGGCTGTCGATGCAGCTCTACGTGAACCAGGACTTCATCGAGGCGGTAAGACCCTCGCTGCTGCGCACGCCGCGCAGCATCGACACCTGGGCCGAACGGCTGGCGGGCTACGCCATTGCGCTGGTTCATGCCGAAGCGGCCCGCCGGAAGCTGCTGGCCGAGGCCGGGCCGCTTTCACCCTCATCCGCCCCCGCGCCCAACCCCGCCCGCGTCGCGAGAAAGAAGACATGAGACGACTACTACAGATCGCCACCCTGTGCCTCCCGCTCAGCCTGGGCCTTGCAGGCTGCGGCCTCACGCGCCCGCCGGCCACGGTCGAGGCGCCCTTCCCCGCGCAATGGAATGCGCCGCTGCCGCACGGTGGCTCGCTGGCATCGCTGGCCGACTGGTGGCGCCAGCTGGACGACCCGCTGCTGGTCGAGTTGATCGCCGCGGCCGAAACCGCCAGCCCCAATCTGGCGAGCGCCGCGGCGCGCGTGGCCGAGGCGCGCTCCACGCGCGTGCAGGCCGGCGCGGCGCTGGCACCCAGCCTGGACGGTACGGCGTCGGCCAGCCGGGGGGTGTCGGGGTCGTCCTTCAGCGGCGGCGGCTCTTCTTCAAGCGGCAGCACCTCCGTTGCACCGGTGACCACGCTGCAGGCCGGCCTGCAATCGCAGTGGGAAATCGACCTCTTCGGCCGCCTGCGCGCCAACCGCGACGCCGCCGAACAGAAGCTCAACAGCGCCAACGCCAAATGGCACGACGCGCGGGTGGCTGTGGCCGCCGAAACCGCCAACGCCTATTTCGCCGAACGCGCCTGCCAGCAGCAACTGGGCGTGGCCGAGTCCGACGCCCGGTCGCGCGGCGAAACCGCACGGCTCACCGACCTGTCGGCCCGCGCCGGCTTCACCGCGCCGGCCGATGCGGCCCTCGCCCGCGCCAGCGCCTCGGACGCCTCGGGCCGGCTCACGCAACAGCGCGCCCAGTGCGCGGTGCAGCGCAAGGCGCTGGTGGCGCTCAGCGGCATCGACGAACCCACGCTCATCCGCAAGCTCGCCGCTTCGCCCTCGCAGCGCGCGCTGCCGGTGGTCGGCAGCATCCAGAGCGTACCGGCGCAGGCGCTGTCGCAGCGGCCCGACGTGTATGCGGCCGAACTCGGCGTGGCCTCGGCCAGTGCCGAGGTCGGGTCGGCCGAGGCCGAGCGCTATCCCAAGCTCACACTCTCGGGCTCCATCGGACGCATGCAGATCCGCACCAGCGGCTTTCGCGAATCGCTGGACACCTGGTCCGTGGGGCCGGTGTCTCTGACGGTGCCGCTGTTCGACGGCGGCGCGCGCAGGGCCAACACCGACGCGGCCAAGGCGCGCTACACCGAGGCCGTCTCGCTCTACCGCGCGAACGTGCGGCAGGCGGTGCGCGAGGTCGAGGAGGCGCTGGTCAATCTGGACGCCACCGACGCCCGTGCCACCGACGCCGACAGCGCCGTGAAGAACTACCAGGCCTCCTTCGACGCCACGCAGGCCCGCTACAGCAGCGGCCTGGCCAGCCTGTTCGAGCTGGAGGATTCGCGCCGCACCCTGTTCGCCGCGCAGACCGCGCGCGTCTCGCTGCAGCGCGAGCGCGCCGAGGCCTGGGTGTCGCTGTACCGCTCGATGGGGGGCGGCTGGAGCCGGCCCGAATCGTCAACTTCTTCCTCAATGACCTCCACCTCGACCGCTACGGTTGCGACGTCGCCATGAAAACAATGAAGCGTTCCACCCTCGTCATCGCGCTGCTGGCGCTCGTCATCGTCGTCGCGGGGGCCGTGTGGCTCCTGCGCAAGCCTTCGGGCACGCCCGCCGAGCAGGCGGCCGCCGCCAAGACCAAGGACGGTGCGGCGGCACCCAAGCCGTCGCTGACTGTCACCGTTGCGAAGCCCGAAGCCACCGAGCTCACGGTCACGCTCGCGGCCAACGGCAACGTGGCCGCCTGGCAGGAGGCCGTGGTCGGCTCCGAGTCGAACGGCCTGAAGCTCGCCGAAGTGCGCGTGAACGTCGGCGACGTGGTCAAGAAGGGCCAGGTGCTGGCCGTGTTCTCGCCCGAGACGGTGCAGGCCGACATCGCGCAGTCGCGTGCCTCGCTCGCGGAAGCCAGGGCCACGGCCGCCGACGCCGCGGGCAATGCCGCGCGCGCCCGCACGCTGCAGGCCACGGGCGCATTGAGCCAGCAGCAGATCAACCAGTACCAGACGACCGAGCAGACCGCCAAGGCGCGCGTCGAGGCCGCGGAGGCGGTACTGGCCGCGCAGCAGGTGCGCGGGCGCAACACGCAGGTGCTGGCGCCGGACAACGGCGTGATCTCGGCGCGCACCGCCACGGTGGGCAGCGTGGTCGCGGCGGGCACCGAGCTCTTTCGCCTGATCCGCCAGGGCCGCCTCGAATGGCGCGCCGAAGTCACCTCGGCCGAGCTCGCCCGCATCGCGGTGGGAACGCCCGCCTTCGTGGTGAGCGCCAGCGGTGCGCAGGTGCGCGGCACGGTGCGCAGCATCGCGCCCACGGTCGATCCGCAGACGCGCGCGGCGCTGGTCTACGTCGACCTGCCGAATGTGCTGCAGAACACCGGCATCAAGGCCGGCATGTTCGCGCGCGGCGACTTCGAGCTGGGCCGCAGCGCCGCGTCCACGGTGCCGCAGGCCTCCATCGTTCCGCGCGACGGCTTCAACAACGTGTTCCTGGTGAGGCCTGACAACCGCGTGTCGCAGCTGAAGGTGCAAACGGGCCGCCGCCTGAACGACCGCATCGAGATCACGAGCCCGCTGCCCCAGGACGCACAGATCGTGGTGCAGGGCGCGGGCTTCCTGAACGACGGCGACCTGGTGCGCGTGGTGGCGGCAACGCCGGCCGCTGCCGCGGGCACCCAGCCGGCCGAGCCGCCGAAGCCCGCTGCATCCGCCGCGGCCGCCAAGTAAGACAACAAGGAACACGCTCATGAACGTTTCCGCCTGGTCCATACGCAACCCGATTCCGGCGGTGATGCTGTTCGTGCTGCTCACCTTCGGTGGGCTGCTGTCGTTCAACGCGATGAAGGTGCAGAACTTTCCGGACATCGACCTGCCGACCGTCACGGTCTCGGCGTTGCTGCCCGGCGCCGCGCCTTCGCAGCTGGAAACCGACGTCGCGCGCAAGCTCGAGAACTCCATCGCCACCGTGCAGGGCCTCAAGCACATCACCACCAAGGTGCAGGACGGCGCCGCCACCCTCATCGTGGAGTTCCGCCTCGAGAAGCCCGTGCAGGAAGCCGTGGACGACGTGCGCTCCGCGGTGCAGCGCGTGCGCTCCGACCTGCCGGCCGACGTGCGCGACCCCGTGGTCACCAAGCTCGACCTGGCGGGCCAGCCGGTGCTGGCCTTCACCATCGCGTCCGCGCAAATGGATGCCGAGGCGCTTAGCTGGTACGTGGACAACGACATCACCAAGAAGCTGCTCGCGCTGCCCGGCGTGGGCGCGGTCAACCGCGTGGGCGGCGTCACGCGCCAGGTGCACATCGACCTGGACCCGGCCAAGCTGCAGGCGCTGGGCGCCTCGGCCGGCGACATCTCGCGCCAGCTGCGCCAGGTGCAGACCGAAAGCGCGGGTGGCCGCTTCGACCTGGGCGGCAGCGAGCAGCCGGTGCGCACGCTCGCCACCGTGCAGTCGGCCGACCAGCTGAACGACATCCAGATCGTGCTGTCCGACGGCCGCCGCGTGCGGCTCGATCAGGTGGCGCGCATCAGCGACACCATCGCCGAGCCGCGCTCGGGGGCCCTGCTCAACGGCAAGCCGGTGGTGGGCTTCGAAGTGGCCCGCAGCCGCGGCGCCAGCGAAGTGGAAGTGGGCCACGCGGTGCAGAAGGCGCTGGCCGACCTGCGCGTGCAGCGCCCCGACATCGAGCTGACCGAAGCCTTCAACTTCGTCGACCCGGTGGAAGAGGAATACAACGGCTCGCTGCGCCTGCTGTACGAAGGCGCCATCCTGGCGGTGATTGTGGTGTGGCTGTTCCTGCGCGACTGGCGCGCCACCTTCGTCTCGGCGGTGGCGCTGCCGATGTCGGTGATTCCGGCCTTCATCGGCATGTACCTGCTGGGCTTTTCGGTCAACATCATCTCGCTGCTCGCGCTCTCGCTGGTGGTCGGGATATTGGTGGACGATGCGATCGTGGAGGTCGAGAACATCGTGCGGCACCTGCGCATGGGCAAGACGCCGTTCCAGGCGGCGATGGAGGCGGCCGACGAAATCGGCCTGGCCGTGATTGCCACCACCTTCACGCTGATCGCGGTGTTTCTTCCCACCGCCTTCATGAGCGGCGTGGCCGGCAAGTTCTTCAAGCAGTTCGGCTGGACGGCATCGCTCGCGGTGTTCGCCTCTCTGGTGGTCGCGCGGATGCTCACGCCCATGATGGCGGCCTACCTCCTCAAGCCCATCGTCGGTGAAGAAAAAGAGCCGGGCTGGCTGCGCTGGTACATGCGCGCGGTGACGTGGAGCACGCACAACCGCTTCAAGACGATGGTGCTGGCCACCCTCTTCTTCTTCGGTTCGCTGGCGATGATTCCGCTGCTCAAGACCGGCTTCGTTCCGCCGGACGACAACTCGCAGACGCAGGTGTACCTGTCGCTCGCGCCCGGCTCCACGCTCGCGCAGACCACGGCCGCGGCCGAGGAAACGCGCAACCGCGTGATGAAGATTCCGCATGTGAAAAGCGTCTACACCACGGTGGCCGGCGGCAGCGCGGGCGGCGATCCCTTTGCCAGCTTCGGCACGCCCGAGACGCGCAAGGCCACGCTCACCATCAAGCTCGATCCGCGCGGCGACCGGCCGCGAAAGCAGGTGATCGAAAACCAGATCCGCACCGCGCTCGAAACCCTGCCCGGCGTGCGCAGCACCGTGGGCCTGGGCGGCTCGGGCGAAAAATACATCCTGGCGCTCACCGGCGAAGACCCGGTGGCATTGGCCACCGCCGCCAGCGCGGTCGAGAAAGACCTGCGCACCATCCCGGGCCTGGGCAACATCACCTCCACCGCGAGCCTGATTCGCCCCGAGATCGCGGTGCGCCCCGACTTCGCGCGCGCCGCCGACCTGGGCGTGACCAGCGCGGCCATCGCCGAGACGCTGCGCGTGGCGACGGTGGGCGATTACGACCAGTCGCTCGCCAAGCTCAACCTCGCGCAGCGGCAGGTGCCGATCGTGGTGAAGCTGGAAGACTCGGCGCGCCAGGACCTCGACCTGCTGGGCCGCCTCTCGGTGCCCGGCGCGCGCGGTCCGGTCATGCTGAGCCAGGTCGCCTCGCTCACCATGGAAGGCGGCCCGGCCGTGATCGACCGCTACGACCGCTCGCGCAACGTCAACTTCGAGATCGAACTCTCCAGCGTGGGCCTGGGCGATGCGAAGACCGCGGTGATGGCCCTGCCCTCGATCCAGAAGCTGCCGCCCGGCGTGCGCGTGACCGAGGTGGGCGACGCCGAAGTGATGACCGAGCTGTTCGCCAGCTTCGGCCTGGCGATGCTCACCGGCGTGCTGTGCATCTACATCGTGCTGGTGCTGCTGTTCAAGGACTTCCTGCACCCGGTGACGATTCTTTGCGCGCTGCCGCTGGCGCTGGGCGGCGCCTTCGTGGGCCTCCTGATCGGGCAGAAGGCGCTGTCGATGCCCTCGCTGATCGGGCTGATCATGCTGATGGGCGTTGCAACGAAGAACTCGATCTTGCTGGTGGAATACGCCATCGTGGCGCGCCGCGACCACGGCATGAGCCGCTGGGATGCGCTGCGTGACGCCTGCCACAAGCGGGCGCGACCCATCATCATGACCACGCTGGCCATGGGCGCCGGCATGCTGCCGATCGCCGTGGGCTTCGGTGCCGCCGATTCGAGCTTCCGCTCGCCGATGGCGATGGCGGTGATCGGCGGGCTGATCACCTCGACCGTGCTGAGTCTCCTGGTGGTGCCGGCGGTGTTCACCTACATCGACGACATCGAGCACTGGATCAAGCGGACGGTGCGCAGGCTGCGCGGGCAGCCAGCCGATCCGCACATCGACGACGACCTGGTCGAGGCACCGCGGCACTGAACGGCGCGGTCGGGCGGCGGGTTGCGCCGGGGCAGCTTGCCGCCGGCCTCCGCCGGCACGGCAGGCAGGGTGTGTGCTCCGAGCAGTGAAGCTTCATTGCACCGCCGGCAATTAGTGCAACATAATTGCATTAATGAAAAGCCACATCCAATGACCCAGATCGATTCCCGCGCACGGGCCGCGCTTGCCCATCCTGTCTTGCCGATCAACGCCGGCCGCCTCACGGCGGCCGCGCGATTGCCCGACATTGCATCGGAAGCCGCGTTGGTCACGCCGGCGCAGGCAGCCGTCAAGCGCGCCGGCGAGGTGTTTCCATGATCCGCCGCAACCCACGTGGCGACCTGCCCCAGGTTCACGCGAGCGCCTTTGTCGACCCCACCGCCATCCTCTGCGGCCGCGTGGTGGTCCACGAGAACGTCTTCATCGGGCCGTACGCGGTGATCCGCGCCGACGAGGTCGACGAGGACGGCCACATGGAGCCGATCGTGATCGGCGCGCATTCGAACATCCAGGACGGCGTGGTCATCCACTCCAAGTCAGGTGCCGCCGTGACCATTGGCGAGCGCACCTCGATCGCGCACCGCGCCATCGTGCACGGCCCCTGCACCGTCGGCGACGGCGTCTTCATCGGATTCAACAGCGTGCTCTTCAATTGCACCGTCGCGCGCGGCTGCGTGGTGCGGCACAACGCGGTGCTCGACGACTGCCATCTGCCGCCGGACTTCTACGTGCCGTCGACCGAGCGCATCGGCGCGAAGACCGATCTGTCCACCATCCCCAAGGTCACCGCGCGGGCCTCGGAGTTCTCGGAAGACGTGGCGCGCACCAACAACCGCCTGGTCGAGGGCTACAAGCGAATCCAGAATGAGTTCTGAGCACGAACGCGCCTCCGGTGCGAGAGAGGAACGCCGGACCATGCCCCTCGATGCCGCTCCACCGAACACGCTCGGGCGGGTGGGCCTCAAAGCCACGTTGCCGCGCCTGAAGATCCTCGAGCTCTTCCGCAGCCAGGCGCAGCGGCATCTTTCGGCGGAAGACGTCTATCGCCTGCTGACCGCGGCGCGCGCCGAAGTCGGCCTCGCCACCGTGTATCGCGTGCTCGCCCAGCTGGAGCAGGCAGGTCTTCTGAAACGCAGCAACTTCCAGACCGGAAAGGCGATCTACGAGCTCGACGACAGCATGCATCACGACCACCTGGTGTGCGTCGATTGCGGGCGGGTCGAGGAGTTTCACGATGCCGAGATCGAGCACCGGCAAACCGTGGTGTGCGAACAGAGAGGCTTCCGTCTGCAGGAGCACGCGCTGTCGCTCTACGGCAGTTGCACGAAGCCAAATTGCGAGCATCGCCGGGTGCGATGAGCCGCGGTTCGCCGGACGCAGCGCGAACGGCCAACACGGCGCGCCAGTAGCGCCGGCCTGAAAGAAAAATGCCGCGGGGCCAGGGCGCCGCGGCATTTCAAGGAGAACGAAAAAAGGCGATCAGGCGTCCAGCTGCGCCAGCCGCTTGAGCTTGCGTTCGCTCATGCGCTTGGCCAGGCGCGGCAGCACCAGCACGGCCACCACGACGATCACCAGCGTGATCGACATCGGGCGCTGGAAGAAC
Organism: Variovorax boronicumulans; assembly: GCF_040544675.1. Taxonomy (GTDB): domain Bacteria; phylum Pseudomonadota; class Gammaproteobacteria; order Burkholderiales; family Burkholderiaceae_C; genus Variovorax; species Variovorax boronicumulans_D. The sequence goes on from NZ_JBEPKK010000004.1 coordinate 339,669, forward strand.
ACCGCCGCGCTGCCTTCGCCGATGGACATGGCATTGCGCAGCTGCGCTTCGGCCAGCGGGCCGAGGATCATGCCGACCACCACGGGCGCGGTGGGGAAATCGAAGCGCCGCATCACCACGCCCAGAAGGCCGATGCCGTAGAGCAGGAACAGGTCGAACGCGCTCTGGCGCATGCCGTAGGCCCCCACCGTCGCGAAGATCAGGATGCCGGCATAGAGCTGCGGCTTCGGGATCTTCAGGAGCTTGACCCACAGGCCCACCATCGGCAGGTTCAGCACCAGCAGCATCACGTTGCCGATGTAGAGCGAGGCGATCAGTGCCCACACCAGCGCGGCCGAGGTGGTGAAGAGTTGCGGGCCCGGCTGGATGCCGTAGTTCTGGAACGCGCCCAGCAGGATGGCGGTGGTGTTCGAGGTCGGGATGCCCAGCGTGAGCAGCGGAATCAGCGCGGCCGTCACCGTGGCGTTGTTGGCGGCCTCGGGACCGGCCACGCCCTCGATGGCGCCGGAGGTGCCGAACTCGGCCTTGGCTTCCTTGTCCTTGGCCAACTTCTTTTCCATTGCATAGCTCAGGAAGGTCGGAATCTCGGTGCCGCCGGCCGGGATGCAGCCGAAGGGCGTGCCGATGGCGGTGCCGCGCAGCCAGGCGGGAATGGAACGCTTCCAGTCGCGCTTGGTCATGTGCACGCGGCTGAGCTTGTTCTGGCCTTCGACCACCTTGCCTTCGTAGAGCACCGCATACAGCACCTCGGCCACCGCGAACAGGCCGACCGCGACCAGCACGATCTCGATGCCGTCCAGCAGCTCGGGCACGCCGCCGGTGTAGCGGCCCTGGCCGGAGATCTGGTCCAGGCCCACGCAGCCGGCCGCCAGGCCGACGAACAGCGCGGTCATGCCGCGCAGCGTGCTCTTGCCGAGCACCGCGCTCACCGTGGTGAAGGCCAGCAGCATCAGCAGGAAGTACTCGGGCGGCCCGAGCTTGACCGCGAACTCGGCCACGAAGGGCGCGAACAGCGTGACGACGACGGTGGCGATGGTGCCGGCCACGAAGGAGCCGATGGCCGCGGTGGCGAGCGCCGCGCCCGCCCTTCCGCTCTTGGCCATCTTGTTGCCTTCCATCGCGGTCACCATGCTGGCGGTTTCGCCGGGCGTGTTGAGCAGGATGGAGGTGGTCGAGCCGCCGTACATGGCGCCGTAGTAGATGCCCGAGAAGAAGATCATCGAGGCCGTGATGTCGACCTTGCCGGTGATCGGCAGCAGCATGGCCACCGCCACGGCCGGGCCGATGCCGGGCAGCACGCCCACGGCGGTGCCCAGCGCGCAGCCGACCAGGCACCAGATGAGATTGACGGGGGTGATCGCCGCGGCGAAGCCCGCCATGAGTGCGTTGAAGATTTCCATGTCAGAGCCACCCGGTGGAGGTAAGGCCTGGCAGGCTGATGGCCAGGAACTGCGTGAACGTCCAGAACACAGGCGCCGCGATGAGCACGCCGGTGACGAAGTCGGTCACAAAGGTGCGCGGCGCATTCACGCCGGCCTGCCCGCTCGCGCGGCGCAGGCCCTGCACGGCCAGCACGTAGCACAGCGTGCAGCTCAGGATGAAGCCCAGGGTGGTGATCAGCGCCGCATTCAGCAGCAGCCCGGCCGAGACCCAGACGAAGCCGGGCCAGTAGGCGCTGTCGGCGCCGGTGGGCGCATCGAGCTCGCGAAAGCCGCCGGTGCGCGCCTCCCAGAGGATCCAGGCGCCGCACAGCACGAGTGCCAAGGACGCCAGCCAAGGCAGGAAGTTGGGACCGACGCCGCCGTAGCCGGCCTCGGAAGAAATGCCGATGGCGCCGAAGGCCAGCGCCAGGCCGGTGAGCAGGACGCCCGCGCCGACGATGGTTTGCGGCCAGACAGCCGCGGCCTGGGCCGCCGTTTGCGACGCCCTGTCAGGCGGCGAAACCGAGGGTTCTGGAGTTGTCATTCTTGCTCCCGAAATGTGATGCTGGATTTGAAAACGGCACGCTGTCGTCTCTTGCGAGGACAGCGCGCCGTGGGCGGGCCAGGGGTGCGCGCCGAGGGTCAGACCATGCCGGACTTGGTCATGATGGCGCGCAGGCTCGCGAAGTCGTCGTCCACGAACTTGGCGAAGGCATCGCCCGACAGCACGGCCGGCGTCCATGCGTTCTTCTTGATCGAATCGGCCCACGAGGGGCTCTTGAGCGCGGCCAGCACCATGTCGGTCAGCGCCTTGCGCTGCTCGGCCGAGATGCCGGGCGCGCCGTACACGCCGCGCCAGTTGCCGATTTCCACGTCGATGCCCTGCTCCTTGAGCGTGGGCACGTCGATGCCCGGCAGGCGCTGGGCGGAGGTGACGGCAATGGCCTTCATCTTGCCGGCGGCGATGTATTCGGCGAACTCGCTGTAGCCGCTGCCGCCGATGGTGACGTTGCCGCCCAGGACGGCGGCGGTGGCCTCGCCGCCTCCGCGGAAGGCCACGTAGTTGATCTTGGAGGGATCGGCGCCGACCTTCTGCGCGATCATGGCCGCGGCGATGTGCTCGGTGGAGCCGCGCGAACCGCCGCCCCATTTGACGCTGCCGGGGTCCTTCTTGAGCTGCTCGACCACGTCCTTCATGGTCTTGAACGGCGAGTTCGAGGGCAGCACGAACACGTTGTACTCGGTGGTCAGGCGCGCGATGGGCGTGGCCTGTTCGAGCTTGACCGGCGGCTTGCCGGTGATGATGCCGCCCAGCATGACCGAGCCCATGACCATCAGTGCGTTGGGATCGGCCTTGGAGCCGTTCACGAACTGGGCCAGGCCCAGCGCGCCGGCGGCGCCGCCCTTGTTGTCGTAGGTGACGGTGTCGGCCACCTTGGCGTCGCTCAGGGCCTTGCCCAATGCGCGGCCGGTGGTGTCCCAGCCGCCGCCCGGGTTGGCGGGGATCATCATCTTGACGTTGGCTGCAGCACGTGCCGAGAGCGGCAGCGCCCCGGCGGCGGCCAGTGCGGCCAAGGACTTCAAAAAGGTATCGCGACGCATTGTGTTTGTCTCCTGAGAGCTAAAGGAACCTGACTTGGACCTGAGCCGCTATCATGCGCCGCCCCGCTGTCAGTTGGCTGTCCGCCAGACTGGGGAAAACACCAAAGTACCCACCCCGCCGCCACCGTATGAAGCTGCTGCTGGTCGAAGACGATCCCTCGATGCAAATCACGCTGCAGCGCACGCTCGGCCGGCGCCGGATCGACGTGCGCGTGTGCGGCGACGGGGCCGAGGCGGTGGCGCAGTGGCGCGCCATCGAGCCCGATGTGGTGGCGCTCGACCTGAGCCTGCCCAACCTCGACGGCCTGCAGGTGCTGGCCCAGGCGCGCGCCGAGGGCCTGCGCACGCCGGTGCTGCTGCTCACGGCCCGCGGCACGGTGGGCGACCGCATCGTCGGCCTGAACGCCGGTGCCGACGACTACCTGCCCAAGCCCTTCGACCTGGACGAGCTGGAGGCCCGCATCCGCGCGCTGCGGCGGCGCAGCCAGAGCGTGGGGCCCGACATGGGCCTCAACCCGCAGGAGATCGGCGGCCTGCGCTTCGAGCCCGACAACGGCGCCATCTACAACCGCGCCGATCTGCTCGAACTCACCCCGCGCGAACTGGCGCTGATGAAGGCGCTGATGATGAAGCCGGGCCATGCGGTCACCAAGGAGCGCCTGTTCGAGCTGGTGTTTCCGGGCGAGGCCGACGTGCAGTACGAGGCCATCGAGGTCGTGGTGTATCGCCTGCGCAAGAAGCTCGTGGGCACGGGCGCGGTGCTGATGACGATGCGCGGCCTGGGCTACCTGCTGCGCCCGGAAACCCAATGAAGGCCGCATGAGGACGGTGTCTTCGCTGCGCGCGCGGCTTCTGCTGGGCATCCTCGCGCCGGTAGCGGTGTTCATCGTGATCAACAGCGTGAGCCTGTACCGCCAGAGCCTTGCGGCCGCCACCACCGCCTACGACCGCACGCTGCTCGCATCGGCCAAGACCATCGGCGAGCAGCTGGACGTGGAGGGCTACGACGACCACGCGCAGTTGCGCGCCATCGTGCCCTATTCCGCGCTCGAGGCCTTCGAGGCCGACAACCGCAGCCGGCTCTTCTACCGGGTCTCCGCGCTCGACGGCGAAATGGTTTCGGGCTTTGCCGAGCTGCCGTTCTGGCGCGGCCGCATTCCGGACCGCGGCGCCTACGCGGCGCTGGTCGATTTCTACGACGCGCAGTTCCGCAGCCAGCCGGTGCGCGTCGCGGTGCTGTTGCAGCCCGTGGCCAGCGCGCGCGGGCGCGGCATGGCGGTGGTGCAGGTGGCCGAAACGCTGGAGCTGCGCGAGACGCTGGTGCGCAAGCTGCTGGTCGACACGCTGTGGCGCCAGTTGCTGCTGATGGGCGTGATCGCGGGCGTCACGGTGTTCGTGGTGCAGCGCGCCACCCGCTCTGTGCGCAAACTGGGCGAAGCCATCGAGCAACGCCCCGCCGACGACCTCTCGCCCGTCGATGCGCCGGACGCACCGCGCGAACTGCGCCCGCTCATCGACGCCACCACCGAGGTGATGGGGCGGCTGCAGCGGCTGCTCGATCACCAGAAGCGCTTTGTGCGCGACAGCGCCCACCAGCTGCGCACGCCGCTGGCGGTGCTCAAGGCGCAGGTGCAGTCGGCGCGGCGCGGGGACGTGGCGCCCGAGCAGGCCTTCAGCGAAATCAGCCAGACGGTCGAGCGCGCCACCACGCTGGCCAACCAGATGCTCTCCCTGGCCAAGGTGGAGCAGCTGCGCCAGCAGCCCGAGTACGCGACGCTCGACCTGGCCGAGGTGGTGCGCAACATCGTGCTCGACCTGTCGCCGCTGGTGGCCGACAAGGCGCTCGATTTCGAGCTGGCCGCCGACGCGCCGGTGGCGGTGCGCGCGCACCGGTGGATGCTGCAGGAGCTCACGCGCAACCTGCTGCACAACGCGATCAAGCTGAGCCCTGCGGGGGCCGCGCTGTCGGTGACGGTGCAGGCGGTAGACGAATGCGCCGTGCTCACCGTGCGCGATGCGGGCCCGGGCATTTCACCGGAGCTGCGGCAGCGGCTGTTTGCGCCCTTCTCCGCCGGCACGTCGAGCGGCTCGGGGCTGGGCCTGGCGATCTGCCGAGAGATCGTGCTTGCGCTGGGCGGCGGCATCCGCCTGGACAACCGCACGGCGCAGGACAACACCGCACGGGTGATCGGCCTGGACGCCGTCGTGCATCTGCCGCTCTGGCGGCACAATGCCTGAACCCTGTCTTTGAACCTATGGAAACTCTGGAACGTCTGCGCATCGACAAATGGCTCTGGGCCGCCCGCTTCTTCAAGACGCGGTCGCTGGCCGCCGAGGAAATCGGCAAGAACCGGGTGCAGGTGAACGGCGACGTCGCCAAGGCCTCGCGCGAGGTCAAGGCCGGCGACACGGTGACGATGCGCCAGGGCGTGCAGACGCGGACCGTGACGGTGCGCGGCATCAGCGGCCAGCGCGGACCGGCGCCCGTCGCCCAGTTGCTCTACGAGGAAACGCCCGAGAGCATTGCCGCGCAGGCCCACATGCGCGAGTTGCGCCGCATGGGCAGCGAGCCGGCCCTGGCCATCGAACAGGGTCGCCCCACCAAGCGCAACCGGCGCGACCTCGACGGTGCGGTGCGCCACGCCGAATGGGACAACCGCTGGAGCGCCTCGATCGACCCGGAAGACACCGACCGTTGATCGCTTAGGCTGTGGGCTTTTCTTCTTCACGGAGTTCCAGTCCATGGCCAGCTTCAAGAAATACCGCGTCGGCGGCAAGTTCAAGCTCTCACAGATCGACCCCGGCGACACCGCCTTCTGCGAGGGCGACGAAGCCGCGCAGCGCGAAGAGGTCGACGCCCTGGCGGTCGAACTCGACGAGCTGCAGAACCTGCTGCATGCCGAAGGCCGGCGCAAGGTGCTGCTGGTGCTGCAGGGCATGGACACCAGCGGCAAGGACGGCACGGTGCGCTGGGTGTTCTCCCGCACCTCGCCCCTGGGCGTGCGCGTGGCCGCATTCAAGGCCCCGACCGAAGAAGAGCGGGCCCGCGACTACCTCTGGCGCTGCCATGCGGTCGTGCCGCGCAACGGCGAGATCGCGGTGTGGAACCGCAGCCACTACGAAGACGTGCTGGTGCCGGTGGTCGAGGGCTGGATCGACAAGGCCGAGGCCAAGCGCCGCCATGCGCAGATCAACGACTTCGAACGGCTGCTGGTGGAGACCGGCACGGTCATCGTCAAGTGCATGCTGCACATCGACAAGGACGAGCAGCGCGAGCGCCTGCAGGCCCGCATCGACACGCCCGGCAAGCAATGGAAGTTCAGCATGGGCGACCTGGAAGTGCGCACCAAGTGGAGTGCCTACCAGCGGACCTACGAGAGCATGCTGGCGGCCACCTCGACCGAACATGCGCCCTGGTACGTGATACCCGCGAACAGCAAGCGCCACCGCAACCTCATGATTGCGCAGTTGCTGATGAAGACACTGCGGCAGATGAAGCTCAAGGCACCGCCCCCGGACCCGGCGCTGAACGGAATGATCGTCAAGTGAGGCGGCCGGCGCGTGGCCGCCGAGCGGCGGTGCGCAGCTTTTTGGTGTCCTGTTTGTAAAGTGCCCGGCGGCCTACGAGGCGGGGCAACGCTGCGAACTAAGGTTCATGCCGCACCGGGTTTCGGTGCGTCATCCAACCGAAGGACTCCAACATGAAAAAAATCATCTTCGTCATTGCCGCCTGCGTTCTCTCGACCGCCGCACTGGCCCAGCCATCGCCGCGCCACGGCCCGGGCTACGACCGTCCGCATGCGGGACCGAGCCACCGCAAGCACAAGGTCTGGGTGCCGGCGCACCGTGAGCACGGCCGCCGGGTGCCCGGCCACTACGTCTGGCGCTGAGGCAGCGCGGGTGCCGGGCGCTGACTTGGGCTCAAGAGCTCAGGAACGGCGAACCGGCGCCTGGGCCAGCACGCGGCACTTGCCGAATTCGCAGCGAACCGCCCAGATGCCGCCGTTCTGGCAAGGCACGTTGTACGACTCGAAGCCGGGGCCCTTGGCCGTCAGTTCGGCGCGCGGCTGGATGTTGCAGCGCCCGGCCTTGGCCAGGCTTTCGACGTTGTAGGTGTCGACACCGGTGCGGCGCGGCTGGAGGTCGACGGTCGGATTGAAGCTGTGGCCGTAGAAGGTGTCGCGCACATTGGGGTCCATGTTGCGGTAGCCGCGCTTGGCCATGCAGTGGACGATGGCGATCTGCTGGTGCTCGGCGATCAGTTCCGAGCTCGGGCGGCCGTTCCAGTCGATGATGGCTGCGGTGATGCCGGTGTATGAAGCCGCGGCGACGATGCCCTGGCCGTGCACCGTGATCAGGCCCAGGCCGAGCGCGGCCCACATCGCATCGCCGGTTTCGCTGCGCGCCGTGATGCGGGTGGCGGCGGTGCGGCAGGCGGCCACGTCGTTGTCATAGCTGACCGGGTCGACGCCTTGCATGGCGACCATGGGCACGTAGCTGAGACCGCTCCCTGTTCCGGGCTCTGTCGGTGTCAGCGGCGTCCTGGAGGCACAGCCTGCCAGGGCCACAGCGGCGATCGCAATGCTCAGCAACAGCTTCATGGATTTCCCTCTTCCTCTTTCGCGGTAGTTCCGCGGATTTAACCATACATATAGTTACTATTGAATCGAGTTGTCGCGAATGCACGACGCATGGAACGCGGCGGCGAGAGGCGATGCTGCGAGTGGACTTTCGGTGGCCTTTTTTCTCCACGCGCAAAGGGCGTGCGACGATGCCGCATGCAGTCAACCACTCTCGCCAAGCGCATCACCCGTCGAATCGCCGGCATCGCGCTGTTCACCCTTTCCGTCGGCACGGCCACCGCCATGGCGCAGACCGCACCGCCGGCCGACCTCTTGAGAAAAAACGGCTGCATAGCCTGCCACGGTCTGGTTCACAAGCAGGTCGGCCCGGGCTTCGCGCAGATCGCAGACCGCTATCGCAACGACGCCGGAGCCGCACCGCGAATGGCCGAGAAGATCCGCAACGGCAGCGTGGGGAGTTGGGGGCGCGTCATCATGCCGCGGCAAAGCCTGGTCTCCGAAGCCGACTCGAAGGTGCTGGCGACCTGGGTGCTGTCGCAACCGCCAGTGGCGTCAGTGGGTACGCGGAAATGAAAAACGCCCCGTGAGGGGCGTTTTAAAGCGTCGAAACGCTTGGCTTGGCGGAACCGGAGGGATTCGAACCCTCGATGAGGCTCTACACCCCATACTCCCTTAGCAGGGGAGCACCTTCGGCCACTCGGTCACAGTTCCTGAAAGAAGCCGCGATTATGCCATCCTCAGACGGCCGGTTGGTCCAGATCGAAGGCTTTGTGCAACGCGCGGACGGCCAATTCCATGTATTTTTCGTCGATCACCACCGAGGTCTTGATCTCGCTGGTCGAAATCATCTGGATGTTGATGCCCTCTTCGCTCAGCACGCGGAACATCTTGCTTGCCACGCCGACGTGGCTGCGCATGCCGATACCGACGATGCTGACCTTGCAGATCTTGGTGTCGCCCACGATTTCCGTCGCGCCCAGCGAGGGCATGACCTTCGCCTGAAGCAGGTCGATCGTCTTGGCGTATTCGTTGCGGTGAACGGTGAAGCTGAAGTCGGTCTTGCCGTCCTTGCTCAGGTTCTGGATGATCACATCGACCTCGATGTTGGCATCCGCCACGGCGCCGAGGATGTGATACGCGATGCCCGGCTTGTCGGGGACGCCGAGCACCGAGATCTTGGCTTCGTCGCGGTTGAATGCGATGCCGGATACGACGGCTTGTTCCATGTTTTCGTCTTCCTCGAAAGTGATCAGCGTGCCGGACTTGGCCTCTTCATTGATGTCGATGTCCCATGCGGTGAAGCTCGAAAGCACACGCAGCGGCACCTTGTACTTGCCGGCGAATTCCACCGAGCGGATTTGCAGCACCTTGGAGCCCAGGCTGGCCATCTCGAGCATCTCTTCGAAGCTCACGGTGGTCAGGCGGCGCGCATCGGGTTCGACGCGCGGGTCGGTGGTGTAGACGCCGTCCACGTCGGTATAAATCAGGCACTCGTGCGCCTTCATCGCAGCCGCGATGGCCACGGCCGATGTGTCGCTGCCGCCGCGGCCCAGCGTGGTGATGTTGCCCGCGTCGTCCACACCCTGGAAGCCGGTGATGACCACCACCTTGCCAGCGTTCAGGTCGGCCATCACGCGCAGGTCGTCGATGCTCTCGATGCGGGCCTTGGTGTGCGAGCTGTCGGTGCGCACCGGCACCTGCCAGCCCGCATAGCTCACCGACTCCACGCCCTCGGCCTGCAGCGCAATGGCCAGCAGCGCGGACGAAGCCTGCTCGCCGGTCGATGCCAGCATGTCGAGTTCGCGGTTGTGGGCTTCGCCCGGTTTGCTCGGCGCCAGCTCCTTGGCGAGGCCGAGCAGGCGATTGGTTTCGCCGCTCATGGCACTCGGGACCACGATCATCTGGTGGCCGGCGCGCGCCCACTTGGCGACGCGCTTGGCGACGTTTCGGATGCGCTCGGTCGAGCCCATCGACGTACCGCCGTATTTGTGAACGATCAATGCCATGGGTGAAATCAGAGAAAAGGAAAGGGCCGCTGTCTAGGCGGCGCCCTGCAAGCTGTAAGCGCTAAGTCTTCGGCGAGGGCGGGGCATTGTACCAATGCAGCCGCTCACCCCTGCGCTCGGCGAAACCACCGGCAACCTTGAGGTGGATGCGGTGGCCGCGCGTGGTGCAGGCGCGGACCTGATCGAGCAGCTGCTCGAGTTGCGCGGCGCTGGGTGCGCAGCCATGCGCCTGCATCAGCCAGTGGCGCAGCACATTGGCCTGCCGGGCGCGCGAGAGCGCCTGCAGCGCCTTGATGGCGGGCGGCCCTCCCGTTGCCTCCAGGTCTTGCGCCGCGAACTCGGCCAGCAGTTGCTGTGCCTGTGCCGCATGGCCGGCGCTGCGGGCGAAGGTGGTCCGGAATTGCGGAAAGGCCTCATCCAGCGCGGGCAGCAGCACCGCGCGGATCCGGTTGCGGGTGTAGCGGGCGTCGCTGTTGCTCGGGTCTTCGATCCACGGGAGATCGCGCGCTGCGAGCCAGGCGCGGATATCGGCTGCCGGCACTGTCAGCAGAGGTCGATAAATGTCCAAGGCGTTGCGAGCGGCATGCGCGGGCATGGCCGCCAGGCCCGGAAGACCGGCGCCGCGCGACAACGCCAGCAAGAGCGTTTCGATCTGGTCGTCCGCGTGATGCCCGAGAGCGATGGATTGGATCGGCGGACGCCCTGCATCCATGCGCGTCATGACAGCAAATGCCTCGTAGCGTGCGCGCCGCGCCGCGTCTTCAGGGCTGTCGCCCGGTGCATGCCGCGCATCGACCCGGTGCACGACGAGCGGCACACCCAGCCGCTCGCACACCGCGCCGCAATGCCGTTCGAAATCGTCGGCCGCGGCCTGAAGCCCGTGATGCACGTGAAAGGCCAGCACCCTCCCCGGCCAACGCGCGGCGCACGCGGCCAGCAAGGCGGTGGAATCCGCACCGCCGCTGAAGCCCACCGCCAGCGGCCAATGCGCCGGCTCGAACGCGGCAATGGCGCGTTCGAAGGCTTCGCTCATCGGTGCTCAGCGGCCGGTATCGGCCTTGGTGTCGTTGAACCGGCCGTAGCTCTGCAGGCGCTCGTAGCGGCGGTCCAGCAGTTCCTTGGTCTTCAGGTCGCTGACCTGGCGAAACGCGTCGTTGAGCGCGCGCTTCAGGAACGCAGCCATCTGGCGATGGTCGCGATGCGCGCCGCCGACCGGTTCGTTCACGATCTTGTCGACCAGGCCCAACGCCTTCAGGCGGTGCGCGGTGATGCCGAGCGCATCGGCCGCTTCCTGCGCCTTGTCGCTGGTCTTCCAGAGGATGGACGCGCAACCTTCGGGGCTGATCACCGAGTAGATCGAGTACTGCAGCATCACCAGCTGGTCGCCCACCGAAATGGCCAGCGCACCGCCGGAGCCGCCCTCGCCGATGATCGTGACGATGATCGGCACCTCGAGCTGCGCCATCTCGAAGATGTTGCGGCCGATGGCTTCGGACTGGCCGCGCTCTTCAGCGTCGATGCCGGGGTACGCGCCGGGCGTATCCACGAAGGTGAACACGGGCAGCTTGAATTTTTCGGCCGTCTTCATGAGACGCAGCGCCTTGCGATAGCCCTCGGGCTTGCTCATGCCGAAGTTGCGCGCGGTGCGCTCCTTCGTGTCGCGGCCCTTCTGGTGGCCCAGCACCATGCAGGGCACGCCGTTGAAGCGCGCGAGGCCGCCCACGATCGACAGGTCGTCCGAGAAATGCCGGTCGCCGTGCAGTTCGACGAAGTCGGTGAAGATTTCGTTGACGTAGTCGAGTGTGTAGGGCCGTTCCGGATGCCGGGCAATCTTGGTGATCTGCCAGGGCGTCAGGTCGCTGTAGATGTCCTTGGTGAGCTGCTGGCTTTTCTTGCCGAGCTGATCGATTTCTTCCGAGATGTCGACCGCCGATTCGGTCTGTACATAGCGCAGTTCTTCAATCTTTGTTTCGAGTTCCGCAATGGGCTGCTCGAAATCGAGGAAGGTTCGTTTCGCCAACGTCTTCTCCTGTTTTATTTCAATACGCGACCGGCACGGGGTCCAGCGACCGCCAAATATACCAAGTCGCCACGCTGCAATACGGTGCCCAGGCCACGGCGACGTCGCGGGCATCGCTGCGGCTGACCGGGTCGCCCGAAAAGTAATTGACGCTGATGCCGTTGAGCAGCCCGACGTCGTCCACGGGCAGCACGTTCGGGCGCATGAGGTGGAAGATGAGGAACATCTCGGCCGTCCAGCGGCCGATGCCGCGGATGGCCACGAGTTCTTCGATGATGAGTTCGTCGGACATGTCCTTCCACGAATCGACGTGCACCACGCCCGAGTCGAAGTGAAGGGCCAGGTCGACCAGGTATTCGATCTTGCGTGCCGAAAGGCCCGCCGCGCGCATGTCGTCGACCTTGAGCTTGAGCACGTTGGCCGGCGTGAGCTTGCGCGGCAGCACCGCGAACTTGTCCCAGACGGTCTGCGCGGCCTTCACCGAGATCTGCTGGCCGACGACGCTGCGCGCCAGCGTGGTGAAGGCGTCGCCGCGCGATTCCAGGCAGGCGGTGCCGAACTTCGGAATCAACCGCTTCATCACGCGGTCTTTCTTGGCCAGGTGCTTGCAGGCATCTTCCCAATAGTCCGGCGTGTAGATCTGGACCGTCGGATTCCTGGAAGCAGGCATGGGGTTGGTGGTTCCGTTCACTGGGCAGCGGCCCAGGTCGTGCCTGTGGGCGAATCCTTGAGCAAGATGCCCTGCTCCAGCAGCGACTGGCGGATGCGGTCGGCTTCGGCGAAATTCTTTGCGGCCTTGGCGGCGGCGCGTTCAGCGATCAGCGTCTGGATCGCTGCGTCGTCCAGCGTGGTGCCTGCTTGCAGGAACGCCTTGGGGTCGCCCTGCAGCAGCCCCAACGTGCCACCCAGCACCTTGAGCAGGCCTGCGGTTTCCGCGGACTGCGTGCGATGAACGCCCGTGGCCAGCTCGAACAGAACCGCGATCGCGCCCGGCGTGCCGAAGTCTTCGTTCATCGCGGCCTTGAAGGCCGCCGCATGCGGATTCGTCCAGTCGAGCGCCACCGGCGCAGGCGTCACCAGGTCCAGCGCGGTGTAAAGACGCTTGAGCGAGTTGCGCGCATCGGTCAGGTGCGCATCGCTGTAATTCAGGGCGCTGCGATAGTGGGTGCGCACCAGGAAAAAACGCAGGCTCTCCGCGTCGTACTTCTGCAGCACCTCGCGGATGGTGAAGAAGTTGCCCAGGCTCTTGGACATCTTCTCGTTGTCTACGCGCACAAAGCCGTTGTGCACCCAGAAGCGCGCCAGCGGCTTGCCATTGGCGCCTTCGCTTTGCGCGATTTCATTCTCGTGGTGCGGGAACTGGAGGTCCGCGCCGCCACCATGGATGTCGAAGCTTTCGCCGAGCGTCGCGCAGCTCATTGCGGAGCACTCGATGTGCCAGCCTGGGCGGCCGGTGCCGAAGGGGCTGTCCCACTTCGCATCGTCCGGCTCGGTCGGCTTGGCCGCTTTCCAGAGCACGAAATCGAGGGGGTCCTGCTTGCCCTCGAGCACCGCGACGCGCTCGCCTGCATGCAATTCGTCGAGCGATTTTCCGGACAGCTTGCCGTAGCCTGGAAACTTGCGCACCGCGTAGTTCACGTCGCCGTCGGGCGAACGGTAGGCCAGCCCCTTGCGTTCCAGCTTCTCGATGATGCCGAGCATCTGCGGGACGTACTCGGTGGCACGCGGCTCGACGGTGGGCGGCTCGATGCCGAGCGCGCCGATATCTTCATGCATCGCAGCGATGACTTCATCGGTCAGTTGCCGGATCGTGATGCCGCGTTGCACCGCGCGCGCGATGATCTTGTCGTCGATGTCGGTGATGTTGCGCACATAGGTCACGTCGTAGTCGCTCGCGCGCAACCAGCGCTGCACCACATCGAAAGCCATCATCATGCGGGCATGTCCGATATGGCAGAAGTCGTAGACCGTCATGCCGCACACGTACATGCGCACCTTGCCAGGTTGCAATGGGGAGAATTCCTCCAGTTCACGCGAAAGCGTGTTGTAGATGCGCAGACTCATGAGACTCGGAAAGCGTCGCTTCGCGCACGTGCGGCACGGGCGAACGACGGTGTGATTCAGGGGTGGCGGGGACAGTGGCTACGAGGGGTTGGACATGGCCCCTCGGCTACAATGACACGCAGTATAAACGGCTGTCGCCGCATGTCAGCGCAGACCTTCCGGGTGTTGTCCAGGCCCGCCTTTCCCAATCCTGCCGAGGCTTCATGAAGCACGCCGTGTTCTCCAAACTTCCCATAGCCTTCGCCCTGCTCTTCAGCCTCTGGGGTGCGGCCGCGCACGCCAACGACTACGACGATGTGAACCTGCTGCTGCGTCAGGGGAAGGCCGCTGAAGCATTGGCCAAGGCCGACACCTACATCGCCGGCAAGCCGCGCGATCCGCAGATGCGCTTCCTGCGCGGCGTCATCCTCACCGAGCAGAACAAGCAGGCCGAGGCCATCGCCGCCTTCACCCAGCTCACGCAGGATTTCCCCGAACTGCCCGAGCCCTACAACAACCTCGCGGCGCTTTACGCATCGCAAAGCAAGTTCGACCAGGCACGCGCCGCACTCGAGTCGGCGATCAAGCTCAACCCGAACTACGCCACCGCGCACGAGAACCTCGGCGACGTGTACGCCCGCCTGGCAGCCCAGGAATATGTGCGCGCCCAGCAGTTCGCCACCACCAACGCCAGCGTCGCGCCCAAGCTCTCGCTGATCCGGCAGATCTTCTCGCCGACGGCCGAGGCCGCTGCCGCCGCACTGCCGGCCGCGCCGGTGGTCATTCGCAAGCCGGTCGGCCGCGCCAGCAAGTAAGCAAGCAAACAAACAAGCCGCAGCCTCTGCGGGCACCTGTGGCAACAGCCGTTGTTGCCGGGCCGCCGCCCTCCTCCCAATTTCGCAAACGGAGCATCACTTGACGATCCACGCCTTCTCCAATTCCAGGAAGCCCAGCAGCTTCAGCCGCCGCAGCGCCCTCGTCCTGGCCGCCGCACTCAGCTTTGCCGCCACCGGCTACGCCCAACAAGCCTCACCTCGCGTGAAGCTCGCTACCTCGGCCGGCGACATCGTGGTCGAACTCGATGCGGCCAAGGCGCCCAAGTCGGTCGAGAACTTCCTGCAGTACGTCAAGGACAAGCACTACGACGGCACGGTGTTCCACCGCGTGATCGACGGCTTCATGATCCAGGGCGGCGGCTTCACGGCCGACATGCAGCAAAAGCCGACGCGCGCGCCCATTCCGCTCGAAGCCTCCAACGGCCTGAAGAACGACAAGTACACGATCGCCATGGCGCGCACCGGCAACCCGAACTCGGCCACGTCGCAGTTCTTCATCAACGTGAAGAACAACGACTCGCTCAACGCGCCCAACCCCGACGGCTACGGCTACACGGTGTTCGGCAAGGTCGTGGCCGGCACCGACGTGGTCGACAAGATCCGCGCGGTCCAGACCGGCAACAAGGGCGGCATGCAGAACGTGCCGCTCGAAACCATCACCATCAAGTCCGCCACCCTGGCGAAGTAATCACTTTTCCGAAGAAGGAGTCCCCTCATGACCAATCCCCAAGTCGAACTGCACATCAAGAACTACGGCGTGATCACGCTCGAACTCAACGCCGAGAAGGCGCCGAAGTCGGCAGAAAACTTCGTGGCCTACGTGAAGAAGGGCCACTACGACAACACGGTGTTCCACCGCGTGATCCCCGGCTTCATGGTGCAAGGCGGCGGTTTCGAGCCCGGCATGAAGCAAAAGCCCACCGGCGCAGAGATCGAGAACGAAGCCAACAACGGCCTCAAGAACGACAACTACACCGTCGCCATGGCCCGCACCAGCGCGCCCCACTCGGCCACCGCGCAGTTCTTCATCAACGTGTCGGACAAGAACGACTTCCTGAACCACACCGCGCCTTCGGCACAGGGCTGGGGCTATGCGGTGTTCGGCAAGGTCATCGCCGGCACCGACGTGGTCGACAAGATCAAGGCCGTGAAGACGGGTCGCAAGGGCTTCCACGACGACGTGCCGCTCGAAGACGTGGTGATCGAAAAGGCCGTCGTCACTGTCGAGTGACCGTGAGCCCCCCGGCTAGCCGCTTCGTGTGCTTCGCCACCCCGCGACGGGGCGGCGCGGCTCGCCTCGGGGCGCGCCGGCGGCGGCCGCAATGACCGTGTTCGGCGAACTGGTGGCACCGCCCGCGTGGCGCACCGTCGACCTGATGTCCGACCTGCACCTGCAGGCCGGCGAGCCCGCCACCTTCGACGCCTGGCAGGGCTATTTGCAGACCACGCCGGCCGATGCGCTCATCATCCTGGGCGACCTGTTCGAGGTGTGGGTGGGCGACGATGCCGCCGCCGCGCCCGGCAGCTTCGAGGCGCAATGCACCGAGCTTCTGCGCCTCGCGGCACAGCGCCTGCCGGTGTTCTTCATGCACGGCAACCGCGATTTTCTCGTCGGCCCCGCGCTCGCGGCGCAATGCGGCTTCACGCTGCTCGACGACCCGACCGTGCTGGTGCTGCACGGCCAGCGATGGCTGCTGAGCCACGGCGACATCCTCTGCCTCGAGGACACCGAGTACCTCAAGTTCCGCGCGCAGGTCCGCACGCACGGATGGCAGGCCGCGTTCCTCGCACGCCCGCTGGAAGAACGCCGCGCGCTCGCGCGTTCGATGCGCGTGCAAAGCGAAGACCGCAAGCGCAACCCGTCGACGATCTGGGCCGACGTGGACACCGACGCCGCGCGCCAATGGTTGCAGCAGGCCGATGCGCACACGCTGGTGCACGGCCACACCCACCGCCCCGCCGATCACGACCTGGGCAATGGCTTGCGACGTATCGTGCTGAGCGACTGGGACGCCGCGGCCCATCCACCGCGCGCGCAGCTGCTGTGCCTGTCCACCGCCGGCGCGCAACGCGTCGACCTGCGCTAGCGGCGCCCGAAGCGCGGAACCGCCGATGTTCAAGTGGCTGCGCCGGTTGAGCGCCCTGCCCCCCATCCCCGACGCCGCCTGGCAGACCACGCTGGCGCGCTACGCCTTCCTGGGCCAACGCCCCGCCGCCGACCTGCAACGGCTGCGCGCCCTGACCGCCGAGTTCCTGCGCGACAAGGAATTCCACGGCACCCAGGGCTTCGTCATCACCGACGAGGTGGCGCTGGCGATCGCGGCGCAGGCCGTGTTGCCGGTGCTGCATCTCAAGGGCCAACTCGACTGGTACGACGATTTCGTCGGCATCGTGGTGCACCCCTCCGAAGTCGTGGCCAAGCGAAAGATCGTCGACGACGCCCAGGTCGTGCACGAGTACGACGAAGTCGTGGCCGGCGAGGCGATGGACCGCGGCCCGGTCATGCTCAGCTGGCAGGACGTGCTCGCCAGCAGCGTGACCAGCGAGGACGGCTACAACGTCGTGATCCACGAGTTCGCCCACAAGATCGACATGCGCCGCGGCGACGCCGACGGCTGCCCGCCGTTGCCCACGGGCTTCGCCGGCACGCGCAATGCCCGCGAGGCGCGCGCCGCCTGGCTCGCCGTGTTGCAGCCTGCGTACGACGACTTCCGCGAGAAGACCGTCATGGCCGAGCGCTTCGGCGCCGAGCCGCCCTGGCTCGACGACTACGCTGCGACCTCGATCAGCGAATTTTTCGCCGTGGCCTGCGAGGCCTACTTCGTGAACCGCAAGAACTTCGCCCGCGACTTCCCTCCGGTGCTCGGTCTGTTCGACGAATTCTTTCTGGCCGAGCAGGCCTGACGAGCGCCGACCGAGGACCGGAACGACCCAAAGAAAAGGAGCCCCGCGGGGCTCCTTTTCTTGGCCGTTCAGCAGGCGCCCTGGCCTTACTTGCGCAGCAAGGCCTTCAGCGCGTTCTGCAGCCGGCGTGCGCTGGCTGCGTCATGAGCCGCCGCCAGCACCTTGCCGGCATCCTGGCCCCAGGTCTGGGACGGGGCCGGATCGCCGCGCTTGGTCAACAGCTTGAGCTGCAAGGCACGGCGTGCGTCGAGTTGCTCGGCGGGCGTCGGCACTTCGGCGGCCATTTCCAGGCGAAGCAGCGCTTCGGCCGCATCGCTGGCGGCTGCCGTCGGGGCATTGCCCACAGCCTGCGACCAGTGGGTGCGCACGGCCGGCGAAACCGCGCGGCCCAATTCCTGGACGCTTGGCAGGCGTGCGGCATCGCGCTGCTCCCAGGCACCGAGCACCTGCGTCAGGGCTTCGCCGTGCGCCTGCGCCGCGAGCTTGCGCAGCGCCATGTCCGCGCGTTCGAGGGCTTCGCGCTGGGCGCGGAAGGCTGCATCGCCCAGGCGTGGGCCGCGGTCTTCGAAGCGCGGGGGACGGTCGCCGAAACGACCGGCCGGTGCGCCGCGATCACCGCGATCACCGCGTGCATCGGAACGCGGCGCACCGCGATCGCCGCCGGGACGGCCCGGGCCGCCTGGACCTGCAGGCCGGCCGCCATCGCGGCGGTCGCCGAACTTGCCACCGGCACGGCCTGCGGGCGCCGCATCCGTCTTCTTGCTGGCGGGACGGTCGTCGCCGCGCATGGCCACGACAGGCTTGGGGGCCGGCTTCGGTGCAACAGCGGGGGCAGCGGGGGCCGGCGTGTCGGCAGCGGCTGCTTCGCCGGCTTCCTGGGCGGCGTGGTCGGCGCGCGCGGACGCATCGGCACCATCGGCCGGCGCCACGAGGTCGGGGGCGCCAGCTTGCGCACTCTCGACCGATGTGGCCGGCGATGCTTCGGCGTCGCTCGGGCTCGGTGCCTGTTGTGCGCTCTCGCTGAACTCGGCGGCAGCCTGGCCGGGGGCCACGACGTCGGTCGCGCCGACCGGGGGGCCGTCGTTGGACGCTGCGGCGGCCGGCGCAGCCTTCGGCGCGGGCGGGGGTGCCTCGCCCCGCATGGCGGCCTCGAGCCGGGCGATGGCCGCGCGAATCTTCTGCACGTCGCCGCCGGCATTGGCTGCATCCAGCGCCTTGGAAGCCTCGAGCACGTAGCGGTCGTGCTCGCTCATCGCGGACGACGCCTTTTCGCGCTCGGCGGTCTTGCGGTTGAAGGCTTCGTCGATGGGCGCGCGGAACGCGTCCCACAACTTCTGTTCGTGGCGGCGGTCGAGCGGCACGCCTTGCGCCTCGGCCTGCCAGCGCTGTTGCAGCGCCTTGACGGCATCGATGCGCAGCATCGGCTGGGCGCCCAGTTCGACGGCCTCGGCGATCATGGCCTGGCGGCGTTCGACGCTGGCCTTCTGCGCCGTCTCGAACGGTGCGCGCGCGGCGCCGAAAGCTTCGTTCCACTGCGGCTGCAGCTCGGCAAACACCTTCTCGCCCACATGACCGGCATCGCGCCAGCGGTCGGCAAACTGGTGCAGCGCGCGGTTGTGCGCCTTCAGGTCGGTGGCGCCGGCGTGCTCTGCCGCCCAGGCCTTGACCTCTTCGATCAGCGCCACGCGATGCGCGCGGTGTTCGGCCGCATCGGCACGCACCTTCTCGAGCCAGGCCTCGACCACCTTGTGGGCTTCGTTGCAGGCTTCGTCGAAGCGCTTCCACAGCGCATGGTTGGGCACGCCGCCCTGGTCGGACTGCTTCCACTGGTCGCGCAGCGCGCGCAGCGTTTCCTGCATCTTGCGGCCACCGAGGGCCTGGCCTTCGGGGCGCTTCAGAAGGCCTTCGGCCTTGGCCACGAGGTCTTCGCGCACCTTGTCGGCGCTCCAGCGCTGCCAGCCTTCGAGCTCGCCGGCTGCAACGAGCGCGGCGTGCACGCGGGCTTCGAGCGGTGCTTCGACCAGCTTGCCGTGCTCCTTGAGCACCGCGCGCAGTGCGGCAGCCGCACCGGCGCTGGCCTTGCCATGGCCTTCGGCGGTTTCCTGTTCGAGCTTGGCGAGCGCGGCCTGCACGGCGTCTTGCGCCGCGGCACGCACGGCCGGATCGATCTTGGGTGCGGCAGGCCGTGCGGGCGCTGCAGCCTTGGGGGCAACCACCTCGCCGCGCGCGGCGCGCAGCTCGTCGGCCCACACGGGCACCGGCGGCAGCGGCGCCGCAGCGTCGGCGGCCGCGGCAATGGCCTGGGCCAGCGCGCTGTGGAACGCGTCGGACACCACCAGCAGTTGGGACTTCGAGGCGTCCAGCTGCGGCGCGAACTTGGCGTCCAGGCTGTTCCAGTTGATGTCGGAGGTGATATCGGCGGCTTGCTGCTGCCAGTGGGTGACGTCGGCGCGCAGCGATTCCTCGGCACTCTGGGCGTCCTGCCAGCCCTTGGTGGACAGCACTTCGAAGCGCTGTGCCAGCAGAACGGCGGCTTCGCGGTGGACCTGCGCGCGATGCTGCAGGTCTTCGATGCCCTTGACGCGTTCGGCCAGCTGGGCCTTCAAGCCGGCCAGCGGCTCGCGCGACAGCGGCGCGCCGGCCTTGGCGGCGTCACGCTGCCAGGCCAGGGCATCGGCGATGTTCAGCTTGGGCTGGCCCAGCAGTCCTTCGGCCTTTTGCGCCCATTCGGCGGCAATGGCTTCCTGGCCCTTGGCGCGCTTGAGCTCGTCGAGCTTCTCGCGCAGCAGGCGCGCGGCGCCCTTGTCGCGACCGCTCAGCTCCTTGAACACTTCCTGCATTTGCTCGGGCGCGGGGTTGCCCGCGAGCCAGTCGCGGATGCGCGCGGCGCGCTCGCCGGAGGTCGGCGCGGTGAAGGCGCCGCCGGTGAGCGTGTCGAGGGCCTGAATGTCGTGTGGCTTGGAAGAAGTAGAGGTCACTGCGCGAAATCGTTGTCTTAGTAGAGAAAGCGAAGGCGCCGGCAAAGGCCGGCGCACATCGACATTTTCACCCACTTGCGCTTGGCCGCTGAATTCCGTCGAGAAACGGTGGCGAACGCAGGTTTGCGGGCGTGGAGCTTAACGGACTACATATATAGCAAGCTCAAGGAAAAAACCAAGTGGCCGCCCTCACCTCATGGTCAGGCTCAGTTCGGCGCCGGGCTTCCATTCGGCACCGCTGGCCGTGGTGCGCACCGCGCCCAGAAAAAGCCGCTCGCTCGGCAGCTTCTGCGCCAGAAGGTAGTCGCGCACGGCGGCGCCGCGCGACACGGCCAGCTGGCGCATCGACTCTTCGTCGACCGGCACGCTGGCGAGCAGCAGGTTTTCCATTTCCTTGACGGGGAGATCCTTGGCCAGGCCGACGAGGTTGCGCGGCTTCGTGATGTCGGCGCGTTTGTAGACGGCCGTCAGCAGCTCGGGGTATTCGGCGTCGGTCACCGGCGGCACGTCGGTGCCGGTCTGGCCGGCGCGCACGGCCACGCGGCGCTTCTCGGCCTGGGTGAGCTGGCGCACGCGCTGTCGCTGGTAGGCATCGCGCTCCTTCTCAAGGCTGGAGGTGCCGACCACCGTCATCTGAAGGGTCGGCCGCTCGGTCAGGGCCTTCGCGACCTTGTCCAGGCTTTCCTTTGCACCGGCGCTGAGCACCGCGCTGCCGGGCTCGAAAGTGATGGCGCTGGCTTCGCCGCTGCCGCCACCGCCGAGCCCGCCGGTGAGCAGGCTGAACGGGGCCGTCACCGCCTTGACGATCAGGTTGACCACGGCCTTCCAGATCAGCGGGCCGACGCTGAACTGCGGGTCGTTGAGCGAGCCGCTCAGCGGCAGGTCGACGTCGATCACGCCGTTCCGGTCGGCCAGCAGGGCCACCGCCAGCTTCACCGGCAGGCTGTTGGGCGCGCCCGCGACTTCCTCGCCGAACTGCAATTGGTTGAGCACCAGCTTGTTGGTTGCCGTGAGCTGGCCATCGGGCGCGACCTTGTAGTTCACGTCCATGCTCATCTTGCCGCGCTCGATGCCGTGGCCGGCGTAGCGCACCGAGTACGGCGAGAGCGGCGCCAGGTCGAGGTCGCGCATCTTGGCGGTGATGTCCAGCTCGATCGGCTTGACCAGCGGGTTGAGCTTGCCGGTGATCTCCAGCGCGGCCGTCTGCTGCGCCTTGCCGCGCAGTTCCAGGTCGGCCAGCGCGGGCCGGCCGCCCTCGCCCTTGGGCGGGTTCGACGAGAAGGAACTGAGCTTGCCGGTCAGCTCGCTCAGGTCGGCCGAGTAGTTGGGCTTGACGAACAGGTCGGTGAAGTCGATCTTGCCGTTGATCAGGCTCATCGGACCGAAATTGATGACCGGCTTGGGGCCGGTGTCGGCCGGGGCCTGGGCCGTTGCCACAGGCGCCGCCGCCGGCTGGGCCGGCTCGGCGCTGCCACCGACCATGGCTTCGGCCGAGACCGGCGCGCCGCCCGAGCGCTGCGCCGGTGCCGCGCGGCTCGTGGTGGTGGTGCCGCCCGGGCCCTTCTGGGTCCTGGCCTCTGCATTCGCCGCAGCCGCCGTCGCAATGCCCTCCGCCTCGCCCTTCTTGGTGAGGTTCAGCAGGTTGAGGCGGCCGGTGGGGTCGACGATCACGCGGGCGAAAAAGTCGGTCAGCGTGGTCTCGCGCACGTCCACGGTCGGCGGGGCCTTGGGCGCCATGCTGACCTGCAGGCCGCGCAGGCTCAGCGTCTTCCAGCTCAGCAACTGGTTGGTGTTGCGGCCAAAGCCGGGCGATTGGGTCAACGAGACGCTGTTGGCGCGGAAGTCGTCCAGCGCGGTGTCGCCGGCCACCTTGACGCTCATGCCGGCGGGTGTCGTCGCGTAGTTCACCGTGCCGCGGTAGCTCGCGAAGGCGCGGCGGATGTCGACGTTGAGCGCGTCCGCGTAATACGCCTTGAAGGCGTGCGCGGGGAACGAAACCACCTCCAGCCGCCCCTCCGCCGCCAGCGGCTTGAGCACGACGTTGCCCTTGTAGTCGAAGCGGCCCGGTTCCGAACGGCCCGAACCGATGCGGCCCGAAACCTGCAGCGGCGAGACGGTGTTCGTCTCGGGCGCGATCTTCTGGGCATTGAGCTTGAACGCCGTGACCTCGACCGTCACGGGCAACGCGCCCGCCTTGTCCGAATAAGAGAGGCTGCCGTTGTCGACCGCCACGGTGCCGATGGTCAGCGCCCAGGGCTTGGTGTTGGCGTCGGCCTTGGCCGATCCGGCGCCGGCCGGCTTGGGCGCCGCGACCTTGGCTTCGGAGGCGCCCTCCTTCGCGCCGCCGGCCGTGGCGGGCGTCCGGAGCCAGCGCTCGAACATCCAGCGCTTTTCGTTGTCGCGCTCCACGCGCACCTTCGGGTTGGTGGCGGTGAAAGAGGCGATGTTCAGCGTGTGCTGCGTCATGTCGACTTCGGCGTCGACCAGCTCGAAGCGCCCGACGCTGGCCAGCGCGGTCTTGGTCTGGGTCAGCGCGAGCCCGTCGGCGGCCAGGCGGCGCGCCTTGAACTTGAGGTTGGGCTGATCCCAGGCGATGTCGATCTGCCCGCTGAGCTTGCCGTCGAGCGTGGGCTCCAGGCTCTGCGCCAGGTAGGGCGCCGCGAGCGAAAGCGGCAGCGCTTCGACCTCGGTCTGCACGTTGGCGACCTTGTCGGTGGCGCTGCCCTTGAACTTGAGCATGGCGCCTGCGACGGCGGTGCTGCCGTCGAACTGGGCCGGCCGGGTCATCGGCCAGGTGATGGCGGTGACGGCCAGCCCCAGTTCGGTCACGTCGACGGCGGCGGCCGGCTTGACGGTTTCGTCGCGCCAGCCGATGCGGCCGCCGGTCAGCGCCACCTTGTCGACCTGCACGTTCAGCTTGGGTTTCTCCGCCGCCTTGCCGGCCGGTGCGCTGGCCGCGGCCGCGGGCAGCGGCGCCACCTTTTCAGCGACGCCGGTGGACGGGTCGGTGGCCATCAGGTTGAGCTGGCCGTTCGCATCGCGCGCCACCACGAGCTGCGGACTGGCCAGCGCCACCTCACTCAGATGGAACACCGACTCCAGCGGGCGCACATCCGCCAGGGCGAGCTTGAGCGAGTCGAAGCTCAGCATGTCGCGCCCTCGCGCATCGCTCAGCCTGGCGCCGTTCGCCTCGACCGTGCCGGTGATCTTCAGCCCGGTGGTCGCGGCCTGCTGGAAGTCGATCTTCAGGTCGGCATCGAGGCTGCCCGCCTGCAGCTTCACCGGCAGGCCGCCGGGGATGTAGCCGAGGTAGGGCACCAGGTCGAGGCCCTTGAACTGCACGTGCGCATCGGTCTTGCGGTTCTGCGCAAAAGGCGTCGTGAAGGCGGCGGAGTCGAACTTGCTGCCGTTCAGCGTGAATGCCAGCTTGGGCTCGGTGTTGATCTCGCGCTGGGAAGCCAGGTTGCTGAGGAAAGGCACCGCAAGCGTGAAGCCGCGCAGCTCGTGCTTGCGCTTGACGGTCTGGTCGTCGAAGTCGACCGCGCCGTCCCTGATCGAGATGTTGTAGATGGCAAAGCGCGCCGGCTCGGCCTTGGGATCGGACGGCGGGCCGGACGCGAGCCTGGCGACGATATCGTCGATGTCGTACTTGCCGTCGGCCTGGTGGGTGAGCAGCACCGCGGGCGCGTCGACCGTCACGGTGTCGATCACCGGCGCGAGGCGAAAGAGCGATTGCAGTTCGGCGTCGGCGTAGATGCGCTTGATGGCCAGTTGCGGCTGCTTGCCGTCGGCGGTGGCGATGCGCAGGTCGTGCAGCGCGAGCTCCAGGGTCCAGGGCTTGAAATCGATCTTGCCGACGGTGACCTGCCTGCCGAGCTTCTCGCTCGCGATCTTCTGCAACTGGCTCTTGGCGATCGGCGGCACCGCCAGCCACGCGATGACCCAGAGGGCCAGCAGAACCAGCACCGCGACGATCCCACGTCGCACCCATTTGTTTTGTTTGAGCGAAGCTGCATTCATCGCGGGAGTGTGCCGCAAACGGGTGGCAATCCAGAAACAAGAAAGCCCGGCAACGCGACTGAAGTCTCGTTGCCGGGCTTGATGGCGGGCATAAGACCCATGCCATCGATTCGCGCGACCGGAAGTCAATGGTTCCCGCCGTGCTGGCAGCAAGAGATTGCCGCCGTGGTTCCTCTGTCGTTCGAACCCTTGACTTGCACCTCGGGCCGGCTGACATCGGAAAAATGCCCGAAAACTCAGGCCTGTTCAGATTAGGCGCCGCACCCTCGCATTGCAAATTCAATCTTGCAAGGGCTTTCCCGTAGGTCGAACGTCTCTGTGGCGGCCGGATTTTTAAGTATTCAATGGCATATCGAATCAATTCCTTATACTTGACCGGGTATTTAGCAGCGCTAGAATCCGCGCTGCCCTGACTGCCCGATGCAGCCGGGCCACCCTGAATCCGCTGCCGGGAACATCCCCGGCTTGATCAGGTCACCGCGCTCCTCACCCTACACCTCCATGCGCGGAGCCTGATTCGTACCAATCCAAGCGCCGCTGCCTTCATCCATCGCCTCTACAGGTGCTGCGATCAGGTGCCGCACAGAAAGGAAGAGCGATGAGCAAGGCGTTTGATGCCACAGCCCGCGGGCTACGGACCTTTGTGTCCGATGTGGCAGACGGCTTTTTTGAGATCACCCACAACGGGTTTGCGTTGGTCGGTTTGGCCATCGTGTTCGCGGCCCTCGCCCTCGTGGCACGGCCCGATCTGCGCCAGACCGGCGAGGAACAGCTCATGGGCTGGTTGCAGTCGCGCAAGCCCGCACCCGAGGCCACCGACCTGGAGCCGACCGCGATCGAGCGCACCACGGCCGCGAGCCCCAGCGACCTGCCCAAGCAGCAGGCCGCCGTGGCTTACTGGCTCAGCAAGAAGTACAGCGTTGCGCCGGAGCCGCTGAGCGTGCTCGTGGCCGAGGCCTACAACATCGGCAAGCGCACCAAGCTCGACCCGACGCTGATCCTGGCCATCATGGCCGTGGAATCCAGTTTCAACCCCTTCGCCCAGAGCCATGTCGGCGCCCAGGGCCTGATGCAGGTCATGACCCGCGTGCACGGCGACAAGTACGAAAGCGCGGGCGGCACGCTCACCGCCTTCGACCCGGTGACCAACATGCGCGTGGGCGTGAAGGTGCTGCAGGAATGCATCGCCCGCGCCGGTTCGCTCGAAGGCGGGCTGCGTTACTACGTGGGCGCGGCCAACCTGCCGGACGACGGCGGCTATGCCAACAAGGTGATGGCTGAGCACGAGCGCCTGCTGCAAGTGGCCAACGGCCGTGCGCCGTCGGTGCTCCCGCCGCGGACCACCGTTCGCGCACAGCCGATCCCGGTCCTGACACCGGCCCCGATCAAGGCCGAAGAAGGCGCGGAGCCCGCCAAGGTCGCCCTGCTTTCCGCGGTTTCCTGAAGTCGGGAATAGGCGGTGGCGCACCGGGTGTGCGCTACACTCGCCCCCGTACGCGACTGGCGATAGGCGCGGCACCCGAACAAGGTGTCCCGCGCTGACGTGGAATACCACTGGGAAGCGTACCGCCTGGCCACAACAGGCGTTCAGCCGTTCGCCTGGGCAGCCCTTGTTTGGTTGAAGAACAAGGACCTCGTCTTCAAAGGACTGCCATGTACCAACGCAATATCCTGGTCGAACAGACCGATCCCGAAATCTGGGCCGCCATTCAAGCTGAAAACGCGCGCCAGGAACACCACATCGAGCTGATCGCCAGCGAGAACTACGCCTCGCCGGCCGTCATGGCCGCCCAGGGCTCGCAGCTCACCAACAAGTACGCCGAAGGCTACCCGGGCAAGCGCTACTACGGCGGTTGCGAGCACGTGGACGTGGCCGAGCAGTTGGCCATCGACCGCGTCAAGCAGATCTTCGGCGCCGATGCCGCCAACGTGCAGCCGCATTGCGGCGCCTCGGCCAACGAAGCCGTCATGCTGGCCTTCCTGAAGCCCGGCGACACCATCATGGGCATGAGCCTGGCCGAAGGCGGCCACCTCACCCACGGCATGCCGCTGAACATGAGCGGCAAGTGGTTCAACGTGGTGAGCTACGGCCTGGACGCCAACGAAGCCATCGACTACGACGCGATGGAACGCAAGGCGCACGAGCACATGCCCAAGCTGATCATCGCGGGCGCCTCGGCCTACTCGCTGCACATCGACTTCGAGCGCTTCGCCAAGGTGGCCAAGGACGTGGGCGCGATCTTCATGGTCGACATCGCCCACTACGCCGGCCTGGTGGCCGCGGGCGTGTACCCCAACCCGGTGCCGCACGCCGACATCGTCACTTCCACCACCCACAAGAGCCTGCGCGGCCCGCGCGGCGGCATCATTTTGATGAAGTCGCAGCACGAGAAGGCCATCAACAGCGCGATCTTCCCGGGCCTGCAAGGCGGCCCGCTGATGCACGTGATCGCCGCCAAGGCCGTCGCGTTCAAGGAAGCCATGGCGCCTGAATTCAAGGCCTACCAGCAACAGGTGGTCAAGAACGCCCAGATCGTGGCCGACACCCTCACCCAGCGCGGCCTGCGCATCGTGAGCGGACGCACCGAAAGCCACGTGATGCTGGTCGACCTGCGTTCGAAGGGCATCACCGGCAAGGAAGCCGAAGCCGTGCTGGGCAGCGCCCACATGACGATCAACAAGAATGCGATCCCCAACGACCCGGAAAAGCCGATGGTCACCAGCGGTGTGCGCATCGGCACCCCCGCCATGACCACGCGCGGTTTCAAGGACGAAGAAGCCCGCATCACCGCCAACCTGGTTGCCGACGTGCTCGAGAACCCGCGCGACGCGGCGAACATCGAAGCCGTGCGCGCCAAGGTTCACGCCCTGACGAGCCGCTTTCCCGTCTATCGCTGATGTGCACGGCCTGACCGCATGAAATGCCCTTTTTGCGGTCATCTCGAAACGCAGGTCGTCGAAACCCGCGTTTCGGAAGACGCCGACTTCGTCCGCAGGCGCCGCCAGTGCAGCGCCTGCGACAAGCGCTTCACCACCTACGAGCGGCCCGACGTCAACTTCCCCGTCGTGGTCAAGAAGGACGGAAGCCGTGCCGACTTCGACTCCAGCAAGGTGCGCGCCTCGATGATGCTGGCGCTGCGCAAGCGCCCGGTCAGCATCGAGCAGATCGACAACGCGCTGCTGCGCATCGAACAAAAGCTGTTGGCCAGCGGCCTGCGGGAAATCGACTCGACCAAGGTCGGCGAACTCGTGATGCGCGAACTCAAGCGCATGGACAAGGTGGCCTACGTGCGCTTTGCCTCGGTGTACCGCAGCTTCGAGGACGTGGACGAGTTCAGGCAGTTGCTGCGCGACATCTGACCTCGGCAACGGCGCGGTCAGGCGCCCTCGTCGTCCTTGCGGCCCCTGCCGCACACCCCGGAGCCGCAATCGCCGCTCACATCCGGATTGCAGATCTTTGCCCGCCCTGAAGCGGACACGACGATGGACGCACGGCGTCCCGTGTCGGCCTTCAGTGTCAGGCAGCCACCGCCAAAGCCGGACCTGGCGGTCTGGCGCGCGAACCCGTTGCCGTCGTAGCTCAGGCCCTGCGCAAAGCCTGCGCCCAGTGTGGTGTCGACTTGCACGCCCTGCGGCAACGGGTCGAAGCGCCGCAGCGTTCGAAGCGCATCGTCCGGCCCGGTCTGCACCGCCCAGCCCGCCGCCCAGTCGTTGCCCGACAACGCCTCCACCCGCACGCGCTGTGCGCGCTGAACGGCTTCCAGGCGCGCGAAGCTCAAGGTGGCGCTGAAGGCCTGTGCCGCAGTCGCGAGGCGCTGATTGAGCAGCATGTCGCGAAAACCCGGCACGCCGAAGGCGGCCAGTACCGCCACGATGGCGACGACCGTCATCAACTCGATCAGCGTGAAGCCGCGCTGCGGCCTTTGCACACGCTTCATTGCCAGCATCTGCTGGGCCGGTTGCCGTCGCAGCCCTTGTTGCCGGTGCTGTCGATCCACAGATTGCCGGCTTCCGGGTCCGACCACTGCGGCTTGAGCGTTGCGGTCAGACGGACGCAGGTGCGGACAGTGGCCGCCCCTTCGCAGTGCCCGCTCTGGAGCGTGTATTTGCCGCCCGCGCCGCCGTCGCCCGAGTCGCCCTCGTACTGCCGGTAGTGCCCTGCCAGGGTGAAGTGACGCTCCTGCTCCTGCATCTGCCGCATCAGCGCGGCCCGCCCCTCGCCGCGCCAACCCTGGCGCACGAAATCCATGTAGGACGGATAGGAGATGGCCGCCAGGATCGCAGCGATCGCCAGCACCATCATCATCTCGATCAGCGTGAAGCCGCTACGCACGGCGGCCCTCATGGCTTCGCTCCCCGGTGATCGACGATCTGCCGCCAGTTCAGGCGGCCTCCCATGCGGGACACCGCGCCGCCTTCGACGGGCTGCGCGGTCGAGATTCCTGCGCCGCGGTTGCCCACATTGACGATGGCCAGCCGCCTTGTTTCCGGCCGGCGCCCCAGCGCGTCGGTCGTGCTGAGGCCGCCCTCGCCCAACTGAACCACCAGCGGCGCGCCCAGCATGCCGGAGCCCGAGGGCACGCAGGTCCCGCCCTGCGAGAGCCCCGTCATCGCATTCACCGCGCAACTGCGTCCACCGCCGTCCGTGCCGCATGCAGTGGCGCTGGCACCTGGAATGAGCGTGTTGAAGAACAGCTGGCCGTCGCTCAGCACCGGCGAAAAAACCACCCGCTCGCCTCGCTCAAGCCCTGCCGGCAAGTCGAAGTACCAGCCGCGCCGGGCATTCGTCTTGCGGTCGGCCGCACCGTAGACGAAGGCATCGCCGGTGACGGGCGGGAAGGCATTCCCGGTGGCAGGGCCGGCACGGCGCGGCTGCAGCTGCATGCGCGCCTCCCCGGCCGGAATGGCGGTGCCGTTGTCGTACACGCCGTAGACCGTCTGCACGCCGCGGCTGGCATGCCCCAGGTCCTCGGGGCTCACGAATTTTCCGGTGCCGAAGAGAACGATCGCGCCGCCGCCCGGCCCGATGCCGACCTCCGGCGCGACGGTGATGGGCTGGCGCTTCGCATCCGCACCGTCGCCTGACATGGCGACCATCAGAGGCAGGCGATCCGGCCCCAAGGCCTTGCTCCATGGCGCGTTGCCGCTGAAATCGAACCGCCACAGATTGCCCTGGGTGTCGCCCGCATAGAGGAGGCGGGTGGACCCGTCCGCCGCGGCATAGTCGCCCGGGGCGCTCAACGCGTTGACGACGGTGTCGTCCTTGGGCGGCGGCAGAACGATCTTGTAGTAGTTGAGGTTCTGCTTCCAGGCTTCGCCCACGGGCTTGTCGAGCGACAACAGGAACAACGCGGCGCGCTTGTCGGGGTTGGCGTTGTTGAAGCCCGAGGGGACGACGGCGAACCAGCGGTAGCTTGCCGCACGCGTCTTCGTGGCTGCGGCGGTGCGGAACTTCATGACGCGGGGCGCCTGGGTGACGTGGCCCATGTCGTCGTCGTAGGCGCCGTTGAACTCCCACAGCACCTTGTCGGCCGAGAACCTGGCGGGGTCGCTCACGTCGAGCGCGAACACGCCGGTGGCTCCGCCGCCGCTGCCAGAGACCAGCACCGTCTTCCATTCGCCGCTCGCCATGCGCGCCTCCGCCACGGTGGGCGTGCCGTCTACATGGCTGCGGTGCACGTAGTCCGGCGAGGTGTAGGCAGCCAGCCTGGCGAACATGATGCGCGGCACATAGGCGAAAAGTTCGTGCCCGGTGCGTGCGTCGAAGGCGTGCAGCATGCCGTCGTTGGCGCCGACGTACACCGCGTGCGTCCGCCCGCGATGGGCGGCCAGGAAGCTGTCATAGCCGGCCTCCTGGATGGCCAGGCTGGGCGCGCCCACGAAGACCGGCCTCGCGTGGGCCACATCGCCCATCACCGAGTCGCGCACACGAAAGACGCCCTGTGGGGCGGACAGCTCCCGACCTCGATCGCCGCGCAAATACGCCAGCCGCTCGGCACCCAGGCCGTCGAACAGGGCCGCCTCGGCATAGGGCGTCGCGTTGAGCCAGGCGCGCAGCCCGTTGTCGAGCGCCTCCCATTGAAACGGGATGCCGACGCCGGCGGTCGAGAGCGTGAAGATCTGCCTGCTCGCGATGTCGCGCGCAGTCACCGCCGGCCTGGCGTTGGCATTGCCGGTCAGCAACTCGCCGGCATCCCAGTCGGGCTTGTCGGCGCGGTGCGCGGCGCCGGTTGCTGCATCGAAACGCAGCGGGTACGACAGCAGCGTGCCCGACCAGCGCCGCCCGTCGGATTGCGGCACATAGACGCTCGCTCCCGCCTTTGCGAGGGTGCCCGACGACAACGCGCCACCCGGCGCGCTGCTTCCGCTTGCCATCGCGACCGATCGCTCGACGATGCGGCGGATGGCGGCAACCATCTGCGCGGGCTCGCCGGCCAGAACGTAGTTTGCCGGCTTGGGCTGGTTGTCCGCGTCCAGCCCCTCGGCCCATTCGGACCCGCCGCCGGATGCGCGATACGGATTGCCGTCGCCGTTGCCGTCGGCGAAGCCGCCGTACTTCGCCGCGAGAAAGAACGCGCTGCCGCGTTGCCTTTGCGCGGTGGCGCCTCCACCGCCCGGCCCCATGTCGATGGCAAATGTCTGGACGCGCAGATGGGGGTGGTCGCTGCGGATCTTCTGCGTGTTGGCCCAGTACGCCAGGCCCGCCATGCCGAACGATCCTTTGTCGGCACCGGTTTCGATGGTCGCGATATTGGCCGACGTCAGCGGTGCACCGCCCTTGTAGTTGAGGGCCGGAAGGCCGTCGTTGCCGGTGGTGAGCAGGCCGGGCTTGCCCGAGGGGTGCGCGTACGGGAGCGATTCCCTGTGCTCGAACGCGCCGACCAGGCCCGTCCAGTAGTTCGTGTCGGGCTCATGCCCGGCGTTGTTGAAGCCGCGGTCGAAATCGCCGGTGGAGTCGCCCTTTGACATGCCAGGCAGCGAGCGGTCGTGGTGCGTGTCGGGGTCACCGATCAGCAGGATGCCGTTGCGCTGGCAACTGGCAGCGACGGGGTCCGCCCAAGGCACGCCGTTGCCCGGCGCCGCGCCTGCCGTTGCCTCGGGCGTGGGCGCCTTGCCCTGCAGGTAGCGCAGCGACTCGTAGTAGAGCTCGCCCGCCGGATCGAACAACCCGTAGGCGCCCGGCTTGCCGCCGCTGCGCCCCAGGCGGTTGATGGCGTGGATGACTCCCGGGCTGGCGTCCGTTGCGCGAGGGCCGACTGCCTCGGCTTTGAAGACGCCCGTTCTCGCATCCCATTCCGAAGCCGGGTTGTCCACCCTGCCGAAGGCCATGTCGGGTTTTGTAGGCCCCACGTGCTTCATCGGTGCGCGCAGGACGCCGCCATAGCGCGCGTGGTCGCGGGCTGGCAGGTAGCCGAAAACAGCAAACCGCATCCGGCCCGCGTAGCGCTGGATGGCGCCCACGGGTTTGTGGCGACCGTCCGGATACCTCGCGCACAGCGAAGGACGCAACGCCGCCTCGGCTGGCGTGCAAACCTCGACCCGGGCCATGAAAGCCGTGCCCACCGGGTCCGTGCAGCTACCGGCCGCCACAGGCCCGACGACGAAGCGATCGAGGCAACTGCTGAAGTGCAGCGTGTCGGCCGCCCGCAAGCCCTCGCGCGCACCTGTGACCAGCGGCGTCAGGCTGTCGAGGCTGCCGGTGATCGTCTTGCCAGGAAAGTCAGGGCCGCGATGGAAGCTTTCCGGCAATACCGCGCGCTGCAGCACGGTGAGGCCCGGCTCGTCCACCACCCGGTCTCCGCCTGTCAACGCCAGGCGCAGCCCGTCCA
Source organism: Variovorax boronicumulans (assembly GCF_040544675.1). Lineage (GTDB taxonomy): Bacteria > Pseudomonadota > Gammaproteobacteria > Burkholderiales > Burkholderiaceae_C > Variovorax > Variovorax boronicumulans_D. Next base: position 371,911 of record NZ_JBEPKK010000004.1, read on the forward strand.
GGGACGACGACACCGCCCAGTTCAGCAGGTTGCCGCTCCACAGGTTCGTGCAGCCTATTTCGCCGCCGCTGCGTCGGGTCGCCGCGGACGCGCGTTTGAAGTAGGCATCGCCGCTCGCGTAGCTGTAGCAGCCCATCGGGTCCCAGTAGCCGAGGTAGGTCTTCTTTCGATCGAAGCTGTCGCGATAGGCGGCGCCCGCGTTCGACTGCTTGAGCGACAGGTCGATCACCAAGCCGGGATCGACCCGCGAGGCCAGCGAAAACAACGGCTCGCTCGGGAGTTCCGCATCGGGCGGCAGAGCCTGTGCAGCGCCGTGGGCAAGACAGACGGCGCAAGTTACCGCCGCCAGGGTTCTGAAGAATCGCATGCGAGTTCCGTTGTCAGGAAGGGCAACCGGGGCTGCTGGCCGGCTTGTAGAGATTGGTCTGCAGCACCACCTGCGTCTGGTCGCGCATGCCGAAGCCGATGGCCGTGACACGAAAGACGTAGCTGGTGGCTTGGGCGCTGGCGCTTTGCAGCACATCGGCCTGCCATCCGCCTCGGCTGCGAACGGCTTCCACGATGTAGCGCGGGGCGCGGGCCGTGGCGGCGTCGCCGCTGGGGTAGCTTCGGCCTGTGAAGGTGCCGTAGGCAACCGACCTGGCGTCGTCCGCAGAAAAGTCCGCCGTCATCCAGGCCGGCTCGGTGCCCGGCTCGCCCGGCGCGCACAACCCTTGCTGCTCGCCGGCACCACCGCATCCGGCCACGAAGGCCGTCACGTCATGGCGGCTGAAGAGGCAAAGGCGCTGACGCGCGCTGCCGTTGGGCCCGAGCACGTCGCTTTCGGCATCGATCAGGGCAGCTTCTGCCGCCTGGAATGCGATCTCGGTGTCGCGGTCATTGCGCGCGCTGCGTTCGTTGACCAGCGAAAGCTGCGCGGCGGCGACACCCAGCACGGTCGCGACGACCAGGATCAGCAGCACCACGATCAGCGAGAAGCCCCGCTGCCGCGCCAAGCGGTGCCGGCTCACGAGGCCGCCCTCGTCATCGCATTGCGCAGCATCACCGTGAAGGTCGCCACGCGCCGCAGCCTGCCGTCGGGCGGCGGCCTGAAACTCACCTTGGAAAAATCGATGCCCAGCGGATAGAGCAGTTCCTCCGCTGGCCCGGCGGCTCCCCGGCCGTGCGCGCTGCGGGCGACCATGCCGATGCGCAACGCCACCACCTTGCGCCATTCGTCGCCGACCTTGGCGTCGGAAGGCGCCATGGCCTCGAGTTGCTCGGCGTCCAGCCATTGCTCAGGAACGCCGTTGCCGTCGGCGTCGTGGCCGTAGACGACCTTGAACACCTCGATGCCGCGCGCCAGGGGTTGCGCATTGAATTCCTTGGGCCCGCGGTATTTGCAATAAAGCTCGGGCTCCTTGTCCGAAGCTTCGGCGACGTAGAAAAAACTCCAGGCGCGTTCGCCGGACAGGGGCTTGTCTCCGGCAGGTCCGGGCTGGGCATACCCCATGCAATCGATCATCGTGCCGTCGGCTTCGATTCCCTTGGTTCCTGCGCGGCTGCGGCCAAAGAAGCGGACCCGGAGCGAGTCGCTCGCGTTGACGCCGCGGGTGTTGTGGCTGCCGTAGCCGTTCCCGACGCCGCTGACGCGGGTGTTGCTCGCGCCCACGATGTCGAGGTCGAGGAGACCGTCGTCTGCAGCGGGCGATTTGCTGTCGGCAGGCTCGGCATCGGCATCGTCGGGCACGTGGTCGGAATAGCCTGCCTGCCGCACGATACTCCGGACGACGAAGCTCGCGAACCGCAGCGACTCGTCCACTGCCCGCGCATCGGCGTCGACAGCGAACAGCCGTTGGCTGCCGACGAATGCCGCCGTGGCCGCAAGCACCACAACCAGCGCGAGGGCGGTGGCGACCAGCAGTTCGACCAGGGTCGCGCCGCACTGGCGCACGCGGGCCGCGAACTCAGGAGCCAGCCTGGCCATCGTGCACCTGCCCTGCGACCAATTGCATCACCAGGCGTGGCGGCATGGATGACCGGCCCTCCTCGCCGCCTGTGCGGGGCGTCCAGCCAAGCTTGACGACCACGGTGTTGCCGGTATGGCTGCAAGCCCATGCGTACTCGCCTGCCGTGGCGTTCCAGGGCGCGTCGTCGAAACAGACGCTCAGGCGCGCATCGGGCAACGCCTTGGCCACGCGGTGCGTCCATTCGCGCATGTCCCATGCGGCGAGGTCTTCTGGCGTGCATCTGGCAACGGTCGCCACGCAGGCCTTGACTGCCGCGGACGCCCCCGATGCGGAGCCTGCGCGCCAGTCCTCGACAAGGTATGCATTGGCCGCGTTGTTCTTCGCGGCCAGTCCCTTGTTGATGCGCGCCTTTTCGGACAACTCACGCGCCAGGTTGAGCGCCGCCGTGAAGGTTGCCGTTTCGTTGCCGGTGCGCACCGACGCCAGCAGCATGCCGAGGGTCCCGAGCAGTCCCACGCTCAGGACGACGATGGAAACCAGTACCTCCACGAGCGAAAAGCCCGCGGCCGAGTGCTTCGTTGAAGCCATGTTCGATGTCCTCCCTGTTGACCTGCAACTTGTGTTGCTTCTTTATTCCCGCCATCGAACTTTCGAGCGTAAAAGCCGGCCGCCACGGCGGGCGGACCGTTCATCCGCATCGGCATGCCGCTCGTATGATCGACTGGCCCCGGTGTTAAATTTTTCCCGCCCAGTCCCCCACGCCCCCATGCCCTCACACGAACACGATGCGCAGCACATCGCCACGGCCCTGCGCCTGGCTTCCGATGCGCTGCTGCTGACCGATCCGAACCCGCGCGTCGGCTGCGTGCTGTGCGATGCCGGGGGACGCGTGCTGGGCCAGGGCCACACGCAACAAGCCGGAGGCCCGCATGCGGAAGTGATGGCGCTGCGCGATGCAGCGGCGCAAGGTCATTCGGTCGCAGGCGCCACCGCCTACGTCACGCTGGAGCCCTGCTCGCACCACGGGCGCACAGGCCCCTGCTGCGACGCGCTGATCGCGGCCGGCGTGCGAAGGGTCGTGGCCTCCATCGCCGACCCGAACCCGCTGGTGGCGGGGCAAGGCTTCGAGCGGCTCCGGGCGGCCGGCGTCGAAGTCGAAGTCGGCCCCGGTGCCGCCGAATCGCGCGAACTCAACATCGGCTTCTTCAGCCGGATGGTCCGAAAGACCCCGTGGGTGCGCCTGAAGGTGGCAGCCTCGCTCGACGGCAAGACAGGCCTCGAGAACGGCGTGAGCCAGTGGATCACCGCCGAAGCCGCGCGCACGGACGGGCATGCCTGGCGCGCCCGCGCAAGCGCCGTGCTCACCGGCGTGGGCACGGTGCTCGAAGACAACCCTCGCCTGGACGTTCGCCTGGTCGACACGCCGCGGCAGCCTCAGCTGGTCGTCGTGGACAGCCGCCTTCAGACCCCGCCCGACGCCCGCATCTTCATGGCCGGCCGCGCGGTATGGATCTACGCCGCCGCCCGCGACGAAGCCAGGGCCGCCGCCTTGGAGGCCCGCGGCGCCACCGTCACATGCCTGGCCAACGCCGACGGCAAGGTCGACCTGGGGGCGATGCTGAAGGACCTGGCGGCGCGCGGCGTCAACGAACTGCACGTCGAGTCGGGCCACAAGCTCAACGGATCGCTGATGCGTGAAGGCCGCGTCGATGAACTGCTGGTCTACCTTGCGCCCAAGCTGATCGGGCACGGCCTCGACATGGCGAGCCACATCCATGCCGACGGCCCGCTCACCGCGCTGACAGGCGCCCTGCCCCTCGAATTCAGATCGGTCGACATGCTGGGGCCCGATATCCGCATCCTCGCCCGGGTTCGGGACAAAGAAGCCTTCTGACCGCGAAAAGCCGGGGGCCCTCGATGTCTGCGAAAATGTGCAAATGTTCACCGGAATCATCACCGGCGTGGGGCGCATCGCCGCCATTCACGACCTCGGCACCTCCTCCTCCTACGGCAAAAGACTCAGCATTGCGGTGCCTGACGGCTATCTCGACGACGTCGGGCTGGGCGACAGCATCGCGCTGAACGGCGCCTGCATGACCGTCACCACGCTCGCTCCCGAGAGGCAGCAGTTCACCATCGACATCTCCGCCGAATCCCTGGCCAAGACCGCCGGCCTCACCGACGAAGGCAGCCGCATCAACCTCGAGAAAGCCCTGCGCGCCAGCGACCGCCTCGGCGGCCACATCGTCTCGGGCCATGTGGACGGCATCGGCACGGTGAGCTTCTTCGAGCCGGTGGGCGAAAGCTGGGAACTGCGCGTGGTCGCTCCGCCCGCCCTCGCCCGCTTTCTGGCCTACAAGGGCTCCATCACCATCAACGGCGTGAGCCTCACGGTCAACAGCGTGAGCGACATCGCCGAAGGCGCCGAGATCAGCATCAACCTGATCCCGCACACCGTAGACAACACCTCCCTCGGCGGCCTGAAGGCCGGCTCGGAGGTCAATCTCGAAATCGATACCGTGGCGCGCTACGTGGAGCGGATGCTCCAGGCCGGCGTCCTGGTCCCCCAGGCCTCCACGTATTCCAAGGACACCGCCGAATGAACGCCTCCGTCACGCCCATCGGCGCAGCCCCCAGCGCCGCGCGCGCCCCCGCACCGATCTCCCCGGTCGAAGAAATCGTGGCCGACCTGGCTGCGGGTCGCATGGTGATCCTTGTGGACGAGGAAGACCGCGAGAACGAAGGCGACATCGTCATCGCGGCCGACCACATCACGCCCGAATCCATCAACTTCATGGCACGCCACGCGCGCGGCCTCATCTGCCTCACGCTCTCGCGCGAGATGTGCGAGCGGCTGCAGCTGCCGCCGATGGTCCAGCGCAACGGCGCCAAGCACTCGACGGCGTTCACCGTGTCGATCGAGGCAGCCGAGGGCGTGACCACCGGCATCTCGGCCGCCGACCGCGCCCGCACCGTGCAGGCCGCCGTGGCGCCCAATGCCGTGGCGGCCGACCTAGTGCAGCCCGGCCACATCTTCCCGCTGCAGGCAGTGGACGGCGGCGTGCTCATGCGCGCCGGCCATACCGAAGCCGGCTGCGACCTCGCCGCCATGGCCGGGTGTTCGCCCGCCTCGGTGATCTGCGAGGTGATGAACGAAGACGGCACCATGGCCCGCCTGCCCGACCTGCAGATCTTTGCGGCCGAGCACAACCTGAAGATCGGCACCATCGCCGCGCTCATCGAGCACCGAAGCCGCGTCGAATCGCTGGTCGAGAAGGTCGGCTGCCGCGAAATTCAGACCGCCTGGGGCGCCTTCACCGCCCACGCCTTCATTGACAAGCCCAGCCGCGGCGTGCACCTGGCGCTGGTGCGCGGCACCTGGGCCCCGGAAGACACGGTGTCGGTGCGCGTGCACGAGCCGCTCTCGGTGCTCGACGCGCTCGAAATCAACCGCTCGCTGCACTCCTGGAGCCTGGACGCCAGCCTCTCGCACATTGCGACCGAGGGCAAGGGCGTGGCCGTGCTGCTGAACTGCGGCGAAACCGCCGGCGAGCTGCTTGCGCAATTCGACGGCACCGCGCGCCCGGCGCAGGCCCCCGAGCGCGGCCGCATGGACCTGCGCAGCTACGGCATCGGCGCGCAAATCCTGCGCGACTGCGGCGTGCACAAGATGAACCTGCTGGGCACGCCGCGTCGCATGCCGAGCATGGCAGCGGGCTACGGGCTCGAAATCGCCGGCTACATCACGAAAGACTGAAAGACCATGCAAGGTTCAAACAAGGGCGGCAAAACGCTCAACGGCAAGGGCCTGCGCATCGGCATCGTGCAGGCGCGCTTCAACGCCGACATCACCGACGCGCTGGCGACGGCCTGCCTGGCCGAACTCGAAGCGCTGGGCGTGGCCTCGGCCGACATCCATCACGTGCAGGTACCGGGCGCCCTCGAAGTGCCCGTGGCGCTGCAGGCGCTGGCCGAGCGCGGCGGCTACCACGCGCTGGTCGCGCTGGGCTGCATCATCCGCGGCGAGACCTACCACTTCGAACTGGTGGCCAACGAATCGGGCGCGAGCGTGAGCCGCGTCGCCCTGGACTACCGCCTTCCCATCGCCAACGCGATCCTCACCACCGAAAACCTGGCGCAGGCTGTTGCACGGCAGACCGACAAGGGCCGCGATGCAGCCCAGGTCGCCGTCGAAATGGCGCAGCTGCTGGCCACCCTTTCATGACCGACGACACCCCCAAGACAGGCGGCGCCAAGCCCCGCCAATCGCGCACCGGGCTCACCAGCACCGGCGCACGCAAGGCTTCGGCCAAGTCCAACCGCAGCCGCGCACGCGAGTTCGCGCTGCAGGCGCTCTACCAGCACCTGGTGGGCCGCAACGACCCGACCGACATCGACCATTTCACGCGCGACCTCGCGGGCTTCCACAAGGCCGACGCCGCGCACTACGACGCGCTCCTGCACGGCTCCATCGACAACGCCGAGCAGCTGGACGCGCTGATCCGCCCGCTGCTGGACCGCAAATTCGAGGAGATCTCGCCCGTCGAGCACGCGGTGATGTGGATCGGCGTGTACGAGTTCCAGCATTGCCTGGACGTGCCGTGGCGCGTGGTGCTCAACGAGTGCATCGAGCTCGCCAAGGAATTCGGCGGCACCGACGGCCACAAGTACGTGAATGCCGTGCTCAACGGCCTGGCGCCGCAGCTGCGCCCGCTTGAAGTGGAAGCCGACCGGGCTTCGGGCAAGGCCAAGGCATGAGGAGCGCCGTACGGCCGCCCGAAGGCGCACAGCGCCGCAGCCTGGGGGAGCAATGAGAATCTCGACGCGCGCGCAGCGCATCGAGCCCTTCTATGTGATGGAGGTGGCCAAGGCCGCCGGGGTGCTGGCCCGCGAAGTGGCCCACACCGACCGTCCGATGATCTTCCTGAACATCGGCGAGCCCGATTTCACCGCCCCGCCGCTGGTGCAGGAAGCCGCCCTTCGCGCCGTGCGCGCGGGCGCCACGCAGTACACCCAGGCCACCGGCCTCGACCATCTGCGCGAACGCATCAGCGCCTGGTACCGCCAGCGCTTCAACGTGGACGTGCCGGCCCGCCGCATCGTGGTCACAGCAGGCGCCTCGGCGGCGCTGCAGCTGGCCTGCCTTGCGCTGATCGAATCGGGCGACGAAATCCTGCTGCCCGACCCCAGCTATCCCTGCAACCGCCACTTCGTGAGCGCGGCGGACGGCAAGGCGGTGCTGATCCCGACCACGGCTGAAGAGCGCTTCCAGCTCACCGCCGCCAAGGTCGAGGCCGCATGGACGGACAAGACGCGCGGCGTGCTGCTGGCCTCGCCCTCCAACCCGACCGGCACCTCGATCGCGCCCGACGAACTGCGCCGCATTCATGAGGTGGTGTCGCAGCGCGGCGGCATCACGCTGATCGACGAGATCTACCTGGGCCTGTCCTACGACGACGCGTTCGGGCAGACGGCGTTGGCCATCGACGACAACGTCATCAGCATCAACAGCTTCAGCAAGTACTTCAACATGACCGGCTGGCGCCTGGGCTGGCTGGTGGTGCCCGAAGTGCTGGTGCCGGTGGTGGAGCGGCTGGCGCAAAACCTTTTCATCTGCGCGAGCACCGTGTCGCAGTACGCGGCGCTCGCCTGCTTCGAGGACGCGAGCATCGCCGAGTACGAACGCCGCCGCGCCGAATTCAAGGCGCGCCGCGACTGGTTCATTCCGCAGCTCAACGCCCTGGGCCTGAACGTGCCCGTGATGCCCGACGGCGCCTTCTACGCTTGGGCAGACTGCACCGGCGTGGCCGAAAAGCTAGGCATCGCGGGCAGCTGGGATTTCGCCTTCGAGACCATGAAGCGCGCCCACGTCGCCGTCACGCCGGGCCGCGACTTCGGCACCGCCGAGACCGCGAAGTTCGTGCGCTTCTCCACCGCAAGCTCGATGGAACATCTGAAGGACGCCATCGAACGCCTGCGGGCCATGGTCGAGAACCGGGTGCAATGAGCGCAGACATGCCCGCGAGCTACGAGTTTCCTATTCGCGTTTACTGGGAAGACACCGACGCCGGCGGCATCGTGTTCTACGCCAACTACCTGAAGTTCATGGAACGCGGCCGCACCGAGTGGCTGCGCTCCCTGGGCGTCGAGCAGCGCAAGCTGCGCGAAGAAACCGGCGGCCAGTTCGTGGTGAGCGAAACGCAGCTCAAATACCATCGGCCCTCGCGGCTGGACGACGAACTGCTGGTTACAGCCGATCTTCAACAATTGGGTACCGCGTCCTTGATAATCGGACAGCGCGTGCTATCAAAAACAGAGCAAGAGCGAACAGGCGCCCCGGCACCGGTCTTGCTGTGCGAAGGCACGATACGCATCGGGTGGGTGGATGCCCTCACATTGCGCCCCGCACGCCTACCGTCCCGGATTTCGGGAACCCTCGCGCACCGCGGCGGCTCCATGACTCAACCTTTCAAGCCATGAACCAAGATCTTTCCATCATCAACCTCCTGCTCCACGCCAGTTTCGTGGTGCAAATGGTCGTGCTGCTGCTCGTGATCGTCTCGATTGCCAGTTGGGCCGCGATCATCCGCAAGTACTTCGCGCTGCGGCGCATGCGCACCCTGAACGACGACTTCGAGCGCGAGTTCTGGTCGGGCACCAGCCTGAACGAGCTGTTCGCCTCGGCCGCGCAGAACGCCAAGTTCGCGGGCCCCATGGAACGCATCTTCGCCTCGGGCATGCGCGAATACCAAAAGCTGCGCGAACGGCATGTGAGCGACCCCGCCACGCTGCTGGACGGCGCCCGCCGCGCGATGCGCGCGAGCTTCCAGCGCGAGCTCGACGCGGCCGAACAGAACCTCTCGTTCCTGGCCACCGTGGGTTCGGTGTCGCCGTATGTGGGCCTCTTCGGCACGGTCTGGGGGATCATGCATGCCTTCACCGGCCTGGCTTCCCTCACCCAGGTCACGCTCGCCACCGTGGCGCCCGGCATCGCCGAAGCGCTGGTGGCCACGGCCATCGGCCTGTTCGCCGCGATTCCCGCGGTGGTCGGCTACAACCGCTTTGCGCGCGAGATCGACAAGATCGCCATCGCCCTCGAAACCTACATCGAGGAGTTTTCCAACATCCTGCAGCGCAACCTCTCGGCCAATCCGGGCGCCGCCGCCGCAGCCACCTCGGTGGCTCCGGCCAACCGTTGAACGGGTAGCAGCAGATGCCCGCCGTTTCATCCCGGGGCCGGGGACGCCGCACGATCAACGAGATCAACATGGTCCCGTTCATCGACGTGATGCTGGTGCTGCTGATCATCTTCATGGTCACCGCACCGCTCATCACGCCCAGCGTGATCAACCTGCCGACGGTCGATCGCGCCAACAAGCAGCCCGACAAGCCCATCGAGATCGTCATCAAGAGCGACGACGAAGTGCAGATCAAGAAAGATCCGTCCACCGGCTCGGGCGGCACCTCGATCCCCATGGCCCAGATCGGCGCGGCCGCCAAGACCGCCCAGGGCGGCGACGACCAGCGCCCGGTGGTCATCAGCGCCGACAAGACGGTGAAGTACGAAACCGTCGTGAAGGCGATGAACCAGCTCAAGCGCAGCGGCATCGAGCGCGTGGGCCTGTCGGTCACGACCACGGGCGGCAAATAAGGCATGTCGCTCGCACTGGATCGCCCCGAGTTCGCGCCGCCGCCGCAACGCGGCACGCCGCGCGCCATCGTGCTCGCGCTCATCGCGCATGCGCTGCTGATCGCGGCGCTGACGTGGGGTGTGCGCTGGCGCAGCGACGCCGACGAAGGCGCCGTCGATGCGGAGCTGTGGTCGTCCACGGTGCAGCAGGCTGCGCCGCGCCTGTCCGCACCGGAAGCCCCGACGCCCGCGCCGGCACCGCCACCGCCTGCTCCCACGCCACCGCCGCCGCCTGCCGCCAAGGCCCCCGAGCCTGCGCCCGCGCCCAAGGCCCCCGACATTGCCCTGGAGCGCGAGAAGAAGCTCAAGGAGCAGAAGGAACTGAAAGAACGCGAGCTGGAGCAGCAGCAACAGCAGCAAAAGAAGAAAGAACTCGAAGCCAAACAGCGCGCCGAGGACGAAGCCCAGCGCAAGAAAGAGCAGCAACAGCAGCTCGCCGAGCAGAAGAAGCAGCAGGAAGCCGAAGCCAAGCAGGCCGAAGCCAAGAAGGCCGAGGCTGCCGCCAAGCAGGCCGCCGCCGACCGCGCCGCCACGCTCAAGCGCATGCAGGGCCTCGCGGGCGCGAGCGGTGCCGACGATTCGAAGGGCACGGCGCTGCGCTCCTCGGGCCCATCGAGCGGCTATGCCGGACGCATCGCCGCCGCGGTGCGGCCGAACATCACCTTCCCCGATGCCGAAACCGTCAACGGCAACCCAGCGGCGGAGTTCGAAGTCAATCTCGCACCCGACGGCACCATCGTCGGCGTCAAGCTGACCAAGTCGAGTGGCCTGCCCGCCTGGGACGACGCCGCCGAGCGCGGCCTGCGCAAGACCGACAGGCTGCCGCGCGACACCGACGGGCGCATCTTTCCGTCGCTGATCGTGTCGCTGCGGCCCAAGCGCTGAGCTAAGCGCCGATTTTTTTGGCGCCGGTTCCGGGCGGCCTTTCGCAGGCCGCCCGGAACTACGTTGCTGGCGCGCTGTCTATAGCCGCACAACAACAGCAGGGCCCCGCGTCCGGCACAAGACAGATGAAACCCACCGGCCGCATCCGCTACGGCAGCAGTCCGCTGCTCGCGAGCCCCACTCCCGTCTGGCGCAGCAAGTTCATCGTGGCCAGCATCGCCTTCGGCTTCGTGCTGCTGGCCGGCCGGGCCGCCTATGTGCAGGTCTTCAACCACGACTTCTTCCAGCACCAGGGCGAGGTGCGCTACCAGCGCACGCTGGAGTTGCCCGCCAACCGCGGGCGCATCCTGGACCGCAACGGGCTGATCCTGGCGTCCGACATCCCGGCGCCCAGCGTCTGGGCCATTCCCGAAGACATCGAGCGCGACGACCCTGCCGTGCAGGCCAAGCTCAAGCAGGCGGCGGCGCTGCTGGGCATGACGCAGAAAGACTTCGACAAGAAGCTCGAGGACGAGGACAAGAGCTTCGTCTGGATCAAGCGCCAGGTCGACACCGCCGTCGGTAAGCAGATCGCAGATCTCGGCATCAAGGGCCTCTACCTGCGCAGGGACTACCGGCGCCAGTACCCCGAAGGCGAGGCGGCCGCGCACCTGGCGGGCTTTACCAACGTCGAGGACATCGGGCAGGAAGGCGTGGAGCTGGCCTTCAACAGCGAGCTGGCCGGCAAGGCGGGCTCTCGCCACGTCATCAAGGACCGCCTGGGCCACATCGTCGAAGACAGCGAAGACCAAGTGCCGCCGACCGACGGCCACGACATCCGGCTGAGCATCGACGACCGCGTGCAGTTCGTGGCCTACGAGAAGATCCGCGATGCCGTGCTCGCCAACAAGGCCAAGGCAGGGAGCGTGGTGGTGGTCGATGCCGAAACCGGCGAGCTGCTGGCCATGGCCAACTACCCCAGCTTCGACCCCAACGACCGCCGCAAGCTCACCGGCGAACAGCTGCGCAACCGCGCCATGACCGACGTGTTCGAGCCCGGCTCGACGATGAAGCCGATCACCGTCGCCACCGCCCTGCAACTGGGCCGCGTGACGCCGCAGACCATCATCGACACCAACCCGGGCCGCATCACCGTGACCGGCGCCACCATCCACGACGACGAGAATTTCGGCGTGCTGACGGTCGAGGGCGTGATCCAGAAATCGAGCAACGTGGGCGCCACCAAGATCTCGCAGCGCATGAGCGCGGAGGAAATGTGGAACTCGCTCACCGCCGTGGGCCTGGGACAGAAGCCGCAGACGCCCTTCCCCGGCGCGGTGACCGGGCGGCTGCGGCCGTGGAAGTCGTGGCGGCCCATCGAGCAGGCCACCATGTCGTACGGCTACGGCCTCTCGGCGTCGCTGTTCCAGATCGCGCACGCCTACACCGCCTTCGCGCACCACGGCGAGGTGATTCCGGTGGGCCTGCTCAAGAGCACGGGCGAGGAGCCTGCGGGCGTGCAGGTGTTCTCGCCGCTGGTGGCCAGCCAGGTGCGCAAGATGATGCACATGGCCGCCGCCCCCGGCGGCACGGCGCCGCTCGCGCAGACCGAGGGCTATTCGGTGGGCGGCAAGACCGGCACCGCGCACAAGCAGGTCGGCAAGGGCTACGCGAGCAACAAGTACCGCGCCTGGTACACCGGCATGTCGCCCATCGACAAGCCGCGCGTCATCGTCGCGGTGATGATCGACGAGCCCGGCGCGGGCAAGTACTTCGGCGGCTTGGTGGCCGCGCCGGTGTTCAGCCAGGTGGTGCAGCAGACGCTGCGCATCATGAACGTGCTGCCGGACCTGCCCGTGGCCTCGATGGCGCATTGATTGGCGAACTGATCGCGCACTGATCCCGCATTCATCCGGGGAGCGCTCGTTTAGGATCGTCGGCACCTCATTGCCTGGCGCTCCTGACATGGTCGACACCCCTCCTGCCGTTCGCCTCGAAGACCTCGCCCCGCTGCCCTACCAGCAGGCCCTTGCCGCCCATCTGCAGGCGAACGAACCCGAGGTCTGGCGCTGGGCCGCCTCCGCCGAGGCGCGAGAGGAGCATGCCGCGGCGGTGCGCGCCGACCTGCTGCGCAACTCGTACCGGCTCGATGCCGACGCGCATCCCGAGCTGCATGCGCATTGCAACGTCGCCGCGCAGCGCCTGGGGCTCACTGCGCGCATCACGCTCTACCAGGCGGGCGACGGCGCCATGAACGCCGCGCTCTACTTCCTGCCCGGCGAAGCGCACATCGTGCTCTCGGGCCCGCTGCTGGAACGCCTGCAGGGCTCCGAGCTGCAGGCCGTGCTCGGCCACGAGCTCGCGCATCACCTGCTGTGGGAGCGCGACGGCGGCAAGTACCACGTGGTCGACCGCATCCTGCAGGCCGCGGCGGCCGACAGCCGCGCCGATGCGAGCCACCTGCACGCCGTGCGCCGCCATGGCCTCTACACCGAGGCATTCGCCGACCGGGGCGCCTGCATCGCCTGCGGGGCGCTGGAGCCGGCGGTGACCGCACTGGTCAAGGTGCAGACCGGCCTGGCCCAGGTCAACGCGGCCAGCTACCTGCGGCAGGCCGACGAGATCTGCGCCGCGCCCGAAGTGCAGACGCGCGGCACCAGCCATCCCGAAGTGTTCGTGCGGGCACGCGCGCTGCGCCTGTGGACCGAGCGCCAGCCCGACGCCGACGCCTGGCTGGCCGGCGCGCTCGAAGGCCCGCTGGACATGGCCACGCTCGACCTGCTGGGCCAGCAGCGCGCCGAAGCGCTGACGCGCGAGACCATCGCCCAGCTGCTGCAGCGGCCGTTCCTGCAATCGGAGCCGCTGCTGTCCCATGCGCGCCGCTTTTTTCCGAACTTTGCGCCGCCCGACAAGCCGCTGCCGCCGCCAGCCCAGGTGCCGGCCGGGCTGCACGACTACCTGGCCAGCGTGCTGGTCGATTTCGTCGCGGCCGACGCCGACCTGGACGACATCACGCTCGCAGCCGCGCTCGGCCTGGCCGAAGCGATGGGCTGCGCCAGGCAGCTCGAAGAGCGCGTCGTCAAGGACATGCGCTTTCCCAAACGCAGCCTGACCCGCGTGAAGCGCGATGCCGCGACCTTGCTCGAAAAGGCCGCCGCCCAACACCTGCAAGGCGCATCCGCATGACCGCTTCCGCCGCTCCCCTGCTGCAACTGCTGGACACCGCCGACGCCCACGGCGGCCTGCAGACCGACGACGTGCTGAGCCTCGTGCTGCCGCTGCTGCGCGAGGTGTCCGCCCTGCACGCGCAAGGCAAGGTCGCAGCGCTCGGCAGCGCCTTCGCCTACCGCGTCGACGATGCCCCCGCGCTCGCGCTCGCCCAACCCGATGGCACCGAGCCCCGCCACAACCGCGAAGCCATCGCGCCGCTGGAGCAGCCCGCCGCCTCGGTGCTGCGCGTGGTCGGCGAGCACCGCGTGACGCTGGATGCCGACGAAGGCGTCTCGGTCCAGAACCTCGCGCTCATGGACGATGCCTCGCCCGACGCCCTGCCCACCCGCCCCGTGTACCTGCCCGGCTACAGCGCCTGGGAATTGCGCTTCGCACACCACGACGCGCTGACCGACATCCTGTGCCTGGGCCAGGTGCTCGCGAGCCTGGCGTGCGCACTGGACTTCACCGACAGCGAAGCGCTGGCCCGCTTCGTCGCACACCGCGGCAACCTGTTCGCGCTCAACCGTCGCCTGCATCCCGTGGTGGCTGCGGTGATCGCCGAGATGACCGCGCTGGACCGCCACGAACGCGCACGCGATTTGCCCTCGGTGATCCGCCGCCTCGAAACCTACCGCGACCAGCCGCTGGACCTGGGCCTCGACCGCATCGCGCCCGCGAAGGACGGCGCGGGCCAGCGCCGCCAGGCGATCCGGCTGCATCTGCGCGACCGGCTGTTCGACCTGTCGCGCCGCAACCGCCTGCTGCACTTCAAGCCCAGCCAGACGCATGTGAACCTCACAGTGGCCAGCGTGCCGCTGGTGGTGGACATCAAGAACATCCGCGTCGACCAGCTTTGCGTGTGGGACGGCCGCTTCGCCGCCGACATCGCCACCTGCGACCCCGTGCCGCTCGCGCGCTGGCTGCGCTTCGAAGACCAGCCCTACCTGCCGGCCGCGCTGGACCGCATCCTGCAGGAGGCGCGGCGCGATCGCTCCGAATACGGCTTCTCGCAGCTGTCACTGGTGATCGCCTTCCTGCGCTGGCACAACCTGAAGGAAGGCGACGCCGAGCGGGCCGAACGCATCGCCTCGCCGCTGTTGATGCTGTCGGTCGAGCTCACGCGCAAGAAGGGCGTGAAGGACCAGTACCTGCTGGAGGCTGCCTCCAGCGAGGCGCAGGTCAACCCGACGCTCAGGCACCACCTGCGCCAGCTCTACGGCATCGTGCTGCCCGAGACCATCGACCTGCGCGAGACCTCCGTCGAGCAATTCCACGCCCAGCTGGCCGCGCAGATCGCGGCCAGCGAGCCGGGCGTGCAACTGCGGCTGATCAAGCAGCCGCAGATCGAGCTGATCCACCAGCGCGCCCGCCAGCGGCTGGAACAGTTCAAACGCCGCGCCCGCGTGCGCAACCCCGGCGCGCAGCTTTCGACGGCGCAGGTGGCGCAGGACTTCAGCTACGCGAAGGACGACTTCCGCCCGCTCGGCCTGCAGCTCTTTCACGCCAGGGTCCGGCCGGTGCCGCTGTCGCTGCGCAGCGCGGTGGGCGCAAGGCCAATGCCGCGCGCGCCGCAGATGGCGTCCACCGCCGCCCAGGCAGAGCAGCAGACCTACGCGCTGCACGAGAGCACCGGCAACCCCTACCAGTGGGACGTGGACCTCACCGCGGTGACGCTGGGCAACTTCAACCACCGCAAGATGTCGCTGGTGCGCGACTACTCGGCGCTGAGCGAATCGGAGATCGCGAGCGATGCCTTCGACCGCGTGTTCTCGCTGCAGCCGCGCCAGGTCGATGCCGAAACACCGGCCGCCCTGCCGCTGGCCGACCAGTGGCCCGTGGTGCAGGCCGACGCCACCCAGACAGCCGCGGTGGCGCTCGCGCGCACCGGCACCAGCTACATCATCCAGGGGCCGCCCGGCACGGGGAAGTCGCAGACCATCACCAACCTCATCGCCGACTACGTGGGGCGCGGCCAGCGCGTGCTGTTCGTCTGCGAAAAACGCGCCGCCATCGACGTGGTGTTCCATCGGCTGCGGCAGCAGGGGCTGGACGAGCTCTGCTGCATGATCCACGACTCGCAAGGCGACAAGAAAGCCTTCGTGCAGAACCTCAAGAAGACCTACGAGCACTGGCTCACGGCTCCCGAGGAACTGGATGCCGAGACCCGCGAGCGGAAGCAGCTGGTCGACACGATGGACGCCGACCTGAAGGCGCTGGAACGCTTCGACGCCGCGATGCGCGAAGCCCCCGAGCACCTGGCCGTGACGGTCCGCGCGCTGATGGCGCGGCTGATCGCCCTGAAGCCCCACGACCCCGAGCTCACGCCCTTGCAGGCCGAGGCCCTGCCCGCCTTCTCGGCCTGGCGCCAGCACGCAGACCTGGTCGCGCGCCTGCATCTGGCGATCACCGAAAGCCTGGGCGTGCCGTACCTTGCGCAACATACATTCGCGCAACTCGCGCCGGCGCTGCTGCGCCAGGAGCGGCCACTGGCGCGGCTGGTCGAGCTCAGCGAGCGCGCCGCCGAACAGACCGGCCCGCACCGCGACGCGCTCGCCCAGGCCTGGCCGGCGCTGGCTGTGCCCGGCACGCTGTGGGCCGATGCGCTGGCCGTGGTCGCAGAAGCACGCAGCGTGGCCGGCCTGGCCGCACGCGGACAACTGGCGCTCCTGGATACCGCGCACCCCAGCAGCCTGGCACTGGGCGCGGCGATGGCCGAGCGCAGCACGCTGCAGCATGCGCTGGCCGACGCACTCGAACGCACCGCCCGCTGGCGCGACAAGTTCTCGCCCGCCGACACCGAAGCCGGACTGGCCCAGGCCAGGGCACAGCAAGGCTCCTTGCTGCGCTGGCTCAAGCCCTCGTGGTGGCGGCTCACGGGCGAACTCAAGCGCCGGTACGACTTTGCCGGCCATGCCGTGCGCCCGCAGCCGAGCCAGGTGCTCGAAGAACTGCTGGCCGAACACACGGCCAGGGCCGCGGTCGGCAAGCAGGCGGCACAGAGCGAAGCCACCTACGGCTGCGCCGATCTCGAGGCCTTCGTGCAGCAGCTTCTGACGCTGCGCCGCACCGACGGCGGCAACGGCCCCCGCGCAGCCTTCCAGTCGCATCTGCGCACCGACGCCAATGCGAGCCGCCATGTCGAAAAGCTGGCCGCGCTCGGCGAGCGCACCGACGCGCTCGATGCGCTGTGGCACGAACTGCTGCACGACCCGGCCGCCCAGCCGCTGGCCTCGCTCGAGGACCTGGCCCGCACGCTGCGCGAACAGGCCGACGCCCTGCCGGCCGTACTCACCCCGCTGCAGGAACTGGCCGATGCCGACCCGGCCCTGGCCAAGGCCTTGCGCACCCTGCCGCTGACGCCCGACGCCATCGAATACGCCGTGGCGCGCGAAGGCCTGGAGCGCGTCTACCGCACCGAGCGCTGGCTGCCGCGCTTCGACAGCGCCGCGCTCGCGCGCCATGCGCAGCGTCTGGCCGAAGGAGAACGCAAGCTGCTCGACAGCAATGCGCGCACGCTCGCCGCCGCTGTGCGCCAGCGCTTTCGCGACCATGTGCAAAAGAGCGCCCTGGCCGCCAGCCAGCTCGACGCCGCGGGCAAGCTTTTCAAGAAAAGCTACAACGCGGGCCGGCGCGAGCTCGAACACGAGTTCGGCAAGACCATGCGCTACAAGGCCATCCGCGAGCTCGCCTCGGGCGACACCGGCCAGGTGGTGCGCGACATGAAGCCGATCTGGCTCATGAGCCCGCTTTCGGTGTCCGACACGCTGCCGCTCGCGGCGGACCTGTTCGACGTGGTGATCTTCGACGAGGCGAGCCAGATCCCGGTGGAAGAAGCCGTGCCCGCGCTCTACCGTGCGCCGCAGATCATCGTGGTGGGCGACGAGATGCAGCTGCCGCCGACCAGCTTCTTCTCTTCGGGCCGCGACCCGGAGGACGACACGGTGTCGGTGGCGGACGAAAGCGAAGAAGGCGACGAGGAAAGCGGCGGCGACCGCATCGCCGTGGTGCTCGATGCCGACAGCCTGCTGAATCAGGGCGCGCGCAACCTGCCGGCCACGTTGCTGGCCTGGCATTACCGCAGCCGTTATGAATCGCTGATCGGCTTTTCGAACGCGGCCTTCTACGCGGGCAACCTTTTCACCATTCCGGACCGCAGCCTGCCGCCGGCCGCACGCGAGGAGATCCTCGTTCAGTCACGCAGCCCGACCGACGAATCGGTGGCCGCGAACGTCGACGCCCTGCTCTCACGCGCCATCAGCTTTCACCGCGTGACCGACGCGGTGTACGAGAACCGCATCAACGACGGCGAGGCGCGCCACATCGCACAACTCGTTCGCGAGCTGCTCAAGCGCGAAACCGGGCGCAGCCTGGGCATCGTCGCGTTCTCCGAAGCGCAGCAGACCGAGATCGAGGCCGAACTCGATGCGCTGGGCGCCATCGACACCGACTTCGCCGCGCGCCTGGAAGCGGAGTACGTGCGCGAGGAAGACGACCAGTTCTGCGGCCTCTTCATCAAGAACCTGGAGAACGTGCAGGGCGACGAGCGCGACATCATCATCCTGAGCATCTGCTACGGCCCCAACCCCGAAGGCCGCATGCTGATGAACTTCGGCCCGATCAACCAGCGCGGCGGCGAGAAGCGCCTGAACGTGATCTTCAGCCGCGCGCGGCACCACATGGCCGTGGTCTCGACCATCCGCCACGAAGCCATCACCAACGACCACAACGAAGGCGCCGCGGCGCTCAAGCAGTTTTTGCGCTATGCGGAGTGCCTGTCGCGCGGCGATTCGGCCACTGCCCGGCGCGTGCTCGAAAGCATGAACCCGCTCACGCGCGGCAGCAGCGCGCAGCAAGCGCGCGTGGACGAGGTGACGGCGCAGCTCGCGGCGGCGCTGCGGGCGCGTGGCCACGCGGTCGACGAACAGGTGGGACAGTCGCGCTTCCGATGTGACCTGGCGCTGCGTGCGCCGGAGGCCGGGCACTATGCGATGGGCATCCTGGTCGACACCGCAACGCACTACGAGAACCGCAACGTGCTGGAGCGCTATGTCTCGCGGCCGCGCGTGCTCGATGCATTCGGATGGCAGGTGGTGCAGGTGCTGGCCAAGGACTGGCTGCATGCGCCGGAGGCCGTGCTCGAGCAGGTCGAGCAGGCGCTCCGGAAAAAGGGCAACAAGGGCGGTATGGCTGTCGAGCCCGCCGCCCCTGAGATCAGCGCACCAGGCTCAGCCGCTTGACGTCGAGCTCGGCCTTGTTGCCGACCAGGTCCTTGTCGAACTCGCCCGTGATCTCGACACGCACCTTGTCGTCGATCTTCACGCCCGGCGGGAAATGCTTGGCGTCGATCTCGACCTTCATGCGGCCGGTGTCGTCCGCAAAGGTGTAGTGCTCGCCGCCGTCGTGCGAAACGATGAAGCCGCGCAGCGTGGCGTGCTGGTCGTCCTTGCCGGTGTCCAGCAGTTGCTTGACCGTCATCGCCGGTACGCTGCTCGGGCCGGCGTACTGGGCGAAGGCCGCGGACATGGCCAGCGACATGCCGAGGGCGAGCGCGGCGTGCTTCAGGGTCTTGTTGGTCTTGGTCTTTGTGTAGGTCATGGCAATCGTTCCTCCTTGAACAGCCTGGTTGTAAAGAAACAGATGGACGCCGTACGCACCCAAATGTTCCACGTCCCTCGACAACGAAGGGCCATTTACTCGTAGACGATCAGCGCCTTGCCCGCCTCCGCCTGCGCCGTCCAGCTCGCGAGCGCGGCATCGGTCGGGAAGAACTTGGCGCGTTCGCCCAGCTGCAGTTCAACCTGCGCACCGCCGCGCGCCATCGACAGGCGCACCGGCAGCCCCTGCACCAGGTCGCCGACTTCGGTCTGCTCGGTGCGCGGCGGAAAGTCCTTCACCAGCCGCGCGATGTCCGGCGCCTTGCCGTTCACCGCCACGCGCAGGAACTTGCCGAAGCGGCAGCGCGCCGTCGCCAGGTCCCACACCTGCTGCACCTGGAAGCGCGCCTCGAAGCCGCCGCGCGCGGGCTGCAGCCGGCCGCTGACGATGACCAGTTCGTCGTCTTTCAGCGTGTTGCGGTTGGCGTTGATGAGCGCTTCGTCGGCCGTCGCATCGATGGCCTCGGACTTGTCGTCCAGCTTGAAGATCGCCAGCCGCCCGCGCTGGCCGTTGATCACGCGGAAGTCGCTCACGATGCCCGCAATGACCTGCTGGTCGCGGCTGTCGAGCAGGTCGCCGATCTCGCGCTTGCAGAAGCGCCGCACCTCGTGCGAGACCTCGTCGAACAGGTGGCCCGAAAGGTAGAAGCCGACGGCCGTTTTCTCGAAGGTCAGACGCTCCTTCACGCCCCAGGGCGTGGCGTCGACCAGGTCGGGCTCGGCCGTGGCCGAACCGTGCTCGCAGTCGCCGAAGATGTCGACCTGCGCGGCATTGGCCGCGGTGGCGCTGGCAAAGTCGAAAGCCCGGTCGACCGATGCGATCAGCGAGGCGCGGTTCTGCTGGATGGCGTCGAACGCGCCGGCCTTGATCAGCGCCTCGACCGTGCGCTTGTTGATGCGCTGGCGGTCCACGCGCACGCAAAAATCGAACAGGCTCTTGAAGGGCCCGCCCTCTTCGCGCGCCCGCACCACCGCCTCGACCGCGAGCTGGCCCGTGCCCTTGACGGCGCCCAGGCCGTAGCGGATCACCTTGTCGGTGACCGGCTCGAAGCGGTAGTTGCCGCGGTTCACGTCCGGCGGCTCGAAGGTGATGCCGAAGTTCTTCTGGGCGTCTTCGAACAGCAGCTTGAGCTTGTCCGTGTCGTCCATTTCCACGGTCATGTTGGCGCAGAAGAATTCGGCCGTGTAGTGGACCTTGAGCCAACCCGTGTGATACGCCAGCAGCGAGTAGGCGGCGGCGTGCGACTTGTTGAAGCCGTAGCCCGCGAACTTCTCCATCAAGTCGAAGATTTCGTCGGCCTTGTCCTGCGGAATGCCGTGCGTGGAGAGCGCGCCCGCGCGGAATTTCTCGCGGTGCTCGGCCATCTCCTCGAGCTTCTTCTTGCCCATGGCGCGGCGCAGCAGGTCGGCGCCGCCGAGCGAGTAGCCGCCCAGGATCTGCGCGGTCTGCATCACCTGCTCCTGGTAGACCATGATCCCGTAGGTCTCCGAGAGCATCTCGGCCACGGCCGGGTGCGGGTACTCCACCTCTTCGCGGCCGTGCTTGCGCGCCACGAAGCTGGGGATCAGGTCCATCGGGCCGGGGCGGTACAGCGCGTTCAGCGCGATCAGGTCTTCCAGCCGCGTGGGCCGTGCGTCCTTCAGCATGCCCTGCATGCCGCGCGATTCAAACTGGAACACCGCCTCCGTCTTGCCTTCGGAAAACAGCCGGTAGGTGGCCGCGTCCTTCAGCGGAATGTTCTCGAACGCGAAGTTCTCCTGGCCCTTGTGGCGCGCGACGATGAAGTCTTTCGCGATCTCCAGGATGGTGAGCGTGGCCAGGCCCAGGAAGTCGAACTTCACAAGGCCAATGGCTTCGACGTCGTCCTTGTCGTACTGGCTCACGGCCGAGTCGCTGCCCGGCTGCTGGTAGAGCGGGCAGAAATCGGTGAGCTTGCCGGGCGCAATGAGCACACCGCCGGCGTGCATGCCGATGTTGCGGGTCATGCCTTCGAGCTTCTGCGCGAGCTCGACCAGCATGCGCACTTCTTCTTCCTTCTCGATGCGCTGTGCGAGCTGCGGCTCCATCTCGATGGCGTAGTTGTTCTTGTCGCCTTCGATCTTTTTCTCGGGCGGGTACTGCAGCGTGACCGACATGCCCGGCTTGTTCGGAATCAGCTTGCTGATGCCGTCGCAGAACATGTAGCTCATGTCCAGCACGCGGCCCACGTCGCGAATGGCCGCACGCGCGGCCATGGTTCCGAAGGTGGCGATCTGGCTCACCGCGTTGCGGCCGTACTTGTCCTTCACGTAGTCGATCACGCGGTCGCGGTTGCCCTGGCAGAAGTCGATGTCGAAGTCGGGCATCGAGACGCGCTCGGGGTTCAGGAAACGTTCGAACAGCAGCTTGTATTCGAGCGGGTCCAGGTCGGTGATCTTGAGCGCATAAGCCACCAGCGAGCCCGCGCCCGAGCCCCGGCCCGGGCCCACGGGGCAGCCGTTTTCCTTGGCCCACTTGATGAAGTCGCCCACGATCAGGAAGTAACCCGGGAAGCCCATGTTCAGGATCGTGTTGATCTCGAACTCCAGGCGTTCCACGTAGCGCGGCCGTTCGGCATCGCGCTTGGCCTCGTCGGGGTACAGGTGCTTCAGGCGCGCTTCCAACCCTTCGAACGATTCCTGGCGGAAGAACTCGCCGATGGGCATGCGCACGCCTTCGCTGACGAAGGGCGTCGGAAAGTCCGGCAACTGCGGCTTGCCGAGCACCAGCGTGAGGTTGCAGCGCTTGGCGATCTCTACCGTGTTGGCCAGCGCGCTGGGCACATCGGCGAACAGCGCCTGCATCTCGGCGCTCGACTTGAAGTACTGGTCTTCGGTGAACCGGCGCACGCGGCGCGGGTTGCCGAGAATTTCGCCCTCGGAAATGCACACGCGCGCCTCGTGCGCTTCGTAGTCCTGGCGCTCGGCGAACTGCACCGGGTGCGTGGCAACCACCGGCAGCTTGAGGCGTGCCGCCAGCTTCACGGCGGCGATCACATGCGGTTCGTCTTCCGCGCGACCCGCGCGCTGCAGCTCGATGTAGAAGCGGTGCGGGAACATGCCCGCGAGCTTCAGCGCCAGTTCGGCGGCGCGCTCTTCCTGGCCCTGCAACAGCGGCACGCCCAGCGGCCCGGCCTGCGCGCCCGACAGCACGATCAACCCACCCGACAGCTCCTCGAGCCATTCGAGCTTGCAGGCCGCCTGCGACTGGCCGCGGCCCACGTTCTGCGTCCAGGCGCGTGCGAGCAGCTCGGACAGGTGCAGATAGCCCTCGGTGTTCTGCACCAGCAGCAACAGGCGGGTGAGCACGCCGGGCTCCTTGCCCAGCCCCTCGATGAAGATTTCAGCGCCGATGACGGGCTTGACGCCCTTGCCCCGGCCCTGCTTGTAGAACTTGACCGCACCGAACAGGTTGTTCAGGTCGGTGATGGCAAGCGCGGGCTGCTTGTCGGCAGCGGCGGCCTTGATGACTTCGTCGATCCGGTTGGTGCCGTCGACGACGGAAAATTCGGTGTGCAAGCGCAGGTGAACAAACATCCCGCCATTGTAGAAACGGCCACCCCACGATGTGGGTTGGCAATCCCTGAATCAGCCCCCCGGCTTGCCACTTCGTGTGCTTCGCCACCCCCCGAGGGGGAGGCGCGGTGCCTTGGGGCGGCCCGGCGGCACCTAGAATCGCGCCCCGTGCAAGAGATTCTCAATATCGCGGCCTACAAATTCGTGGCCATAGACGACAGCCCCGTGCTGCGTGAAAACCTGCGCGCACGCGCACAGGAGCTTGGCCTCATGGGCACCATCCTGCTGGCGCCCGAAGGTATCAACCTGTTTCTGGCGGGCACGCCGGACGCCATCCACAGCTTCCTCGCCGAACTGCGCTCAGATGCGCGCTTCGCCGACCTCGAAACCAAGGAAAGCTGGTCCGCCGCACAGCCCTTCCGGCGCATGCTGGTCAAGCTCAAGCGCGAGATCATCCGCATGGACCATCCCGCGATCCAGCCCGCGTCGGGCCGGGCCCCGGGTGTGGATGCGCCCACGCTCAAGCGCTGGCTCGACCAGGGCCACGACGACGAAGGCCGCGAGATCGCACTGCTCGACACGCGCAACGACTTCGAGGTCGACGAAGGCACATTCGACGGCGCGATCGACTGGCGCATCACCAAGTTCACCGAATTCCCGCCCGCGCTGAAGGCGCACCGTGAGGAGTTCAAGGGAAAGACCGTGGTGAGCTTCTGCACCGGTGGCATTCGCTGCGAGAAGGCCGCGATCCTGATGCGCGAAGAAGGCATCGAGCACGTGCTGCAGCTCGAAGGCGGCATCCTGAAATATTTCGAGGAAGTCGGCGGCGCGCATTACCACGGCGACTGCTTCGTGTTCGACGGCCGGCGCGCGCTGGCGCCCGACCTGAGCGCACGCGCAGCCGACGCCAGCGCCCGCGCGTCGGAAGACATCGACCTGGGCCGCGGCCTGAAGAAATAACCGGCGACTCCTCATGCGCATCCTCCTGGTGGAAGACGAACTGGACATGGCCTCGTGGCTCATCCGGGCGTTGACCCAGAGCGGCTTCGTGGCAGACCATGCGCCCGATGCGCGCACCGCCGAGGCCTTCATGGCCGGCACCGAATACGACGCCATCGTTCTCGACCTGCGCCTGCCCGACAAGCACGGCCTGAGCGTGCTGGCCGACATGCGCAACGCCGACGACCGCACCCCCGTGCTCATCCTCACCGCGCAGGGCGCGCTGCAGGACCGGGTGCGCGGCCTCAACCTGGGCGCGGACGATTTCCTCACCAAGCCCTTCGAGCTGGTCGAGCTCGAGGCGCGGCTCGCGGCGCTGGTGCGGCGCAGCCGCGGCAAGCAGCACCCGCGGCTGCAATGCGCCTCGCTCTCGTACGACAGCGAAAGCCACGCCTTCACGCTGCACGGCACGCTGCTGTCGCTCACGCCGCGGGAGCACGCCGCGCTCACCGCGCTCCTGATGCGCAGCGGCGCGCCGGTCGGCAAATCACAGCTCTTCGGCAAGGTGTTCACCAACGACAGCACCGCCGGCCCCGATGCGATCGAGGTGGTGCTGCACCGCCTCAGGCGCAAGCTCGCTGACAGCGACGTGCGCATCGTCACCGTGCGCGGACTGGGCTACATGCTCGAGAGCATCGCCGATGGCCACCCAGGCGCCCCAGCCTCCCCGCCCGCCGCAGCCTGAGCCGCGCCCCGAGCCGCGCCCGGAGGCGCGCCGCTTCGGCCTTCGCGCGCGCCTGCTCGCGCTCCTGGTGCCGGGCCTGGTCGGCCTGATGGCGCTCGACAGCTGGAGCGACTACCAGGCCCTCACCGAATCGCTGGTGGTCGCCTACGACCAGAGCCTGCTCGAACCGGTGCAG
This sequence comes from Variovorax boronicumulans, assembly GCF_040544675.1. Lineage (GTDB taxonomy): Bacteria > Pseudomonadota > Gammaproteobacteria > Burkholderiales > Burkholderiaceae_C > Variovorax > Variovorax boronicumulans_D. Next base: position 396,674 of record NZ_JBEPKK010000004.1, read on the forward strand.
GCGCTGGCCAACGGCATCGTGGTCGCGAGCGACGGCAGCGTGAAGGTGCAGGAGCCTTTCTCGGTGCAGGCGATGTTCGAGTCGACGCACCTGCGCTACAAGTACCTGCATGTGGGCGTGCAGCGCATCGTCAAGGGCGAGCCGCCGGACCCCGCAGTGCCGCAAGACACGCTCATGGGCGTGCCCGCCTTGCCCCTTCCGCCGAAGGAGCCGCCCGACGGCACGCCGGTGTTCTACGACGCGGTGCACGAGCAGCACCCGGTGCGCGTGGCCGCGCTGCGCCAGACGGTCTACGACCACAGCCGTCCGGGCGCAGCATGGCGCGTGCTGATCCAGGCGGCCGAGGGCACCGGCCCGCGCGCGTCGGCACAGGCCGAGTTGCTCAAGCAGCAGTTGCTGCGCGACACGCGCATGGTGCTGGTGATGGCCCTGCTGGTGTGGCTGGGCGTGGCCTGGACGCTGCGGCCGCTGGAGCGCCTGCGCCGCTCCCTGCGCGAACGCTCGCGCGACGACCTGAAGCCGCTGGACGCGAGCGGCGTGCCGCAAGAAGTGGTGCCCCTGGTGGACGCGGTCAACCACCACATCGGGCGCCACCGGCGCATGGTGGCGGAGCAGTCGCAGTTTCTTGCCGATGCCTCGCACCAGTTGCGCACGCCGCTGAGCATCCTGTCGATCCAGGCGGGCTACGCGCTGCGCGAGACCGACCCCGAACGCATGCGCGAATCGCTGCATGCCATCGTCGGGCAACTGGCGCGCACGCGGCGCCTGAGCGAGCAGTTGCTGGCGCTCGCGCACGCCACCACCGACGAGGAGGTCGCAGGCGCCGAGCCGGCGGTGGTCGACCTCAGCGACATCGCGCGCGGCGTGGTGCTGCAATACCTGCCGCTTGCGCGCGAGCACGACCAGGACCTGGGCTGGGTCGATGCGCACGGCGACGGTGAACCGGCAGACGACACCGGCGCCGCCGCCCCCACGCTCCCCGTCAGGGCCAACGCCGCCGAGCTGCACGAGGTGCTCGCCAACCTGGTGCACAACGCCATCAAGTACACGCCGCGCGGCGGCAACATCACAGTGACCGTGCGGCGCGAAGCCTCCCACGCGCTGGCCGAGGTGTGCGACAGCGGCCCTGGCATCGCGCCCGATCGACGCGACAGCGTGTTCGAGCGCTTCCACCGCGATGCGTCCGGCAACGCCGCCACGCAGGGCGCGGGCCTGGGCCTGACCATTGCGCGCAGCTATGCGCGGCGCAACGGCGGAGAGATCGAACTCGACAATGCCGACATGCCCGAGAGCGCGAACGGCGGCGGCCTCCGCGCAATCCTGAAGCTGCCGCTGGCGGCCGGTTCGACCTAGGGTTTTCGCGGGCAGCGCCGTAAGCAATTACACGTATTTTGAGGGCCGCAAGGCCTCCGGCAGCGGCACCGAAAGGCGATTGAAAGCCTCGATTCCTAGACTCCGCTCCTTCCAAACCGAAGGGGTCATATGCAGCAACCGCTTGCATCCAAATTCAAGAAGGACTACTACGGCGGCGCGTTGCTCGTGGTCATCGGCCTGGCCGCCGTCTATGCCGGTGTCGGCTACCGCGTCGGCGAACTCGCGCACATGGGGCCGGGCTTCTTTCCGGTGGCGCTCGGCGGCCTGCTCGCGCTGATCGGCCTCTTGATCGCGCTCTCGGCGCGCGGCAACAAGCCGGCCAAGGAAGAAGCCGTGTCGCACGGCCACCCGGGTGGCATGCCCGACATGCGCGGCTGCATCTGCATCATCCTTGGGATCCTCGCGTTCCTGCTGTTCGGCGAATACGGCGGCCTGCTGCCTGCGACCTTTGCCATCGTGTTCATCTCGGCGCTCGGCGACCGCGACAACACGCTGACCGAAGCGGTGCTGCTCTCGCTGGCGATGAGCTTCATCGCGGTGGTGGTGTTCTGGTGGGCGCTGAAGCTTCAGCTGCCGTTGTTCCAATGGGGAGGCTGAAGCCATGATCGGTCAATCGCTCCACGACCTCTGGTTCGGCTTCGGTGTCGCGTTCCAGGGTTCCAATCTTCTGTGGTCGTTCTTCGGCGTGCTGGTGGGCAACCTCATCGGCGTGCTGCCGGGCATGGGCGCGCTGCAGGCCATCTCGATCCTCTTGCCGCTCACCTACGCGATGCACCCGGTGCCCGCGATCCTGATGCTGGCGGGCATCTTCTACGGCTCGCAGTACGGCGGCGCCATCGGCGCCATCCTGATGAACATGCCGTCGCACCCGCCGCATGCGGTGACGTGCCTGGACGGTTACCCGATGACCAAGCAGGGCAAGGGCGGCGTCGCGCTCGGGGTGACGATGATCGCCTCGTTCTTCGCGGCGTCGGTCGGCATCATCGTGATGATCTTCGCCTCGCCGCTGCTGGTGCAGATCGCCTTCAAGTTCGGCCCGACCGAGATCTTCTCGATCATGCTGCTGGGCCTGCTCGCGGGCTCCACCATGTCGCGCGGCTCGCCGCTCAAGGGCGTGGCGATGACCATTTTCGGCCTCCTGTGCGGCGTGGTCGGCACCGACGTGAACAGCGGCAGCTTCCGCTTTGCGTTCGGCCTGCCCGAGCTGAGCGACGGCCTCGAACTGGTGGCCATCTCGATGGGCCTCTTCGGCGTGGCCGACTTCCTGCTCAACGTGAACCGCATGAAGGCCATCGGCGACACCGGCACGCTCAAGCTGAGCGACATGCGCCCGAGCAAGGAAGAGCTGAAGCGCGCCTTCCCCGCGATGATTCGCGGCACCATCGTCGGCACCGTGTTCGGCGCGATGCCCGGCACCGGTCCGACCATCACCACCTTCATCGCCTACGCGCTGGAGCGCAAGGTGTCGAAGACGCCCGACAAGTTCGGCACCGGCATGATCGAAGGCGTGGCCGGCCCCGAGGCCTCGGCCCATTCGAAGACGCAGGTGGACTTCATCCCGACGATGAGCCTGGGCATTCCAGGCGACGCGGTGATGGCGCTGATCCTCGGCGCGCTGCTGATCCAGGGCATCCAGCCCGGCCCGCAGCTCATCACCGAGCATCCGGACATCTTCTGGGGCCTGATCGCCTCGTTCTGGATCGGCAACGTGATCCTCGTGATCCTGAACGTGCCGATGATCGGCGTGTGGGTCAAGCTCCTGAAGGTGCCCTACAAGTATCTGTTCCCGGCCGCGATGTTCTTCATTGCGACGGGCGTGTACAGCACGCAGAACAGCCTGTTCCAGATCTGGGAAGTGCTGGTGTTCGGCATCGTCGGCGCGTTGCTCATGACGCTGGAGTTCTCTGTCGCACCGATCCTGCTGGGCTTCGTGCTCGGGCCGATGGTGGAAGAGAACTTCCGCCGCGCGCTGTTGCTCTCGCGCGGCGACATGTCGGTGTTCGTGACGCGGCCGATCAGCGGCACCTTCATCGGCCTGTGCGTGTTGCTGCTGGCGGGCGTGGGCTTCTCGGCGTGGCGTGCACGCGCGGGGCGCAAGTCGGTGATCGAATTGCCGAAGGTGCCCGATGGCGCGCCGCCGAGCGAGGCCATCACACTCGGCGGCAAGTAGGCCGGGTGCACACGAACCAAGGGCCCGTCGATCGGGCCCTTTTCTTCGTGCGCGCTACTTCAGGCCCTTGGCGAACGGCAGCATGCGTTCGCCATCGGCGTCGGTGAACACCACGCCCGGCGTCAGGCCCACGTAGCGCCCGCCTTCGTGCGGCCGCGCTTCCACGAGCTGCAGGCCCACCAGCTTGCCGCTCTTGACGTAGCGGGTCTCGATGTAGATGCCGGTCTGGCCCTTCTTGTTGATCGGCAGCCCGGCGACCTCGGCGTAGTCGTCGTTCTTGAGCAGGTGCGTGAGCCGGTCCTTCAGGTGGTAGTCGTACCAGGCCTGTTCATAGACCATCGACTCGCCGGTCTGCACATGCTTGAGCATGACCAGCAACTGCCGCTTGAAAAGCTTGAGTTCCTTCATGAGGAACTCGAAAAGATCGCCGTATTCGCCCCGTGCAACCTCGGGTGTCCGCAAAATCGCCATGGAATGCTTTCTTTCTGCGTGGGTACGGCGACCCCCTCGATCGCCGCTTGCGGACGCAAGCTTACCGCCCGCGTGTGAACCAGCGGCTCAGACCGGCGTCGTGCCCGTGTCGGGTTCGCGCACGCCGAAAGGCTTGCCCGGCAGCGGAATGAATTCGGTCTCGCCGGGCACATGGCCCATGCGCTGCGCGGCCCAGTCGGCGCCGGCTTCGAGGATGCGCTCGCGCCGGCTCGAAACGAAGTTCCAGGTGATGTAGCGCGGGCCGTCGAGCGGCGCGCCGCCGATCACCATGAGGCGCGCAGCCGTGTCGGAAGTCAGCACCGCGCCCTGCCCGTCGGGCAGCACCGCCATCGTGTGCGCGGGAATCGCTTCGCCGTTCACGCGCACATCGGCATCGACCGCATACACGGCCAACTCGGGCGCCAACGCAGGCAACTCGAACCGGCCGCCCGCGGGCAGCGCGATGTCCAGGTAGACCGTCTGAATCAGCGTCTTGACCGGCGAGCGCTGGCCGAAGGCCTCGCCCACCAGCACGCGCACCTGGGCGCCCTGCTCCACCGCTTCGGGGATCGCACTGGCCGGCGTGTGCTCGAAGCTCGGCTCGACCTCTTCATGCGCCTGCGGCAAGGCGGCCCAGAGCTGCAGCCCATGGTTCACGTAGGTGTCGGCCTTCAGGCGCTCGGGCTTGCGTTCGGAGTGCACGATGCCGCGCCCCGCGGTCATCCAGTTGATGGCGCCGGGCAGGATTTCCTGCACGCTGCCCAGGCTGTCGCGATGCATCATCGCGCCCTCGAAAAGATAGGTGACCGTCGCGAGGCCGATGTGCGGATGCGGCCGCACGTCGTGCTCGGCGCCGGGCTGTTCGGTGGCCGGGCCGAAATGGTCGAAGAACACGAAGGGCCCGACCGAGCGGCGCTGCGCCGCGGGGAGCAGGCGCCTGACCTTGAAGCCACCGCCCAGGTCCTTGTCGTGCGGTTGAAGCAATTGGGTTTGGGCGGTGGTATCGGTCATCGGGGGCTCCGTGGGTGGGTGGGTTTTATGCGCGCGATCTTGCCACTGCGGCGATGCGCTCGCCGAATGCCCTTGCGGTGTCGAAGTCGCCCTTGAACATTTCCGCCGGGCTCGCGTCCGACGGCGATTGCGTCAGCAGGCCGGCATAGCCGCCCACGTAGTTCATCGAGTCGCGCGTGGCGGCCTTGTTGTTGGTCGGCATGACGCCCATGCTGACCCAGATGCCGCTGTGCTGCATGGCGAGCGTCCACAGGTAGGTCATGGTCGCGGTCTTGTCGCCGTTCATGGTGGCGCTGTTGGTGAAACCCGCGAAGAGCTTGTCTTTCCAGCCCTGCGTGTACCAGACCTTGGACGACGCATCGGCGAACTTCTTGAACTGCCAGCTCACGCCGCCCATGTAGGTGGGCGAGCCCAGCACGATGGCGTCGGCCGCGGCCAGGGTTTCCCAGCCGCCTTCGGGCAGGTTGCCGTCGGCGTCGATGGCGAGCAGTTGCGCGCCGGCCGACTCGGCCACGGCTTGCGCAATGCGTTGGGTGTGGCCGTAGCCGGAATGGAAGACGACAACGATGTTGGCCATGTTCGGGTGCTCCTTGTGTTTGTGTTCAGGGTAGGTCAGCGCTTGTCGATGCTGAAGCGGCCGGGGCCGAAAGCGGCGAAGGCGAGCAGGCCGCCGGCAATGGCGATGTTCTTGTTGAAGTTGATCTGCTGCATCATCTTCATCGCATCGGGCGCCGACCAGTACTTGTGGAAGAACAGCGCGGCGGCCACGGTGAAGATCGCCATCGCAATGGCGGTCCAGCGGGTCTTGAAGCCCAGCAGCAGCGCAATGCCAAGGCCCAGTTCGACCACGATGGCGATCACGGCGCCCACTTCCGGCAGCGGCAGGCCCACCGAGCTGATGTAGCCCACGGTGCCCGCGAAGCCCATGAGCTTGCCGATGCCGGCGGGAATGAACAGGTACGCGATCAGGATTCGACCGATCAGCGCAAGGGTGTCCTGAGCGGCGTTGGGGGTGTTGGTGGTTGCCATGGTTGAAAACTCCTCGGTTGTTGAAATGAGAAACGCAAAAAAAGCCGGGTGCACAAGGCACCCGGCCATGGATCAAGCAGTCAGGTCGAACACCAGCACTTCGGCATCCTTGCCGCCGCCCAGCGTCAGTTGCGATTCGCCTTCGAGCATCGCGGCGTCGCCGCCCACGAGCTTCTGGCCGTTCACTTCGAGTTCGCCGCGCACCAGGTGCACGTAGCTCTTGCGCGCCGGGTCGAGCGCCAGGCTGGCCTTCTCGTCGCCGTCGAGCAAGCCCGCAAAGAGGCGCGCATCGGCATTCACCTTCACCGAGCCGTCGCTGCCGTCGGGGGAAGCCACCAGGCGCAGCTTGCCGCGCTTCTCGGCGTCGCTGAACTGCTTTTGCTCGTAGCCGGGTGCAATGCCACGCACGTTGGGCTCGATCCAGATCTGCAGGAAGTGCGTGGTCTCGTCCTTCTTGTGGTTGAACTCGCTGTGCATCACGCCGCGGCCGGCGCTCATGCGCTGCACGTCGCCCGGCGGAATGGACTCGATGTTCCCCATGCTGTCCTTGTGCGCCAGTTCGCCCGACAGCACGTAGCTGATGATCTCCATGTCCTTGTGGCCGTGGGTGCCGAAGCCGGCGCCCGCAGCCACGCGGTCTTCGTTGATCACCCGCAGGTTGCCGAAGCCCATGTGGGCCGGGTCGTAGTAACCGGCGAAAGAAAAGCTGTGGAACGAGCGCAGCCAGCCATGGTCGGCATAACCGCGTTCCTGTGATTTACGGACTTGCAACATCGTCGAACTCCTTTGGCCGTTCCCCGAGGGGATGTACTGGCCTTCTTCGTATGCCGCGCCGGATGCGCAGCGGATGAGAAGAACTTTAGGCCCGCACCCCCCAGGTAAAAGCGCCGGGTTTTGATGGCATCATTCAAATTTTTTGATCAATGGAGCCGCCATGCCCAGCGCCAGAGACGTACTGACCCCCGACGCGCTCGCGATGCTGCAGACCGTGGCCGCCACCGGCAGCTTTGCCGGCGCCGCGCGAGAGCTCAACCTGGTACCCAGCGCGCTGAGCTACCGGGTGCGCCAGATCGAAGACGCGCTCGACGTGCTGCTGTTCGACCGCAGCGCGCGCCAGGCGCGCATCACCGAGGCCGGTGCCGAACTGCTGCGCGAATCGACGCGCCTGCTCAACGAGATCGATGCGGTGGCCAACCGCGTCAAGCGCGTGGCCACCGGCTGGGAGCCGATGCTCACCATCGCGGTCGACAGCGTGATCGCGCGCGACCCGCTGCTCGACCTGGCCACCGCCTTCTTCGCGCTCGATCCGCCCACGCGGCTCAAGCTGCGCGACGAGACGCTGCTGGGCACCATCGAGGCGCTGACCAGCGGGGAGGCCGACCTGGCCATCGGTGCCGTGCTGGATGCCGCGAGCCTGGCCTTCACGGCCACCGGCATCCGCAGCCGGCCCATCGGCGAGCTGTGCTTCGTGTACGCGGTGGCGCCGCACCATCCGCTCGCGCGCCTTCCAGAGCCCTTGAGCGACGAGGTGCTGCGCGGCCACCGGGCGGTGGCCGCAGCCGATTCGGTGCGCAGCGGGCCGAGCATGACGGTCAACCTGGTGGGCGGGCAGGACGTGCTCACCGTGCCCAGCATGCAGGCCAAGCTGGCCGCGCAGTTGCATGGGCTGGGCGGCGGCTTTCTGCCCGAGCCGATGGCGCGGCCGTACATCGAGGCGGGCCACCTGGTGGAGCGCAAGACCGAGCGCACGCCGCCGCTGGCGACCATGCATTGCGCATGGCGCGTGCGCAGCGCGGGTGGGCCGGGGCGCGCGCTCGAGTGGTGGCTTGCGCAGTTCGAGCATGAAGCCACGCGGCGCGCGCTGCTCGAGCGGCACCGGGGGCGATGAGTAAACACCCTGAGGCTGCGCCCTCCTGTCGCCCTCGCAGACCGATGTAGAGTGCGGACACATTCCTTGCATCCCTCCTCCAAAGAAAAGAGTCCGTCATGACCACTCGCGCAACTGCAAAAAAGACCGACCGCCACCGAACTCCCGCCGCCCCTCGCCATTACGCCGTCGTCGGCGCCGGCATCGCCGGCGTGGCCTGCGCGCGCACCCTGGTGCAGGCCGGCCACAAGGTCACGCTGTTCGAGCGCGAGGCCTCGCCGGGCGGCCGCATGGCAAGCATCGACACAGCCTTCGGCCGCTTCGACAGCGGCGCGCAATATTTCACCGTGCGAGACCCGCGCTTTGCACTGGCCCTGGAAGCCACGCCCAACCTATGCCGCCCCTGGAGCGCCAACCTCGTGCGGGTGCTCGACGCCCACGGCCGCGTGGCCGAGGCCGCGTTGCCCGGCCGCGAGTCGCACTGGGTCGCACAGCCCGGCATGGACGCGCTGGTCGCCCACTGGGCCGCGCCGCTGGCCGGCAACCTCGTCACCGGCACGCAAGTGACGCAGATCGAGCCCGATGCGCTGAACCCCAAGCGCTGGCAACTGCGCACCTCCGGCGAAGACGATTCGCAGCATGTGTACTCGGGCTTCGATGCGGTGCTGCTCGCCGTGCCGCCTTCGCGCACCCGCGTGCTGCTGGGCGACGGCAAGCTCTCCGCATCGCTCAGCCAGAAGATCGAACAGGTGCGCATCGCGCCCTGCTGGACGCTGATGATCGCGTTTCCCCAGGCCAACCAGGCCAACATGTCGCACCTCGGGCCGCAATGGAACGCGGCGCGCAGCACCCACCACCGCGTGGCCTGGCTCGCGCGCGAATCGTCCAAGCCCGGCCGCGAACGCGTGGAGCGCTGGACGCTGCAGGCCAGCGCCGCGTGGTCGCAGGAACATCTGCGCGACGACGCGCCGCGCGTGGAGGCCAAGCTTCTGCGCGCCTTCGCCGAGATCACCGGCATCCACGCCGTGCCCTCGCATGCGCAAACGCGCTGCTGGGCCGAAGCCCAGACGCAGGTGCCCGTCGGCAAGACCCACCTCTGGGACGCCAAGGCCCGCATCGGCGTGGCCGGCGACTGGTGCACCGGGCACCGGGTCGAAGACGCCTTCCTCTCGGGCCTTTCACTGGCGCTTGCAGTCATCTGACCGATCCGCGGGATGCGTGAGACCGGCCGTTTCGCGCCCTCGCCCACCGGGCCGCTGCACGCCGGCTCGCTGGTGGCCGCATTGGCCAGCTGGCTCGACGTGCGCGCCCGCGGACCGCAGGCGCGCTGGCTCATCCGCATCGAGGACGCCGACACCGAACGCTGCCTGCCCGGCATGGGCGAGCACATGCTGCGGCAGCTCGCCGACTGCAGCCTGCTGCCCGACGAAACCCCGGTGTGGCAGACGCAGCGCACGGCGCACTACGACGCATCCATGCGGAAGCTGCAGGCCCTGGGCCTGGCCTACCCCTGCGGCTGTTCGCGCAAGGACATCGACAACGCGCTCGAACGGCTCGGCCGGCGGCACGAACGCCATGGCGAGCGCGTCTACCCCGGCACCTGCCGCGACGGCCTGCACGGCAAGCCCGCGCGGGCCTGGCGCTTTGCCGCGGAAAAATTCGAATCGACGCAGCCCGGCGAACTCCGCTGGACCGACCGCCGCCTCGGCGAGCAGCACCAGAACGTCGGCCGCGACGTTGGCGACTTCGTGCTGCGCCGCGCCGACGGCCCCTGGGCCTACCAGCTCGCGGTGGTCGTGGACGACGCCGAACAGGGCGTGACCGACGTGGTGCGCGGCGAAGACCTGGCCGACAACACCGCGCGCCAGATCCTGCTGCAGCGCGCGCTCGGCCTGCCGACGCCCGGCTACCTGCACACGCCGCTGGTGCGGGGCGCCGACGGCGACAAGCTCTCCAAGCAGAACGGTGCCGCAGCCATCGATACCGCATCGCCCGAGGCCGCCCTGGCGGCGCTGGATGCGGCCGCGCGCGTGCTCGGGCTGCAGGCCGCCACGGCCGCATCCTGCAGCGCCGCGCTCGCTGCCTGGGTGCCGGAATGGCGCGCTCTCTACAATTCGCGGCCCCTATGACCTCTTCCGACACCGTGCCCCACGACCTCCCGCCCAGCGACGAAAACACAGACGACAGCGCTGGCGCGGACAAGCCGCATCCGCTGCACCGCCGCCTCAAGAGCTTCGTGAAGCGCGCCGGCCGCACCACCGACGGCCAGGCGCGCGCCTTTGCCGAACTGGGCCCGCTGTTTCTCATCCCGTACACCCCGGAGCCGCTGGACCTGACGGCCGCCTTCGGCGGACGCGCCGCCCCCACGGTGCTGGAAATCGGCTTCGGCATGGGCGAGGCCACCGCGCACATCGCCACGGTGCGACCCGAGACCAACTTCTTCTGCTGCGAAGTGCATGAGCCCGGCGTGGGTGCGCTGCTCAAGCGCATCGGCGAGCAGTCGATTTCGAACATCCGCATCTGCGCGCACGATGCGGTCGACGTGCTCGACCACATGCTGCAGCCCGGCACGCTGGCCGGCGTGCATGTGTTCTTTCCAGACCCGTGGCACAAGAAGCGCCACAACAAGCGCCGGCTGATCCAGCCGGAGTTCGTGACCAAGCTGGCGCAGCACCTGCGCCCCGGCGGCTACATCCATTGCGCCACCGACTGGCAGCCCTATGCCGAGCAGATGCTCGAGGTGCTGGCGGCCGAGCCGCTGCTGCGCAACACCGCCGAGGCCTATGCGCCGAAGCCGGAATACCGCCCGCTCACCAAGTTCGAGAACCGCGGCATCAAGCTGGGCCACGGCGTGTGGGACCTGGTGTTCGAGCGCGCCTGACGGACGCGCCTGACCGAGGCGCTTGATCGCCTTCGGCATCGGCGCCGACCGCCGGGCCGCGCCATCCTGCGCAACTTTTCACGCTTCTGCCCTGGCTCGTAGGAAATTAGTAGCAGCCACGCCTATCGCCCTGGCCTTGAAATTGCTACACTTTTTTACTAATTTTCACAAAGGGCGGCGAATGAACACGTCACGCAGGCAATGGCTGGGTCAGGCATATGGCGCGCTGCTCGTCGGGAGCGGCGTCGGCCTTTCATCCACTTCATGGGCGCAACAAGCCCGGCCACCCGGCGGTGCGCGCGTGGTGCTGCTGGGGCAATCGGTGCCGCTCACCGGCGGCGCCGCCGAAATCGGCAGCGCCTTCGCGGCCGGCAGCCGGCTCGCGGTGAGCGACTTCAACGAGCGCAACGCGAGCACGGGGCTGCAGCTCAAGCTGGTGCAGCTGGACGACGGCTATGAGGCCGCCCGTGCCACCGCCAACGCGCGCACCCTGCTCACCACGCAGAAGGCCGACCTGCTGTTCGGCTTTGTAGGCACCGCCAGCAGCGATGCCGGCGCGGCCGTGGCCGCCAAGGAAGGCAGCCTGCTCTTCGCGCCCTTCGCGGCCTCCGATGCGCTGCGCGGCCCCGAGCATCCGAACGTGTTCCATGTGCGGCCCGGCATGATCGACGAGGCCCTCAAAATCGTGCGCCAGTGCGCCACCGTGGGGCAAACCCGCGTGGCTTTCGTGGGCGACGACGACGCCATGGGCCGCGCGGGCCTCGCGGCCGTGCAGCAGGCCATCACCGAACTCAAGCTCACGCCGCTGGTGGCCACGGCGCTGGTGCCCGCCGGCGGCGACAAGCTGGACGCAGCCCTGAAGGACGTGCAGCAGAAATCTCCCCAGGCCATCGTGCTGGTGTCGCTCTCCGGCACCACGGCCAGCGCCATCCGCAAGCTGCGCAAGAGCGGCTACACCGGCAGCTTCATGGCCTTCTCGATCGTCGGCATCGACCCGCTGTATGCGGAACTGGGCAAGGACATCGGCGGCATCGTGATCTCGCAGGTGGTGCCCTCGCCGCGGCCCTCGGCGATTCCGATCGTCAAGGAGTACCTCGCGGCGGTCGACAACTCCGACCAGACCGCCTCGTACGAAGGACTCGAAGGTTTCATCGCGGCCAAGACGGTGGGCGAAGCGGTGCGCCGCGCCGGCCGCGGCTTCAACGCGGCAACGCTGCAACGCACGATGACCGCCATGACCGACTACGACGTGGGCGGCTTCCGCATCAACCTGCGGCCGGGCCTGCGCGACAACGTGCGCAGCATCGACCTGATCAGCATTTCGGCCGACGGACGCGTGCTCCGCTAAGAAGGCGCACCCGCGCTTTCACTCCGGGCTGTCGCGCAGCAGCTCGGTGAAGCGCTGTTGCACATACGAGGCCGTGGCGCCCAGCGGCCGACCCTGCAGCCGCAGCATGCGCACGGACAGCCGGGGCAACGCCAGCGACGGGCAAGGCACTTCCTGCAAGGCCTTGCGAAAGCCCTCGTAGCGCGCGATGTTGACGGGCAGCACCGCCCAGCCGAGGTTGTCGGCCACCATCTCGGCCGTGCTGTAGAAACTGTCGCAGCGCCAGACCCTGGGGCTGTAGGCCACCTCGTGCACGTCGTCGGCGTGCATCAGCAGTTGCCGGTGCCGCACCAGGTCCTGGCGCCGAACGGTGCGGCCGTCGGCCAGCGGATGGTCGCTGGCCACGAACACGCCCTGCGGCACGCTGCCGATGTGCCGCAGGTCGAAGCTGGGCCGCACCGGGCCGCGATCGAAATGGAACGCGACGCTGGCGCGCTCCTGCTCCACGTAGTCGGCCACTTCGGTGGCGGTGCCGTTGAGCACGGTGAGTTCGAGGCTAGGAAACTTCGCCGAAATCTCTCGCATCAGGGTGCCGATGGCCGTGTACGGCAAGGCCTCGTCGAAAGCCAGCGACAGCGCGGCTTCGTTGCCCGCGTTGAGCGAGCGCGCGCGCTGGTCGAGTTGCTCGGCCTGCCGCAGCAGCTCGCGCGCTTCGAGCAGCAGCACCTGGCCCGCCTCGGACAGCTGCGCGTTGCGGCGCGAGCGGTCGAACAGCGCCACGCCCAGGTCGACCTCGAGCAGGCCGATGGCCGTGCTGACGGCCGATTGCGCCTTGCCCAGGTGGCGTGCCGCCGCCGAGAACGAGCCGCACTCGGCGGTCGTGACGAACTGGCGCAGCTGATCGACGGTCCATTCCATGGCGATCTACCCATCTATTTTGTTGATGATTTTCATCTTTATTCATCCATTTTAGTGGGGCAACATGCGTCCATGACGATTTCCCGCATCCCTACCGACCTTGCACCCTTCGAGCTGAGCTGGTGCAACGACCCCGCCCAGGCCGACGCCATTGCCGCGTTGTTCCTGCGGCATTTGAGCCCGCACTACATCTCGCATTCCGAGCTTCAGGAGCAGCGTGCCGTCGCCATCGGCGAATGGCGCACCGATCTTCCCGACGTGTTGCTGGCCCAGGTGCGCCATGCACTGGCGCAACCGCCGGCCACGTCGAACGCATTGGTCATGGCCGCGCGCAGCGGCGGCACGCTGGCCGGCATCGCGCTGGTGTCCATCGACCAGGCCAGGCGCGCATCGCGCAGCTTCGCCACGCTCGACGACCTCATCGTCGATGCGCAATTCCAGGGCACAGGCCTCGGCACGCAGATGTTCGACTGGCTCTGCGCCGACCTGCGGCAGCGCGGCATCGCGCGGCTGTTTCTCGAAAGCGGCATCGGCAATGAAGACGCACACCGCTTCTTCAAGGCACACGGCTGCACACCCGTGTCCGTCACCATGCTGAAGGAACTCGACGGACGGGAGGCCTGAGCCATGACGCACATGACAGACACCGCAAGGAAATGGCTCACGCTGGCCATCGTCTCGACGGCGCTGCTGCTGATCGTGGTCGACATGACCGTGCTCTACACGGCACTGCCCACGCTCACGCACGACCTCGGCGCATCGGCCTCCGGCAAGCTGTGGATCATCAACGCCTACACCGTCGTCGTCTCCGGCCTGCTGCTGGGCATGGGCGCATTGGGCGACCGCGTGGGCTACCGGCGCATGTTCATTGCGGGCCTGTCGGTGTTCGGCGTGGCCTCGCTGTGCGCGGCCTATGCACCGAGCGCGGGCGCGCTCATCGCGGCGCGCGCCCTGCTGGGCGTGGGCGCCTCGATGATGATGCCGGCCACGCTGGCCATCATCCGGCTGGCCTTCCCCGACGAGCGCGAACGCGCCGTGGCCATCGGCGTGTGGGCCTCGGTCGCCTCCGGCGGCGCCGCGCTCGGCCCGGTCATCGGCGGCGTGCTGCTCGAATATTTCTGGTGGGGCTCGGTCTTTCTGATCAACGTGCCTGTGGTCGTGCTCGCGCTGGCGGCGGGCCTGTGGCTGCTGCCGCGCCAACGCCCGACCGGCAGCAACCGGCCGTGGGACTTCATCGGTTCGGTGCAAGTGCTGGCCGCGCTGGTGTGCCTGGTGCTGACCATCAAGGAATTCGCAAAGTACGCGCCGTCGCTCACCACGGCCGCCGTCACCGGCACGCTGGCCGCGCTCGCCATTTTCGTCTTCGTGCGGCGCCAGCGGCGCAGCGCGGCACCGCTGATCGACTTCCAGCTGTTCCGCAATCCGTATTTCTCGGGCGGCGTCATCGCGGCCATCGTGGCGTCGGTGTCGTTGATCGGTGTCGAGCTGGTCTTCAGCCAGCGGCTGCAACTGGTGGCCGGCCTGACGCCGCTGCAGGCGGGCCTGGCCATGCTGCCGCTGCCGCTGGCCGCCTTCGTGGCGGGGCCCTTCGCGGGGCTGCTGCTGGCGCGCGTGGGCTCGCGCCCGGTCATCCTGCTGGGGTTGCTCACCACGGCGCTGGCGCTGTGCGCACTGGCCCTGTCCGCCGACGCGCAGGGCCTGCACAGGCTGGGCGTGCTGCTGCTGCTCGGGCTGGGCGCGGGCATCACCATCACCGCGGCGTCCAACGCGGTCATGAACAACGCGCCGGCCGAGCGCGCGGGCATGGCCGCGTCGATCGAAGAGGTCTCGTACGAACTGGGCGGGGTACTGGGCGTGTCGCTGCTGGGCAGCGTGCTGTCGTCGATTTACACGGCGTCGTTTGCCGTGCCGACGGGGCTGGCCGTTCCGGCATCCGCCAGCGACGGCATCGACGCTGCGCTGCTGGCGGCCGAAAAGCTGCCGCCGCAGGTGGCCTCGCAACTCATCGCGCTCGCGCACGGCGCGTTCGACCAGGCCTTCGCCGCGGTGATGGTGGTGGCCGTGCTGATCGTGGTGGCGGCCGCGGGCTCGGTCGCCGCACTGGGGTGGTTGGCGAAGAACAAGCCACAGCGGCTGCCGCAGTCATCGCAAGCTGGAACAAGGCAGCAACAACCTCAGCCCGTACTGACCAGCCGCTGCAGCGCATCGAGCGACAACAGCTCGATGCGCCCGTAGCCCAGCCCCAGCACGCCCTCGCCCGCCAGCGCGTTCAGCTCCTTCGACAGGGTCTGCCGCGTCACGCCGAGCATCATCGCCAGCGCCTCCTGCGACAGCACCACCGCGCGGCGGACGTCCACCGACTGCGTGGCGTCGCCGCGCGCCAGCACCAGCAGCCGGTGCGCCACCCGCGCGCGCAGGCTGCGCAGCGTGGCGTCTTCGGTCAAGCCGTAGAGCATGCGAACGCGCGCGGCCAGCATGGCGGCAATGGCGTTGGAAAACACCACATCGCGCATCTGCCGCGCAAAGGCGTCGGGCGGCACCACCAGCAGGTCGAGCGCTTCCAGCGCGGTGGCGTCGTGGGTGCGGGGCGAGCCGTCGATCAGCGTGATCTCGCCGAACCAGATGCCCGGCTCCAGCATCGCCAGGATGGCCTCGCGCCCGTCACGGCGCAGCGACGAGATCTTGATCGTGCCCGCCACCAGCCCGTAGAAGCCACCGCCCGACGCGTGGATCGGGTCGCCCTGGCGGAACACCATGGCGCCGCGCCGCACATGGATGAGTTCGGCCGCCCCCACCAGCGCATCGCGCTGCGCGCGCGGCATGCTGGTGAACCAGGTGTTGCGCTCCAGCGCGGCACGGTGCGGGGCGGAGAGCCGGGGCTTGGGGGAAGGAGGCATGGGACGAAGGTGAGCGGGGGTTTACCAGCACCCTGCATTGTCAAATTCTTGACAGTTGAGCGTCAAGCCCGGGTCTACAGTGACCGTCACCCCACGAACACAAGACCAAAGAAAGACCCACCCATGAACGCACGCGCAAGTTTCAAGAGCATGCAGGAGAGCACGCGCGAAGACTGGCAACTGATCGGCGGCGAGTTCATGCAGTTCGCGGGCGGCCTGCCCGCCCGCGTGATCAAGCACCTGCAGATTCTCGAAGGCGACTACGGCGGCTTTCCGGTCGACCGCTACACCCACTCGCTGCAGACCGCCACCCGCGCGCTGCGCGACGGCCGCGACGAGGAGTACGTGGTGTGCGCGCTGCTGCACGACATCGGCGACACGCTCGGCAGCTTCAACCACCCCGACATTGCCGCCGCGATCCTCAAGCCCTTCGTGAGCGAGGCCAACCACTGGATGGTGCAGCACCACGGCATCTTCCAGGGCCACTACTTCTTTCACCACATCGGGCTGGACCGCGACATGCGCGAGAACTTCAAGGACCACCCGCACTACGAACGCACGGCCGAGTTCTGCGCGCTCTACGACAACCCCGCCTTCGACCCCAAGGCAGAAACCTTGCCGATCGGCGAATTCGAGCCCATGCTGCGCCGGTTGATGGCGCAACCCAAGCAAAGCATCTACAAGACCGTGCTCAAGGAACCGGCCACCGCCTGAGCCCCCACGACAAAGGACACACGACCATGAACGCAAACTCCCAATCCGAAATCCAGAAGCTCGTCTCCGCCGAAGAGTGGCAACTGCGCGTCGACCTCGCCGCCTGCTATCGCCTGGTGGCGCTCTACGGCTGGAGCGACCTGGTGTTCACGCACATCAGCGCGCGCGTGCCCGGCCCCGAGCATCACTTCCTGATCAACCCCTACGGCCTGATGTTCGACGAGATCACCGCGTCGAGCCTGGTCAAGGTCGACCAGCAGTGCAACAAGATCATCGATTCGCCCTACCCGGTGAACCCGGCCGGCTTCGTGATCCACAGCGCGGTGCATGCCGCGCGCGAAGACATCCAGTGCGTGCTGCACACCCACACCAAGGCCGGCATCGCGGTGAGCGCGCAGAAGAACGGCGTGCTGCCCATCAGCCAGCAATCGACCTTCGTGCTGGCCTCGCTGGCGTACCACGACTACGAAGGCGTGGCCTTCCGCGACGACGAGAAGCCGCGCCTGCAGGCCGACATGGGCCACGCCAACTTCCTCATGCTGCGCAACCACGGCCTGCTGACCTGCGGCAAGACCATTGCCGACGCCTTCCTGTCGATGTACACCTTCGAGAACACCTGCCAGATCCAGATCGCCGCGCAGTCCGGCGGCAGCGAACTCACGCAGGTCAACCCCAAGATCGTCGAAGGCGTGGGCCAGGCGATGAAGGTGCAGACCGGCGGCATGGGCGGCCAGTTCGTCTGGCCTTCGCTGATCCGAAAACTCGACCGCCTCGACGACAGCTACAAGCAATAAGCCCGGCCGGTCCCGGTTTCCACGGCTGCCAGCGCCCTCGCGACGGGTGCAGGCAGCCATTTTTTTAGAAGAACGAAAGAGGAGACAAGAAAACCATGGACACCACGCTCATCGTGACCCGGTTCCTGTTCGGCGCACTCGCGCTCGTGATGTTCGGGCTGGGGCTGTCGCTCTCGCTGGTCGACTTCAGGCGGCTCTTCAGGCATCCGAAGGCGGTGACCATCGCGCTGGTGCTGCAGGTCGTCGGGCTGCCGATTTTTTGCTACGGGATCATCGTGGGCTTCGGGCTCTCGCCGGTGTTCGCCATCGGGCTGATGCTGCTGGCGGCTTCGCCGGGCGGCATTTCGGCCAACCTTTTCTCGCACCTCTTCGGCGGCAACGTGGCGATGAACATCTCGCTCACCGCCGTGAACACGCTGCTGTCCATCGTCACGCTGCCGCTCATCGCCAACTGGGCCATCGGCCATTTCGCGCAGAGCGGCCAGGTGGTGCCGCTGCAGACGCGCAAGCTGGTGGAGGTGATCGCCATCGTGCTGGTGCCGGTGGCCGTCGGCATGTTCGTGGCTTCGCGCAAGCCCGGCTTCGCCGCGCGCATGGAGAAGCCGACCAAGATCTTCAGCGGCGTGGTGCTTGCGGTGGTGACGGTGCTCGCGATCGCGAACGAGTGGAAGACCATCACCGCCACCTTCGCCGAGATCGGCCTGCCGGTGCTGCTGTTCAACCTGGGCAGCCTGCTCGCCGGCTACTACCTCAGCCGCGCCGCGGGCCTGGACAAGCCGCTGGCCACCGCCATCAGCTACGAGATCGGCATCCACAACTCCACGCTGGCGATCTTCATCGCGGTGAGCGTGCTGGGGAGCTTTCCGCTCGCCCTGCCGGCGGCCATTTACTCGGTGGTGATGTACATCACCGCGCCGCTCTTCGGATGGTTGCTGCTGCGGCGCGGCCGGTCCGCAAGCCCGCCTGTCTGAGGCCGGCCGGCTTTGTCTGCAGAATAGGAGGCCATGCACGTCAGAAAAACCGCCCTAGTGCCCGCTCTCGCAGCGCTCCTCTCCATTGCCTGCCTTCTCCCCCTCGCTTCAGCCGCCCCCGCCCCGGGTGACCCCGCACCGGCGGCCTCGCCCGATGCGGCCCATGCGGCCGATGCACGCATCGAATCGCTGATCGCGCGCATGACCGTCGAGGAAAAGGCCGGCCAGCTCAGTCTCTACGGCCCCGCCGACATCAACATCCCCAACAATCCGCAGGTCGCGTGGCGCAACGGCCAGCAGGAGACCGCCGACGTGCGCGCAGGCCGCCTCACCGGCCTTTTCAACAACGCGGGCCTGGAAGGCAAGCTGCGGCTGCAGCAGATCGCGGTGCGCGAATCGCGCCTCGGTATTCCGCTGATCTTCGGCGCCGACGTGATCCACGGCTTTCGCACGATCTTTCCGATGCCGCTGGCCGAGGCTTCCAGCTGGGAGCCCGCATTGGCCGAACGCACCACGCGCGCCGCGGCGGTCGAGGCCACGACCGACGGTTTTCGCTGGACCTTCGCGCCCATGGTCGACATCGCGCGCGACGCGCGCTGGGGCCGCGGCCTCGAAGGCGTGGGCGAAGACCCCTACCTCGCGCGCCAGTTCGCCGCCGCGCGGGTGCGCGGCTTCCAGGGCAGCAGCCTGTCGAACGCCGATTCGATGCTCGCCACGCCCAAGCACTTCGCGGCCTACGGCGCGGCCGAGGGCGGGCTCGACTACAACGCGAGCGACATCTCCGAGCACACGCTGCGCGAGGTGTATCTGCCGCCGTTCCGCGCGGCCATCGACGCGGGCGCGCTCTCGGTCATGAGCGGCTTCAACGAGATCGGCGGCATCCCCTCGACCGCCAACCGCGCGCTGCTCACCGGCGTGCTGCGCGACGAATGGAAGTTCAAGGGCTTCGTGGTGTCCGACTTCACCGCCGACGAGGAACTCATCGAGCACGGCTACGCCGCCAACAGCCGCGAAGCCGCCAAGCGGGCCTTCATGGCCGGCACCGACGTGAGCATGCAGAGCGGCCTCTACATGCGCCACCTGCCCGACCTGGTCGCGTCCGGCGAAGTGCCGATGGCGCGGCTCGACGAGGCGGTGCGCCGCGTGCTGCACGTCAAGCAGAAGCTGGGCCTCTTCGACGCCCCCTTCCGCGGCCTGGACGGCCCGCCGGCCGACAAGCGCGCCGAGAACCCCGAGTTCATCGCGCTCGCCCGCGAAGATGCGCGCCGCTCCATCGTCATGCTCAGGAACGAAGACAAGCTGCTGCCGCTGCCCAAGGCCGGCACGAAGATCGCGCTGATCGGCCCCTTCTCCGAAGGCACCAAAGACCTGATGGGCTCCTGGAGCCTGTTCCCTGGCCAGTCGGCGCCGGTGGGCATCGACGAAGGGCTGCGCGCCGCACTGGGCGCGGGCTCGTCGCTGACCATCGTGCGGGGTTCGAACGTGGAGTCGCCGCTGCCCGGCGGCATCGAGGCCGCGGTGGCCGCCGCGCGCGATGCCGACGTGGTGGTGCTGGCCATCGGCGAGAGCCAGAAGCTGTCGGGCGAATCGCGTTCGCGCAGCGACATCGGCATGCCGCAGGCGCAGCAGGACCTGGCCGAGGCCGTGGCCGCCACCGGCAAGCCGGTGGTGGTGCTGCTGAGCAACGGCCGCGCGATGGCGCTCAAGGGCGCGGTGCGCAACGCCCGCGCCATCCTGGTGACCTGGTTCCTCGGCGTGCAGACGGGCCATGCCATCGCCGACGTGCTGTTCGGCGACTTCAACCCTTCGGGCCGCCTGCCGGTGAGCTTTCCGCAGACAGCCGGCCAGGTGCCCTACTACTACGCCCACAAGCGCACCGGCCGGCCTTCGCCTGAAGGGGCGCCGGGCACGTCCTTCAAGACGCGCTACGTGGATGCGACGAACGAGGCGCTCTACCCCTTCGGTTTCGGCATCGGCTATGCGCCGGTGCGCTACGACAGCGTGGAGCTGAGCCAGGACCGCATGACCATGGGCGACACCCTGCGCGTGCGCGCCACCGTCACCAACACCGGCATGCGCGACGCCGAAGAAGTGGTGCAGCTCTACCTGTCGCAGCGCGCCGCCAGCGTGACGCGACCGGTGCGCGAGCTCAAGGGCTTCCAGAAGGTGCGCATCGAGCCCGGCGCGTCGAAGGTGGTCGAGTTCACCGTCGCGGCCGTCGACCTGGAATTCATCGGCCGCGACCTGAAGCCCACGGTCGAGCCGGGCGAGTTCGACCTGTGGGTGGCGCCTTCGGCGGCGGGGGGCATTCGCAAGCGCTTTGTGCTCACGCGGGAGTGAGCCGCGCGGCTCACTCGCCGCTTGCGGTCGCGGTCGACGAAGCCAGGTTCGCCGATGCCACCGATGGCGCCACTTGCGATTCGGGAACCTCGGTCGGGTGGATCCCGTTGTTGGCGCGGACCGCTTCGGCCTGGACCTGCGCGCGATCGGCGCCAACCACCGGCGGCGCCACCTGCGATTCGGCGACCTCGGTCGGATGGATGCCGGTGTTGGCGCGCACCGCTTCCGCGGCCACCGCATCGCGTGACTGGGTCGAGTGCGACATCTGCGGATAGTCGGGATCGGCAAACCCGTTCGCATGCGCGAACGAGGCCAGCACCAGCGCCGGCACGGCGGCAATGCAGAGGGCGGCAGTACGAGCTTTCATAAGGCGTCTCCTGGAGTGATGATGATGTTTTCACTCTAGGCCCGCCCTCTTACCGGGCTGTGAGAACTTGCTTAGACCCGCGTGAGAAGACCCCCGGCGCGCCGGCGCGCATACTGGGCCTCCTTTGCTGCTTCGAGGGCCTCGCCCGCGAGGCCCCGCCCCTCTCCGATGCCGGGCTACCAAATCAAGCTGGAACGCATCGCCATCGCGGGTGCCGATGACCTGGTCATCCGGTCGCTGCTCGACCGCCAGCAGTTCTCCGACCCCCTGGGTGCCGCCGCGGCGCAGGGCATCTCTTCAGCGGCATGGCCGATGTTCGGGCTGCTGTGGCCCTCGGGCGCGCAGTTGGCCGCGCGCATGGCGGCGCATCCTGTGGTCATCGGCGCGCGCGTGCTCGAGATCGGCTGCGGCCTTGCGCTCGCGAGCCTGGTCGGGCACCGCCGCGGCAACGACATGACCGCAAGCGACTGCCATCCATTGGCGGCGGGCTTTCTGCTGGAAAACCTGCGCCTGAACGCGCTGCCGCCGATGAAGTACCGGCGCGGGCACTGGGGGATGCGCGAGATGAACACCGAGGGCGACGTGCACGGCAGGTTCGACCTCATCATCGGCAGCGATCTGCTCTACGAGCGCGATGCGAGCGGGTTGCTGGCTGCATTCATCGGACGGCATGCGAGCCCCGCCGCTGAGGTCTGGATCGTGGACCCGGACCGCGGCAACAGGCCGGCCTTCAACCGCCAGATGGCCGACGAGGGCTTCGGGATGTGCGAAGAGCGGCTCGATCAACGCGCTTCAGCGCACCGTGTGGCCTACCGGGGAAGGCTGCTGACCTACAGCAAGCCGCGGGCGCGGCAAGCCTGAAGGCCGCAGCAACGAGAAAAGGGCCCGAAGGCCCTTTCTGCATCGCGCCGGTCATCGATGGACGACCGGCAATCAAACGCTCGCTCAGAGGCCCGCTTGGCGCGTGAACGACACGCTGGGCTTCTTGTAGGCCTGCGGCACTTCGTCGCGGTAGAAGGCGCGGCGGTCCAGGCTGGCGAGCGGGTCGTGGGCCTTGGCAACAGCTTCGGCTTGAACGGTTGCGCGGTCGGCTGTCGAGTTGAAGGCTTGTGCGCCAGCACTTGCGCCGTCACCGTATTCGTTGCCGGCGCGTGCGGCGGCAACGGCTTGCGATGCGACTTCGGCGCGCGACACCGTCGAGTTCACGGTGTGCACACCGTCGTAGGTTTCTGCGTGGGCACCGGCGGCAGCCAGGAGCGAGAGGGCAGCAGCGGCGAGGATCTTCGAGGCATTCATTTCAATCTCCTTCAATCGGTTGGTTGGTGAGATGAAGTGTGATCCTGAAGCCCCTTGAAAAACGCCCGCAAAAGGAATCGCGGCGTTCACGGGATTGAAACAATCGGGAATTGCCCGGGGCTGGTTGCGGCGCCCGACTGTCAGCGCAGCCTTAGTGGGAAATCATCCAGGGCCGTTTCGACGGCGCCGACTTGGCACCGTTGGGTGCGGTCACCGTCGCGCTGCGACGCGACGCGCCTGATGATGAGCAGCAGCCGCAGCCCGCCGGATGCTTGAAGCGCGCGTAGTCGCGCGAGCTTCCGGGCTCGTGCCGCGCACGCTCGTTGGTGGCCATGGCACTGCGCGTATCCGCGGCCATGAGCGCGAGCCTCGGCGCGGCGGTGAACACGCGCGGCGACGCGCATCCGCAGTCGGGGCACGCGGCCGGTTCGTCGCGCTGGCCCGAAGGCCGCAGCGCATCGAAGCCGCCGCACTGCCCGCAGGCGTAGTCGTAGGTCGGCATGGTTTGTTCCGGTTCAGCGCAGGTCGTGCGACAGCGGCATGTCGATGCTGCCGTCGATCATCTTCACCGGCCCCGATGCGTTGGGGTTGATGTCGAAATCGAAGATGCCCGTGGGCAGCCACAGCGTGGCGCACGAGTTGGGCACGTCCACGATGCCGCTGATGTGGCCCTGCACCGGCGCCGTGCCCAGGATGGAATAGGCCTGCGCGCCCGAGTAGCCGAACTTCTTCAGGTACTCGATGGCGTTCAGGCACGCCTGGCGATAGGCCACGTTCACGTCCAGGTAATGCTGCTTGCCGCTCTCGTCCACCGAGATGCCTTCGAAGATCAGGTAGTCGTTGTACTGCGGCGTGATCGGGCTGGGCTTGAAGATCGGGTTCTTGATGCCGTACTTGGCCATGCCGCCCTTGATGAGCGTGACCTTCATGTGCACCCACCCGGCCATCTCGATGGCGCCGCAGAAGGTGATTTCGCCGTCGCCCTGGCTGAAGTGCAGGTCGCCCACGCTCAGGCCCGCGCCGTCCACATACACGGGAAAGAACACCTTCGAGCCGCGCGACAGGTCCTTGATGTCGCAGTTGCCGCCGTGCTCGCGCGGCGGCACGGTGCGCGCGCCTTCCGCCGCGGCCTTGTCGCGGGCTTCGCCGGTCATCTTGCCCATGTGGGCGGTGCCGGAGAACGGCGGGTTGGCCAGGCCGGGCACGCGGTGCGGGTCGGTGTCGATGAGGGCCTGCTCGCGCGTGTTCCACATGTCGAGCATGGGCTTGTCGGGCAGGCAGCCGATGAGCCCGGGGTGGATCAGGCCCGCGAAGTTGACGCCCGGAATGTGGCGCGAACTCGTGAACATGCCCTTAAAGTCCCAGATCGATTTCTGCGCTTCGGGAAAGTGATCGGTGAGAAAGCCGCCGCCGTTCTTCTTCGAGAAGAACCCGTTGAAGCCCCAGAGGCTGTCCTGCTTGGCGCCGATGTCCAGCAGGTCGACCACCAGCAGGTCGCCGGGCTCGGCGCCCTTCACGCCCACCGGGCCCGAGAGGTAGTGCACGGTGCTCAGGTCGATGTCGCGCACGTCGTCGGCGCTGTCGTTGTTCTTGATGAAGCCGCCGGTCCAGTCGAAGGTTTCGAGGATGAAGTCGTCGCCCGGGTTGACCCAGCAGGCCATCGGAATGTCCGGGTGCCAGCGGTTGTGGATGTTCTCGTTCTCGGTGGGGGACTTGGTCAGGTCGACCTTGATCAGCGTGTCCGTCATTTGCAGTGGCTCCTGGGGTTGTGGTTAGACAGAGAGATAGGCTTTGATGTGATCGATATCGGTCTTGTCGCGCGCGGTCTCGTGCACCAGCCGCCCGCCTTCGATGACGAAGAGCCGGTCGGCCACGTCCATCGCAAAACTCAGCACCTGCTCGGACACGACGATGGTGATGCCGCGCAGCTTGCGGATCTCGTTGAGCGCCTTGGCAATGTCCTTGATGATCGAAGGCTGGATACCTTCGGTGGGCTCGTCGAGCAGCAGCACCTTGGGGTCGGTGACGAGTGCGCGCGCGATGGCCAACTGCTGTTGCTGGCCGCCGGAGAGGTTGCCGCCCTTGCGGCGCTTCATGTCCCACAGCACAGGGAACAGCGCGTAGATTTCTTCGGGGATGCGCTTGGTCTTCGAGTTCTCCAGGCCGGTCTGGATGTTCTCTTCCACCGTCAGCGTCGGAAAGATCATGCGGCCCTGCGGCACGTAAGCGATGCCCTTGGCCACGCGCCTGAAGCTCTCGTCGCGCGACACGTCCTGGCCCGCCACTTCGATGCGCCCGCTCTTGATCGGCAGCACGCCCATCAGGCTCTTGAACAGCGTGGTCTTGCCCATGCCGTTGCGGCCCATGATGGCCACGGTTTCGTTGGCGTGGCCCACGAAAGAGATGCCGTGCAGTGCTTCGCTCTGGCCGTAGGCGGTGTGCAGGTCGTCTACCTTCAGCATGATGTTGCTCATGTCAGTGGCTCCTGTTGTTGTTGGCGCTGTTGTTGTTGGCGCTGTTGTTCAGGGCGTGTGCACAGAGCACCGGGTACTCCCCTCCGCGAATGTCCCCCGGGCTTCGCCCTCCTCCTTGATTTCGCTGCGGGGAGCACCCAGTGCTCTGTGCACCTGGACGCACTGTTGGTGCTTCGCCGTTCAACGACCGCTCTGAATGACGGTCGCGCTGATGGTGTGCTCTGCGCAGCGAAATAAAGGAGGAGCCCGAAGGGCGGGGGACATTCGCGGAGCAGAGCACACCGTCGGCGTGATCGCGCCCCGAATGGCCTGTGCGAAGAATCGAGGAACAAGACTTCATCAGTGCCCCAGATAAACGTCGATGACCTTGGGGTCCGCCTGCACCTTCTCCATCGGCCCTTCGGCGAGGATCTTTCCCTGATGCATCACGGTGACCTTGTGCGCGATCTGCTTGACGAAGGCCATGTCGTGTTCGATGACGATCACCGCACGGTTCTGGCAAATGCGCTTGAGCAACTCGGCCGTGAGCTCGCGTTCGCGCGCGCTCATGCCGGCGATGGGCTCGTCGAGCATCAGCAACTCGGGCTCCTGCATCAGCAGCATGCCGATCTCCAGCCACTGCTTCTGGCCGTGGCTCAGCAGGCCCGCTTCGGTCCGCAGCTTGTCCGCGAGGCCGATGTCGTCGGCCACCGCCTGCACCTTCGACTTGACCTCGTCGTCGCACTTGAACGCCAATGCGCCGAACACCGAGCGGCCCTTGGGGAAGGACACCTCCAGGTTCTGGAACACGCTCAGGTTTTCATAGATCGACGGCGTCTGGAACTTGCGGCCGATGCCCAGGCGCACGCGCTTGTGCTCGGCCATCTTCGTGAGCTCGGTGTTCTTGAACTTGATGCTGCCGGCGCTGGCGCGCGTCTTGCCGCATATCAGGTCGAGCAGCGTGGTCTTGCCGGCGCCGTTAGGGCCGATGATCACGCGCAGCTCGTTCTTGTCGATGTACAGCGTCAGGTCGTCGATGGCCTTGAAGCCGTCGAAGGAGACGGTGAGGTCTTCCACGGCGAGTGCGAAGTCGGTGTTGCTCATGAATGAAGGTGTTCCAGGTTCAGGCGCGTTGGCTGCCCACACCTTCGGGCAGGTGAGGGTCGGGCGATCCGGTCGGCGCCACTGGCGCAGCTGGGGTGGATGAGGTAATCGGCATGGCCGGCGGCGGCTGCACCGCTGCCTTGCGAAGCGCCTCGCGGCGGCCCTTCCACCAGGGGCGGATCTTTTCTTCCCAGACGCCGGCAAGACCCATCGGGAAAGCCATGGTCACGCCGATGAAGAGTCCGGCCATCAGGAAGAGCCACAGGTCCGGAAAGCTCTCGGAGAACAACGTCTTGCCCGCATTGACCAGCAGCGCGCCGTACACCGCGCCCACCAGGCTCATGCGGCCGCCGACCGCGCAGAAGATCACCATCTCGATGGACGGCACGATGCCCACGAAGCTGGGCGACATGAAGCCCACCTGCAGCGCGAACATGGCGCCGCCGATGCCCGAGAGCCCGGCCGCCAGGCAGAAGGTGAAGACCTTGAAGTTCGACACGTCGTAGCCCGAGAAGCGCACGCGGTCTTCCTTGTCGCGCATGGCCAGCAGCAAGGTGCCCAGCTTGCTGGTCTGCACCCAGCGGCACAGCAGGATGCTCAGCACCAGCAGGCCCACGCAGACGTAGTACAGGATGTACTTGGCGCTGTCGGTGCGCGTGTCCCAGCCCAGCATGGTCTTCAGGTCCGTCATGCCGTTGACGCCGCCGGTGTAGCCCTGCTGGCCGATGATGAGCACGGTGCAGATCAGCGCCACCGCCTGCGTGATGATCGCGAAGTACACCCCGCCCACGCGGCGCTTGAACATCGCGAAACTCACCAGCCAGGCCAGGGCCATCGGCGCCAGCACCACCAGCGCGAGACTCAGCGGCAGGCTCTTGAACGGCAGCCACAGCGCGGGGAGCTCGGTGATCTGGTTCCAGTCCATGAAGTCCGGGATGCCAGGCGTGGACTGGATCTTGGTGGTGATCGGGTCGGAGGCTTCGAGCTTGAGGAACATCGCCATCGCGTAGCCGCCGATGCCGAAGAACACGCCCTGCCCCAGGCTCAGCACGCCGCCGTAGCCCCACACCATCACCAGCCCCACGGCGACGAAGGCATAGGTGAGGTACTTACCCACGAGGTTGAGGCGAAAGATGTCGAGCGAGAGCGGCAGCACGACCGCCAGCAGCAGCACCAGAAGCAGCAGGCTGCCCAGCTGGTAGCGCAGGATCGAGGCCTTGATGAAATTCATCGGAACGTTCTCCAAAACAGGAATCGGGTTCAGCGGCGGACTTTTACGGCGAACAGGCCCTGTGGCCGCATCATCAAAATCAGCACGATCAGCGACAGCGTCAGCACCTTGGCCATCGAGCCGGTCATGAAGAACTCGGAGATCGACTGCGTCTGCGCAATGCCGAAGGCCGAGACCACGGTGCCCAGCAGGCTCGCGGCGCCGCCGAAGGTGACGACCAGGAAGGCATCGACGATGTAGAGCGAGCCCGAGGTCGGCCCGGTCGAGCCGATGGTGGTGAAGGCCGCGCCCGCCATGCCGGCAATGCCGCAACCGATGGCGAAGGTCAGGCGGTCGGTCTTCATGGTGTCGATGCCGGTGGCATTGGCCATGGTGCGGTTGGCCACGGTGGCGCGCACCCGCAAACCCCAGCGGCTCTTGTGCAATGCGATGAGCACGCCGGCCGTGACCAGCGCGGTGAGCGCGAGCACGAAGAGGCCGTTGATGGGAATGTCCAGCCCTTCATGCGGCGTCCACGAGCCCATGAGCCACTCGGGCAGCGTGGGGCTCACTTCCTTCGGGCCGATGAAGGTTCTGAAGACCTGCTGCAGGCCGAGGCTTACGCCCCAGGTGGCGAGCAGCGTGTCGAGCGGGCGCTTGTAGAGGTGGCGGATGAGCCCCCACTCCACCAGCCAGCCGACGATGAAGGCGAACACGAAGGCCAGGCCGATCGCGATCGGAAAGTAGTACGGCATGAACGCGGGCGCCATGCTTTCGGTGACGCGTGCGGCCAGGTAGATCGAGTAGGCGCCGATGGTCATGAACTCGCCATGCGCCATGTTGATCACGCCCATCTGGCCGAAGATGATCGCGAGGCCCAGGCCCATGAGCAGCAGCACCGCGAAGAGGCTCAGCCCCGCGAAGCCCTGCATGAGGCCGATGTTCATCATGTCCGACAGAGTCATGGCGACAGGTTCCGGTGTTGGGTATTGGGTGTTGACCCCTTCCCCCTCTGGGGGAAGGTTGGGATGGGGGCACAGCGGCGCATGCAAGCGCAAGGCTTCATCAAGCGCCGCTTGCCCCCACCCCTGCCCTCCCCCAGAGGGGGAGGGAGAGATGCAGCGATTTACTGGTAACCCTTGGGAAACGGATCCGGCTTGATCAACTCGGCCGACTCCGCCACCACCTTGAACGTGCCGTCGAGCTGCCCCTGCCCGATCCGCGCCTTGCTCCACAGATGGTGGTTCGCATCCAGCTTCACGTAGCCTTCAGGTGCCGTCTTCAGCTCGATCCCCGGCGAACTGGCGACCACCTTGTCCACATCGAAGCTGCCTGCCTTCTCCACCGCAGCCTTCCACAGCCAAGGACCGAGATACCCCGCCTGCGTCACGTCGCCGATCACCGCGTCCTTGCCGTACTTGGCCTTGAAGGCGGCCACGAACTTCTTGTTGTTGTCGTTGTCCAGCGACTGGAAGTACTTCATCGACGAATAGAAGCCCGCGAAGTTCTCGCCGCCCACGCCGGTCATTTCGTCTTCGGTCACGGCCAGCGTCAGCAGGAACTGCTTGTCGCCGGTGATGCCCGCGGCCTTGAGCTGCTTGTAGAAGGCCACGTTCGAACCACCCACCACGGCAGCGAAGATGCAGTCGGGCTTGGCCACCTTGATCTTGTTGATCAGCGAGTTGAAGTTGGTGTGGCCCAGCGGGTAGTACTCCTCGCCCTTGACCGAACCCTTCTGGAAGTTCTCGATGTGCTTGCGCGCGATCTTCATCGAGGTGCGCGGCCAGATGTAGTCGGAGCCGACGAGGAAGAAGGTCTTGGCCTTCTTCTCCTTCGCGCCCCAGTCCAGGCCCCAGATGATCTGCTGCGTGGCCTCTTGCCCCGTGTAGATCACGTTCTTGCTCTGCTCCAGGCCTTCGTAGAAGGTGGGGTAGTACAGGAGGCCGTTTTCCTTCTCGAACACCGGCAGCACGGCCTTGCGCGAGGCGCTGGTCCAGCAGCCGAACACGGCCGCGCAGTGGTCGTTCACCAGCAGCTTCTTCGACTTCTCGGCGAAGGTGGGCCAGTCGGAGGCGCCGTCTTCCTTGATGACCTTGATCTTGCGGCCCAGGATGCCGCCCATCGCGTTGATCTGGTCGATGGCCAGTTGCTCGGCCTGGATCGAGCCGGTCTCCGAGATGGCCATGGTGCCGGTGGACGAATGCAGCTGGCCCACCGTGACTTCGGTGTCGGTCACCGCGAGCTTGGTGGTGTTGACCTTGGCGGTGGGGAACTGCGACTGGCCGAAGCTCAGGCCGCTCAGGCCCATCACCGGCAAGACGGCGGCGCCCTGCAGCAGACGGCGGCGGCGCATTGCCAGGGCATCGAGAGAAAGATCGGAATCACGCGACATCAGGAAACTCCAGCAGGTTGAAGAAAGAAAGTGGATGGGCCGCGCACCATCGCAGTGCATCGGACGGTGCCGCTAGCACCATGGCTGGTACTTTAGAAATCACTTGCGTACACGCGAATACGTCATTCAACGTAGCGGCCGCGGCCCGTCCTGCCCGCAGACTCCCGAGCCAGACATCGGTGGAACCAAGCACAGGGAGCGCTTCTTGCTGTACCTGCCTCATGCCACCGCCGCCGCGAGAACCCGCCATGCCACCCGTCTCCATCTCTGTCTCCGGACAGAAGATCTTTCGCATCCGCCGCGACTACAACGCCTGGGTCGCGAACGAGACGCTGGAGGACTACGCGCTGCGCTACACGCCGCGCAGCTTCCGCAAGTGGTCGGAGTTCCGCGTGGCCAACGCGGCCTTCGGCGCCACCTCGTTCCTGGCGCTGGAGGCCATCGGCGGGGCCATCGCGCTGAGCTACGGGTTCTCGAATGCGCTGTGGGCCATCCTGGTGGTGGGGCTCATCACCTTTCTCACGGGCCTGCCCATCTCGTACTACGCCGCGCGCCACGGCGTGGACATGGACCTGCTCACCCGCGGCGCGGGCTTCGGCTACCTGGGCTCCACGCTCACCTCGCTGATCTATGCGAGCTTCACCTTCATCTTCTTCGCGCTGGAGGCGGCCATCCTCGCGCTGGCGCTGCAGATGTACCTGGACTGGCCGCTGTGGCTTCTGTACCTGGTGTCATCGATCGTGATCATTCCGCTGGTGGCGCGCGGCATCACGCTGATCTCGGGGCTGCAGCTGTGGACGCAGCCGATCTGGATCGTGCTGTTCGTCTGCCCCTTCATCGCAGTGATGGTGAAGAAGCCCGAGCTCTACGCCGACTTCACCGGCCTGGTGGGCCGCACCTCCGACAGCAGCGGCTTCGATCCGTTGATGTTCGGCGCGGCCGCCACCGTGGCCTTCTCGCTCGTGGTGCAGATCGGCGAGCAGGTCGACTACCTGCGCTTCCTGCCCGAGAAGACCGCCGCCAACCGCGGCCGCTGGTGGGCCGCGGTGCTCATCGCGGGCCCAGGCTGGATCGTGCCGGGCATGCTGAAGATGATGGGCGGCGCGTTTCTCGCGTTCCTCGCGCTGCAGCACGAGATACCGGCCGCGCATGCGATCGAGCCCACGCAGATGTACCTCACGGGCTTTTCGTACGTGCTGCGCGACCCGGCGTGGATCCTGGGCGTCACGGTGCTGTTCGTGGTGGTGTCGCAGATGAAGATCAACCTCACCAACGCCTATGCGGGCTCGCTGGCCTGGTCGAACTTCTTCGCGCGGCTCACGCACAGCCATCCGGGGCGTGTGGTGTGGCTGGTGTTCAACGTGGCGATCGCCATCCTGCTGATGGCGCTGGGCGTCTTCGCCGCGCTGGAGCACGTGCTGGGCTTCTACAGCAACATCGCCATCGCCTGGGTGGGCGCGCTGGTGGCCGACCTGGTCATCAACAAGCCGCTGGGCTGGAGCCCCAAGACCATCGAGTTCAAGCGGGCGCACCTGTACGACATCAACCCCGTGGGCCTGGTCGCGATGCTGGTCGCGGCGGCGCTTGCGATGCTTGCGTATTCGGGTGCGATGGGCCAATGGGCGAAGGCCTTCTCTCCCTTCATCGCACTGGCGACCGCGATGGTTGTTTCTCCGCTGCTGGCGTGGAAGACGCGCGGCCGCTACTACCTCGCGCGCACCGACATCGACCGCTGGGCGCCGGGCCAGAGCGTGAAGTGCTCGGTGTGCGACAACAGCTTCGAGTCGGAAGACATGGCGCACTGCCCCGCCTACAGCGCGCCGATCTGCTCGCTGTGCTGCACGCTCGAATCGCGCTGCCACGACCGCTGCAAGACCGACTCGCGCGCCGCCGAGCAAATGAGCGGCTGGCTGCAGGCACTGCTGCCGCCGGCGCTCTCGGCGCGGCTCAACTTCCGCGTGGCGCACTACCTGCTGGTCGCCACTTCGCTGATCGCGCTGCTGGCCACGGTGGTGGGCGTGGTCTATGCGCAGGAAGCCATTGCGGGCACCAGCGACCCTGCCCTTTCCACGGCCTTCCTCAAGGTGTTCGCGCTGCTCTCGGTGGTGGCCGCGGTGGCCGCCTGGTGGGTGGTGCTGGGCAGCGAGAGCCGGCAGATGGCGCAGGAGGAATCGAACCGCCACAACAACCTGCTCGCGCTGGAAATCGAAGCCCACCGCCGCACCGACGCCGCGCTGCAGACCGCCAAGGAAGCCGCCGAGGCCGCCAACCAGGCCAAGACGCGTTATGTGGCGGGCATGACGCACGAGCTGCGCACGCCGCTCAACAGCATCCTGGGCTACTCGCAGATCCTGCTCAAGGGCGATGCCGTCGCGCCGCCGCGCGAAGCCGTGCAGACCATCCACCGCAGCGGCGAGCACATGCTGGGGCTCATCGATGGCTTGCTCGATCTGGCACGCATCGAAGCCGGGCGGCTGCAGCTGGAGCCGGCCGCGCTCGCGTTGCCGGCCTTCCTGGACCAGCTGGTGCACATGGTGCGGCCGCAAGCCGAGAACAAGGGCCTGGCCTTCGTCTACACGCATGCAGGGCAGCTACCGGCCTGGGTGCATGCCGATGCCAAATGGCTGCGGCAGATTCTCATCAACCTGCTGACGAACGCGGTGCGCTTCACCGACAGCGGCACGGTCACGCTGCATGTGGATGCGCGGCGCGAGGTGCTGCGCTTCGACGTGGTGGACACCGGCATCGGCGTCGCGCCGCAAGATCATCTGCGCATCTTCGAGCCCTTCGAGCGCGGGGCCGCGGGGCGCCGGCGCGGCGAGCCAGGCACGGGGCTGGGCCTGACGATCACCGCCCTTCTCACCTCGCTGATGGGCGGCGAACTGGTGCTGGCCCAGACCTCGCCCGCGGGCAGCACCTTCAGCGTGCGCGTGTATCTGCGCGAAGTGGCCGACCCCGGGCCGCAGGCCAGGGGCGGCGCCGCCCGGCAACCGGTGTCGGGCTACATCGGCGCGCGCCGCACGCTGCTGGTGGTGGACGACCAGCCGGTGCAGCGCCAGATGCTCGCCGGCATGCTGATGCCGCTGGGCTTCGAGGTGCGCGAGGCCGCGAGCGGCACCGAGTGCCTGGACAGCCTGCGCGAAGAACTGCCCTCGGCCATCCTGCTGGACCTGACCATGGACGACATGGACGGCTGGCAGACCGCCACCTCGGTGCGCGCCTCGGGCTTCGAGAGCATCCCGATCATCATCGTCTCGGCCAACATGTTCGAGAACCAGCCCGAGCGCCTGCGCGCCGCGGGTTGCCAGGCCTTCGTGGGCAAGCCGGTCATCGAATCGGAGCTGATCGCCACGCTGGAGCGCCACCTGGGCCTCGAATGGCTGACGGTCAGCGATGCCTTGCCGCCTTCGAACGAAGAAGAAACGGCCATGCGCCCTGTGCAGCTGCTGCTGACCGAAGACGACCGCGCCGAGCTGATGCGCCTGGTTCAGATGGGCCATGTGCGCGGCCTGCAGACGGCGCTCGACCGGCTGGCTGCCGCATCGCCCGCGGCGGCAGCCACCTGCACCTGGCTGCGCGGCATGGTCACCCGCTTCGAACTCGACAACCTCCGCAACGCACTGGCAGAAGATGCAGACAACCCCCACGGCTCCATCCTTTCGTCCTGAATCCGAACGCCCCGTGGTGCTGGTGGTGGACGACGCCCCCAGCAGCCTCGGCATGCTGTGCGACACGCTGGAGGCCAGCGGCTACACCGTGCTGGTGGCGGCCGACGGCGAGGCCGCGCTGCAGCGGCTCGAGCTGGTGGTGCCCGACGCCATCCTGCTCGACGGCCTGATGCCCGGCCTCTCGGGCTTCGAGACCTGCAGGCGCATCAAGGCCAACCTGGCGCTCGCGCACATTCCGGTGCTGTTCATGACGGGCCTGTCGGAAACCGCACATGTGGTCGAAGGCTTCGAGTGCGGCGGTGTGGATTACGTGGTCAAGCCCATCCGCGCGCAGGAGGTGCTGGCACGCCTGCACACGCATGCGCGCAACGCCCGCATCACCCGCATGGCGCGCGATGCGGTCGACGTGGCGGGCATGGGCGTGGTGTTCGTCGACACGCGCGGGCGCATCGCATGGCGCTCGCCGCAAGCGGCGCTGTGGCTGCATGCGCTCGAAGACCCGGTGTCGCCGGGCCTCCTGCCGCAGTCGCTGCAACCGGTGCTCGCGGCGGGTGCCGCCGTCGTCATCGGCACGGCCACCGGCATGCGCCTGTCGGTGCGCAACCTGGGTGCGGCGGCGCTGGGCGAGACGATGCTGCTGTTCGCCATGCAGCGCGACGGTGCCGCGGGCGCTTCGTCGGCACGACTGGCCGACGCGGCCCTCACGCCGCGCGAGACCGAGGTGCTGTCCTGGCTCGCCAAGGGCAAGACCAACCGCGACATCGGCGAGATCCTGGGCACCAGCCCGCGCACGGTGAACAAGCACCTGGAGCACATCTTCGAGAAGCTCGGCGTGGAGACGCGCGCGGCGGCGGCGGCACTGGCGAGTGGGCAACTCGTGTGAATCGATCAAAGGAAGGGTAGGTACCCACACCCCGGGTTTTCCGGTCATTGAATGCGCGGGCATTGCTCTGCAGAATGGCCTCACCAACGCGGAAAAAACCGGAGAAAGAAATGCTCTCGAACCTGCTGCCGCACGCTTCGCCCGAAACCGCCTACCGGCAGAAGTTCTTGAACAACCAGGACGAGAACCTCTTCATGGGTTCGTTCGAGAGCTTCGCTGCCGCCGAGGCCGGTGCGCCGCCCTCCAAGGACGTGGGCTACGACCACGCTTCGGCCGCCAACCTCTACAGCCCGCAGATCTATTTCTATGACTACCCGGGCCTGTTCTGGCTTGGCCGTTCGATCGATGCGGGCCTCACGCGCATTTTCGATCTGGGCGGCCACATCGGCATCAAGTACTACGCGTTCCGCCGCGTGCTGAGCTACCCCGACAGCCTGCGCTGGACCGTGTGCGACGTGCCCAGCGTCATCGAGAACGGGCGCGCGGTGGCCGTGCAGCGCGAGGTCACCGGCCAACTCGCCTTTACGACCGACTACCGCGAGGCGAGCGGCTGCGACGTGCTGTATGCATCGGGCAGCCTGCAATACCTGCCGGTGCGCATCGACGAGATGCTCTCGACGCTGCAAGCCAAGCCGAAGCGCATCGTGCTGAACACGACAGCCGTGCATCCCGAGCGAACGATCTACACGCTCAACAGCATCGGCGTGGCTGTGTGCCCCTACCGCATCCAGCACCACGAGGAGCTGCTGGCAACGCTCACCCGCTCGGGCTACAGGAAGCGCGACGCCTGGCGCAACGAGGGCAAGCCGATCGAGGTGCCCTTTGTGGACGGGGGCGACAAGCCCTACTACGCGGGCTGCTGCTTCGATCTGGTCTGAAACGCGCCTGTCGATAGTGCGCGGTCCGCCTCAGACCGCGAACAGCGAATCCAGGTTCGCGAACGACTTCATCTCGATCGCATTGCCCGAGGGGTCCAGGAAGAACATGGTCGCCTGCTCGCCCGGCTCGCCCTTGAAGCGGATGTAGGGCTCGATCACGAACTGCGTCTTGCGCGCGACCAGCTTGTCGGCCAGCGCCTGCCAGGCATCCATTGGAAGAATCGCGCCGAAGTGGCGCACGGGCACATCGTGGCCGTCGACGGCGTTCTGCGCCTTGTGGCCGCATTCGTCCGGGGCCAGGTGCGCCACGATCTGGTGGCCGTAGAAGTCGAAATCCACCCACTCGGGCGCGCTTCGGCCTTCGGGGCAACCGAGCAACTCGCCGTAAAAGGCGCGGGCCTCGGCGATGTCGCGAACGGGAAAGGCGAGGTGGAAAGGAATGCGGGTTTGAAGCGTGCTCATGGGTTCGGCTGCATGCAAGAAGGTTCGTGGGTGCCTGGACTTTAAGCAGCCGGTTTCATTTGATAAAGCGATATATTTCTTCGCTGAGCTCCACCAATTTCGATGAATCTCCATGATCAACGAACTGCGAACCTTCATCGCCGTCTGCCGCCACGGCACCTTTGCCGCGGCGGGCGAGCGCATCGGCCTCACGCAGTCGGCGGTCAGCAGCCAGATCCGACGGCTGGAGGAAACGCTGGGCTTCGAGGTCTTCGACCGCACCGGCCGTTCTGCCACGCTGAATGCCGCGGGAGAGACCACGCTGGCGCGCGCCGAGGAGATCTGCGCCCTCTGCGACAGGCTGGGCGAGCTGCCCGACGACGCAACCAACCGCGGCTTGCTGCGCATCGGTGCCATCGCCTCCACGCAGCCGACGCTGATGGCACGCGCGCTCGCACGGCTGCGCCAGAGCCATCCGCTGCTGCGCGTGCATGTGTCGCCGGGCGTGTCGATGCGGCTCATGGACGACCTGGATGCGGGCACCATCGATGCGGCCGTCATCATCAAGCCGCCCTTCGGCATCCTCCCCGACCTGGCGTGGCAGCCGCTCGTGCGCGAGCCCTATGTGCTCGCGGTGCCGGCCGACACACCGGGCAAGAACTGGCGCACGCTCATCCAGGCGCAGCCGTTCCTGCGCTACGACCGCGCATCGTTCGGCGGGCGCATGGTCGAGCGCTTTCTTCGGCACGAAGCCTTGCAGGTGAACGATGCCGTCGAGGTGGACGAGATTCCCGCCCTCATCCATCTTGCGGCCCAGGGCCTGGGTGTCGCGCTGGTGCCGCTGGGGGAGGCTCACCTGCCGCTGCCGGCCGGCGTGCGCACGCTGACGCTCGGCAAGTCCACCTTCCACCGCGAGATCGGCCTGCTTCAGCGCAAGGCCCGCGGCAATACGCCGGTGGTCGCGCAGTTTGCGCAGTGCCTGCGGGATGCGGCCGACAAGCCGAAGCCGGCCCGGAAGCCCGTTCGCACTCGGTAGTAACCACTAAGCCGATGAAGGCGGATTGACAGCTTCGGCTCCTACGATGACCACGGCAGGCAGCGTCCACGCTGCCGCCCTCTTTCCACAGGAGACATCGTGAAGCCTCTTTCCTTCCTGACCCGCCGCGCCGCATTCCCGTTGATCGCGGCCCTGGCGCTCGCCGGCTGCGGCAGCTTTGGCGGCGACAACAGCAAACCCGCGGCCGCCACGGGCGACCTCCACGTCATGACCTCCGGCGGCTTCACCGCGGCCTACAACGACCTGCGCCCCGAGTTCGAACGCCTGAGCGGCCGTACGGTGAAGACCGCCTACGGCGCCTCGATGGGCAACGCCGAAGACTCCATTCCCAGCCGCCTCGCACGCAACGAGCCGGCCGACGTGGTGATCCTTGCGCGCCCGGCGCTCGATGCGCTCGTGGTGCAGGGCAAGGTGGTGCCCGGCAGCCAGGTCGACCTGGTGCGCTCGGCCATCGGCTTCGCGGTGCGCAAGGGCGCGCCCCGGCCCGACATCAGCACCGTCGATGCGCTCAAGCGCACGCTGCTCGCGGCGCCTTCCATTGCCTACTCGGCCAGCGCGAGCGGCACCTACTACGAGACCCAGCTGCTGCGAAAGCTGGGCATCGAGGACCAGGTCAAGCCCAAGAGCAAGCGCATCCTGAGCGAGCGCGTCGGCACTGTCGTCGCGCGCGGCGATGCGGTGCTGGGCCTGCAGCAGGTGAGCGAGTTACTTCCGATTCCAGGCATCGACTACATCGGCCCGCTGCCCGCCGAGGTGCAACAGAACACGTTGTTCTCGGCCGGCATTGCCACCGCATCGAAGCAGCCCGAGGCGGCACGCCAGTTGATTCGCTACCTCAACTCGCCGGCTGCGGCGCCGACCATTTCGAAGACCGGGCTGCAGCCGCTGACGGTGCGCTGAACGGCTGCTTGCGGCGCCCGAAGGGCATCGGATGCCACTGCTGCAGCACCACAGTGGCTGAGTAAACTGGCGCCCCCCTTCCGCCTCGCTCGACGATTGGACGCCATGACCCTGCCGACGCTCTCCCCCGCCCTTGTTTCGGCCTTCGCGCCGACCGGCACGCTGCGTGCCTCCATCAACCTGGGCAACCCGATCCTCGCCAACAAGGACGCCGCAAGTGGCGAACCGGTGGGCGTGTCCATCGACCTCGCGCACGAGTTCGCGCGGCGGCTCGGCGTGGGCATCGAGCTCGTGGTGTTCGAGAAGGCCGCGGCCTCGGTCGATGCGGTAAAGAACGAGAAGGCCGACATCGGCTTCTTCGCTGTCGATCCCGCGCGCAGCGAAGGCCTGCGCTTCACCGCGCCCTATGTGCTGATCGAGGGCAGCTACCTCGTGCCCGAATCGTCGGCGCTGACCGACAACGCGCAGGTCGATGCGCAAGGCCAACGCATCTCGGTCGGGTCGGGCAGCGCCTACGACCTGTTCCTCACACGCGAGATCAAGGCGGCTGAAATCGTCCGGCTGCAAGGCGCAGGCCCTGCGCTCGCCGCCGTGCGTGCCGGCGATGTCGAAGTGGCGGCCGGCATCCGCCAGTTGCTCGAAGGCGAAGCCGCGCGCGCACCGGGCGTGCGTGTGCTGCCGGGGCGCTTCATGGTGATCCAGCAGGCGATGGGCACGCCGGCCAGCCGCGGCGCCGAGGCGCAAGCGCTGCTCGCCGCCTTCGTCGAGGAGATGAAGGCGAGCGGCTTCGTCGCCGATGCACTGAAGCGCCACCGCATCGAAGGCGCGATCGTCGCGCCTTGATGGCGACGAAGCATCCGCCCGTTGTTAACCAGGACTTGAAGGCTTCAACCGGCGCCTGCGAACAGCCTTCGGCTATGTGCCGTAGCGCGCCGCTGTCAGCCCTTCCATGTCGATCTCCGGCGCCTTGCCTCTGATCAGGTCGGCCATCACGCGGCCAGTGCCTGCAGCCATCGTCCAACCGAGCGTGCCGTGGCCGGTGCTCAGCATCAGGTTGGGAATGCGCGTGGCGCCGATGAGCGGCGTGCCGTCGGGCGTCATCGGGCGAAGGCCGGTCCAGAAGGAGGCGTCGCGCACGTGGCCGCCCTTGGGGAACAGGTCGGTCACCACGTGCTCCAGCGTGTCGCGCCGGCTCGCATCCAGCCGCAGGTCGAAGCCCGAGAGCTGCGCCGTGCCGCCCACACGAATGCGGTCGCCCAGCCGCGTGACGGCGACCTTGAAGGTCTCGTCCATCACGGTGGATTCGGGTGCGCCGCTGGCATCGCTGATCGGCACGGTGATCGAGAAGCCCTTGACCGGGTACACCGGCAGGTCGATGCCCAGTGGCTTGACCAGCGCCGGCGAGTAGCTGCCCAGCGCGACCACGTAGCGGTCGGCGGTGAAGCTGCCCTGGTCGGTGCGCACCGCGGTCACGCCCTTGTTCGCATCGTGTTCGATGGCCTGGATGTTCACGCCGAACCTGTAGATCACGCCCTCGGCTTCCGCCAGCTTGGCCAGGGCCTGCGTGAACTTGAAGCAGTCGCCGGTCTCATCGCCCGGCAGGCGAAGGCCACCGACGAACTTGTCTTTTACCGCCGCGAGCGCGGGTTCGTATTGCACGCAGCCGTCGCGGTCGAGCACCTGGTAGGGCACGCCCGAGGCCTTGAGCACCTCGACATCCTTGTATGTGCCGTCCAGTTGCTGCTGCGTGCGAAAGAGCTGCAGCGTGCCCTGCATGCGCTCGTCGTACCGGATGCCGGTGTCGGCGCGCAGAGCCTTCATGCAATCGCGGCTGTATTCGGCCAGCCGCACCATGCGGCCCTTGTTGAGTTCGTAGCGCGCCTGCGTGCAGTTGCGCAGCATCGCCAGCCCCCAGCGCCACATCGCAGGGTCGAGCATGGGCTTGATGACCAGCGGGCTGTGCCGCATGAGCATCCACTTGACGGCCTTGACCGGCACGCCGGGCCCGGCCCACGGCGCCGAGTAGCCGGGCGAGACTTCGCCTGCGTTGCCGAAGCTGGTTTCGAGCGCGGGGGCGGGTTGGCGCTCCGGCACCGTCACCTGTTGGCCGGCGCGTGCCAGGTAGTAGGCCACCGAGGTGCCGATGACACCGCTGCCGAGAATCAGGACCTGCATGAGAACTCCCTCTTGATCGCCGAACGTCGCAACGGCCCCGAGGGTACAGGGCTACGCGTTACAGGCCCAGGGCATCCAGCAATTGGCGTGCCGGCCAGCGCTCCGGCCTTTGCGGCCAGGCTTCGAGCAGCGCGACCATGCGCGCATTGCGCGGCGCGCTCAGGCCGTGCTCCTGCGCAAGGCGCACCACCTCGCCGCTGAGCGCATCGATCTCGGTGCGGCGGCCCAGCGCCAGGTCGTCGGCCATGCTGGAGCGCGCCTTGGCGTCGATGCGCAGCATGCGCGCGGCAACGATGCGAAAAAGCCAGTCGGGCAGCCGCAGCAGGCCCGACAGGCGCTGCGCCGGAACGGCCGCCACCTGCGCGGGCACGATGCCGCTCACGCCGAGCACACCCAGCGTTTCGTCGATGAGCGCGGCAAAGCATTGGCGGTAACCGCGATGCATCAGCTGCTCGCGCAGCGGCAGACCCGAGAGCGCGTTGACCGGGTTGTTGAGGTTGAGCAGCAGCTTGCCCCACTGCACCGGCAGCAGGTCTGCGTGCAGGTCCAGCGGCACGCCGGCACGCTCGAACACCGGAAGCCAGGGGCGCAGTGCCACATCGTCCTGCGCGGCCAGCCGGCCGGGCGTGCCGCGATGAAAGGCGCCCTCGCCGATCTCGGCCACGTTGTACGGCACCATGCCGGGCCGCACGTTGAGCGACGGGCCGGCCTGCGCGGCCACGTCGCTGTTCGAAATACCGTTCTGCAGCGAGACCACCATGGTGCCCGCAGGCAACGCAAAAGCCAGTTCGCCCGCCGCCTCGGCGGTGGCGCCGCTCTTCACGCAAAGAAGCACCAGCGAGGGCCTGGCGCCGGCCGGCACCTGTTCGCACAGGCGCAGCGCCGAAGGCGGGATGTGGTGCTTTGCGCCCTCGAGGTCGCTGAGCGTGAGGCCGTGGCTCGCGAGCTTGTGCAGCACGCGGGGCCGTCCGACGAAGGTGACGGGCACGCCCGCCGCGGCGAGCCGGCCGCCGATGTAGCAGCCGATGGTGCCCGCGCCCATCACGAGCACCTCGCCGTGAGGCGCGCCAGACTTTTCGCCGGGCGGCGCTTGCGTCATCAGACGCGTTCCGCGACCCAGCCCTGAACCGACTTCAGCGCGGCAGGCACGCCCGCCGCATCGGTGCCGCCGGCCATGGCCATGTCGGCCTTGCCGCCACCCTTGCCGCCGACCTGCTGCGCCACGAAGTTGACCAGCTCGCCGGCCTTGGCCTTGCCCACGGTGTCGGCGGTGACGCCGGCCGCGATCTGCACCTTGTCGCCATCCACCGCGGCCAGCACGATGATGGCGGTCTTGAGCTTGTCTTTCAGCTTGTCCATGGTGTCGCGCAGCGTCTTGGCATCGGCGCCGTCCAGCTTGGCCGCGAGCACCTTGATGCCGTTGATGTCCACCGCCTGCGCGAGGAGCTCGTCGCCCTTGGACGATGCGAGCTTGCCCTTGAGCGCGCCCACTTCGCGCTCCAGCGCCCTCACCTGCTCCAGCACCTGCGTGAGCCGGCCCTGCAGCTCGGCAGCGGGCGTCTTGAGCGTGGCGGCCACGCTCTGCACGGTGGATTCGAGGTCCTGCAGGTACGACAGCGCATTCGCGCCCGTGACGGCTTCGATGCGGCGCACGCCTGCGGCCACGCCGCCTTCGCTCACGATCTTGAAGAGGCCGATGTCGCCGGTGCGGCCCACGTGGGTGCCGCCGCAGAGTTCGCGGCTGGTGCCGATGTCGAGCACGCGCACGGTCTCGCCGTACTTCTCGCCGAACAGCATCATCGCGCCGGTCTTCTGGGCCGATTCCATGTCCATCACGCGCGCCTGGGTGGACACGTTGGCCAGCACTTCGGCGTTCACGCGCTTCTCGATCTCCAGGATCTGCGCGTGCGTGACGGGTGCGTTGTGCGCGAAGTCGAAGCGCGTCTTGTCGGCATCGACCAGCGAGCCCTTCTGCTGCACGTGGTCGCCGAGCACTTCGCGCAAGGCCTTGTGCATCAGGTGGGTGACCGAGTGGTTGCGCATGGTCGCGTTGCGGCGCTCGCCGTCGACCGCGGCCTTGACCGCGTCGCCGACCTTGAGCGTGCCTTGCGTTTGCGTGCCGTGGTGGCCGAACACGTCGGCCTTGATCTTCTGCGTGTCGTCCACACCGAACTGCACGCCTTCGGCGCTGAGCACGCCCTGGTCGCCGACCTGGCCGCCGCTCTCGGCATAAAAGGGCGTGGTGTCGAGCACCACGATGCCGGGCTGGCCTTCCTTCAGTTCCTGCACGGCGGCGCCTTCGAAGTAGAGCGCCAGGACCGTGGCGTTTTCTTCCAAGTGCTCGTAGCCGGTGAAGGTGTTGCCCGCGCCGGTGTATTCGACGTTGCGGTCCATCTTGAACTTGCCACCCGCACGACCCGCGGCCTTCTGCTTTTCCATGGCGACGTTGAAGCCGGCTTCGTCGACGCTCACGCCGCGCTCGCGGCACACGTCGGCCGACAGGTCGAGCGGGAAGCCGTAGGTGTCGTGCAGCTTGAAGGCGACGTCGCCCGGCAGCGTCTTGGCGCCGCCAGCGAGGGCCGCGTCGAGGATTTCCATGCCGTTGGCGAGCGTCTCGAAGAAGCGCTCTTCCTCGGCCTTCAGCGTGTCGGTGATGCGCTTTTCATCGGCCACGAGCTTGGGATACGCATCGCCCATGAGCTTCACGAGGTCGGGCACCAGCTTGTGGAAGAAGGGCTTCTTCTGGCCCAGCTTGTAGCCATGGCGGATCGCACGGCGCACGATGCGGCGCTGCACGTAGCCACGGCCTTCGTTCGAAGGGATGACGCCGTCGGCCACCAGGAACGAGGTGGCGCGGATGTGGTCGGCAATCACGCGCAGCGAGTTGTTCGACAGGTCTTTCTCGCCGGTCTCGCGGGCCGCGGCCTTGATGAGCGCGTCGAAGATGTCGATTTCGTAGTTGCTGTGCACATGCTGCAGGATCGCGGCCAGGCGCTCCAGGCCCATGCCGGTATCGACGCAGGGTGCGGGCAGTTTCTTGACCGAGCCGTCGGGCTGCATGTCGAACTGCATGAACACGTTGTTCCAGATCTCGATGTAGCGGTCGCCGTCTTCATCGGGGCTGCCGGGCGGGCCGCCGGGGATCTCGGGGCCGTGGTCGTAGAAGATCTCGGAGCACGGGCCGCAGGGGCCGGTGTCGGCCATCATCCAGAAGTTGTCGGACATGTAGCGGCCGCCCTTGTTGTCGCCGATGCGCACCACGCGCTCGGGCGGCAGGCCGATTTCCTTGGTCCAGATGTCGTAGGCCTCGTCGTCCTCGATGTAGACGGTGGCCCAGAGTTTTTCGGCCGGCAGCTTGTAGACCTTGGTGAGCAGCTCGAAGGCCCAGGTGAGCGATTCGCGCTTGAAGTAGTCGCCGAAGCTCCAGTTGCCCAGCATCTCGAAGAAGGTGTGGTGGCGCGCGGTGTAGCCCACGTTCTCCAGGTCGTTGTGCTTGCCGCCGGCGCGAAGGCAGGCCTGGACCGAGGCGGCGCGCACGTAGGGGCGCTTGTCTTCGCCCAGGAACACGTCCTTGAACTGGACCATGCCCGAGTTGGTGAACATCAGCGTCGGGTCGTTGCCCGGCACCAGCGAGCTCGAAGCCACCACCGTGTGGCCCTTGGAGGCGAAGAAATCGAGAAAGGTCTTGCGGATGTCCGCGACCGTGATTGTGGGCTGGCTCATCTTTGGATTTCGTCTTCTGTCGAGGCCGGCCCGGCGATGGCGACCCGCGTCGAAACCACTCGTTGAACCGATCTAACTGCTTGATTTGCTTGAACAAACGATTATAGGTTTGCTATGTGTCCCGGGCAGCGGCCCGGCCTCGGCCCGGCGCCAGGGCGCATGATCGGTTCGCCGCGGCTAACATGCGCGCTGAAGCCGGATGACCGAACCCAAGCGAGTCGGCTTCGTCCTGTTCATATGCACAGCATGAATCAAGGAAAACGCATGGCAGGTCTTGAGGCCCAGCACTGGAAGATCGAGGACCTCGATTTCTCGCGCATCGCGCTCGACAGCGTGCGTCCGGACGAGAACCTTTTCTACCTCGTGACTTCGGCCTCGTTCATCGAGAGCGGCTCGGACCTGTACACGCACAACCTGGTCGATTTTTTTCGCGGCGACGACGAAGTCACCGACTGGCTCTCGAACTACTGGGAACCCGAAGAATTGCAGCACGGCCGCGCCCTGCGCGCCTATGTGCGCCATGTGTGGCCCGAATTCGAATGGGACACGGCCTATCAGGGCTTCCTCGAAGAGTACGCAACCTACTGCAAGGTCGAGTTGCTGGGCCCCACCCGCGCCCTCGAAATGACGGCCCGCTGCGTGGTCGAGACCGGCACCGCCACCTACTACCGCGCCATGGCCCGCGCGACCACCGAGCCCGTGCTGCACGACCTGGCCACCCGCATCGCGACCGACGAGGTCAATCACTACAAGCATTTCTATCGCTTCTTCCGCCGCTACCGCCAAGAGGAAAAACTCAGCCGCTTTCGCGTGATCGGCACCATCGGCCGGCGCACCCTGGAGCTGAAAAGCGA
This sequence comes from Variovorax boronicumulans, assembly GCF_040544675.1. Lineage (GTDB taxonomy): Bacteria > Pseudomonadota > Gammaproteobacteria > Burkholderiales > Burkholderiaceae_C > Variovorax > Variovorax boronicumulans_D. The sequence continues at coordinate 440,839 of NZ_JBEPKK010000004.1, forward strand.
AGACGCCGACTGCGCGATCCGCCACGCCGTGAAGGCCCGGGCGCCTCATCGCGTGCACGACACGGCCTACGTGCAGCATCTGAGCGCGCGCATGAACAGGACCATCCGCGCCAACCTGAGCGCAGGCTCCACGCTCAAGATGCTGATGCGGCCGCTGGAGTTGCCGGCGCGGCTGCAGACGGTGATCCAGTACCCGATCAAGCAGTTCATGCAGCACGTCTTCTTGCGCTAGCGCCCAGGGCATCACAAGAAAAGTCGGCTCCCGCCGACAAGCGCTTGGCCGGTTTCAAGGCCTTGTCCTGCATGGCTTTTTTGCGCTCCCATGTTTGAATTTACTGATCAGTATTTCTCATGGAGCCAGAACAATGGAGGCCAAAAATTCAAGCCCCGGGGAGAGTCAGCCGAAGGCAGCCCTGCTGAGCAGTGGCGTGCCGGGATTGGACGATGTGCTGGGCGGCGGCATCGAGCCCCACCGCCTGTATCTGGTGGAGGGAACGCCGGGCGCCGGCAAGACGACCATTGCCTTGCAGTTCCTTCTCGAAGGGACGCGGCGGGGCGAATCGGTTTTGTACGTCACGCTCTCCGAAACAGAAACCGAATTGCGTGGCGTGGCCGCGTCGCACGGATGGGACCTCGTCGGGCTGCACATGCGCGAAATGCTCCCGACGCAGGAAAGCCTGCAACCCGAAGAGCAGTACACGATGTTTCACCCCTCGGAAGTGGAACTGAGCGAAACCACGCTGCGCATCCTGAGCGACGTCGAAAAGCTCAAGCCTTCTCGCATCGTCTTCGATTCGCTTTCTGAACTGCGGCTGCTGTCGGGCACCTCGCTGCGCTACCGCCGCCAGATCCTGGCGCTCAAGCAGTTCTTCGCCGGCCGGCAGTGCACGGTGCTGCTGCTGGACGACATGACGGCCACCGAGCACGACCTGCAGGTGCAGAGCATCGCGCACGCGGTGCTGCGGCTGGAGCAGCTGAACTCGGACTACGGCTCGGCGCGACGTCGCCTGCTGGTGGTCAAGTACCGGGGCCAGCGCTATCGCGGCGGCTTTCACGACTACAAGATCAATCGCGGCGGCCTGCAGGTCTTTCCGAGGCTCGTTGCGAACGAACACGCCAGCGACACCTCGCTCCTCAGGATGACCAGCGGCATCGCCGAGCTGGACGAGTTGCTCGGCGGCGGCATCGAAAAGGGAACGAGCACGCTGCTGGTCGGCGCACCGGGCACCGGCAAGTCGTCGATGGCGGTGCAGTTCGCCTATGCAGCCGCGAAGCGCGGCGAATGCGCCGCGCTGTTCATCTTCGACGAAGGCGTCAACACGCTGCGCGCAAGGTGCGCCGGTCTGGGAATGAACCTGGACCCGTTCATCGAATCGGGCCACCTGCGCATCAAGCAGGTCGATCCGGCAGAGCTCTCTCCGGGCGAGCTGGTGCACGAGATTCGCGTGGCCGTGACCGAGCACAACGCGGCGATCATCGTGATCGACAGCTTGAACGGCTACCTGAATGCAATGCCCGACGAGCGCTTTCTGATCGTCCAGTTGCATGAACTGCTGACCTACCTGGGACAGGCCGGCGTGGCCACGCTGTTGATCGGTGCGCAGCACGGCCTGATCGGCATGCAGATGCAGACGCCCGTCGATGCCAGCTACCTGGCGGACTCCGTGGTGCTGCTGCGCTACTTCGAGTTCGAGGGCGAAGTGCGGCAGGCCATATCGGTGCTCAAGAAGCGCGGCGGCGCCCACGAACGCACCATCCGCGATTTCTCCATGGACGGCGGCGGGCTGCATGTGGGCCAGCCCCTGCGCCACTTCAGGGGCATCCTCAGCGGCATTCCGGTACCCGTTGACGGCGTTGGCGCCGCTGTGCCGTGACGGCGGACACCGCAACACCCGACGACCCGCAACTGCGCGTCCTCCTCAGGACGGCCACATCGAAAGATGCTGTGATGGCAAGCGCGGTGCTTGAGCGGGCGGGCATCGCCACGCAGGTATGCGCCTCCATGCCCGAGCTGGTGCAGCAGATCGGCGATGGCGCGGGTGCCATCCTGGTGTCCGAGGAGATGCTGACGGGCAAGGACGCAGCCGGCTTCCTGGATGCGGTGTCGGTTCAGCCCCCGTGGTCGGACCTTCCGGTGCTGGTGCTGGCCCGGCAAGGCGCCGATTCGCGGGCCATCGCCATCGCCATGGAGGGCATGGCCAACGTCACGGTGCTGGAGCGGCCGATTCGCGTGGCCGCGCTCGTGAGCGCCCTGCGCAGCGCCCTGCGCGCGCGGCGGCGCCAGTACGAGCTGCGCCGCATCCTGAACGACCTGAACGAAGCCGACAAACGCAAGACCGAATTCCTTGCCACGCTGGCGCACGAACTGCGCAACCCGATGGCGCCGCTGAGCACGGCGCTGGCGATCCTCACACGCAAGACGCTGACGCCGGAAACCGCCAAGCCCTACTACCAGCTCATGGGCCGGCAGATCGATCACATGGTGCGCCTGGTGAACGACTTGATGGAGGTCTCGCGCATCACGCGCGGCAAGATCGAACTGCAACTGGGCGAGTTGACGGTCGATCAGGTGATTCGCGATGCGGTGGAACTGAGCCGCCCCTTGATGGACGCCGGCCGGCATCGGCTCGAAGTGCATCTGTCGGCGGCACCGCTGGCCGTGCAGGGCGACGGCGTGCGGCTCACGCAGGTGTTCTCCAATCTGCTGAACAACGCGGCCAAGTACACGCCCGAGGGCGGCCAGGTCGATGTGTTCGTCGAGCGCGACGACGGCCATGCGGTGGTCCGCATCCGGGACAACGGCGTGGGCATCCCGCGCGAGATGCTGAACTCGATCTTCGACATGTTCGTGCAGGTCAGCGGCACCGCCAGGGCGGCCCAGGGCGGGTTGGGCATCGGGCTCACGCTGGTGAAAAGCCTGGTCGAGCTGCACGGCGGCTCGGTCAGCGCGAGGAGCGACGGCCTCCGCAAGGGCAGCGAGTTCACGGTGACGCTGCCGTTGATCCGGCAGAGTGCCGGGAGCGGCGAATCACCTGGCGGCGCCTCCGACGAAGCCGTCATCGCGCGGCACAGCATTCTTGTTGTCGACGACAACCGCGATGCGGCCGAGTCGCTGGTGGCCCTGCTGGAGATCATCGGGGCGAGAACGGCGGTGGCCTTCAACGGCCCGGATGCGTTGAAGCAGGCCGAGAGCTTCAGGCCGACGCTGGCAATCCTGGACATCGGCATGCCCGGCATGGACGGCTGCGAACTGGCGCGCAGGCTGCGAGCGGACCCCGCGCTCGAGGGCCTGACGCTGGTCGCGCTGACCGGCTGGGGCCAACCCGACGACAGGGCTCGCATCGCCCAGGCCGGCTTCGACCATCACCTGTTGAAGCCCGCCGACATGCAGGAGCTGTCGACGGCGCTGCGGCAGTTGGAACAGCGCGGGGCATCAGCGGGCGCAGGGGGATAGGCGGCGGTGCGTCGATCGCAGGTCGGCCATGGCCATCGGCGATCTGGCGATCCGAAGCCCGCGCGGCGAACGTCAGGAATGCTGGGCAACGAGCACCAGCACGCCTGCGAGCGAAATAGCACCGCCAATGATTCTTCTGAAGTTTTTCATCTTGCGCTCCAAGAGTGAGCCCTCGATGGTGCCGGCTCTGCATGCCCCGTGGCTTTGGCAATATTCATGCGCGAGATAGGAATCGCCTTGGTCCCTCGTTTTTGCGTAGCACAAGCCGATGTCAGGTTTTCCGTTTCGAATGGGGACAATGCTGTGGAAAACCATGTGCGCAGCGCGCGGAATCGTTGCCTGGCGTGGCCTGCAACGCGGTGCCTCCAAAAGCAGCAGCAGAACGAAAAATATTTGGACTTTCGTTTTCAGCCGGGGACCACAACGCCTCTGATACAATCTCGGCTCGCTCGGCCAACCGCCGAGCGTTGCCTGGCCAGGCAAGCCGAATCTCACACCGGCGCGTCGAAGTCACTACGACGAGAAAAACAACAGGTGGCTTCCGCAATTGAACATTTGCCGTAACGTGGACCGCGTGAGAGTTCACGACCACATTCCAGAGCCCGCCGCGTGCGGGCTTTTTCAATGGCGAAGGCCCCCGCCCTACGCTGCGCTGCTCTCGAACGCATTCGCCAGTGCGCTCTCTTCTTCACGCGGCAGTTCGGCCAGAAACGTCGCGACGATGATGGCCGCGGCACGGCCCACCTCGATGACCTCGCCGATGTCGAACTGAAGCGCCGCCGTCTTGCCGGTAAAGCCCAGCGGGCGGCGCAACTCCAGGAGCACCTCGGATGCCAGCTCGCGATCGGTGCGCGCGCGGCCGTCCGGGCGCATCACCCACCGATCCACCTGATCGAACGGAATGCGTCTAAACACACCGACAACAGGAAAATACTGAAACCGCTCTTCGTCGAGCTGGATCGGAATGCTGAAACGGCACAGGAATGTGCCCGCCTCAGGTGACAGTTCATTCATCTCTCCCATGAGACACCTCTATTTCGTTGTGAGCGAAGTGTGCTGCACCGGTCCGAAAACTGGAGTGGCTGGTCGGCGACATAGGCCACAACAAGACACAGTTGGGCAACTTGCTGGGCAAAAAGCAGCAATAGTTCACATGTCGTGCGCCGCGCGGGCAAAAAAAACCCAGCATTCGTGCTGGGTTGAATCTCTTCGGTGCTGTCACGCACAGAGAACTCGCACTTCGAAGCGAGTTCACAAAATCTAGGGCCTGCCGCTCCTTCGTCATGTCAGACGGGGCCGACAGTTCCGTTGGCGGTAGCACCAGTTGTAAACCGCCATTTGCCAACTTGTTCACGGTTTTAGGCGTGTCCTACGCCATCAGCCTATTTTTGGCTTACATCTCAAAACGGCGTCCCATCCGACGATTGCATCGCTGTCACGCAACAGGGCTCCACAAAAGAAGAGCTCTCTGTTTTGTCTTAGAGCGCCCGCGAGGGCTCCTCGAACCCGCTACGGCGGGTATTTTTTTGCCCTCACGACGCCGGGTTCAGGTCCTCGAAGGCCCGGGCCGAAGCGACCGTCGGCATGCTTGCCGAGGGAGCCCTGCCTTCCAGGGTGTCACGCCTCAAGCTCCAGATGCAGGCGCCCAGACGCAGCAGTCTTTCGACCCGGCTGTCGTAGAGCGGGTTTTCCACGTCCTCTTCAGCGATGAGTTCCGCGATCTGGGCCATCGCGTCCGAAGGTGTGAAGCCAAGGCCAGCGCGGGCCATGTCGATCACGGTGATCAGTACATCTGTCTTTTGCATGCATTCATCGTGCCGACGAACGAAAGCGCCTGCAAGGCTTCGACGGGTCGAAAGCGATGCGATCGATAGCTATTTGTGACTTTGTCGGCCACGGCACACAGCGATGGCAGCCTCCAGGCGACACATGCGCTTCAGGCCCGACCGTGGCGGCTTGCAAGCGCGTCAGGACGTACCCGGCATCGGCCCCTGCCGGGCGTCGCTCAGATAGGTGATCTCATTCGGGTGAAAAGGAACCCCGCGGTGCATGCCCAGCAACTTGACCCTCACGCAGTCGCCGCACACCCCGGTAATGACACCGCCTCGCCCCCGGATCTCGACCGCGCCGCCTCTTCGAGCAGGCACGGAGTATTTGAGACGGATGGCGGCCAAGTTGTCGGGTTTGCTGGAAGTCATGATGGTGGGTTCCTGAAGCGATAGGACCCCAGCGGGTTGCCGGGGCAGATCGGCGAGATGGGTGCGCCGCAATCCCGTCAGGTGGACGAGAGAACTTTAGTAAGCGCACTTGCCAACGCTGTCCCTGTCGGACGGACGCTTGAGAGCGTGTACGGTCGGTTGCGGTCGATCGAGCGCGGGCCCATGGGCTTTGCGCTTCCATGGCTGGCCAAATCGAGTTCTGTCGCGCCCCGACTGTGGCAAGGCCGCACTGATAATGCGCAGCTCCGGGCATCGTCCGGACTGGCGCTAGAATCCGCGCCTGCCGCGGGTGTAGTTCAATGGCAGAACGGCAGCTTCCCAAGCTTCATACGAGGGTTCGATTCCCTTCACCCGCTCCAGCATCTGTCGGAGGCGCCAAGCGCGGCTCAAACTATCACCTGCAGCTCAAGATCCCGGCTCGACTGCAACCAGTCATCAAACTCAGCTTCTGGGCCCGCTCAGTTTGGGTGGTCGCCGGGATGGACGCGCAGCGCCTTGGCCTCCAGGGCCAAGACTGGTTGCAGCTTGCAGATGCGGCGCTGACCGAAGTGGTCAAGAACTACGAATCACCGCCAAGTTCACCTGTGAGGCAACCGCCGATTACAGGAGCTTTTGACGCTCAAGCCGCCTCTGGCGCCATTTGCGAAACGCCCAATCACCCAACCAACCACCCGCGATAGCGCAAGTAGCCTGCACGGCAAGGACGACTACAAAGGCTTGAGTGAGATCGCTCTCGCTTTGGGCTTTGTTCACTTCGTACCACTGACCGATTGGCACGAGCACGCCCTTTGCTACAACAAAACTAAGCAACAGCCCCCCAAGCACAATGCAGAGGAGGCGAAGTAGGATTTTCATAGAACCTGCCAAAACCAAATGGCTTGCGCTACACGCATGTCGGTGAGCGTCCCCTCCCAAGAGAGATGCCACTGAACGCGGAAATACGACATGAGTTCCGTCATTCGCCGCCCGTTCCAGAGGTCTATGTGGTCACCTTGACGTCCCTCGCCCCAGTAGTTCTGGATAAACACGATGCCGGTGCGTCCTGCGATTTTTTCGAACCCCTCTTTGCCAGAGTATTTCTCGGTACGCGACATCAGACCTGAGGTTCCAGAATCCAGCCAGTTTGCCAACTCCTGAGCCCGAATCGGATACTTTGGGCTGTCCTTCTGCCAGGAGTAAACACCTCGAAAACTGCTCAGGTCCACGCTCGACCGGATAAAGGCGGTGCCCACATCTTCCAAAGCACCTCCAAGTTGTGGGAGCCAGGATCACTAGTTTCCTCCTTGTCGAGCAATCGCCAGGCGAGCTCAATCAAGTTCTTGATGCTCAACTCAAGCGACTGGCGATAGAGAAACATGACGGGATAAACCAAGATGACCGGCGCCATCAGGCGATCGAGGCAGGGCATCGCTTGGGGTGGGATTGACCCGGCTCCCAATTGTCCGCCGATCAGCGCCTCGCGTGACTAGAACCACCCATAGTCCACGTCATACCGCGGTTCGCACGAGGTGCCGCCCAACGCACTCACACAGGCAGTGCCCGGCGGCATCGGGGCATAGCCAGGCCCTGAAGACGGAAACGGCGTCAACGGCGGCGGCGCCCCATGGTCAACAACGCCAGGGTCATAGATGACGTCGGTCTCGTACTCCTGCCCCCAGGCCGTGAATGTGGTCACCATTTTTTCCCAAGACTGAGTGTTGTCCTGGTCGTAGTTGATTTCCGTGCGGATGCCGTTGTCGTGATAAACCTTGGCATAGTCCTCTCGGCCTTGTGCGTCGAAGTGCGATTCGACCCGCGTCCAGACTTGACTGCCATCCTGATCGTAATCAAACCAGTTGCGGCTCCCATCGTCCATGAACATGTTGGCGTTGTCTTCGCGACCCTGGGCATCAAAGTGCGATTCGACTCGCGTCCAGTTCTTGCTGCCGTCCTGGTCGTAGTCGAACCAGTTTCGGCGCCCATCGTCCATGAACATGTTGGCGTTGTCTTCGCGACCCTGGGCATCGAAAAGCGATTCGACCCGGCTCCAGCCTTGGCTGCTGTCTTGATCGTAGTCGGTCCAGTTGCGGGTACCGTTATCCATGGTCACGCTGGCCCAATCCTCGCGCCCCCGGGCATCGACTCGGTTTTCCCAGATACGGTCGCCGCGCTCATTGTTCTGATCAAAGTCCGTCCACACCTTGCTACCGTCGTCCATGGTCACGCTGCGCCAATCCTCGCGCCCCCGGGCATCGACTCGGTTTTCCCAGATACGGTCGCCGCGCTCATTGTTCTGATCAAAGTCCGTCCACACCTTGCTACCGTCGTCCATGGTCACGCTGCGCCAATCCTCGCGCCCCTGGGCATCGTAGTGCGAGTCAGCATGCACCCAGTCTTGGCTGCCACCTTGGTCGTTGTCCGAGCGATCCCGCGTCCCATCGTCGCGATAGAAATCTGTGAAGTCGGGTTGCCCCTGCTTATCGAAGGCCGTGAAGCGCGTCGAGTAATCCGCGTTGTCTTGGGCACCGTCGATTTCAGTTGTTTGAATTACTTCTCCCGTGGAACTGTATTCCGTGGTCTGACTGTCGCCCGACGAAGAGCCCTCCGTCTGCGTCACTATCTCGGTGAACGAGCCGTCCGGGTTCTCTCGCAGTTGCGAGGTCGATTGATCTTTGGTGCCTTGATCACCGGGAGTGGCGGGTTGGAAAAGCTCCGGGTGCGATTGCTTGAACTCGTAGGCAGGAGTGCCAGGGGTATGCAGCGGATCTTTCAACGCATCCGCTGGCGACCTGCGTCCATCGGCATCGGTCGTGAAAAGCCCTCTGCGTTCATCGGCGGGGATCAGGTTGATCGGCAGCGCGGTTCTCGACGTGTTGATTTCAGTCAGGTTGCCGGCTCTGGCCACAAACTGAACGAAGGTCGTGCAGTTTTCCCCGCCAAACTTCGCGATGCCGTCATAGGTGTGACCGGTGCGATCCCATTCTGCAACCGCATTCTTCATTGCTTCATATTGCACTCCAGTAATAGGAACGGTCTTGCTCCAACCCACATCGTCAATATACCCAGCACGTTCATTTTTTGGGTCTCCTTGTGCGTGAGTGGCGAGTCCGCTTCCGACATTGCCAGGCCCGTGTGGTGAGCCCGCTGAACTTGGCGCAAATCCAAAGTACTGCACACCTCCATTTCCGTCATTCAGCCCGAGGAAGGTATGCGGTGTACCGACGTTGTCTACGTAGATTGTGATGCTCGGCTGACCCATGGCGTAGCTCCCTTTGGTATTGCAAAGTTGGTGTGGACGGAAAACAAGAATTTCAACCGGTCACTCAATGGATCTTGAGCTGAAAAATGGCCGATTAACGAGAATGTGTGGCTTGAGAAAGTCGAGTTCCTTGCCATCGCGCAGCACGATGACACGCAAGCGATAGGAACCCACGCCTTGATCGCCAAATCCTGACAAGGTCCGAGTAATGGCAGTGGCGCCATAGGTGCCGCCGCTGCGCTCTACCAAGTTGTCATGTTTGTATTGCGTCACCATTTTTCCATCTTCACGCAACAACTCCCAACGCAAACTAAAGCCGGGCGTCGTTATATTGCACTTTGGACGAAACCCCTCGCCAGGAGCATCAGTCCAACAAACGTCATAGGCTCCGTCCACCTTTTTTTCAATGGGCCTATTTGTGTCGGTTCTGACAAACCCAAGCGCCACAGCCCATCGCTCCTTAGGCCCCTTGATCTGGAACGGCTGGGTCGTATGCACATATCCCGCACGCAGTTGGATGGGTTCAGCCAACAGTGCCGCAGGAAAAACTTCTCCCACCGGCACCGGGTTACCCGGCGTGGTCAAAACCGTTGGCGTGAAGGCACATCCACCGAGCAGGTTGATAGAGACGCCTAGCGCCAAGGCCATGGCGACTGCACGCCAGTTGCCGCGCGGTGTTCGACGCCACGCGAAGGACCTTCGCGGATGATTCGTTGTGTTCATGTGCTCCCTCTTCGTTCTTCGAGCTTGCATTCGTTGTTCCCGTGATGATGATTTAAATCAGTCGCCATTCCTATAGGACAAATGTCCCGACTATTTCAGAAGCACGATCAGTTCGGAGCGTCCGCGTACCGCCAAATGGGCGTAGATACCGGCCAACTGGTTGCGTACGGTTTTCTCCGAAATCCCCAGCGTCTGCGCAATGGCCTTGTTGCTCATGCCGCCGACCAGGTGGCGCACGATGTCCTTCTCGCGGGGCGTCAATTCACCAATGGCGACCGAACTTCCTTCTATGCTCATGGCCGACTTCTCGGTTTGCGCAATGTGCGAGAGAAAGAGGTCGTTGAGAACCGGCGCCAGGAGACGCAATGCCTCCAAATGCCACGGCGACAGGGGCGTTTTGACACCCGCGAAGCCGAAGTAGGTTCCTGCATTAGCCTTGACATTGAGCACTCCGTGGCCAGCGACATTGCGCAGGGCGAATGTCTCGATCTCCTCGATCTCGAAAGCACTCGCATAAGGCGGCGGATTCTTCGGATCGATAAAGAAGGGTTGGCGATTGGCGAACCACCATTGGAGCGACCCGCGCTGCGACAGTTCGAACGTCTTGGCAATCTGCTGCAGGTAGTCGGCTTCGTGACCGGATGCGAGCATGTGAGTGACCTTCAACTGTCCGGCCACAAGTTCCCCATGCCCCAGCACCACGCCTTTGTAGGGGAAGAATGCCTGTAACGGCCCTTCGAGCCAGCCCGGGAGATCAAAGCCCGTAGCCTGAGGATCGGTTACAGCCGACAACCAGGCTTGCAAGTCTGACGACGAGAGGTGCTTCACCGCTCCCGGAGGCTGCGCCGGATGCCGTCAAGCACCGGATCGAACAGGTAGCGCCAGGCACTACGCTCGCCGGTAGCGATGAAGACTTCGGCCTGCATGCCCGGCGTCAAGGTCAGCGTCTGTCCGGCCAACTTGCCTGCGGCTTGCAGCGCCTGGGGGCTGACCGTCACATGCGCCACGTAATAAGCCATGGTCGGATTCGGCCCCCTTGGATCGGTCAGCCGGTCCGCGCCCACGTAGCTCAGCGTGCCGCCGACCTGCGGCGTGGCGCGCGTACGGTAGGCTGTCAGCATCACGTGGGCGCCATCGGCGCGGCCCTGCGCCTGCCGGGCATCGCGGATGTCGCTGGGTGCAATGCGCGCCTCGATCACCAACTGCGAATTCTCCGGAACGATCTCCAGGACCGGTTCACGCGGGCCGATGGCCGCGCCGATCGTATGTACCTTCAGGTCGACCACCTCGCCAGCGACCGGCGCCGTGATCCGTTGCCTGGCCTGCGCGTCCAAGGCCGGACGCAGTTCCTGCATGGTGAGTGCAAGCCGGGCCGTCACCTCCTTCAATTCGTCGGCCGCGGCGCGTGCGAATTCGGTCTTTTGCGAAGACAGCTTCAGCCGAATGTCTGCCTCGCGTTGGCGCGCCTGCGACAGCTGGGTCTGCGTGCCTTGCGCCCGGGCACGATAGTCGGCGACGCTGCGCTGCAGCTCGATCAATCGAGCTTCGCTCACGAAGCCATCGGCCCTGAGTTTTTCGTTCGAAGCCAGATCGCGGCGAGCCAGTTGCAGGGCCGAATCGGTTGTGGCGATCAGTTCCTGCTGCGTCACGATTTCGCGCTGGGTCTGGGCAAGTTGCTCGTTCAGCCAATGCGCTTGTTCGGCTTGCTGACGTGCCCGGGCAACGAACAGGTCCTTTTCGCGGTTGGCCAGTTTCTGCAGATAGGTTGTGTCGCCGTCGACGATGAATTCGCGCAGCGCCCGCAGGCTCGGCTCGAATGTCAGGTTCGACGCCTCAGTCTCTGCTTGCAAGCGCTGGATCTTCAAGGCACTGGCTGCTGCCTGTTCGCGCAAGCTCTGCACGGTGGCCGCCACGCGTGCATCGGCCAAGGTGATCAATGCCTGCCCCTGTGCGACCCGGTCTCCGTCCTTGACGTGAATGGCGGCAACGATGCCGCCTTCGGCGTGCTGAACCGTCTTGCGGTTGCCCAGGGATTTGACGGTACCTTCAGCAATGACCGCCGCGGCCAGAGGGGCCAGGGCTGCCCAGGCACTCAGCGCCACGACGCCGAGCATGGCGCCTGCGATGCCCAGGCGCAAGGCGCGACGCTTCGCCAGCAGCCACAGCGGACGGTCTTGTTGCTCCGCAAGAGTCCTCGATAAAGGAGACGCGGACTTTGCGCCCGGTGGCCAGTTCCACTTCATGCGCCGGCCACTTTCTGGTTCGACGCCTTGAGCGCCTGCTGGTTGTGGTGCGCGATCCATTGGCGCACCTCTTCGCGCGGGCCGAATTTTTCCGCCACACCATTGCGAAGAAGCAGGACATGGCTGGCCAGGGTGATCAGATGCGGGCGGTGCGTCACGGCCACGACCGTTGCGCCCAGCTCGCGCAGGCCGTGCAGGCAACGCTCGAGTGCGGCGTCACCGTCTGCGTCGAGCTGGCTGTTGGGCTCGTCCAGCACGATCAGGCGGGGCACATCCAGCCGCCCACCGGGCGTCGCGTACAGGGCGCGGGCCAGCGCGATACGCTGGCGCTGGCCTCCCGAGAGGATTTGTGCCCCTGCCTCCATCCCCAGCGGCATGTCGTAACCTGCGGGCAGGGCGGTGATCAGATCGTGGGCGCCTGCTCGGCGTGCGGCCAGAACGACCGCCTGACTCTGCGCCGGCGTCAACGGTTCGGTGGATTGCCACTGGCGGGCGATGTTGTGCGCGATGCTGCCGCTGTGAAGAAGCACGTCCTGTGGCAGATAGCCGGTGGCCTGGCCACGGGCTTGCGCGCTGTATTGCCGCAGTGCCGCCCCGTCCAGCGCGACTTCACCCTGTGTCGAGGGCATCACGCCCGCCAGGATGCGCGCCAGCGTGCTCTTGCCACTGCCACTCTCGCCCAGGATGGCCAGCATGGCACCGGCGGGAAGCTCAAAGTTCAGGTTGTGCAGGACGGCGGCGCCACCTGCGGTGGACCTGACGCCCAGGCCTGTCACGCGGAGCCGGCCTTGGCATGTTGGCAAAGCGGTCTCGGGACGCGCAGAGCGCGGCGCGCAGGCCGTGTGGCCGTCTTGTCCGGAGAGAGCCTGCTGCAGGCGTGCCGCCGCTTTTCGCGCTTCCAGCCAAGGCTTCCAACTGCCGATCAGAATCTCCATTGGCATCAGCGTCTTGCCCAGCAGAATGCTGCCAGCGATCATCACGCCCCCAGTCGCTTGCCCCTGAAGCACCAGCCAGGCACCGGTGGTCAACATCGCGAACTGCAGGGCCTGGCGGATCAGCTTGCCCAGTGTCTTCAAGCTATGGCCTGGCAATTCAGCACGCAGGCGTGCCCGCTGCGCACCATTTTGCAAGGCCGTCAGGGCCCGTGTCACCTGATCCTGTTGGCCGTGTGCGTGAAGGACTTCGACAAAGGCGGTGATTTCACCGCCTCTGGCATGGCTGAGCGCCTGCGCCTGTTCGGCCATGGCCGTGGCCTCCCGCAGCCGCCATTCGGTGAGCCAGGCCAGGCCAACGAGAACCAGAACGCCCACGAGCGCGACGCCGCCGAGCAAAGGATGAAATGCCGTGATCACGAGCAGATAGATCAGGCTCCACGGTAAATCCGAGAAGGCGATCAGGGCAGGGCCGCCAAGGTAGCTTCGCCAAACAGCCAGGTCACGCCAAACCTGCTGAGCGCGATGGCCGAATGAGTATGCCGGTGCATCGAGGAGCAGCGGCGTCAACTCGGCCGCGAGCCGTTCTTCTCGTTCGGTTGCGCGTGCTGCAAACCAATGCTCCCGGGCCACCTCGACGACCCACCAGGCCGCCAGCGCCAATGTCGCGGCGGCTAACAACATCAAGAGGGTCTCGCTGCGGCGACTGCTCAGAACACGATCATAGATCTGCAACGTGACCAGGGTTGGAATCAACAACAGGAGATGAACGATGGAACTGGCAAGGAATACCAGACCCATCTCGCCCAGCGACGACCACGGAACAAGCATGCCGCTGCGCGGCTGTCGTCCAGCTGACATTTTGCCCCCCTCCCTAGCACTTTGGGCTCTAGCTACGTCGCCTGGAGGCGCCGTGCTTTTCAAGTTTATTGAACCAAAGTCTGCCATGCGGGCGCCGCATATGCAACTCAACGGCGATAGCGACCGGGTGTCACAGTCAATCGATTCGTGTGAGATTTTGTCGAGTATTCGAGAGTTAATAGATCGACCCTCCACATGCAAGACTTCAAGGACAGGCAATCGCAACTATACGAAGCCTGGGAAAGTCATCGAGCACATGAAGGTCGGCCCGCTGATGCTGTGGCCAGGCGTTCCTTGCCAAGCATCACGCATGCACGGTTCGTTGACCGACCGAAACTGGGGGGGGAAAGTCCGACACTCGTGTGAATGCGGCCAGCGCCTTGCCGTACCGTGCTTGAGATGTCTTCGAATGCTGCATGCGCGGCAGATTGGCCTGCAGCCCGCGAGATCCTCGGCACCAAGCAGCAAGGTTGCGTTGCGCCGGCCATTGATCGTGAATATGAAATAGTTGGCGCTCGTGACCGTGATGTCGACCACTCGCTGCGCCGCTGTGACGTATGTCGTGCGTCGAGCACATTGCGTGTGACAGTGGCTTCTGCACAGAGCTTCGCAGCAAGCTGACGGCACTGGCCGAGACCGTCGATCAGGGTTTTCCGCAAAACGCGGGCGTTGCCTAGGGGCCTAGCAAGGTGCTGATCTACGGCTACGCCACGGGCACCTTCAGTTCGCGCAAGCTGGCGGCCAAGCTGCACGAAGACGTGGCCCTGCGGGTGCTGGCCGCGGAGAACTACCCGGCGCACCGCACGCTGTCGGACTTCCGGGCGCTGCACCTGCAGGAGCTGGCGGCGTTGTTCGTGCAGGTGGTGCGCCTGGCGCGTGAGTGTGGCCTGGTCAAGCTGGGCACCGTCGCGGTGGACGGCACCAAGCTCAAGGCCAACGCCAGCCGTCACAAGGCCATGAGCTATGACCGGATGGTCAAGGCCGAGGCCGAGCTCAAGGCGCAAATCGATGGCCTGCTAAACTGTGCCAAGGCTGCTGACGACCTGGAGAAGAACGAGCCCGATCTGGACATCCCCGGCGAGATCAAGCGCCGAGCGGATCGGCTCAAGGCGATCACCGAAGCCAAGCTGCGCCTGGAGCAGCGCCAGCAAGAGGCCGACGCCGCCCGCGGACGCAGCGCCGACGACAAACGCAAGCTCCGAGACAAGACTGGCAAGCCCAAGGGCGGACGCTACAAGCGCGACTTCGGCGTGCCCCAGGACAGCGCCCAGGAGAGCTTCACCGACAGCGACAGTCGCATCATGAAGCGCTCTGACGGGGGCTACGACTACAGCTACAACGCCCACACAGCGGTGGACGAGGCCGCGCAGATCGTGGTGGCGGCAGAACTGAGCAACAACGCCGCCGACAGTGATCGCCTGCCGGTGCTGATGGTGGCGGTGAAGGCCACCCTGGGCGAGGACGCACGACAGGTGCTGGCCGATGCGGGATTCCGTTCGGAGGCGGTGTTCGAGCAGCTCAAGGGCAGTCCGAGCGAGTTGATCGTGGCGCTGGGCAGAGAGGGCAAGCAGGCGCTGGAAATTGACGCCGAGCAATACCCGCGCACCGCTGCGATGGAGGCCAGGCTGAAGACGCCCCAAGGCCAGGCGGCCTACCGCAAGAGGAAGTGGATGGTGGAGGCGCCCAACGGGTGGATCAAGAGCGTGCTGGGCTTCAGGCAGTTCAGCCTGCGCGGGCTGCACAAGGTCAAGGCCGAGTTCAAGCTCGTGTGCATGGCGCTGAACCTGCGAAGAATGTGCGCCCTGCGGGCCATCTGAGGGGGCATTTGCACCCCGATGCCGCCGCGCAAGGCGGTCATCAGGTCAGCCAATGGTCGTGTCACGCCTCGCTCGGGATGCGAGCGACGACCAATTCGATTGCCCCCGCGCCGCGTCGCTCTCTCCCAGGCCCAAACAGCACCTCAACGCTCTGCCGCGCAGACCCCTAGTGTCCTGTCCCGTTAATTCGCCCGCATAGGCGGGTGAGTTTTTCGAGGATCGAATTGGCCGTTGCTGTCCATGTGAACGGCTTGCAGTTCT